>CADATZ010000028.1 GCA_902791025.1 uncultured Chloroflexota bacterium | reverse complement strand
GACAGCCCCACCGGCGGGAATCACAAGATAAAATCCGTTATCATCTTTTTCCAGCAAGGTCTGTTTTTCTTTGCCGTTATACACTTCTGTCAGTTCAGATCTGTCTTTGGCGCGGACATAGATCTTTTCACCAAGCAGTGCCACCGGATAATAATCGTGTGACTGTTCAAGAACAGTACCGTCTTCCTTTACGGCTTCGAGTTGGTCCGTGAATTTCGGATCGATTTTGATAATGTATTTGATATTCTTTTCAACGTCGTCATTTGCGTTTCCGGCACTGTCTTTCGCGGCTTTTGTATCACCGTTCAGAGCGATCTTCCAGGTGGTCAGGCTAAGCTGATTGGAAGTCACATCCTTCCCTACGATGAAACTCTGATTACTTCCGGAAATCGTTCCGGAAACGAGAATGTCCATCTTTGCAGTAGTAATGTCAAGTCCTTCCTCGCTGATCATCGGGTCATCATTGACCACCAGACCTTTGGCGGCACCGGTGACATCGCCGTAAACTTCAACGTTTGTCGTTCCCGTACTGATCACAGAAATGCCGACGGATGACGAACCGGTGACCTTAATGCCTTCCTCAGCTTCACGTGAGCTGACCTTCAGTGATGTCAGTGATGTCGCCCCCTCATCAATGATCGCGGCACCGGCACTGTTTTCTTTGCCATTCACGGTTATTCCCTTCCCGACAGTGACCTCCATTTTGCCGTCATTTGTGGAATAAGCGGTAATGCCTGAGGTTTCCGAATCACCATCAGCGGTGCTTTCGGTTGTGATGGCTCCATTTACATTCACGACCATTTCGCCGTTATCCGCGATCAGGTCAAGGGCATTGCCGCCGGCGTTAATTTCATCTTTGAAGATAAATTCCACCTGTGAACCGTCGTAGGCTGCAAGACGGTTGCCGTAAGCTGTGGTGACAAGATCTCCGACAGATACGCTGACCTGTGAATTATCAAAAGCTTCGATCTCATTGCCATAGGACATGCTGATACCGCCGGTGACGTCGATGGAGATTTTGCTTTCTTTTTCGGCATTGACGAGAATACCCACGGAATCCGCGCTTTCGGAATCCTCTTCGGACTTTTGCACAGAGGAGCTTCCATCAAAGGTTCCCGATTCGATTTCCGGCAGTTCCGGATCCACCGGATCAACGTCCCAATCGACTTCGGGCATGGTATAGTCGATATTATCCGTGATATCGCCATCGACAGTTACGTTCACAGTCGGGGCAGACGCTGAAGAGCTGCTCTCTTCCCCGGAATCTGAGGACTCAGTTTCATCCGGTTCAAAGGGATCACTGTCATCATATTCATGCGTCAGTACCTGGATACCGTAGGTTTGTGCGTTGATATCAGATGTTTCTGTGGTCGTCTTGCCGCCTGTGGCTTCAACGTATATTCCTGAATTTCCTTCCAGATAAGGTTTTCCTTCAAGCTTGACGGTACCGCCGTTGTTGACGATTTCCACCATCGAATCAGCGCTGATATAAACATTACTTGTAACAGTGACATCTCCCGCCGCCGCATTGATCACCAGACCTTGATTCTCGGCTTCAATGATGGGTGTATCCAGAGAAACAGTGCCGCCTGCATCGGAGAGTTCGATCTCAACACCCTTATCTTCTGAGAAAACGCCTTCTTCTGAGATCATAGTGACAGTGCTCGCGTTGGCCAGGTCAATATCCACACCGGTCTGCATGGCTTCAACGCTGTTGACAGAAATATCAGACTGAGAAATTCCGCTTGTGGGCTGTTCTGTATCATCCTGCCCGGTCTGTGTATCATCTTCGCCGGACCCGGCGTCCTCGGAAATATCACCCCAATCTTCATCCACCGGGTCAAGCCAATCATCATCGATTGGGTCAGAATCATAGTTTTCATCATTCACACCGGTGATGAGTGCTACACCGGACGCACCGGCAAAGATATCACCTGCTGTGACCTTCAGAGTACTGGCTCCCAGAAGAGTCAGATCAAGAGCAGTGCCGTTTTCAGCGAAAATGTCGTCCGTTTCAGCAGTCAGCGAGCCGCCATTCAGGAAACCCCAGAGGCCATATCCGCCGCGGATAAATCCACTCTTCAGAACCGCACTGCCGCCATTCGTTACCGACATGTTCGCGCCGCCAAAGTAGGAAATGACTTCGCCATTCACCGTGGCTGAAACACTCTGCCCGTCAGCTGCGGTCATATCGATACCCGGCTCTTCCTCACCGGTCACATACACATAATCCGTTGTGACAGTTGGGCTTCCCTGCGAATCCGGGACATAGAGCGTTTTGGTTTCTTTGTAATCGACCGGTTCTACAGGATCTTCCCCTTCCTCTTCCTGAGCAAGGACAGGGACGAAAACCATAAGCATGGCAAGCAAAACAATCAGTAAAATGTATTTAGAATTCCAGTGTTTCATTTTGTATTCCTCCCTTCCATATCAGCGACCAGTCCAGAGATTTGTCGTCAGCACACCAGATGAGAAAAATCTTTGACCATCGGAAGTTTTATATCGCATGACCAGGAAAGATGAATTACCCGTCGGCAGCGGCTCTTTGCTGCACGATCTCCTTCCACTATCACAGAAAGAATTGAAAAATATTCCGTCATTCCCTTCAGCACGGCGCAGGACAACGATGCCGGCAGAATCCTGTGAATTCGAAACGGAGACCACTGCTTTTGATGACTCAAAGTAGATCAGCGGCTTTTCCGCTTTGTCAACCGTCACATCCTGAGCCGGACGATTGAGAACAATACTTGAACTGTACCAGGGCCAGCCTCGATCATCCTGTTTGTATTTCACAATGATGAACTGCGTATTTGATTGCATCAAGGTAGAATCATTGATATTGCAGTAGAATTCTCCCTTATTCGAAATGCAGCCGTTTTTGACATCTGCGCTGTCCAGTGAGTGATACATAACCATGATCCCGTCAGCAGCCGGATCTTTCCCGCAGCTGATCTGCGTCTCTTCCGCACCGACACCATATTTACAGCTGAATGTATCATTCATCGGCATAAAGTAAACGGGTTTTGATTCAGCGCCAAATACGCGCACACTCTTTTTCGAAACGGTAATGTCCCGATAATACTGAGCGGTCACATAATATTTCTGACCATTATTCAGTCCCTTCACTGTTTGAGCCCGGTTATCGTAAGTCGCCTCAATACTTTTCACAAACTGATTGGTATCCGCGTTATAAATTCGGTAAAAGACGTGATTTTTGGATTCACCCCGCGGCATATACAGGTTCAGGTCAACAGCATTGCTGCGGGAGCCGGCTGTCAGTGTGTTGGGCGTGGGGAAGATACGGAAATATTTCACAGTCTTTGCGACGATATCCTTTTTCTCGCCAACGAGACGGGTAACCTCCAACCGATACACATGTCCTTCCTGGAAATTACCCTTCCCATCAATTTCAATCGTTCTCGGATCCGTGAGGCTGGTAGCTTTCAGTACGCGGAACCTCGCATTGATTGTTTTTTGCGATTTGGTTGTTATATCTGAAATTCTGATCTTATAGGTATCCGCATATCTGATCTGGTTGAATTTTACAAAAACCTGCTGTCCGCTGGCGGTGATGCCGCTGTCAGAGATCCTGAATTTCGTCAGCGCATTGCGCATATCCAGAACCCATTTGGCGAAGGAGAACTTATAGATCACCTTATTTTTATCACTCATCCGTCTGCTCACAGACTTTGCGGAAATCTCCTTGAGAAAAATCCCTGCTTCCTCTGCGGACATTCCCGGATAAAGTTCTCTGACCAGGGCAATCGATCCGGTCACCATTGGAGCCGCCATGGACGTCCCATTTTTATACCCGTAACAATTTCTGCTGGTAGTGCAGTTTGTACCGGTAATTACAGCGGAGTAAATTTTTGTTCCCGGTGCGGACATATCGATATTTGATTTGTTAAAATTGGAATAAGAAGCAATATATGGATTCTTATAATCCGCAAGCGCCGCGACAGTATAGGCATTGGAAAGACAAGCCGGAGCCCCAACTGCATTGTTGAACCCGGAATTCCCGGCAGAAACGACCGGCAGCATTCCGGCTTCGAGCAGTCGATCGAAATATCGCTTCCGCGATTTGTCTGTGCTGTCACAGGTCCCTGTATAACCTTCGCCATTGGATTTGTTGCCGCCAAAGCTCATGTTGACTGCATCGATCTTCAGCCCGCCTTTCGCAAGCTCGATCAGATATTCAAACGCTTTCGCCTGGTTTGTACTGAGAAAAGTGGAAGAGCAGCACTGGTTTGAACCGGATCTGCATCTGTAATATTTGAGTTCTTTCGCGGAGCAAGTCCAGCGCTTTTCACTGGAAGCCATGACAGCGACGATTTTTGCCTCGGGAGCCACGCCATCCCGGCCGGCAGCAATTCCCGCTACATGGTTACCATGATCAAATGCTTTCAATCTTAGTGCTTTCGAAGGATAAGAAGCGCCGTTTCCATTATCTTTTGCATTATTATTGCAGGCGGTATTATAGGTATACTTTGCGTACTGCGATGAACCGGAGAAACAGGCCTCACGGATAAAACGCGTTCTTCCGGAGTTGTCCAGAAACTGTTCATGATTGCGGGAAAATCCCGTATCAATGATCGCGATCGTACGTCCGGCACCTTTTAATCCATAACCATGCAGTCTTGTGATATTGGAAAGGTTATCCGCGTTTCCCTGCAGATTGAAGCGGTTTTGCACGGTCTTTTCTGTGAGTTCTTCCTCATCCTGAGTGATATCCGGATCTTCGATAAAGATGTTGCCGAGCTCGGTGATTTCAACGAGGTTTTTGTTGTCTTTGACAAAACTGAGAACTTGACCGAGGGTGCCACTCAGCGTGATGGACTGCAGATTCGGCAGCGGATCTGATTCCAGGCCCAGGTCCTGCGCGCGCTGACTTTCAGCATCTTCCGTTCCGGACTTGACAATAGCCAGGACGTCATAAAACCGCTCAGCAAGAAATCCAAAATCATCCTCATCTAAAGCGGAATCCGCGACAAAATCCAGGTAACGTACGAGCGTCGGCGCGGTGATTTTCCGCATTTCCTTCTCCGTCAGTCCGAAATAGCTGTCACCGGATTTCATGACAGAGGCGTCTTTGCCGACGGACTCACCCACAGTGACATTGCAGACCGCATAGGAAATCTCATCGATGCTTTCCGCAAAAATGCGGGCTTCGCCATCCTGAAGCGCGGTCACGGTGTTCGTCAGCGGATCAATACTGATAACGCTTTCGTCCGTCACATACCACATCAGTGTCGTCAGAATCGTTTCCGCCGGTTCATACGTCACATTGAAGGTATAACTTTCCCCGGCGGCAAGATGCAGGTCCGTGACGCCAAGGTCGATTTTTGTGATCGGTTGGTAGGGGACATAGTCTTCTTCCTGTGCGGCAGCCGGCAGGCTGACCAGCAACAGGCAGAGCAAGGTAAACAAGTAAGTTAAAACATTGCAGTGCTGATTGCTTCTCATTCTTACTCTCCTTATGCAATTAAATAAAAAATTTTATTAATTGGAAATTGCAACATTTATACCAATTAATATAGCTACAGAGACGTTTCAATGCGTTACATATAAGAGAAAAGTATCTGCTCAGCACAAAGCACGTGGGGACTGGCATCTTGTGTCGTGCAGCGCAAAGCACATGGGGACTGGCATCTTGTGTCGTGCGGCCGAAGCACATGGGGACCGGCATCTTGTGTCGTGCGGCCGACACAAGCGTGCCTGTCCCCATGTGCGTCCAGATAGCGTCCAGATACAGGATGTTACCGATTGATCAGGCGGTGATACATGACCAGCGAACCGGAAACTGCGACATTGAAAGAAGCGTAATTGATGGATTCAATTTCCACCACATGCTGGCATTTCGCAAGCACCTCGCGGGGCAGTCCGTCCACTTCCGAACCAAGCAGATAAACGGCCCGCACCGGGTGGACGAAGGTCTTCAGCGGCTCTCCGCCCATTTCAACGCCAACCAGCTGCGCGCCCTGCGGACGGGCTGCCAGAAAGGCATCAAAATCATCGTAGCAGCGCAGCGGGATACGTTTGTCGACCCGCAGCACATCGGTGATTTGATGCTTAGCCTTCCCTCCGCCGATGGTGAAGATCCCCGCTGCCCCGAGCTGCCAGGCACTGCGCCACAGTGTCCCGACATTCTCCCAATGCTTCGGGCGGTAAATTCCAATTTCAAAATAGCCAAGGTTGTTTGTGATCATAGGTATCAGGTGCTAAATTTTTTCACCATTCACTATTCACTATCATTTTCCGGCCCGTATTCCCCGTAATCAAGGATCTCCCGGGGAATGGCGGGGTTGGGGTTCGGCGGACCGATGATGCCTTCCTCTTCCATCCTTGCCATCAATTTATTCGCGCGGCTGTACCCAATACTCAGCCGGCTCACCAGCATGTTGGCGCTTGCACGTCCGGCACGCTGTACCATTTTTACTGCTTCCGGATAAAGCACATCACCATCCTTTTTCAGCTGCGGAGCGGGTTCGTTGAAAAGCGGCAGCTGGGTGAGTGTTCCCATGGAAGAAACTTCCGGTTCGCGGAACACTTTCTCCGTCACCGGCTGGGGAACATGCACCAGGTCCGGGTCCTCGGGCATGGTATCGATCCGCGGCTTCTTCTGCCAGTAACTCACGATGCGGGCAATTTCATCATCCGAAACATACACACACTGCAGCCGCTTCAGCTGGGTTTCCTCAATGGAAAGGAAGTACATATCACCCTTTCCGAAGAGGTTCTCCGCACCGGAGCGGTCCAGGATCACGCGGGAGTCGGTACTGGTAGCCACCGCAAAGGCGATCCTTGTCGGCAGGTTCCCTTTGATGGTCCCCGTGATGACGTCCCGGGAAGGACGCTGCGTCGCCACGATCAAATGGATCCCCATGGCACGGGCAGTCTGAGCAAGGCGGACGATGCTGTTTTCGATCTCCGCACCGACCTCCATCATCAGATTGGCCAGCTCATCGATCACCACCACGATATAAGGCAGCTTTTTCGACGGGAACTTGCGGTTGTATTCCTGAATGTTGCGCACACCGTTTTCCATAAAGTGCAGGTTGCGCATGTCCATCTCCCGCAGCACCCACTGCAGCACATTCGCCACCTGCTCGACCTCAGTGATGACAGGCGTGATCAGGTGAGGGATCCCGTTATAGCCGGTAAGTTCCACGTGCTTCGGGTCGATCAAAACCAATTTCAGCTGGTCCGGCGTGTTATGCAGCAGCAGACAGGCGAGAATGGCATTCAGACAGACAGATTTACCGGAACCGGTGGCACCGGCGATCAGCAGGTGCGGCATACGCGTCAGGTCCGCACCATAGGAGGAACCATTGATATCCTTCCCCAGCGCGACCCCGAGCTCATATTTCCGATTGCGGTATTGTTCGCTTTCGATGACCTCACGAAGGCTCACCGGAACACGGGATTTATTCTGGATCTGGATCCCCACATAGGTTTTTCCCGGAATCGGTGCCTCAATCGTGAGCTGTTTGACGGAAAGGCTCAGCAGCAGGTCCTTTTTCAGCGATTCGATCTTGCTGATGCGGACGCGGGTCTTCCGTCCGTTCTGCTGCTCAATAAAGCCCGGCTCTACCCCAAACTGGGAGAAAGTCGGTCCGCACTGGATATCCACCACAGAGGCGGGAACATTATTATTGACCAGCGTCCGTTCAATCGCCGCCACCTGATTTTTCAAATCATCCGGCGTGGTCCCTTTATGGGGCTTTACCGGATCCAGGATCGTTTCAACGTCCGGCAGGATCCAGGGGTCGGAACTGTCCTCATTCTTTGGTGTGAGTTTTTTCTCTTCGGAAGGAATGGTCGGCACAAAGGAATAATCCAGACGCGTTGTTTCCACCTTTTCGGCTTCTTCATCGATCACGACCTTGCGGGTCCTGACCTGCACAGCCGGCTTTGGCTCTTCCTTAACCACAGGCTTCGGCGGTTCCGCAGGCGCGGAAAGCAGACCGCTGCCGTTATGATCCTCTTCCTCTTCAAAAACCGGTTCTGGAGGCAGTTCTTCTTCCACCGGTTCCGCTGGGACAGGCTGTGGGAGCGGCAGCTGCACGGAGGTTGATTTTTTCGTCTTTTTTACAGGTTTTTCGGTCTTTTCAGGCACGGGTGTGCTGACAAAGGCTTTCGCGGCCTCGTCCGCATTTTTCATATTGACGGCGGTTACCGGTTTTCTCTGAACCACATTTTCTGCTTCCGGTTTTTCCTCCGGGATCATCGCCTCCTTATCCGGGATCGGCTGGGCAATTTCCTGCAGCGTTTCACGAAGCTTGCGCAGAGATTTTCCGGGATCGATCCGAACCTTCGGCTTCTCCTCTTTTTTCGTTTCCGTGGCTGTCAGCAAGCCCATCGTCGTACGGAAATCTTCCTCAATATCCGAGGTAAGCTCCTGCGCTTGCTGTTTCTCCGCTTCCATCGCTTCAGCCTCATCGGCGGTATGGATATCCCAATAGACCTTCACAGGAACTTCATTTGTGTCCTCCTGTGCCTTTTCCCGTGTGGCAATAAACCGCCAGGCCTGCCAGATGAAAAAGACGGCCATAAAGATCAGCAGGATCAGCATTCCGCTGTTGCCGAGAACATTGGTGATCATGTTGACCACCGCTTCGGCAATGACCCCGCCGGCCTGTTCCGGAGGAAGTCCTGTTTTCCTGGCATTGTATTGAAGGATCAGCGTCGCGTAGAAATAAAGGCCGAGAAAATAAAAATAATGCCGGTAATGCATCGTCCGGAAGCGTTTAATATTTTTCATCCAGTACCGGATGCAAAAGACAACGACCCAGGCGTAGAAGAGGAAACAGATCGCTCCGAAGATCCTGTTGGACATGTTCACGCACCAGACAGCCGCCTCTTTGTCATTTCCGGAGGCAATGGAATAAATGCACAGCAGGGAAAAGGCAAAAAACGGTACCAGAAGCAAATCGATAAGACCGTTGTATTTTGCCAGAAAACGGCGAATCGGTCCCATTTCGCTGATCGCTTTACGCTCAGCCAGAGTCTTCGGACCTTTTTCCCGATCCCGGATCTGTGCTTTCTTTTCTTTCCATCCCGCAGAGACAGCAGTCTTTTTCTGCGCGGTTTTCTTAGCCGGTTTTGCGGTCTTTTTTACCGTTGTCTTTTTTGCTGCGGAAGAGTTTGTGCTTGTTTTTTTTGCAGCAGATGTACTTTTCGTTGTTTTCGCCTTCGTTTCCTTGGGCGTCTTTAGTGTTTCGTCAATTTCAGCCATAGTATAATATTATAACATATTTTCTATTGCCGTTAGAGATTTTTTATATTTTTAAGTACCGAAACTATTATCGCATACAAGATCACCGGAATCTGCGTACTGTTTATACTCCGTAAAATAAGCTTGTAGAAACTCAAATCAACGGCTGATTATCCACTTCTGGATTTATTCTCCGAAAAAAACTGAAATGATACTCTACAATTTCAATACCCGGATATTAGTCAGTGTAAACCGCATTGGTGAGATGGTAGAAGGTGTACTCATTTTCCAGATAGGAGTCAAATACGCCGGTCACGGTGATCTCATCGCCGGGACGCGGATAATCTTCGGGAAACTGTAAATCACCACCCAAAACGAATTCAATTCCCTGCGCGCAGCAGGCCGTTGCATCCTTGATGAGGCAGGCAAAATAATAGGTGTCGGTCGGTTTGTTGTGATAGTAGGAAAAAAATCCCCGCATGCGGATCGTCTTCCCGACATATTCCTTTGCATTCGTCATCATGGAAAATACCTCTGCATAAACCATGGTGCTGGAAAGTTTTGTGAGGTCGATGTCGATCCCTTCCGCTTCATTGGATGCTTCGATATCCTCCAGGGCAACTTCCGGGGTAGGAGGAAGCATCGTGGCTGTGGGAAAAATTTGCGTTTCCGGAGAAGCGTTTTCAGAAGCAGCCTTTTGGTCGGCAGCAACCATTCCCTGCTGCAGCACGTCTGCCACACCGGGTTGTTGATTGACGACACCTGTAGATTTTGTTGTGTTCCCTCCGCAGGCAGCTAAACTTGCGGCAAATACGAGACATGTGATCGTATATAAGATTTTTTTCATTCTTTAAACCTCCTCTAAAGTTATTCGTTTAAAACTGCTGTCCGGCGCATTGTGACGCATCACAGAGGACAGTTCTCAAGAGTCAGCTTCGCGGCTCCGAGAAAGCTGTCCTCGTGTGCTCTGGCATGAAAGGTTATTGCAATGCTTCTTTCAGAACCTCAAGATTCTTTTCCATGATCGAAAGATAAGTCGTTCCGTTGGTGCTGTCTTTCGAAGTTGTGGACTGCATGGAATCCATCGTCAGGATCTGCAGATCCTTTGAATCCGTGTTTTGAACGATCGTCTGCGCAATGCCACAGCCGGATAGTTTCAGAATATCGTCGGCGGTCGGCTGATAGCTGTGAAGATCAACGCCATTGTCGAGCAGCTGCATAACTTCAATCTCAGCCGGATTGTCACCGAGAATGTTCTGTACCCAGTCGTATTCCGGGAAGATGGTTGTAATGATCTGCAGGGTGTCAGCTGCCTGGGATGTTGATGCAGATGAAAGAAGAAAGAAAACCTTAAGAACGGTGAAAATGACAGATTTAAAAATTTTCATATAACCTCCAGTAATTGTTCTTTGATCGTTTGCGGCGCACAGATGTCGTGCGGCGCAAGTATTGTCCTGAACAGATGGAGGTCTAATTATTCAGCTGTACCTTTAGCGAAACGGGTGTTTCTATTCGGAAACATTGAGCGCCGCTTTGATGAATAAGCGGAATCGCGGGTGTTATCAGGAAGAATAGAGCCAAAAGAAGAACGGCAAACCTGTATTCCCGGATATTTTGCTCACAGAGGGCAAGGAAAACACATACCGGACATTCATCCCCACTGCAATCGTGCTCCGCTTCCAGCGCAATATAGCAGACGGAAAACAAGACGCTCAGCAGCAGAATTGCCGCAAAGGCGAAAGTGATTTTTCGTTTCCTGGTTAATGTTTTGATATTTCTCTCTGCCATATAAAATGTTCCGAATTAACGTTATTGTAATATCTGCCGCAGTTTCTGCAAAGAAAAATTAAAAAAAGTGAGGGCGGTGACCCGTCCTCACAATTGCTCACTTATCAGACTGAGATTAGTAATTTTCAGCCTTGATCTGGAAATAGGACTGCGGATGATTGCAGACCGGGCAGACTTCCGGGGCCTTTTTGCCGACAACGATGTGGCCGCAGTTGGCGCACTGCCAGATCATGTCTCCGTCACGGGAGAAGACGAGGCCTTCCTTGACGTTTTCGAGCAGTTTCAGGTAGCGGGCTTCGTGTTCTTTTTCGATCTTGCCGACCATTTCGAACAGGGCAGCGATCCGCGGGAAGCCTTCTTCACGGGCGGTGGCGGCAAAACCGGCATACATGTCGGTCCATTCGTAGTTTTCACCGGCAGCTGCAGCTTCCAGGTTGGCAATCGTATCGGGGATTTCACCACCGTTCAGCAGTTTGAACCAAATCTTGGCATGTTCCTTTTCGTTGGCTGCTGTTTCTTCGAAAATGGCAGCGATCTGGTTGTAACCTTCCTTCTTGGCCTTGGAAGCAAAATATGTATATTTATTCCGAGCCTGAGATTCTCCGGCGAACGCGGTCTGGAGATTGGCTTCAGTCTTGGTACCTTTAATATTTTCCATTACATTTCTCCTCTGGGAAAAGCGGTTTACTCCCGGTTTCCGGGACCGTAATTTTCTCATAATCTAATTGTATCAAACTTTTTCAATCTTTGTGAAAATTGGTAGTTTCTTTCACGACTCTGATGTTTTTTTTACCAGTTCCGCGATTTCCGAAAAACGGCTGATGATCAGGTCATAATTATCCGGGTCATGGGGAACCAGACAGTTCGTACAGTCCTTGATGCCCTTGTCAGTATAGCTGAAGTTCCCGCCGCAGCGCTCACCCAGCGCGTAAAGCGGGCAGTAGCAGAACAGACAGTTGAAGCGGTTCGGGTCCGCACCCGGATGGCAGGGAAAATATTCACATTCCCGGTTGCAGAAATATTTGTAATGCTGCTTTGCCATAACTGAACTCTTTTCTCTGATCTCTCATCTGCCAGTTACAGGTTTTTCTTCCATTCCTCAAAGGAGATGATGTTGAAGTTCATATCCAGATTGAGGTCGAAGAACTTTTTATAGCGCTCCTGCCAGGTCCTTTCCCAGGGATAAGAAACGATGACATAGTCCGCGTAAGGCAGTGTGGGAAAATCCGTGTCATAGTATCCAAGAGCTTCCTGATAGCGCACATATTTGATGCGTTCCTGCTCGTAATGAGCGATAACGGCGTAAACGCTGAAGAGATATCCCCAGCCGATCAGGAAGATTCCTATTACGTACGGGAGGAGCCTGCGGCCTGCATGGGCAGAAACGGTGTCGCAGATTTCTTTAAGGTTGATACAGGCGATCTGACTGTACAGCAGCATCAAAAAGACGTATGTCGGGAAAAACACACGCAGCGACAGCGGTTCCGCAACCGTCAGCGGTGCTGTTATAAAGGCCGCGTACAGCCAGCTGAATACAAGCTTTTCCTTCTGCTGTTCCGGGCAGGGAAGCAGGAGAATGATGACAGGCTGTGCGAGCAGAAAAAGGGCTGCCAGTACTGCCTCCATAGTCCGGGTATATCCCAGTAATGCTTCCCAGGATGGAGACATTTTCCGCAATATATAGTAAACCGCGATGAGCACATCCATCAGCGTGAGCAGCAGCAATGCGGTATTGTTTTTCTTTCCATTCCTTTTCCGCATCAGCAAGTAAACGGTCATAAAGCTGAGCGCGCCGAAAGCTGTCAGCAGGACCATCCAGCCGACGGTGGCATTGGCAATGAAATTCCGAAATGCAGTGAGAGCAGTTCCGACCATTGACATCAAAGAGCCCGTTTCCGCTCCCCAGTAGGTTTGCTCCGGGTTCCCCTGAAGGATCTCCCGATAACCGTCATCGGAAAACATCAGGACCAGTCCAATCAGAGACCCGGCAGCATATAGCCATTCGTTGATAAAAGGTTTTCGTCTGCGGATCAATTTATAAAGGATCCATGATCCGATAAAAAGAAGGTTCCCGATCGTCAGGTTCTCGATAAAAAAGGCTGAGAGGATCGGAAGAAAGAAAAACAGAACATTGGTCTTTGCACCTTCTTTCTGCCCAAAGATCATTTTCAGGCTGATAAGGTAAAGCGCAGAGGGAACCACATAGTTCATGAAAGCGACACTCCAGCTAATGGATTCCCGGAAGAGCTCTTTAGGGCAGAGCAGCAGAATGGTTCCGCAAAGAAAAACCATAAGATTTTGGAATGTTGAATCAGAATTGTCCGTTTCAGCAGTCATCAAACTGATCTTGGCTGTGACGGTGATGATCGTCCACAACACCATTGTCATGATAAGATTGCGGATCAGGCGGTGATTGGCTGTGATGAAACCGAGGCCATTGCCGAAATAGCGTCCGTTATTGTAGAAATGAAAAGGATTGTCCGGATTGGAAAAGCTGTCGAAAAAGGTGCTGAAGCGGCTGTCCGTTCCCCAGAACCAGTCGTCCGCATAATAGGAGAATTGGCTGCAGAGGATGTACAGCAGAACAGCCAGAAGTGCCAGCGGCAGAATTTTCATGAGTTTTGTTTTCGGTTTCATATATCGTAAGTATACTTCAAAAATGAGTGTTCAGTGGACCGGATTCAGTTGTCAGTGGTCAGTTGTCAGTGGTCAGATTGAATCCGGAAGATGAATATCCTTCATAAAAGAGTGTTATACGGTAAAATTAGGAAAGCTTGTAATTATTCAGAGACCAAAGGCGCACATGAGGACAGGCACGCTCATGTTGGCTTCGCAACACTCGGTGCCAGTCCCCAAGTGCTTCGTCCTGAATAATTACGAAAAGTATTTTGATACGGTGATATGAACCTCACCTTTGGGGGAAGATGGTTTTTTCGAGTCTGATCTTCACATTTTACTTTCTGCCTGTTGTCCTGCTGCTTTATTACCTTGCGAAGGAGAAATACCGGAATTACATTCTTCTGGCGGCGAGTTTGTGTTTTTATGCTTACGGTGAGCCGAAATTTGTATTCATCATGGCCGGTTCTATTGCTTTAAATTATGGGCTTGCGCTGCTGATCGACCGTCACCGAAACCATGCCAAAGGGCTGATGATCCTTGATGTTGTGCTCAATGTCGGCATCCTCTTTTTCTACAAATATCTCAACTTCGGTATTTCCATTACAAACAGTCTGTTTGGAACCACCTTTCACACGGTGCCGGTGACCCTGCCGATCGGGATATCCTTCTTCACCTTCCAGGCGCTCTCATACGTCATTGATGTTTACCGGAAAACGGTAGCGGTGCAGAAAAATCCGCTGTACGTGGCGCTTTATATCAGCTTCTTTCCGCAGCTCATTGCCGGTCCGATCGTGCGCTATCACGATATCGAGGAGCAGATCTCAAACCGCCGTACGGATGTCGTGATCTTCGGGGAAGGGGTCAAGCGCTTTCTTCTTGGGTTCTGCAAAAAGGTGATTTTGGCGAACAATCTGGCAGTTGTGGCGGAAGAGGTGTTCGGGATGCCGTTCACGACGATGAATCCGTTGGTTTTGTGGCTGGGTTCGATCTGCTACAGTCTCCAGATCTTCTATGACTTTTCCGGATACTCGGATATGGCGATTGGATTGGGGAAGATGTTCGGTTTTACCTTTGCCGAGAACTTCAATTATCCCTATATCTCCCGAACGGTGACGGAATTCTGGCGGCGGTGGCATATTTCCCTGAGCCAGTGGTTCCGGGATTATGTGTATATCCCGCTGGGCGGTTCCCGGGTCTCTGTGATCAAAAACATCCGCAATATGCTGGTGGTCTGGCTGCTGACGGGCATCTGGCATGGGGCGAATTTCACCTTTATCTTCTGGGGCCTGGGTTATTTCGTTCTGCTTGTGGTGGAAAAGTATCTGCTCAAGCCTTCGGAGCGGAAAAGCCGCATCCTGAAGATCTTCTGGCAGATCGTCACGCTTTTGTGTGTGAACTGGGGCTGGGTGATGTTCAATTCGCCGTCTCTGAAGAGCGGACTGCGCTATTGCCTTTCCATGCTGGGCGTATATGTGCATCAGTTCAGCTGGGATGCAGCGATGCAGTCTTATCTGCGGGAATATGGTATTTACGTTTTCCTCGGTATTCTTTTCTCCACGCCGGTTATGAGAATATTGGAGCGCAGGCTCGGGAACTCAAAAGCCGCCGCGATCCAGAACATCCTGCAGCCGGTTTTGTATGGGATTGTTTTTCTGTGGGCGGTCTCGTTCCTGATCCTCGGTGCTCACAATCCTTTCATCTATTTCAATTTTTAGGAGTGAAAGATGAAGATGAGTAAGAAAAAAACGGCATTTCTCTTTACAGTAATATTCCTGATCCTGGTATTTGGACTCGGCATCCTCAGCTTTGCCGGGCTTACGAATTACTATATCAACGACGAGATCGTCAACAACGAATGGACGAATGAACTGGGGAACAAGTTTGAGACGGATATTTCCAGCACCTTTTTTCAGAAATTTTCCTTCGTCAACCTGAATGGCGCCGTGCGGAAGCTTTTGGGTCAGCGGGAGATGAACGGTGTCGTTAAATTGGATAACGGCTATCTGACGGAGGTTCTGGACCGCTGCCCGGATGAAAATATCGGGAATTATGTGAACAGGACACGGGAATTCGATACCTACCTGAAAAACAGAGGTACGGCGCTTCTTTATGTCTCTCCACCCTCTACTGTCTCCAAATCTGACCCGGGATTGCCGGTTGGGGTGGAAGATCACAGCAATGACAATATTGACCGTCTGGTCATGGGACTGAAGGAAGCCGGGATCGATACCTTTGACCTGCGGGAGATGATGACCGCGGATGGGATCGACCATTACAGCATGATGTATAAGACCGACCATCACTGGACCACGGAAGCGGGGTTTTATGCGTACCGCTATCTGGAGAACTATATCGCGGAAAAGACCGGCTGTGAGATCGATCCGCGGGTGGCTGATTTGAGTAATTATACGGTCACGAAATATAACAGCTGGCATCTTGGCTCACGCGGGCAGCGGACAGGCGTTTATTATGCCGGTATCGATGATTTTACGCTCATCGATCCTGATTTTGATGTAACGGTGGAGGATCCCTACGGCGTGACCGGGACGATCCATGATTATTTCTTTATCACTGATTTTCTGGAAGAACGGGACCTGACTTCCCGGTACACTTACGACTCTGTTTTGGGCGGACCGAACTATCTCGGGCATTATAAGAATTTGGACAGCCGGAATGATGTGAAGATCATGATGATCACGGATTCCTTCGCCAAAGCGGTCAATCCATATCTGATCATGCAGTTTTCCGAAGTGAACACCTTCTACAATGGATCAGTCAGCAACATCACACCGGAGCTGATCGAGTCCTATGACCCGGACGTGGTGATCATGCTCTACTATCCCCGCTATATCAATAAAACCAGCGGTTCCTTCGATTTCAATTTTCAAGAGTAATTATTTAGAATCTGCTTACGCATGGAAACTGGCACCCGAAGGTGCCAGTCTCCGATGATCAGCGGTTATCTACCTTTTCGGGATAAAGATCGTGCTGGCTCAGGCGCTGCCAGGCGGCTTCCTCCCAGCGGGTGCCGGGTTTGCCGTAATTGCAATAGGGATCGATCGAAAGTCCGCCGCGGGGTGTGAATTTTCCCCAGACCTCGATATACTTCGGCTCCATCAGCTTGATCAGATCCTTCATGATGACGTTCACCACATCCTCATGAAAATCGCCATGATTCCGGAAGGAATAAAGATAAAGCTTCAGGGATTTGCTCTCCACCAGATATTCATCCGGCACATAAGAAATATAGATCGTGGCGAAATCAGGCTGACCGGTGATCGGGCACAGACTGGTGAATTCCGGACAGTTGAATTTCACGAAGTAATCATTTCCCGGATGCTTGTTGGAAAAGCGTTCCAGCATTTCCGGCGCGTAATCGCTCGGATATTTGGTTTTTGCACTGCCAAGCAGCGTCAGGTCTTCTTTTTCTCTCACTTTTATAAATCTCCCTATCGAAGTATCAAATTCTCAAATGAGTCAAAAATCTTTGCACGTGTCAGCTGCCTGTTCCTGCTGGCAGCTGACAACTGGCAACTGTTATCGCTCCTGTGAGGAGACAGCGGACCCGTCTCCGAGTCCCACTAATCGGCTACGATTTTGTATTTTACGCCGTGATCGTAAACGTCAATGCCTTCCTTGCGTTTGAGCCAGTTCACCACAGCATAGGTAACCGGGGTGAAGAGGGCTTCATAGCAAACCTTGAACAGATATTGGTAAAGGATCATCTGCAGCACTGTGGCGTTGTCCATGGTTCCCCAGAAGGAGATGGTGACGAAGATGATGGAGTCCAGCCCTTCACCGACCAGGGTGGAGAGGATCGTACGGATCCAAAGCTTTTTTCCGCCGGTGGCAATCTTGAGTTTGGAGAGAACAACGGAATTGGAGAATTCACCGAAAAGATACCCGACAAAGGAAGCCAGTGCCACGCGGGGTGTGGTTCCCAGAACGGTGCGGTAGGCCTCCTGCCCTTCCCAGAAACCGGGATGCGGCAGTGCGATGGTGAGCAGGTAAACGGCAACAGCGAAAAAGCTGCAGCCAAAGCCCAGCCAGATGATGATACGGGCCTTTTTGAATCCATATACCTCGGTAAAGATGTCACCGAAGATATAGGTGATCGGGAACAGGATCACAGCTGCCGGAAGGGTGATGCTCCCGGTCACTGCCCACATTTTCCCGGCGATGAGGTTGGAAAGCAGCAGGCAGGTCACATAAATGACTGAGATGATCATAAAGATTTGAGTTACTTGTTTTTTTTCTTTCATTATCAAAATACAACCTTAAAGAAAAGACTCTGCGAAAGCAGAGCCGGAAAGAAAAAGGCGGTCTTTATTAAAAGATCGCCGGGTTCAGTCCCGGTTTTGCTTTACGACAGGAAGGTACAAATGAACTGTCGGGCCCTTTTCAGGAGCCACGTATTTTATACCATATAATTTTGAAGGAGCATGTTTTTCGGTTGAAAAATATGTCTGTTCATATCATCATTTTACATACATCAGAGAACCTGCTATAATTAGGGCTATGTTTACGAATAAATCTATGAAATCATTGTATTTGGCAGGGTTCCTTATGCTGGTCTCCCTGTTCTCTGTTTTTGATATTTGTCATGCGGCTGAAAAGGTACTGGCCTTGACAGCTCCTTACCCTACCGTGACCGACGGAATCACGATGCGGCAGATGGAACGGTTCTGGAAAGGGTTTCAATACGGCGTTCCATTTCACACGCTTCTGGTGACGGAGGAGACACTGGAAGACCTGACAGAACTGTTCGGAGAACCTTCCGGAAAGACGGATATACAGGTCATGGATGCTGATGCCCTTTTGAAGACGGCATGGGATAATGATACCGCATGGGCTGTCGTTCCCTTTGAGGAGCTGGAGCCGCGCTGGAAGGTGATGAAAGTGGACGGGATTTCTCCTTTTTCGCTTGATTTCGATCCGAAAAATTATGCGCTCAGCGTGGAACTTCCCAATGGAAAAGCCTCCAATTATGACCGGGAGAAACTCACCACACTGACGCTCACCGGAACGACTGCCATGTCGCGCTATCTGGCCTATCATATCGAAACCGATGGCCTTCTGGTGCCTGTAGAAAACATTGCGGAGACTCTTTCCGCCTCTGATATCACCCATATCTGCAATGAGGCATCCTTCACACCGGACTGTCCGCCCGGGAATCCGCTGCGGCGGGAAGCACGCTTCTGCTCCGATCCCTCATATTTTGCACTGTTGGAAGCAGTCGGTGCGGATGTGATCGAATTGACAGGCAACCATAACGTCGACTGGGGGTTTGATCCTTTCCTCTATTCACTGGATCTTTATGAAAATGCCGGCTTGAAGGTTTATGGCGGCGGATTGACGCAGAAGGAAGCGCAGGCGCCTTTGTATATTGTTCACAACGGCAACAAAATCGCTTTTCTCGGCTGCAATGCTATCGGACCTGACGGTGTCTGGGCGACGGATACTCATCCGGGTGCGGCCACCTGTGACCTGCCAAAGATGGAGGAGACGATCCTCAAACTGAAGGAAAAGGGATGGCTGCCGGTCGTGACATTCCAGCATCTGGAGTACACCTGGTATGATGTTCCTCCGGTACAGAGCCATGATTTCCTGAAAATTGCCCGGGAAGCCGCACCGGTGATCATCAGCGGTTCTCAGGCACATATCCCGCAGGGAATGACCTTTATCGGGGATACCTTTATCCATTACGGTCTCGGCAATCTGCTCTTCGATCAGATGTCGGATGTGGAACGGACATCATTCTTTGACCGGCATTATTTTTATGACGGACGCTATCTCGGCAATCAGCTGGAGACCATCATTCTTGAAAATTACTCTCAGCCGCGTTTCCTGGATGAAACGGAGCGGGCTGCTTTTCTTGGCATGATTTTTGATACCTGCACCTGGCAGGAAGCCTTCGCGGAGAATTGATGGCAAAAAACCGCATAATGATAATCTTCATTGCTGCCGGACTGGTTCTGGCTGTAGTTCTTGGGGCATATTTTTACCGCTCCAATCTCGGACCATCGCAGAGCGAAATCGTTTCACTTTTGAATAATTTTATGGAGAAAATTGCCGCGGGTGATCTTGACGGGGCCAGAAAGCTGATGACCGAAGAGACACGCGGAACGCTGAGGCAGCCCGGGACAATTTTGGGTGAAACGGTTTACCGGGAACTGAAGCTGAAATCGATCGAGTCAGTTTATAACGAGGGCAGCGGCGGATATGCCGCGGATGTGATCCTGAGTGTGCCGGATACCTTGAAGATCATGTCTACCGCGGGGATCCTTTTTGGTGAAAAGGTTGCTGAGGTGGGACCGGCAGATGACGCGGATCAAATGATGACGGAAATTTATAGCGAGATCCTCGGCCGTGATGACATTCCCATGATCGATAATTTCTGCGTGATCCGGATGGAAATGCGGAATGGGCAATTACTGATCCTGGGAGATAAGGGACTCCAAAAAGCCCTTGAAGGCGGCATCACCGAAAACAGCAATCTGCTTGATATGATCAGTGGTCAGTGATCAGTGGCCGGTATCCAGTGGCCGGTATCCAGTGGCCGGTATCCAGTGGCCAGTAATCAGTGGCCAGTATCCAGTGGTCAGTGATTAGTAGTCGATGTTCGGAGTGTTTCCGGATATAGTATCTGCAGCCGATATCTTGAACTCTTCTCTGCATATTAGTCTCATTTAAAATAAAAGAGGGTGCACGCACCCTCTTCAGCTTACTACTGGCCACTGGCAACTAACCACTGAACACTATTTCTTCAGTTTTGTGACAAAATCACTGATGCGGTTCAGCGCTTCTTCGATGTTTTCATATTTGACCGCATAGGAAGTGCGGACATGGCCTTCTCCGCATTGGCCGAAACCGATTCCCGGGATAACGGCAACCTTGCATTCATCCAAAAGACGGTCGGCAAAGGTAGTGCTGTCCAGACCGGTGTCTTTGATGTAAGGGAAGGCATAAAAGGCGCCTTTGGGCTCGAAGGTGTACAGGCCGATAGCGTTCAGTCCGTCCACGATCAAACGGCGGCGGCGGTCATATTCCTGCCGCATCCGTTCCACATCCGGTTCACACTCACGCATGGCGACGATACCGATTTCCTGCGCGATGGTCGGTGCGGACATGATCAGATACTGATGGATCTTGTAAAGCTGCGGGATCAAATGCTTCGGACCGCAGACATATCCCAATCGCCAGCCGGTCATAGCATAGGACTTGGAAAACCCGCCGACGATAAAGGTGCGTTCCCTTGCGCCGTTCAGTGAAGCGAAGTTGACGTGTTCGACACCGTAAATCAGACGTTCGTAAATTTCATCGGAAATGACTGCCAGATCATGTTTCGCAGCCAGATCAGCTACCTGCTGCAGTTTTTCGCGGGAGGCAACGGCTCCGGTCGGGTTGTTCGGGAAGCCGAGCAGGATGCCGCGGGTCTTCGGCGTGATGGCATCTTCGATGGCCTGAACATTCAGGTCAAAGTTGTCTTCCAGCCGGCAGGCAACTTCCACCGGAACACCGTCAGCCAGTTCAACTGCTGCCTGATACGAGACAAAGCAGGGTGTGACAACGATCATTTCATCACCCGGGTTTAAAATGGTAGCTGCTGCCAGATAAAGGGCTTCGGAAGCTCCGACGGTCACGATGATCTCACTTTCAGGATCATATTTGACCTGGTACAGCTCATTCAGTTTATCTGAGATCGCCTGGCGCAGTTCAAAGATACCGGCGTTGGCGGTATAGTGAGTGTTGCCGTGTTCCAATGCTTTGTGTGCTGCTGCCATCAGTTTGTCCGGTGAGGTGAAGTCCGGCTCACCGATCCCGAGGGTGACAACGTCACTGGGAACGGCAAAGTACTTTCGAATGGCTGAAGGTTTCAGATGCTGAACGCGGATGGATGTTTTATCCCACATAAGTACTCCTGTAGAAACGGCAAAAATGCCGTGAGTTTGTGATCATTCTTCGTCACTGCGGTCAAAATTTTGGCTTGATTTGCAGCTATATTAACGAATTGTAAAAGATTATAGCACCTTTTTTCCTCATTCCTTTTTATTTTTTCAATAAATTACGGTATACTATATCTTTGATATCGGGGTGTAGCGCAGTTGGTAGCGCACCGCGTTTGGGACGCGGGGGTCCGCGGTTCGAGTCCGCGCACCCCGACAGAAATATAAACAAAGTTCAAAGTTCAGTTAAGGAATAATTCCACATACGTACTTTTACAAATAATGTTATAATAGAGATAATCAGTATTACTGTTTCGTTATTATCCGCTTGATTGCGGTTTTGGGGTTTTTATTTCCAAATTTGTATCGTTTCAATAAGTTTTATTTATGTTCATTGCCCCGTGAACAGCACGTTACCCATTGATATAAGGTGAATCTTTTATGAAAAATCAAACATTAGAGAATATGACCCTCGCCCAATTGCGTAAGATTGCGGCAGAGATGGAAATTCCCAATGCCAAACGGATGAAGAAGGATAATCTGATCGTTCAGATCCGTCATGCTCAGGGTCTTGCCGAAGGGAAAGAGATCCGCGGCGGTGTTTTGGAGATCATGAACGAAGGAATCGGTTTCCTGCGTCAGAATTATCAGATCAATCCGGAAGACGTTTATGTTTCCCAGGCACAGCTGCGCCGCTGGGATCTGCGCAACGGAGACCAGGTGATCGGTCTGTGCCGACCTCCGCGGGAATCCGAACGTCATTGGGGCCTGGTCAAGGTGGAATCAATCAATGGTTTGACGCCGGAAGAAGCCCGGAACCGCAAATCTTTTGAATCCATGACTCCAATCTTTCCGGACAAGCGTTTTGACCTGGAAAACAAAAGCGGCGGTTTGGCAACCCGTCTCATCAATCTGATTGCCCCGATCGGTCGCGGACAGCGCGGTATGATCGTTTCTCCGCCAAAGGCAGGGAAAACCACCATTCTGAAACAGATCGCCAATGCGATTTCTTCAGCTTACCCGGAAGTTCATCTGATCATCGCGCTCATCGGCGAACGTCCGGAAGAAGTGACGGATATGGACCGCTCCGTGGATGCGGAAGTTGTCGCATCCACCTTTGACGAACCGGTGACACAGCATGTCCGCACCTCTGAAATCACACTTGAACGTGCCAAGCGTCTGGTGGAAAACGGCAAGGATGTGGTCATCCTGCTGGACAGCCTTACCCGTCTTGCCCGTGCCTACAACATGACCGTTCCGCAATCCGGCCGAACCCTTTCCGGCGGTATGGATCCTTCGGCCATGTACCCGCCGAAACGCTTTTTCGGTGCCGCGCGTAACCTGGAAGAGGGCGGTTCTCTGACCATCCTGGCAACGGCACTGGTGGATACCGGTTCCCGTCTGGATGATGTGGTTTATGAAGAATTTAAAGGTACCGGGAACATGGAGCTGCATCTTTCCCGCAAGCTGCAGGAACGCCGCATATTCCCGGCAATCGATATCGAAAAATCCGGTACCCGCCGCGAAGATTTGCTGCTTGGTCCGGATCTGATGCCGCGTGTCTGGCTGATGCGCCGTATGTACATGCAGATGATCTCCACACCGCCGCAGGGCGCCGGTATGGACAACGCTGTCGCTACGGAAGCGATCATTCAGCGGATGGCAAAAGCCAAAGATAACGCGACCTTCCTGGAAAACCTGACGGAGGGGAATTAATTGAGCTTCGATCTCAAAAACAAAAAGCAGGAATCAAAACCTGAGAAGACAAAGAAGTCAACGCCGAAATGGCTGCTTCCCGCAATTTTGTGGGCGGCAGCTTTTGCCTGTGTCGGATTCATGGCTATCGTGATCGCCCAGCGTACCCCGGTGATCCGGGGAACAGAGCAGAACTCCGGTGGTTCTGTTGATAACGCGCTTGTGGAAAACATCGTTTCCAATCCCGGCCTGCCGGAGATGAACGAGATTAAAGTCGATACAAAAACCGAAGCGGTTGAACGGCTCTCGACCGGTATCACCCATATACCCGAAAATATGCGGACCGAGGCGGTGACTTATACCATTCAAACCGGTGATTCGCTTTATGGGATCGCCAGCAAGTTTGGTTTAGAACCGGAGACAGTGCTCTGGGCGAATTACAATGTGCTGTATGACGATGCGCACAACATTTCCGTAGGTGATGAGCTGGTCATCCCTCCTGCGGATGGGATCTACATTCAGTGGAAGGATAGCGATCAGATGCAGCGGCTCGCGGATAAATACCGCGTGGAAGTGCATGATGTTCTGGCAGAACCGGTCAACAGACTGGACATGACCAATCCGGTCATAAAAGCCGGTGATTACATTCTCTTCCCGGGCGGCTATCGCGAAACGGCAGCCTTCAATCCGGTCGTTTATGAATATTCACCCAATTCCGGCGTGAAGAAGGTTATTGCCGGTCCGGGCGGCTGTGAATGGGACTACCGCCAGTATGGCAGCGGTTCCTTCATCTGGCCGAGCGCTTCGCACTCACTGGTCGGGAACGATTTTGGCGCCGGTCACATGGGTGTGGACCTGGCAACCGTAGAGGGTGGTCCGATTTACGCAGCGGACAGCGGAACAGTCGTTTATGCCGGCGCGATTTCCGGCGGTTACGGGATCATGGTGATGATCGACCATGGCACAGGGTATCAGACCCTTTATGCTCACCTTTCCGGTGTGGCAGTCTCCTGTGGTCAGGGTGTCTCCCAGGGACAGATGATCGGTTACGGTGGCTCCACTGGTAACTCTACCGGTCCCCACCTTCATTTCGAAGTGCGCTACGGCGGCGGTTACGTCAACCCCTGGCAGTTTTTGTAAAATAATGATGTCTGTTCAAAACTGTACTTGTTTTGTGATGTACAGTTTTGAACAGGAACAACTGAATAGTTATTTTGATTGAAAGTCAGCAGACAGTACGTCCATAGATTCATAAAACAATTCATTAGTATCGATACCGGCTAATTCGTCTGAAATAAGATTGGAAAGAACAGTACTGGCTGCCAGAGCTCCCGGTTCACACAAATGCCCATCATCGTAAAATGCGAAATCATTAAAAATTTCGTCACGATTTTTCAGCATATTCATGTCAAAATAAAATACATCGTTTTCTTTAGCATAATTTTTATAGAAATCTAATATTTCCTGATAATTTCCAATATTCATATGAAATAATGCTGAAACAGGAGGGGTTACAAAGAATAAATGAATATTCTTTGATTTACATAATTTTACAAACAAATCCAGATATCTTTTGTTGTGTTCTGATACTTTCTTCATATCAAAAGGTTCTCTTTTGTTTGGTTGAAAAGGCTGAGTCACACAAGCAATTCCTTTATCATATCCTTTGATTGTTTGGTAGTAATTATCTTCATAGTGGGTACTTTCAGCCCAACGTTTTACCTTAATATTGGACGTAATGATATCTTGGCTGAAAATGTTGTCACGAAACCGGTAAAGCTTTGAAATTGCGTAGATTCTTTCAGAAGGTTCAAAATCATTGATTATATGTCGGATCTTTCTGATTCCGGTCAAACGATCCAGCCCCAATAGTTTATATTGAGTTCTTTCAGTTCCATAGTCTATCAAACTGGTCCAATCAACTTCTGCAACAATGATTTGTGGTTTGAATTTTTCAACAATCGATTCGGTAATAAGATATTCTGATGATAGCTGCAATGCCTGTATTGACGCGTTATATGCATTATCCAAACCAAGTTTTTCTTCAAAAACAATTGGATCAAACCCAAAAAGAGAGTGAGAATTTCCGATAATCAGCATGTCGATGTTCTCTCCATTTTTTTTCATTCGGTCAATATCATGGAGAAAATAATCTGCCCTGGAAATTGGCACAATCAGAAATTCCAATGTTTTCACGGAAAAAATAAAAATCAGAAAAAAAACAGTGACTGAGAGAAAATGATTGGCAATTCTTTTCATGTTCAATGCTCTAAAAATTTGCATAGATAAAATTCTTTGCTATATTTTCACCGTTTCCGGCAAAAAGAATGAGTGAAATTATCAAAATAACATAAATAAAATCCCTGATGACAAATGGCGTATGTTCCTTTATAGAATTCCATTTTCCAATTTCAGAGAGAAAATCTATACAGGCCATAGACAAAAATGCAGTCAGTACAATAACAACAAATTGCGGCGCCAGGCAAGGGAAAAAATCGAAAAGTCCAATTGTTTTTCCCGGATTTGGATCTCTGCTTATTTGTTGAAGAATTCTTATTGCATCTGTTACAGAATCAGCTCTGGTGATAAAAAAGAGAAAACAAACGATGAAAAATGTACGGACCACACGGAATAACTTCCAGATTTTATTCTTCAGAGATATATGAAAAATATTTCTTAGAGTGGTATATATTGGCTCCGTGATTTGACTGAAAAACATAATAGCCATATTGAGCCATCCCCAAAGTAAAAAGGTCCAATTGGCACCGTGCCAAAGGCCGCTTCCTGTCCAAACCCAAAACATTGCGATAAATGAAATGATATGCCTGGATATTTTTGGTGAATATTTTTTCCTTATGCTTGCGGCTCTTTCTGACCTGAAAATGGGAAAAAAGACATAGTCACGAAACCATTGTCCTAAAGAAATATGCCATCTGCGCCAGAATTCTTCTATTGATACAGAAAAGTATGGCTGTTTGAAGTTTTGAGCCATTTCAATGCCCAATATGTGAGAAACTCCGGAAACGATATCAATATATCCGGAAAAATCCGCATACAATTGTATTCCATACAGGATCATAACAACGAAAATCTGAATACCGGAATAAGATTCATAATTTGTAAATATTTCGGTCACAGGAATAGCCAGTTTATCCGCTATGATCAGTTTTTTTAAATATCCCCAGAGAATTCGTCCAAAACCCTGAGAGAAACGTTCAAAGGAAAAGGAGTGTTTTTCAAAAAGCGTTTTTCCAAGCGTATTATAACGGTCAAAGGGTCCTTGGATTATATGAGGAAAATAAGAAATAAAGGTCAGATAATGGAAATAATTATTATCCGCAGTATATTTTCCATGTGAAATATCAATTAAATATCCTGCAGCATCGAATGTGTAAAATGACATTCCCAAGGGGACAATAAAATTCATTGTATTCAGAAATGAGGGGATTCTGAAGAGAATAGAAATATTTTTGGCTGCAAATGGTCCATATTTCAGGACAGCCCAAGATCCCATAGTTAAAATGATTGATATACAGAGAAGAATCTTATTTTTTCCCTTGTATCGATTTTGAAGCTTTATCTTTTCTTCTTTTTGTTCTGTTCTTACAAGAATTTCTTTCAGTTCTTTATTATTTCTTTCAATTTTCAGAGCAGAATACCATGTGATGAAAGAGAATCCTGCAAGATAAATCAGATAATGACTGCCGGCACAGGAATAAAAGAATAAATTTCCTGCAAGAAGAACGATCCATTGAATTTTTTTGGGTGAAATAAAATAAATTATAAAAAAGAAGAAAAGAAAACCGATAAACGAAAAACTAATGATTGACATGGCTTTATTATATAACGAAAAAAAAATAATATAAAACAACCGCCCAAACAAGCGGTTGTTTTATTATTATATTTATGATTTATAATATTGTATCAGACAGTTTCAATGCGGATGACGTTGGTGTTGCCGGATTTGCCGCTGGTGTCACCGCCGGTCATCACGACGGTGTCGCCTTTTTCAAGCTTCAGTGTCTCTTTCGCCAACCGCAGAGAGAAGAAGTTCAGCACCTCCATGTTCGGGAAGTGTTCCGTCTGGACCGGGATCACGCCCCAGGAGAGGGCGAGCTTGTACCAGGTCCGTTTGCTGGTTGCCAACCCGAGGATGTCGATCGGCGGGCGGAAACGGGAGACCATGCGAACGGTCAGACCGCTGTGAGAACTGACGACGATGCCTTTGGCGTTGAGGTCGATCGCCATAGTGCAGGCTGCATGACTGATGGCGTCCACGCTGTCATGGATCACAAAGGTATGCTTTTGGAAGTCGCTCTTGTAGTCAATGTGGCTTTCCGTTCTTTCCGCGATTTCGCTCATCACACGGACTGCTTCCACCGGATATTTCCCGGCAGCAGACTCACCGGAGAGCATGATAGCGCTAGTGCCGTCATAGACTGCGTTCGCGACATCACTGATCTCCGCACGGGTCGGCCGCGGATTGGTGATCATGCTTTCGAGCATTTCAGTGGCGGTGATCACGCGCTTGCCAAGCAGCCGGCATTTCGTGATCAAATGCTTTTGGATGGCGGGAAGCTCTGTGAACGCGACTTCCACACCGAGGTCGCCGCGGGCAACCATCACGCCTTCGCAAACCGAGCAAATCTCATCGATATTGTCCACACCGGATTGATTTTCGATCTTCGCGATCACATCTATGTCTTCCCCGCCGTTCTCATTCATGAACTTCCGCAGGTCGACCAGGTCCTGCTTGCAGGAGACAAAAGAAGCCGCGACGAAGTCCACATGGTTGCGGATGCCGAAGAGCAGGTCGGATTTATCCTGATCGCTCAGGTACTTTTGCTTCAAAACTTTTCCGGGGAAGCTCATGCTCTTGCGGTCACTCAATACGCCTCCGGTGATAACTTTACAATTGGCTTCATCTCCTTTTTTATCTGTCACTTCAAAGACCACCAGGCCATTGTTGACAAGGACACGGTCTCCGACGGTAAGATCATCCACAAGGCCGGCATAATTGACAGAGACGATCGTATTGTCGCCGACGATATCCCGTGTAGTGAATGTGAAGGAATCACCATCTTTCAATGTGATTTTTCCGTTTTTGAAGGTCTTGATCCGGTATTCCGGGCCTTTGGTGTCCAGCATGATGGCGATGGGCATGTCCAGCTCATCCCGAACCTGCTTGATCATATCGATCTTTTTCTGATGTTCCTCATGCGTGCCATGGGAAAAGTTCAGACGCGCAACATTCAGCCCTGCATGGCACATGGCTTTAAAGATTTCAGGATCCTCACTGGAAGGCCCGATAGTACAAATGATTTTGGTTTTTCGCATAATGAAACCCCCTGTTCACCGGATAAGACTGCGTACAATCTTTTGCTGCTAATTTGCTGCATTGAATTATACTATGAGGAACGGAAATCTTGCAAGAGTTGAATTTTATGATTTATTTCACCTTCCCGTCCAGCAGGCGGTTCACAGCTTCAGTGTACTCTTCCGGAGCGCAGATATAGGCCGCCGCGTGACCGCAGTTGTCGATCAAATGAAGCTCCTTCGGTGACGTGCAGGCATCATACATGCTTTCAGACATTCGGAGGGGTACAAAGTGGTCATTTTTTCCGTGGAAAAAGAGAATCGGCACATCAGAATGACGCACGCATTCCTCACCGATTGAGGCGTTGAAATCCACCCCGGCAATGACCTTTGACCAGAACCAGGCGGCATACCCGATCGGGAAATAAGGCATATGGTACATATCGGTGATCAGCGCTTTGGTGATGCCGAGGATGGAGTTGAACCCGCAGTCATCGATGATGCCGCAGACGTTTTTCAGCTTTTTATCCGCGCAGTGAATGACCGTCGCGCCGCCCATGGAAACGCCGTGGAGATAAATACGCGGATTCTCATACAGCTCATTGAGCTTGTCCACCCATTTAGCCACGTCCTTGCTGTCAGGTTCGGACATGCCAATGTAACGGCCTTCGGAATTTCCGTGAGCCCGGTCATTGAGGAGCAGCACGGTCGTTCCCCGGTCACGGTAGATCTTCAGTTTGTCGCAGTAATCATTTTCCATGCTGGATTTATACCCATGGACACAAACCACGATTTCCTTTGGATCACCTTCCAGCAGATACCCCTTCAGCTTCAGTCCGTCGAAGGAAGTGACTTCCAGCTCCTTGAACGGAAGACGGGAGAACTCTTCATGACACTGCTGCTGATAAGCGATCAGCTTCCGGGATGTCGGGCGCATCAAATCAGCATCGGAATCGAAAAAATTCGGGTCGTTGTTCTCTTTTTCCTTGAACTGATTATCAAACACCGATGTAAACATATAATATCCGACTGCCAGTATCGCGGCAATCAAAACCAGAAGAATAATCAGAACGATCCACATTTTCAGTACCAAAACCTTTCAGCTATTAATCCCTAACCACTAACCACTGACCACTACATTATCCAGATCCACATCCTTCGTTTCCCGGACTTTGAGCATCATGATGAGCAGAGCGATTGCCATCAGCGGCAGGTAGGAAACCGTCAGGACAAACGGCAGGTTCATGGAACCGGCAATCAGGGTGACGACGTTGTTGTAAACCATGTTCAGCCCGGTGCCAACCATACCCAGCAACTGCATGGAACCGACCACGGAAGCACGGATCTCTGTCGGGGTAGACTCGGAAGTGATCACGAAGTAGATCATATCGGAAATCGACCACAGCCCGGCAATGGAGAAGCCATAGGCAAACCCGGTGATGTATGGATTGATATCCGCGCTGCAGCCCCAGGCGAAAACACCGAGGCCCAAAGCAGCCCAGATTCCCAGGATCAATGCGGATTTTTTACGGCCGAGTGCATCGGTCAGGAAGCCGCCGATGAGGGTAAAAAGACCATTGATCAGCGGATAAAACATCAAAATCGTTTCCGAACCGGCAGCCGTAATGGCTCCCCGGGCCACGCCTACCTCGATCATGTTCTGGAATTTGCCGGTGTAGCCGGTGGCAATGGCCAGAAGGATGGCGACGATGCCGATATAGCGGGTCTGCTTGTTCCTGAAGATAAAGCGGAAGGCATTCATGACGGAAGCCTTTTGCTTTTCGCCGTCAGCTTCAGCCAGTTCCGCCGCGTCTTTTGCCTTGCGTCCCGCTTCATCGGATTTCAGATATTCCAGGCGTTTTTTCGTGAAGACCGGGGTCTCCCGTACCAGGAAGATCGCCGCGATGCCGATGACAAAGGCCAGGATGATGGGGATGATGTAAACATTCCGCCAGGTGCCGGGATTATTCCGATCCACAAAAAGCTTGACAAAAAGGCCCAGCAGCGAGACCGAAACCAGCGCGATCCCCTTGGTGATGGAGCAGAGCTTGGCGCGGTGCTGTTTCGGGGCACATTCCATCAGGTAAATCACCTGTAAATCGTTTGGAATGAAGAAGGTCATGATCACGACACCGACCAGGTAAAGCGCGATGTTGTGGGAGATGATGGAGAGGAGCATACCGACGCCCATACCCAGCGTATTGATGACCAAGAACGGCTTACGGCCGTACTTGTCGGCAAGAGATTTGTAGAAGGGTGAGATCAGGTAGATCAGGTAACAGCCGGTTGTCACCAACCCGAGCGTCCCGGATGCCTTGTCATATTCCGGCGTCCCGAAGGTGGTGTTGAAGAGGTCGCAGATCGTAAATGAATCCACGGTCCCGCGGATGTTGGACGTGAGCTCGTCCACGATGTAAACGATCGTCAGGACGATGATCAGAATGATGAAATAATTCTTAGAATTGTGAAAGGCCTGTGCCTTTTCCAGTCTTTTAATTTCACGCTGCTCTTTATGTGTTGGACTCATGATTTTCCTCCTGTTTTAAACACTACTATTATATATTGATTTCTGTCATCTTCTGTCAAAGGATTAGCGTGCAATTCGTAATTGTTTATAGAAGCAAATATTTAAATTCCCTGAGAAAGTGGGAAACCGGTATGAGAACATGTGGATAACGTAAATAAAAAGCGCGTGAGATTTTAATCACGTGCTTTTTGCTGTTTTTTCAAAATATAGCGACACCACTATGAGTCACCTGGTGCTGATTCCACGGCAGCAGACAACCGGTTTGTGATTGCTATCTTAAAGAATTCTTAATTCCTCATTCTCACTTCTTACTTCTCTAATACGCCGAGGGCAGTGGGGGATGCTCTACGGGTTCCGGACGAGTGGAACGGGTGCGTTTTTTTGTCATCTTCAATTCACCGTTTTTATCAAGCGTGAAGAGAACGGTATCCCCATCGTGGAACCGATGTGCAAGCAGCGCCTCTGAGAGCGGATTTTCTACCTTTTCCTGAATTACACGGCGCAGCGGACGGGCTCCCATTTCCGGGTCGAATCCATCACGAGTCAGTTTTTCCAGTGCAGTTTCACTGATCTGCAGTTTGATATCCTGATCTGCAAGCAAAGCACCAACCTTGTTGAATTCAAGTTCGGTGATACGCTGCATATCATCCATATTAAGGGCACGGAAGACGACAACATTATCCAGGCGGTTCAGGAATTCCGGACGGAAAGCTTTTTTCAGACGCTCCATCAGTTTTTTTCGCATATCTTCATAACCGGCTTTCTCAGCGCTTTCTTCGGTCCCGATCAGGTCGAAACCGATATTACCCTGCCGGCGGATCACTTCCGCACCGATATTGGAGGTCATCACAATGATCGTGTTGCGGAAATCAACTTTCTTCCCACGGGAATCGGTCAGATGTCCTTCTTCCATGATCTGCAGCAGCATGTTATGGATCTCCGGGTTGGCCTTGTCAATTTCATCAAAAACTACGATTGAATAAGGCTTTCGTCGGATGGCTTCCGTCAGCTGCCCAGCGTCATCATATCCGATATATCCCGGAGGCGCCCCGGTCAAACGGGAAGCGGTATGCCGTTCCATGAATTCAGACATATCAAACTGTAAGAGCGAATCCTCTGAGCCGAAAAGGAATTTCGCCAATGTCTTGGTGAGTTCTGTCTTCCCGACACCGGTAGGCCCGAGAAAGAGGAAGGAACCAATCGGCCGGCGTGGATCCTTCAGTCCGGAACGGGAGCGGCGAATGGCTTGAGAAATAGAGGTGATAGCTTCATCCTGTCCGATAATGGACTTGCGCAGCTCTTCCTCCATCTTCAGCAGACGCTGGGTTTCGGAGGTGTTCATTTGTCCTGCGGGAATACCGGTCCACATGGAAACCACTTCCGCCACATCTTCAACGGTAACCTGCGGGCTGTTCATGCGATCCCAGTTTTTGTTCAGGGCGTCGATCTGCTGCCGGAGTGTGTTTTCCTGATGCTGCAGCTTTGCGAGCAGGTTTTTGTCATTTTGTTCATTCGCAAGCATCTGATCTTTCCAGACACCGCGCAGTTGTTTGATCATCTCGTTGGACTGGGCGGCCCGTGGACTCTTATACATGCGGACGCGGGAAGCTGCCTCATCGATCAGGTCAATTGCCTTATCGGGCAGGAAGCGTTCGGAGATATAGCGTTTGGAAAGTTCCGCTGCGGCCTCCAGTGCGTCATCAGTGATGACCAGCTGGTGATGGTCTTCGTATTTCGGACGGATCCCGCGCAGGATCTCAACGGTTTCCTCAACACTTGGCTCTCCGACGGAAACGGACTGGAAACGGCGTTCCAGTGCCGGGTCTTTTTCAATATTGCGGCGATATTCTTCGGTCGTCGTAGCACCGATCACCTGGATTTCTCCGCGGGAAAGGGCGGGCTTAAGAATATTGGCCGCATCCACAGCCGATCCGCCGGAACCGGCGCCAACCAGCATATGGATCTCATCAATAAACAATATGGACTGTGTATTTTTCAACTCATCGATGACCCGTTTGAGACGTTCCTCAAACTGACCACGGTACATAGTACCTGCAACAAGAGAACCAACATCCAGCTGCAGAACACGCTTGTTCAGCAGCTGAGCCGGGACGTTGCCATCCACCACAGCCTGCGCGAGGCCCTCAACGATAGCGGTTTTCCCGACACCGGGTTCACCAATCAGCGCCGGATTATTTTTCGTACGGCGGGCGAGGATTTGGATCACGCGCTCGATTTCATTTTGTCTGCCGACCACCGGATCAAGTTTTCCTGCGGCAGCTTTAGCTGTCAGATCAGTCGCCAACTGATCCATCAGCGGAGATTCCTTTTTCTTCAGCCCCTGCTGACGTCTGTTGGCACCGACCTCTGCGAATTCCGGCGGAGGCGGCGCCTGCTGTTCCTGCTGAACGCTGTTGGTGCTGCCATTTTCCATCATGGCACGCAGCTGATTGCGGATGGTATCCTCATTCAGGCCCATCCGTTCCAGGATCCGAACCGCACGGGAACCTGGTGTTTCGATCAGGCTGAGCAGCAGGTGTTCCGTGCTGATGTAGTTATCATGAGACTGTACCGCGCGCTGTACAGCCCGGCGCAAGACGTCCTGCACATCCGGTGAAAGTGTCTGCTGCGATCCTCCGATTTCGATTGGAGCTTCATCAGGTTCCATGGAAGCATTGATCTCACGCACCCGATCTGCGGTTACCTCCAGATTATCCAGCACTTTTCCAGCAGTCGATCCCTGAACCTGGATCAATCCAAGAAGCAGATGTTCGGTCCCGATTTGCAGTGTGTGATTCATTGCGGCTTCTTTGTGAGCAAAGCTCAGTACACGCCGCGCTCTTTGTGTAAATTGATCAATTCCGGCCATTTTTTCGTATTCTTTTTCCTTATCCTATCATTTTACCAGAACTATCCGTTTTCTATCCGGTCAGATTGGGCGATTCAGGACAGAGCACACGACAGAGACTGTTTAAATTTTCATGGAACTGTCAGTTCTATGAAATAACTCAGCAGTCAATCAGCCGTATGGATTGTGCTGCAGCGAAAAATTACCCAGATGCTTTAGCTTGGGCATGAATCGTTACGAGACAATTCCCGTTTGTTCTTCGAATCGCAACACTCATCCTTCCCATTGAAATATTACAACAAGGAAATTAGATTTTTATTAATATTCAACAGGATGCAGTCTGAAATCATGACAATAATCTATCGAAGCATTCCTTTTATTAACCTTCTTATCAGGAAGATCAATATCAACAGACTCAGAAAAGAAACAGCAGCACCGGAGAAAAACCCGTCAGGCACGTAGCGCAGATCCAGATAATTCTCTCCATACTCCAGCGGCACAGCCATCAGGGAGTCCATCACCTTTTCAGCAGAAACCGGTTTCCCGTTGACTTTTATCCGCCATTCGTCCGTATATGGGATCGTCAGCAGCAGCCATTGATCCCTTTCAACCCCGGAAATATCAGCTTCGAAATGAGAACTGCTGTGTTTTTTTATGTTTTTGAGTGTATTGAGTTTCTGATCAAAAAGCCCGGTAAGGGTTTCCTGATCCTCATAATAAAAAAGAGGATCAAAAAGGTCAATGCTATCGGCATTAAATTCAAGTGAGACCGTAATGGAGCTCCCCGGGTGGAAAACACCCAGCGGGATCATGCCGTAATTGTCCGGATCGATCGTTTTTCCAATCAATTTACCATTCAGGAAAACAGTACCGGTCCGTTGGGAAAGAACCGGAAAATAAGCGTAAAGCATTTCTTCCTTTTCGACCGGAATTGTCCAGGTCAGACGTCCGGGAAGATCCGGCGTGTTTTTTTCCCAGGCTGTGTAAAAATCGTTGATAGAAGCCATCAGATTCTCTGCCTTCAGTTCTGCATTTTCGACCCGGGAAAACAGATGAACCTTTTCTCCGGTTATGGCTGAATAAATGCGTTCCTGATTTTCAAATATCTCGTTTTCAAAAAGGTTCACCGCCAGGATGTCCGGAGAGGAAACCATTCCGAGTGACGTGGTAATCGGATTCTGACGAACAACCATCGCCTCATTTTTTGAAAAAAGCGAATAAGGTTTTTTATCCAGTTCCGGTTCAGAGATCAGATATTTGATCCCAAACAGGGCGTCCGCCGCCATAGTAGAGCCATAGCGATAATTAGCAGACAGCCGGTAGCGGGAGGTAAACCCGATGCGGTCCAGGAACATACGCACTGCATTGTCCGTGGTAGAGGAAAAGTGCGACAGCCCGTTGGTACTGTATAAAAGGCCGGGATTTTCGCCCGTATGGAGTGCATATTCCGTCCTGTAAAACGCTTCATCTGATGCTTTCAGCGCCATGACCGGCTGATACCACAGCTCATACTGCCGGGAATATTCCTCGGCAGTCATGGCGGTTTTTGGATATGTTGATTCAAAATTTGTCACCCAGATGCGGGACATGTTCAGACTGAGATCAAAAAACAGCAGCAATGCCGGGACACACATCAAAAAGCCGCGGAGGGAAGACGGCAATTTCTTTCTCTGTATCGGGATAGAAGCAAACTGGCACAGGGAAACCATGAGTATATCCATCAGCAGCAGCGATCCGGAAATATAAGCAAACTTCCCGGCTATGACAATGCCAAAAATAACGGTAAAGATCAAAAGAACCGGTAAGATTTCTTTCCATGCAGCCGTGCCCTTCCGGTCGAAAGCATCTGAGGCAAGGAAGCAGACAAAAAATCCGAAGGTAAAGGCAAAACGAGCCGGCCACCAGATGGGGTAATTGAACCCGTGCCAGATCAGGTAAAAAGTACTGACGGAAAAGCTCAGCAGAAAAACAATCGCGGGGATCAGCGCGGCCAGGCGGTACCTGAGCGGCTGCCGCTTTTGGAAGAAGAACAACAGGGCAAAAACCGTAGTGATGGTTCCGCAGAAAAGGGAGGGTGCTCCATACTCCATCTGCTCATGATCAAAGGCGCCCGTGACCAGTTTTGAAAGGAGTTCAGGAACAGAATTGATGATTTCCGGTTTCAGATTTTCCAGAGAAAAAGTCTTCGTCCCGCTGCGCAGAGAGGCGGAAAAAGGCAGGATCACAAAGGCAGCCAGTCCAACCGCCAGCACAGAATGCATCAGGAAATTGACAAAATCACTGCTGAAGGAACCGCGGTTTTCTGATACTTCGATAAAGACAAACCACAACAGCGAAAACAGACAGATCATCCAGCCGAAATAAACATTGCAGATCAGGGAAAAGGCGAGAAAGAGGATGTAAAGCAGGGGTTTTTGCTGATGGATCTCCCGCTCCAGTCCCAGCATGACGATCGGCAGCAGCACCATACAGGTCAGAAAGTGCAGATTCTCCGCACATACGATATTGAAAGACATCAACCCGTAAGCACAGGAGAAAAGGATCGCACTGAAAACTGTACGCCCTTTCTTCCGCAGATATACACACATACTCAAACCGGCTAAACCCAGATGCAGAAGAATGATGACCGTGCAGAAGAGCGGTATCTGACGATCCGGGAACAGCCATATCAATAAATACAGCGGGTTGTTGAAATAGAAAGAAAACAGGCTGAGCATATCCCCGCCCAGCACCTTGCTGAAAGAGTAAAACAGGTCGTTACCCTCTTTCGGCATGTTTTTCAGATACAAAATAAACTTGTAATTTTGGTTCAGCATGTCGTTGTAGAGGAATGTCCTGCTGCCGAAAGGCGCAAATCCGTTGACCCAACAGACGATGAGAGCCAGACTAACCGGGATCAGAAACGCAGCCGAATAAACCCATGCCGGTGTTTTGATCGACTTTTCGGACAGTGGTTCGGGATCTGTGAACGGGTGTCTGCGGATCCATTTCAGGAAGAAAAAAACCGACACCGCGGCTATCAATATACCAAGTGCGCCTGTGCAAACCAATTGCGGAAGTTTCCAGGCGAAGTCACTGCTGACCGCACTGCTGAGCGGCAGGGCATCCCCGTTTTCACCCTCGATCCGGTAGAAGCTGTGACCTCCCGGATAATCATGCCGGACAATGGCATCGCCGCCGGCAGTTTTCAGGCAGAAGACAAAGACATTATTTGTGAACTTCGGATAGGAAAAGCTGAAGACAGCACCCTGCTCTCCGGACTGCAGATAGCCTTCATCAGAAACGATCCTGGTTTTATCGGTTTGGAAGCGTTTAAAGCTGAGGTCCTGCACCCGCTGATAATTTTCAATTTTCTGCCGCTGCGAGCGTTGTACCTTTGCCTCATATGCCCAGACGAGCTGCAGCTGTGTACCAGGCTCTGCCGAGATGATTTGAAAAGATTCTTTTCCTCCGCTCAGCGAGGATGAAACAGACGGAAACAAATGTTCCGGAATGATCTTTATACAAAGCAGATAAGCAGCCGCGAAGCTGACAGCGATCAGGAAAAAGACAGAAAAACCTTTTTTCATGCATTAGATTCTATCATTGTTTCCCACAGCGTGAGACCGATTCACTGTGATTTTCCTTATGTAAAAATGGACTGCTGAATGTGTTCAGAATCATACTATATTATTCAGTATGTTTACATTTTTCGGAACGATCTTTGTTGATTTACAACATTTTTAGGAACGAATATTTATTAAAATTATGAAAAGCAATACAATATATGAGTTTTTCCAAAAATCTGTCCTTATTTCTATTGCGTTTTTTTCGTTTTGTGGCACAATTATTATGTATGAGTGTGAAAAAACAGAAGAGGGGGCTTTTATGATGCTAAAAAGTCATGAGAAATTTCATTCAGCCAACGGGAAACGGCTGGTGCTTGTTGCGGAAGATGAAGAGATCAACCGTGAGCTTCTCGGAGAAATCCTCCGCGATGATTATGAAGTGATCTTTGCAGCTGACGGCATTGAAGCACACCGTCTCATTCAGGAACATCAATCCACCCTCTCCATCGTTCTTCTGGACCTCATCATGCCCGGCATGTCCGGCCTTGAACTGCTCCAAAAACTCAAAGACGATCACTCCCTCCAGCTCATCCCCGTTATTGTCCTCACATCCGACCAGGAATCAGAGATCAAGTCCCTCACCCTCGGTGCAGCGGACTTTATCCCCAAACCCTACCCCGCACCCGGCGTGATCCTCGCACGTATCCGCCGCACTATCGAGCTTTTTGAGGATCGTCTCACCATCCAAACCACCGAACGTGATCCCCTTACCAATCTCTACAACCGTGAATTCTTCTACCACTATGCAGAGCTTTTCGATCAATACCATGAATCCATGGAAATGGACGCCATCATCATCGACATCTACCATTTCCGTGTAATCAATGAAAGATTCGGCAATGCCTACGGTGACGAAATTCTCAGACGCATCGGCCTCAAAGTTCGCGAGATGGTTGCGGACACCGGCGGAATTGTCTGCCGCAGAGAAGCAGACACCTTCATGGTCTACTGTCCCCACGGAAAAGACTACAAACAGATCCTCGAAAGCGCATCACGCGGGCTCAGCAGCGAAGATATCCCCATCAGCCGCATCCGTCTCCGCATGGGCGTTTACGCAAAAGTCGACCGCACCATCCCTATTGAAAGACGCTTCGATCGCGCGAAAATGGCCGTGGACATGATCCGCAACTCCTACACCAAGACCATCGAGATTTATGATCACAAGCATCATGAACGCGAAGTCTTTGAACAGCAGCTCGTCGAATCCTTCCATCAGGCCATACAGGATTCCCAATTCAAAGTCTACTACCAGCCGAAATTTGACGTTCGCGGAGACATCCCCGTTCTCACCAGTGCAGAGGCACTTGTCCGCTGGGTTCATCCCCAATTCGGTTTCATCTCCCCCGGCCAGTTCATACCCCTCTTTGAAAACAACGGTCTTATTGAAGAACTCGACCTTTATGTATGGAAAAAGGTTGCCGCGCAGGTTCGCGCATGGAAGGAATCCTGTGGTTTTTCTGTCCCCGTTTCCGTCAATGTCTCCCGTGTGGATATGTACGATCCCCATCTTGTAGACACCATCCGCAATATTCTCATGGAAAACGGCCTTGATCCGCATGAACTCCCCCTTGAAGTCACCGAATCCGCATACACCCAGGACTCCGATCAAATCATCTCCACAGTCAACTATCTCCGCAAATGCGGCTTTCGTATTGAAATGGATGACTTCGGCAACGGCTACTCCTCCCTCAACATGCTCTCAACACTCCCGATTGACGCCCTCAAGCTTGATATGGACTTTGTCCAGAACACGTTCCGCAAACGCAACGACACCCGCATGCTTGAGATCATCATCGATATCGCCAACTATCTCGACGTTCCCGTCATCGCAGAAGGCGTCGAGACAGAAGAACAATGCGAAGCACTCAAAGCCATCGGCTGTGATATCGTCCAGGGTTACTACTTCTCCAAACCCATCACCCCCGATGAATTTGAAACCCATCTCCGTACACGCAAAGCCCAGCTTCCCCAATATCCCCTTTTCGAATATCACCATGACAAAAATACAGCATACAGTCATGTCTCCCGCTCCCTTACCGGCGGTTATGAAATCATCTATTATGTCGATACCCTCAATGACCATTACGTCGAATTCCTCTCCGAAGGACAACGCGACGACCTCCGTATTGACAAAACCGGACATAACTTCTTTGATGAAATCCAGGCCACCATTGAGCGCAATGTTCACCCCGACGATCGTGCCGAACTCATCCGCACCCTCACGAAACCCGCGCTCCTCAGCGAACTGGACCGCATTCAGCCCCTTTCCCTCACTTTCCGCATGATGATCGATGACGAACCCGTCTACTACGCACTTCGCGCCGTCCGTACACCCGACAACCAACATCACATCGTCATCGGCCTTTCCAACATCGATCATGAACTCAAAACCTCCGGAGCCCTTGAACTGATTCACCCCAACGCCGTCAACTTCAGCGGACTTGCCCAGGCTCTCACCATCGATATGGAATCCATCTATTACATCGACATTCAGACCAACTCCTATCTCGATTTTCACACCGACAAACCCACCATCAGCGTTCCTATCACACTCACCCAACAGAACTTCTTCAAGGAATATCCCCAGGCTATTCTCTCCTACATTTACCACACTGATCAGAACAAGCTGACTGCTGCACTGGACAAGTTCAACCTTCTTGAGCATCTCCACAGCCACCGCACCCTCGTTCTCAACTTCCGCGTCCTCATCGACGGTACCTTACACTACTACCGCATGAAGGCCATACACGCCAACCCTGATGAACGCAAACACATCATCATCGGTATGTCGAATATTGATGACCAGATCACTGCTGAGGAAAAGCAGCAGCTCGAACAGCAGGACGCACTCACTTTTGCCGGTATTGCCAAGGCTCTCGCGCGTGATTATTTCACCATCTATATTGTCAACACAAAAACAGACAAATTCCACGAATACAACGCCGATCCCCGCTATCGTTCCCTCGGTATCGAACAGAAAGGAACAAACTTCTTCGAGCTCAGCCGGAAGAATGCGGAAAAGACCATCTATCCGGAAGATCTTCCCCGTTTCCTCGCCAACTTCACCAAAACAAACATCCTCAACGCTCTCCAAACCCAGAGCACCTTCACCATCACTTACAGGCTCCTCATCGAAGACCGGCCCACCTACGTCAACATGAAGATATCTCCTCTCAGTGAGGACGATTCCAACCAGATCGTTGTCGGCATCAACAACATCCAGGCCGGAATGGATCGACGCGCCGAGACGCTCCCCTTCACCACCATCTCCAAAGCCCTCGCCGGGAACTACACCACCATCTACTACCTCGACACCCAAACCGACGACTACATCGAATTCCAATCCCAGCCGCACAAAGAAAACCTCGAAGTCCACTCCAGCGGAACCAACTTCTTCGATGAATTTCCCCGCGCCCTGAAAAACCGCATCCATCCTGATGATGAGCTCCCGACGCTCAAGCAGCTCGACCGAGACAACTTCTACGAACAGCTCGCCGCCGGACGTCCCATCATCATCACCTACCGCCAGCTGCAGAACAACCACTGGTCATACGTCCAGCTCAAAGCCACCGGCACCGAAAACAACGATGACACACACATCATCATCGGCATCAGCGACATAGACGAACAGATCCGCCGCGAAGAACAACAAGCCGAAGCACACCGCCTGGCCAATCTCGACAATCTCACCGGTGTCCGCAGCAGACAACACTTCCTCGAAGAGGAAAAACAGATCAACACAGACATCCTCAACGGAACCACCGGTCCCTTTGCCGTTGTCTGCTGCGACATGAACAGCCTCAAGGAAATCAACGACACCTACGGTCACGCCGAAGGCGACGAATTTATCAAACAGGCTGCCCGCACTATCTCTCACATCTACAAGAACAGCCCCGTCTACCGGATCGGCAACGACCAATTTATCGTCATCCTTCGCGGAGCAGACTACGACAACCGCGAATATCTCAGCAAAATGATCACCGCCCTCAATCACGCCCAACCCGTCGGCCGCCGCGTCATCATCGCCCACGGCATATCCGACTATGACCCACATCACGACACAACCCTCGACCAGATCACCCAACGCGCCCAGGCCATCATGCAAGAAAACAAAAAAGAACTTAAAATAGGGGATAGGATATAGGATATAGGAGATAGTGAAAAACCCGGGACTGTTGCCAAAGGCGACTGTCCCAAAGCCATCATATCCCCAGGACAGTCGCCTTCGGCAACAGTCCCGAAACAAAACAACACCAAGGAGGAAACCCATGCTCACCATAGAAGCACTGCAAAAAGCAGGTGTAAACACCACCGAAGGCCTCACCCGCTGCATGAACAACCAGCAATTCTATTTCCGCCTGATTACAAAAGTCCTCAACAGCCCCGACTTTGCATCTCTCAAAACAGCCATCGAAGACAACGATCTCGACACCGCCTTCACCATCGCCCACACCCTCAAAGGATCCACAGGCAACCTCGCCCTCACCCCTCTCTACCAACCCCTCACCCAAATCACAGAACTCCTCCGCACCCACACCCAAACCGATTACACTCCCTATCTCACCGCCATAATGGATGCCCATCAGGCACTATTGAAATTATAGGGAATAGGAAATAGGCGATAGGGGATAGTGGGCGTCAGAAACTTGCAGTGCTCACATCATCCCATGTGCGTCATATCAACACGAAACACTTAACAAAAAAACAGGGACAAGAGAACCCATCTCCTGTCCCTGTTTTTTTCTAAGACCGCTATTTCTCAAACAAAGAACGGAAATTGATCGCATCGATCTGGGCCAAACCGTAAGGCGTCTCTGTCCAGACCGAGAATCCGTTCATTCCATCCGCATACTCTCTTGCCCAAAATTCCTGATCCCAGGGATGATTCTGTTCCTTCCCGTTGATAAAAATGCGGATCTTTTCTCCTTCGCAGACCATCTTGAAGGTATTCTGAACGTTCCGGCCCACCTTGATATCCTTCGTATAGAACCGATCCAGATTCGGATGCAGACTCACAAAGGGATTTTTCTTTTCCGCCCGCAGCGACTCATCATAACGGTAAAGCGCATAGCTTCCCGCATACTGTCCGGAAAGCGTTACCCGCAGCTCATACCACCCATAATCATGATAGCGGCAAACGACCCCAACCTCACCGTGACTGGAAAACACATTCTCAACCGTAACTTCCACAGATGAGTCGTCCGTATTCGTGTTTTCATTCAGCAGGTAAATTGCCGTATTATAATCCGGCATATGAATAGAAAGCCGATCGGGTAAAAAATACAGATAATCCAGATTTGGTTTCCCGAACAAAAGTCTGCTGTACCAACCGCGATCAACCAGATTCATTTCTGAAAAATCATCCGTAAAATCCGCCGACACACAAATAAAAACAGAAAGAGCAAAAATCAGACTAAAAAATAAAATAAGAAGGATCCTTTTTTTAAGCATGGTCACCTCATCTGCTTATTCTGACTGTCATTTTTCCGAGACAGTTGAACTGAATCCGGTCAGGTCGATCTGTGCCGCGCCGCTGGGCCGTTGTGTCCAAATCAGAATGCCGTTGTCTCCATCAGTGAAATCATTATCACGCAGAACGCCATTTTTGATGGGAAATTGTTCATTGCCATTGATAAATACACGAATCTCATTCCCTTCACAAATCATTTTCAATGTGTTCACCGCATTTATGCCAAGCTTGATGTCATAGCTGTAATAACGATCCATCCCCGGGTGAAGGACCACATATGGAGCTTTTCCCTGCGATTTCAGATACTGGTCATATTTGTACACCATATATGCACCGGCATGTTCTCCGGCTGTAACAATACGGAATTCATACCAGCCAAAGTCATGATGACGGCAGACAACAGCGTACTGAGCATTGCTGGAAAAAACGTTTTCAAAAGTTGCCTCAACAGTGGAATCCTCTGCTGTGGTGTTTGAATTCAGAAAATATAAGGCGGTATCATAATCCGGCATTCGGAAGGATAGACGTCTGCGTGCTGTATAGACATAGTCACTATTGGGATTGCCAAGCAGCACATAGCGGTACCAACCATTGGAAGCATAGTCAACATCTGAAAAATCATCTTTAAAATCTGCCTGTGCTGAAGCACCCAAAGCAGAGACAAAGATACTATTCAGAACCCGCAGCGACGCACATGGTGACAGGCACACTCGTGTTGGCTTCGCAACACAAGTTGCCAGTCCCCAAGTGCTTCGTCCTGAATAGTTACTATTTTTCATAAATATACTTGATACATGTGAAAATGTCAAGAAACGAAAATCGTAAATTGCACGTAAATTCAGTTGTACAGGCGTGCCGTTTTCCGTCTTTTTTGTATGAAAAGAATCAGGAAAAGCAACCCTAAAACCAGCGCAAAACCACCCGCGATCAGCCAGAAAACAGCGGTCTCTCCGAACAGAGCTTTATTCTCCATCGGGAAGTCCCGCACAAGGATATTCCAGTTCTCAACGCTTTGATCCTGCTGCGTAATAACTGCCCGCAGCCAGAAATGCGATTGATACTGCGAAACTGTCTCTTCCGGGACAAAAGTCCAGTTGAAAGCGAAATGATTCCGGTCAAATGCCGGTTGGCGGATCGTGTTGAAGGGCTTTACGTCAGCCCCTACCAGCGTTGTCTGCGCTTCAAGATTGACGCTCCAGTTGGGAATTCCTCCTTCGCAGTTCACAAACCGCAGCGGTTTTTCCAGTGAAACATCCGCGTCAAATTTATATTTTGCTCCAACAGCACCCCGCGAGGGACGCCGTATCGAAAGCGTCCCCGAAGGGATCTCCAATGTACAGTGCTGATTTCCCGCTCTGACTTCCAATTCTCCCGAACGAATTTGGGACGTATGGTTCGCTGGCAGGTAGGTCGCGCCGTACCAGCCGGCAATCGAAAGAGCAATGAGAAAGAAGAGGATCGTTATTGACAGCAGAATGATATCTCCCGCTGAAAGCCTTTTTCTATTCCCGTTTTCGTTGTTCTTCTTTGTACTCATACCAGTATTTTTCTTTCTCTTCACGCGGCAGGCTGAATAAATCGGTATGCTCATTCTCCGCCTGTTTTTCGATGTAATGAACACGGTCATAAAACTTCAGGTTCGCCATTCGCAGTGCCGCTTCCGGATCGATTTTATGCAGCCGGGCAAGATTGACGATGCAGAAGAGAATGTCACCAAGCTCCTCTTCCTGCTCCTCCGGAGTCCGGGCGTTTTTGAACTCTTCCAGCTCTTCATCCAGCTTTCTGCGGCAGTCAGTCTCCGATTCCCATTCAAAACCGGCTTTTGCCGCTCTTCCCTGATAAGAAACGGCCATGGTAAGCGCGGGCATGGAACGGGAGATCCCATCCAACAGCCCGCCCTTTTTGTGCTGCTTTGCGCGTTCCCGCTGCTTGATCTGTTCCCAGCGCAAAGGGACCTGATCGGCAGTGAGCTCTTCCGGGTTACCGAACACATGCTGATGGCGGGAAATGATCTTGTCATTGATATGACTGATCACATCGCCCATATTGAATTCACCGCCGTCAATTGCCATCTGCGTCTGGAGAACAACGTGAAACAGGACATCTCCAAGTTCTTCAACGATCATGTCCTTGTTGCCGCGGTCAAGTCCATCCAGCAGTTCATACACCTCCTGAAGGAAATCTCCACGGATGCTCTGGTGCGTCTGTTTTTTGTCCCAGGGACAGCCATACGGACCGCGCAGAATGGCGACCGTATTCTGAATGGTTTCAAATGCTGTATGATCCGGGAGGGGAGGGATAACGAGGTAGCCGGTGCCATCAAAGCTGAAGCCATCACCTTTCAAACCGGCAATGGTCAGTTCTCGACTCCCGTCTTTTCCGATCAGTTGGATCGGATGATCAGCAGGGTATTCTTCCCGCAGCATTTCGCAAAGAAGTGCGGGCTGCTGCGGTTTGCGGACAACAGCAGTCATATTCGGCGGGACAGGCATGTGCCGCCGGGAAAGGAGGCTTTCACCGGAGACCATAACAACATTTTCCGGGATTTGTTCGAGATCAGTCAGTGTCGGCATAGCTCATTTCTCCAGATATTTCGGATAGAAACCGGTGAAATCTTCAATCACCGCATAAATTGCCGGATCAGTGAACATTTTCCCTTTGGATGTTTTATCATGCCGTGCGATCACCCTGCCGGCACCGGCAGCGATTGCCGCAAGCAATCCGTTTCTGGAGTCTTCGCAGATCACACAGTCTTCCGCGGCTGTTCCCAGGCGTTCCATTGCTTTGAGATAAACATCCGGAGCCGGTTTCAGCGGGAAGGTACGGTCATCATAAAGAACATGATCCCGCTCAAACCAGCGCTCCAGATGGAAAAATTCGTAATAAAAGTTCACATTCAAAATTTCGGAGGCAGTCGCGATTGCGATGGGGATTCCCGCTGCCTTCAGCGCGTCAAAGGTTTCAATAACGCCGGGAACAAATTGGACCCGTTCCGGATGTTCCCGGCAGTGCTGGCGGTAAATCACCTCTTTTTCGTCGGTGATGGAGATGTCAAACTGTTTTGCGGGGTCAAGGCTGTTGATATAAGTCAGTATATCCACATTGCCGAGGCCAAATATACAATTTTGGAATTCAGAAGGGGTAAGATACCGATCCAGGTAACGGCGGAAAACGATCCGCCAGGCCTCTTCCTGCAAATCATAATCTTCAAAAAGCGTGCCATTAAAATCAAAAATTACAGTTTTATACATTTCTCATGCCTTTCGCATCAGTACCTGTTCAGAATGAGTCAATGTGACCTGTTTTCGTTGACTCAGGATAGAGTCAACAGAACAGGTTGCACTGACTCTGAATAGAAACTCGCCTCAATTATAATGCGGTTGGGGGTCGTGAGTTCTCACTTGTGAGCGAAAAACTGGCGTATAATAACGATGAAACTATGGAGGATAAATAATGCATTACGAAGCTGATACACATACGCACACACTTGCCAGCGGACATGCCTATAACACCATCATGGAAATGGTGCAGGCAGCAGCAGCCAAAGGATTGAAGGCACTGGCAATCACCGATCACACAAAAGGAGTTCCGGGACATGAAATGAAAGGTGCCCCCGGAGATATCTATTTCCGCAATTTTGTGGTCATCCCGCGGGATATCAATGGCGTCCATCTGCTGATGGGTGCGGAAGTGAACATTTTGAACGGCGGTTCCGTTGATTTGAGTGAAAGAGCCCTGCGTCAGCAGGACATCGTGATCGCGAGCATCCACAAGCAGTGCTATGATGACGAAGGTCTGGAAACCAACACACAGGCCTTGCTGAAGGTAATCGAAAACCCGTATGTAGATATCATCGGGCACCCGGATGACAGCAACACTCCGCTGGATTATGAACGGCTCGTCGCCAAAGCAGCGGAAACCGGGACGATCTTCGAGCTCAATGAGAACTCCTACCGTGACCCGGGTCTGCGGAAAAACTGCAAAGAAAACCAGCTGACCTATCTTGCCCTGTGCAAAAAATTTGGCGTACCGGTGACGATCGGGAGCGACGCACATTTCATGGATGTGGTCGGACAGCATGAGCATAACGAAGTGATCTTGAAGGAAGCGGATTTCCCGATGGAGCTGGTGATGAACACCTCCGCAGAGAAGCTGATCAATTACCTGAAAGCGCGGAAAGCCCGATTCCTGCAGGCATGATCTGGCTGATCCTGATTTATACCGCCGTCATGTCGCTGATCGCTTTCGCGGCGTTTGGTATTGACAAGTACAAGGCAAAGACCAACCGCTGGCGGATCAGTGAAAAGACACTGTTTCTTCTGGCTTTGCTTGGCGGCGGGGTTGGTGCCTATTTGGGGATGAAGGTCTTTCATCACAAGACCCGGCACAAACAATTCGCGATCGGTCTTCCGCTGATCATGATCATCCAGCTTGGCCTGATCGCCTTCCTGGTCCGGAAGAATGTTTAGAAAAAAGTAACTATCAAGAACGAAGCACTTGGGGACTGGCACCTTGTGTTGCGAAGCCAATACAAGCGTGCCTGTCATCATGTGCATCGCAGTACTGCGTCCATTTGTTTTGGATATTTTCTTGAGCCACAAGAACGGAGCGGTTGAACATGGGTGAAAAAAACAAAAATGCACATCCGGTGAATTCACGGACAGACGAATTCCTTGATCTTTATAAAAAACTGGAACAGCTGCTGAAGCAGAATTATTCCAATGACAGAGGCCATTATGAAAGCGTAGTCGCCCGTTATGAGAACTCCCGGGATTGTGGGAACATGAAAGATGAGCTGAACTCCATCCGTGAGATCCGCAACCTGCTCCAGCACACGCCAAAGATAAACAACCGCTACATCATTGAGCCTTCAGAAGACATCATGAAAGCACTGCACGTCATTCTCGACCGGGTGGAACATCCGCAGCTGGCCATTGATTTCGGCGTACCGGATGGAAAAATATATAAAGCATCGCTCGGCAGCAGTTTATTGAAAGTGATCAACGCCATGAAGGAAAAAGGCTTTTCCCATGTTCCGATCATCGAAAACAACAAACTCTACGGCGTTTTGTCCTCCTATGCGGTCTTTGAATTCGTCACAGAGCAAGGCATGCAGATCCTGTCTGATGAGACAAAGGTCAAAGACATGAAATCATACCTGCCCATCGACAGGCACAGAAATGAATATTACCGCTTCATGCCCAAAACAACGACTTTTATCGAAGCGGACGAAGCCTTTGAAAAACGGGATGAGAAAAGACGCCGCCTGGTTTCCATCTTTATCACAGACCACGGCAGAAACGATGAACCCATCCGCGCCATGCTCACTCCCTGGAGCGTAGTCGGAAAATAAGGATCTTTTGTTTTGGAAACCAATCAATTATTCGGGACGGAACGCATCAGCCGGCTGCTGCTGAAGCTGGCACCGCCGGTGATGCTGGCACAGCTGATACAGGCGCTTTATAACATCGTCGACAGTCTCTTTGTCGGACGCTACGGAGAATCCGGTCTCACCGCACTTTCCATCATTTATCCGATTCAATTGCTGATGATCGCCTTCGGCATCGGTGCCGGTGTCGGGATCAACACCCTCATGGCACGGCTTCGCGGCCGCGGAAAACCGGAAGAGGCGAATGAAGCAGCCGGGATCTCCTCACCGCTGGAACTGATCCTTTGGTTCCTTTTCGCGTTGATCTGCTGGTTCATCATGCCTGCTTTCGCCCGCATGTCTTCCGACACAGAAGAGGTGATCCAAAACATCATCATCTACGGACGGATCGTCAGCGTCTTCAGCATCGGGTTGTTCCTGGAAAGCGGCTGGACAAAGGTACTGCAGGCAGACGGTGACATGAAAACACCGATGGCCGCGCAGATCATCGGAGCGCTCATCAACATCGCGCTCGACCCGCTGCTGATTTTCGGATACGGACCCTTCCCTGAACTCGGCATTGCCGGAGCAGCTGCCGCCACGGTGATCGGGCAGATCGCTGCTGCCGCGGTGGTGGCAAAGGGCGGCTTCCGCAAATCTCCCCCGCTGCTCAAGTACAAACCCATCCTGAAAGATGTGCTGAAGTTAGGCTTCCCGAATATGCTGATGCAGACCGCCTACACCTACTATATTCTCGGGCTGAACCTGATCCTTTCCACCTTTTCCGACCAGGCGGTCACGGCACTGGGGCTTTACTACAAATGGCAGACCTTTTTCTTCATTCCGCTCGGCGCCATGCAGACCTGCATCGTCCCGGTCATCAGCTACAACTATGCCGCAAAGAACCTGGACCGCTGCCGCAGGACGCTGAAGGATTCCGTGATTTTCGGGTTGGCTTTGATGGCTGTAGGGACCTTGTGCTTTGAACTGATCCCCGGTCCCATGCTGAGGACCTTTTCCAAAGATGAGCTGGTGATTGCCATCGGGCAGGTGGGTTTCCGCTGGATCGGCATCAGTTTCATTCCGATGGTGACCTCGCTGATTTTCCCGGTTTTCTTCCAGGCGACAGGGTTCGGGCTGAAAAGTTCCCTGCTGACAATCATCCGCACCGTGGTCTGTTTCGTCCCGCTGGGCTGGCTGTTCTCCCGCTTCGGTCTGAATTACTTCTGGCTCACCTTCCCCGTAACAGAGACAATTACCACCCTCGTCGGCTTCTGTTTTTACCGCCAATTTCTCAAGCATCCGTATTGAAATAAAATAACTTAAAAGCACACGGAAAACAAAATGTTCCCGTGTGCTTTTATTTCTTATTTCTGATTTCTTATTTCTCTCTGAAGTGCTTCGTCAGACCAAAGGCTTTGGAGAACTCCATCACCACGAGCGGGACAAAGATCAGACCAAGGCCAATCAGGTATGCATTGTTAGGGAGCACGATCAATCCGAAGATGCGGCGGACCGGCGTAAAGAGCACCAGGCACATCAGCAGCACGGAAAGGGCAGCAGCACCGTTCAGCTTCTTGTTGGTGAAGGGACCAATCTGGAACAGGGAGTGTTCCGAGCGCATATTGAAGGACTGAACGACCTGGGAAAGTGCCAGAACCATGAATGCCAGTGTCTGACCGCCTTCAACCAGTCCGGTCATCTTATCACCAAAATAGAATGCGACAAGGGAAAGGATCCCGATCATCAGACCCTGCAGACCGATGCGCAGGCCCAGACCATGGGCAAACAGCCCCTCATTCTTGGCCTTCGGTTTTTTATCCATCACATCCTTTTCAACCGGTTCCACACCCAACGCAATCGCCGGAAGACCGTCGGTGACCAGGTTGATCCACAGCAGCTGCATGGAAAGCAGCGGGGCTTTATGCCAGAGGATCATGGCAGTGAAGACGGTGATGATCTCACCGATATTGGTACCGAGCAGGAAAGCGACTACCTTGCGGATGTTGGCATAAATGCCGCGGCCTTCACGGACAGCTTCCACGATGGTGGCGAAGTTGTCATCGGTCAGCGTCATATCTGCCGCACCCTTGGCGACGTCGGTACCGGTGATGCCCATAGCGCAGCCGATATCCGCTGCCTTCAATGCCGGAGCATCATTGACGCCATCGCCGGTCATGGCAACGATCTGGTTCTTCTTCTGCCAGGCCTTGACAATGCGGATCTTGTTCTCCGGTGAAACACGGGCATAGACGGAAATGTCTTCCACGTTCTTATCCAGTTCTTCCTCGGACATCTCATCCAGCTGCGGACCGGTGATGGCGCGATCGCCTTCCCGCAGGATCCCCAGATCCTTTGCGATGGCGGAAGCGGTGACTACATGATCTCCGGTGATCATCACCGGTCGGATGCCGGCCTGCTTACAGACCGCGACCGCATCCCGGGCTTCCGGACGCGGCGGGTCGATCATGCCGGCCAGCCCCATGAAGGTCAGACCGGTTTCAATTTCTTCCGGTTTCGGTTCAGCAGGGACGGAATCCAACACTCTGTAACCCACAGCCAGAACACGGATCGCGTTTTTGCTCAGCGCCTCATTGACCGCGGCGGCTTTCTTGATATCTCCCTTGATGCAGCGAGAAGCCATGACGTCAAAAGCACCTTTCACGATCGCAATGTTCAAATTGTCAATGCGGTTGATGCTGGTCATCAGCTTGCGGTCCGAATCAAAGGGGATCTCACCCAGACGCGGATATTTATTGTTCAAAGCATCCTTGGGCATGCCATTGCGATGAGCGGCCAGGACAATGGCGGTTTCTGTAGGGTCACCGATGTGGATCTCTTCCTGTCCGTTGAAAACTACAGAACCGTCACAGCAGAGCGTGCCGTAAGTGAGCAGGCGTTTCACCGCTTCGGAATTGTCCATGGTGACATCTTCCGGTTCGTCCGCGCCATCCAGATAAACCTTGACCAGCTTCATGCGGTTCTGCGTCAGGGTACCGGTTTTGTCGGAGCAAATCACGGAAGCAGAGCCCAGCGTTTCTACAGCGGGCAGTCTGCGGATAATGGCGTTCTTTTTAACCATACGCTGCACCCCGATGGAGAGCACGATAGTGACGATGGCGGGCAGGCCTTCCGGAATCGCTGAAACGGCCAGGGAAACCGCGGTCATGAAGATCTCCATCAGCGGAATGCCGCTGACAAGTCCGACGACAAACACCACCGCACAGGCAGCCAGGCAGATGATGCCAAGATATTTCCCGAGCTGCGCCAGTTTCTGCTGCAGCGGTGTCTGTCCTTCCTCTTCGCTGTCAAGCAGATTGGCGATCTTACCCATCTCCGTGTTCATCCCGGTGGCAACTACCACAGCGGTGGCGGTGCCGTAGCTGATGGAACAGCCGGAGAAGACCATGTTCTGCCGGTCACCCAAAGGAGCCTTTTCATCCACAACCACGTTAGCGTCCTTATCAGAAGGAACCGACTCACCCGTGAGGGCGGATTCTTCACTCTTCAAGCTCACGGAGCGGATCAGCCGGGCATCTGCCGGAACAAAGTCACCGGCTTCCAGACGGATGATATCACCAGGAACCAGGTCGACCGCATCCACGATTTTTTCTTCTCCACCACGAATCACTCGGGCATGCGGGGCAGAAAGGGACTTCAGCGCATCCAGTGCTTTTTCCGCGTTGCTTTCCTGAATGGTACCGATAATGGCGTTGATAATCACAATGACCAGAATCAGGATCGGTTCAAAAAACTCTTCCGGATTGTTTTGCGTTATGGCAATCACGAAAGAAACCGCTGCCGCCGCGATCAGGATTAGGATCATCACATCTTTAAATTGATCAATAAATCGCTGAAAATTAGTTTTCTTCTTTTTTTCTTTCAGTTTGTTTTCGCCGTAGCGGCTGCGCAGCTCGCTGACCTGTGCTTCTTTCAGACCATTGACCAGATCAGAACCCAGTTCCTGTACGACCGCTTTAGCTTCCAGATTATGTGCAGTCATTAAAAAAACCTCCTTTGTTCAATGATGCATCATTATTATATGTAATTATTGTTAGATTTATTTTAAAAATGTGAATTTTTCCACATTGTAACATTACGCAGGAATACCCCGTGCCGCTGTTATTCTACAACCATTGATTATTCTTGACAGTGCGGACAGTAATGCGTGCCACGCTGAGCAACGACGATCCTTTCAATAGGTGTTCCGCAAATCGGGCAGGGTTCACCTTTGCGCTGATAGACGCGGAATTCGTTCTGAAAATGGCCCCCCTTGTATGCCCAATCAAAGGAGGAGCCGTTTTGCTCGATGGCATGTGCCAATGTCTTCTTAATTGAAGCACATAGCTTTTCACACTCTTCCTTTGACAGACTATCAGCAGGCCGAGTCGGCAGGATTCCGGCATCGAACAGCGACTCATCCGCGTAGATATTCCCGATTCCCGCAATTATGCTCTGGTCCAGCAGAACCGTTTTGATCATCCGCCTGACGCCTTTTATACGTTCCGTAAACCACTCCGCGGTAAAGTCAGAACCAAGCGGTTCCACTCCCAGCCCGGCAAGCACGGTATCCGGATCATCCGTGACCCAAATCCGTCCGAATTTGCGTACATCATTGAAGACCAGCCTCATTCCATCAGTAAAGTGAAATACAAAACGGTCATGCGGCAGCAATGGTTTATCCGGAACATCTCCTTCACAGCGCAGGTCACCGCTCATGCGTAAATGGATCAGGACAGCAGGTTTTTCTGTCCTGATATGAATATATTTCGCCCTGCGCTCAACGGAAAGCATGCGGCAGCCGGTCAATATCTCGCTGCACTGCTCTGCCGTGCCGTCAAAAACAAGCGTTTTGGGATTAAAACAATCGACAGAACGGATCTGCCGATTGAGAATGCTTTCACCTGTCATCCCGCCGCCGTTCCGCAGAGAGCAGACGATGGTTTCAACTTCGGGTAATTCAGGCATATTTATTCGTGGAAAAGACTGCCGACACTCACACCGCGGTTCACGCGGGAGATCACCTCACCCAACAGGCTCGCTACGGAGATGATGTTCAGACGGCCACCAAAGCGTTTGAAGTCCTTTTCCGGAACTTCAATAGAATCCGTTGTCGTGAACTGTGTGGCTTTGGTACCGGTCAGACGGTCAACTGCCGGACCGGAGAACACCGGGTGAACGAAGTACGTATGGACACTTGTCGCGCCACTGTCGATCAGCAGGTTGATGTCATTAGACATGGAACCGGCGGTGTCGACTTCGTCATCACACAGGATGCAGTCATGTCCCTGTACATCACCGATAACGGAAAGCGCCTTGGCATTCGCATCATTGCCGGAGCGGCGTTTCTCGATAAATGCCAGCGGGATCCCCAGCTCTTCGGCGATGTTGCGGGCCTGTTTCGCAAAGCCCAGATCCGCGGAGACCACAACAGGATCCTTCACCTTTTTCATGGCGATTTTCTGCTTCATGTCATCCGTCAGCATGTGATAAGCGGTCAGAACATCACCGGGGATCTTGAAGAAACCCTGAATCTGACCGGCATGCAGGTTCATCAGAATGTAGCGGTTGGTACCGGCAACTTCGATCATATCCGCGACCAGACGGGCGGTGATCGGAACACGCGGCTGATCTTTTTTGTCGGAACGTGCATAGCACATATAAGGCACCACTGCCGTCAGCCGCGCGGCAAAATCAAGGTAAAGCGTCTGGAGCAGGATCAAAAGCTCCATCAGGTTACGGTTCACCGGACGAGACGTGGATTGGATCGCATAACAATCCTGTCCGCGCACACTGCGGTCCAGCTTTACAAAAAGGTTTTCATTGGGGAATTCGATGATCTGTCGGCCGCACAACTCCATGCCCAGATAATTCGCTACGCCCTCCGCAAGCGGAAGATTCCCATTCCCGCTGAAGAGCTTGATATCACCATACTGTCCCATGCTGCTCCCTTTACAAAGAAAAAAATTGCTACTGCCTTTTGTCTGACATAAGTATAGCATAGTTAAAGTTATTTTCCTGAAATTAGAAATCAGGTTATGCCTCTGAAAAAGGTTCTCAAATTTGTTGTATACTTAAAAATGAGGGAAGTATGTCTTATTCAAATATCACGAAAACCACAATGGCGGAAACCATGAAAACACTGATGCGGGAAAAACCTTTCGCAAAAATCAGTGTCGGTGATATTTGTGAACACTGCGGAATGAACCGCAAAACGTTTTATTACCACTTTAAAGATAAATATGACCTGGTGAACTGGATCTATCAAACGGAATTTCTGGAGATGATGAAGGTCCAGAATTACAATTCCGGCTGGGAACTGCTTTCGGATATCTGCAAATATCTTTACTCCGAAAGAGCATTCTACACGAATGCGCTGCAGGTGGAAGGTCAGAATTCCTTCCGTGATTATTTTGCCGCGTCCATCGGTTCCGTCCTGCCGGAGATCATGCGGGATCAGTTTAAGTCCATGGAGGATTCCCGCTATTTCGTGGAATTTTTCACCGACGCCATCCAGGCAGCCATTCTCCGCTGGCTGAAGAACACCCCGGTCCTCCCGCCCGAAGAATTCATGTCCCGCCTCGAAAGCGTCATGAACATCCTCAAAAACACCTGATCGGAATCGTTCACGGGGACTGCTGCAAAAGGCGACTGTCCCGAAAAAATTACCCCACCAAAACAAACCAACACCTCACACAAAAGCTCCTGCTTTCACGACATCGGTCTAAAATCACATATCATGGAGGAAAAATGGATAAGAAATTAATGGATGCGTACATTGACGAATTTATTGAAAATTATGAGAAGAACGGAAAATATAATGCTCCCATGAAAGTGGAAGCCGTAAAGAAATTATTTTCTGAAGATAATCCTAACGGGTTTAAAAAACAAACACTCTATGAAAACCCGGAATATCTGGAATACAACTTTCGCAGCACCGTCCAACCTATCAAAAGAAATAAGGATGCGGCAATTGAAGTTTACAAGAGATTCCTCGAGTTTCTCCAATCAAAAGGGATATCTGCTAAAGTCACCTTTCCGCCGATTCCAGTCTCCAACACTTTTGAACGTCTTATGTTTATCGCGAAATATTTCCACGAACCCAACCGGAAAATTTCAGACCTGCCTGACATTCTCTGGGTAGACCCAAAAACTATTAAGAATGACATAAAAAAACTCACAGGGGAAGATAATGATCCCCTTCAGGTTTGTAAGAGAAAATTCAAAATTCCGGCAGTAGACAGTAATAATAAAGACACGCTCGTCTTTGAATCCACAGCCCATCCACTGTTCCTGACTTCGAATGTAACGCAGCTTATTACCATGCTAAAAGGGCTCAGACAAATGAGTGAAGACCCGCTTTTTGGCGACGCTGCAAAAATAACAGCTGCAAATATCTGGGAGCAGCTCTCAAATTACGCGAAAAAGAGAGTTCCTGAGGTCATGCGCAATCTGCTCCTTGAGGATATCACATGGTATGAGAATCTGAAAACCCCGGACAATAGCCATTTTTACACTGAACGTGTGCTTAGTACGGATATCAATAAAATGTTTTACACGACCAAGAACATGATTCCATTCTGCGTGGAGGCTCGGGATGGAAATGAGAAACACATATATACAAATTGCAGACTTTTACATCAATCCGGTCCCAATAATTACACAATCCAGTCCGATCAGGGTGAAATAACGCTGAATAAAAATGAAATCACTCAAATCGCATATTCCATAGACGGACTCCATTAAAACTGGAAACTGAGTTTCCACACGGCATTGCTCCTTTTTATTACAATACAAACATAAAAACAAAAGGAGAAAAGAAACATGAAAACTACAGTTCAAGGTCAAATGTTGTTCGTCTACGGTACACTGATGCGGAACGGGAGCGCGGAAGATATGCTTGCCGGCGCTTCCTTCCTTGGCAAAGCGATTTTGAAAGATTACGCGATGTATGATCTCGGGCGCTATCCGGGAATCATCGCAAAGAGCGGAGAATGGGTGGAAGGCGAGCTTTACCGCATCCATGACGATGATTTTGCCAGTCTGGATCGCTATGAAGGAGAAGGCGACCTCTATCGACGGAAACTTGTCATGGTAGACAGCAGCACCGGTCCGCAGCAAGCCTGGACATATATTTATTTGCATGAACCGGCAGGCAAAATGATGCGCGAACCCTGGATCAAAGACGATGAAGATATCGTCTGGTATGCCGGGTACGGATCCAACCTCAGCAAAGAGCGCTTCCTGCATTATATAGAGGGTACGTATTGCAAAGAAAACGGCAGAAAGGAAGATGGCTGCAAAAACAACCGACTAATTTCCGAAAATGATGAGCGCGCCTGGTTCCCCGGGCAGATGTATTTCGGAAATAACAGCAGCAGATGGAATCGCAAAGGCGTAGCCTTCTACGATCCCAATACCCTCGGGAGAACCTTCATGCGCATGTACAAAGTCACCCGTCAGCAGCTGATGGAGATCCAGGATCAGGAAGGGCCAAGCTCAAAGTGGTATGGACGGATTTATGCCCTCGGCATCCACACCGACGGCACGCCGATTTACACGATGACATCCGAGACTCGTCACCCCTTTAACGCCCCGGACGATGCCTACATTACCCTGATTTCAAAGGCCCTGACCGAAGAAAACGGCTTCACTGAAGCAGAGGCAAATCTTTATCTTACCATGTGCCTTCATAACTGAGGCGTGACGAATTCAACCTTGTCCTCTTGCGCGGCGCTGAATTCTGAATAGGCACGTTTCAAAACAATAAAACCATATTATAATGAGTATCCGTCTCAGCGATTGAGGCGGATATTTGATATATTTCACACGCTTATCATACTTGTGAGAGATAAAGAAAAGAGGAGAAGATGTTTCACAGCATAACACTTGTCGGACGGGTTGGCGCTGAACCGGAAGCAAAAACGACAATGAGCGGCCTGAAATTGGCGTCGTTCAATTTGGCTGTCGATATCAAGAGTAAGGACAAAAAGATAACAATTTGGCCGCGGATCACTGCCTTTGGATCTCTTTCGGATATCGTTACGCAGTACGTGCATAAGGGCACTGTGCTGCTGGTGGAAGGCAGACTTTCCCCAGACCCCACCACCGGCGGACCGAAAGTCTATCAAAAACGCGACGGCACCATGGCCGCAAGCTACGACATCACCGCGGAAAAGATACAGCTCATCGGCGGCGGAGAGAAACCTTCCACCGGACCTGCTATTGAAGGTCTTGAAAATATTGAAGAAATAGATATTCCGTTTTGATCCATATCGGTGACGGTTAACGCGTACCCCGTACGCGGAACCGTCACGGTTTTGTTTATCAAAGTATATGCAAATATTTTTAAAAGAAAACCGCCAATATTGGCGGTTGACAAATGTTTTAAAATGTGATAAAGAGCACGAGGCTGATTAACCTGCTCTGTAAGGTGCGAGCTTCGCTCGATTGGATTCAGAGCAGGAGCTTCGCCTGCTTCGAGGCAGGATACACGAGATACCTCCCTGAATAAGCAAATAAAAGAAGTCTGACCGGATGCTGATGATCCGGATCACAACGTGATTTTGAAAAGGTTTTGTCCGTTTATATAGTCGTAATTGATTTCCTTTGACATATTTTTCAAAATCGTTACACTCAGTCCTTCATCGTCCTGAGCGAAAGGATTATAAGCCGCACCTCCGCAGGTAAATTCAATTCTGCGCGATCCGTCAGTTTCAGAGTAAGAGATGTTCAGACTGAGCTCGACATGAGCTTCATTCGGATAACTATGCTCCAGCATCTCGTAGATCAGCTCTTCGCAGCAGATCTGCAGCCGGTAGATTTCTTTTGTCGTCAGTCCGTACTTTTCGCCAAATGTCTGGATGCCGCCCTGAAGTACCATCAGGTCGAATTGTTTTTCTGTGATTTCAAAGGAGAAGAACTTGATTTTGTTGATAAACGCGATTGTTTTTTCCTTCTGTGGATGGTCGAAGATCTGGTCAGGCGTACCCTGTTCATAAATACCGCCGTCAGCGAAGAACAATACACGGTTGGCAACCTCACGGGCAAAGTTCATCTCATGCGTAACGATCAGCATGCTCAAATCCCGCTTAGCCAGCATTCGGATCACTGCCAGCACCTCGCCGACCATTGTCGGATCCAGCGCGCTGGTTGGTTCATCAAACAGCAGCACCTTTGGTTCCATCATCAGGCAGCGGCATATAGCGATACGCTGCTGTTGTCCACCGGAAAGCACAGTCGGCCAGGCGTGCGCACGGTTGGCAAGACCGACCTGAGCAAGCAGATCCATAGCCTTTGCCTCAGCTTCTTCCCGGGGCATCGACTTGAGACGGGTCGGCGCAAGACAGAGATTGTCCATCACATCCATTTCGGAAAACAAATGGAACTTCTGGAATACCATCCCCGCAGAGCGTCGGATCTTGTCTACATCCGCGCCTTTTGCGGTAATTTCCTGACCGTCAATGAAGATTTGTCCTGCATCAGGTTGTTCCAGACGCACCAGAGAACGGAGAAATACACTCTTCCCACAGCCGGACCCGCCGATAATGGCGATACGCTCTCCCTGCTCAACATTCAGATCCACCCCTTTCAGTACTTCGAGGCTGCCAAATGATTTTCTCAATCCTTTTACTTCAATGAGGCTCATGCTTCTCCCCTCCTTTTCTTCTCAGCACGGTCTGTCAATTTGAAAATACCGTAAACAATATAGGAAAGGGCCAGGTAGATCAGCATACCGATGATAATGGTGATCAGCGGCTGCATGGTACGGGATGCAATATTGTTGATGACACGTGTCAAATCTGTAATGGTGACATAACCTACCACGCTGGTCCACTGGATCAGGTTTGTGATCGTGGACTGGTAAACAGGTTTTGCAATATGCAGCATCTGCGGGAGGGTAATGAGGCGGAATGTTTCCCATGCTGAAAATCCCAGCGTCCGGGCAGCTTCCGCCTGTCCGTGATCTGTGGCTTGCATTGCAGCCCTCAGCAGCTCAGCCACATGAGCGGAAACGTTCAGAGAAAAGGTGATCACAGCCACCATTACCGGTTTGATGCCTGCTTTGGCAAATACGCCATAATAAAGCAGCAGCAGGAGCATCAGAACCGGTGTACCGCGAAGAACGGCAATATAAACGGAAGCTATACCGCGGAGAAACGGATTTTTCCGTGTCCGCAGCAGGCAAATCAAAGCCCCAAGGATCGTTCCGAATAAAAGGGAAAGAGCGGAGATTTGTATCGTCACCCACAATCCGTTCAGGATGACCTTCCATGATCCACCCTGGATCAAAATTTTGTAAAGCTTTTCCTGTAATGTCATAAATATTTCATCCTTGTAACGATTGGCGGCCGCAAATCATACCGCTGCGGTCACTGTTCCCGATACACGTTCACCACAGGGGAATCTGAGAGTACCGCCCACCACAGGGGAACGGACATATAAGGCTTTGTCACGATGGTATTCTCGGGTTGATCCTCAAGATCGGCGCCTTCCCAGTTTTCAAAATCACCGATTTCCATCCAAAAGACGATGTCACAGACACCGGTTGCAAGTGCTATGCCTCTTGCACCACAGTCCACGGTGACGAATTCAATGTTGATCCCCAGCCGCTTTCCGATTTCAGAAATCAAGGCCGTATTAAAGCCCACAGGTTCGCCGCCGGCGGAAACGTAATCCATGGGAGGACGGTCTCCGGTCACAGCTACTTTGATCGTCCTGGCACCCGGAAATTTTTCTGGCACAACAACGTCGGGGTCATCACCCACGATGACGTCCTCGATATAGCGCTGTCTCATTTCCTCGATGGTGCCGTCCTCTTCCATCTCGGCAATGCTGTTGGAAATCTGATCGCGAAGCTCAACGTCCTCTCCCCGAAGTAATACACTGAACATCAGGTTATTCGGATTGAGGTATGGCGGACGATCCACGATGTTATCATTTCTGGATGCGATATATCGCACGGTATTCTGATCGGTTTCCAGTACAACAATATCGCCTCTGTTCAGCGCCATGAGCATATCGGTCATCGTATCGTAGAACACATATCTGTTGCAGATACTGTTGACCATGATATCTTTGAGCACTTCATTCAATTCATCTTCAGTGATATTCAGTTTGGACAACCGTCCGATATTGCCATATTTTTGAACTGCTCCATCATCGGCGTACACAGTCAGACAAATAGAAAGGGCAGCCATCAGCACTAAGACTATTTGAACAAGTTTTTTCATTACAGTAATTCCTCCTTGGGATTATAGGGAACATCTCTATCCAATTTCTCACGTCATCAAATCCGTATCAATTTGATACCATCAGAAATCGTACTCAGACAACCCGATATATTATTTTATATATCACACAGATTGATTTTTAATTAATACACCATATTTAATTATTTCCAATTATAATTATACTATCCTTATTTTGTCAATAATTATCTTTGACAAAATACATCCCCTTTCAATGGCTTCAAAAATTGAGGGGCGCATGGAATTGGATTATTTCAAACTCCTTTTGGGGAACTCCTGAGATGCAGCAAGTTATCTCGAGATGTCTTTAGATGTATCAAGATGCCTTTAAATAAAAAAAGTGAAGTTGGCAATTTCTTACTCTCCCAGGAGGCCGCCCTCCAAGTACCATCAGCGGACACGCGCTTGACTGCCGGGTTCGGTATG
>CADATZ010000027.1 GCA_902791025.1 uncultured Chloroflexota bacterium | reverse complement strand
AATCGCTGGTATAACAATTTTCCGATGCGTCCTTTAGGCTGGTTATCTCCCGCTTCTTTTTTAAAGAATTTTGTTACACATCATTGACAAACCTACAATAATAACCACATATGAAAAATTTTTCACTAAAAAAAACAGATATGATAAAATAATTGTATATTTTCATTATCCGGCGGGGGGAGCCAACAGTTATGCATCAATTTTCAAATGAAACGAGAAAAGCTCTTGAAGCGATGCCAATTCCGTTGGCTTACTATCAATTCGTTGGTAAAAAAATCACGCTCGTTCTTGTCTCCGACGGGTTATGCAAAATGCGGAACAGAACGAGAGAAGAAATAATTGGACAGATCAACTCCGGATTATTCGATAACGTTCATCCGGAAGATATTGAACATCTGGCACGCACGGCCAAAGAGTTCTCGCTGCACCTCGCCCCGTTTGATATTGTCTATCGGGTCAAGTACGAGAAAAACTCGGAATACCATACCATCCATTCCATCGGCAGATTCCAGCCAACTGATGACGGATCGGATTTGGCACTGCTCACTTACATCGACGTTTCAGACAGCGGCAGTGCAAGCCGGCAGATTGCCGACAATTATGAAATACTGCAAAAGGACCGGTTTTATACCGACTCACTCACCGGTTTGCCCAATCTCAACTATCTGCTGGAGTTCGGCAGCGAAAAAGTTCAAAAAATAAGGGAAAGCGGTGACGCTCCGGCTCTGGTTTACTTTGATGTTATCGGGCTGCGTTCCTACAACCTGCAGTACGGTTTCGCGAAAGGGGATGAGCTGCTGAAGCTGATCGCCGATATGCTGAAAACCGTTTATCCCGGAGACACCATCGTCCGCGGTGCCGACGACCACTTCATTGTGGTACGTACCTATGCGAATGTTCATGCTGCGGCGGAGAAAATCACTGAACTGAACGAAAAAATCAAAGCCGGTGCCGACGGAAACACTTCCGGTGTCCAGGCCGGAATCTGCATCATGGAAGCCGATATGAACCTTCAGGATGCCATGGATCACGCCAAACATGCCATGCAGCAAATCGGCAATGACCTGAACATTACTCACGTCTACTATACGCACGAAACCGATGAAGCCTACTGGAATCAGCGTTACATTCTGGAAACTTTTGATGAAGCACTGCAAAACGAATGGATCAAGGTGTATTATCAGGCCATTCAGCGCATCAAAACCGGCAATGCGGCTGCGCTGGAAGCACTGGCACGCTGGGTGGATCCGCTGCGTGGCATCATCAGCCCGGCGGATTTCATTCCTGTTCTCGAAAAATATCATATGCTTTACAAACTGGATCTTTACATGGTGGATCAAATTTGTAAAGAAGTTCCGATGCGGCAGGCTGTCGGACTGCCTATCATCCCGGTCACGGTCAATTTCTCCGCGCAGGATTTCGACCATACAGACGTTTTGAAAGAACTTGACGCCATTTTTGAAAAATACGGTCTCACCAAAGACCACATCGAAATCGAAATCACCGAACAGGACCTGGCAAAAGCCACAGATCATTTTAAGAAACAAATCAACAGCATGAGGGAAAGCGGCTACCGCATCTGGATCGATGACTTCGGCAGTGGTTATTCATCGCTGAACATTTTCAGCCAGTTCAAGGTCAATGTTGTCAAATTTGACATCGAATTTCTGCACCACCTCGATGATAACAACGGCGCTAACCGCCATATCATGAAGGCAATGATCGAGGTCTTCCGAAAAATGGGAATCGCGAGCCTTGCCGAGGGTGTGGAAACCGAAGAACAGATGGATTTTTTGAAAGAAATCGGCTGCGAATTTGCCCAAGGGTATTACTATTACAGGCCACAATCACTGGGAGCTATCATTTTCAAGATCAAAAAAGGCTCACCCATCATCAAATGCGAAACACATGAAGAAATGCTGAAAATCATCAGCGAATGGGATAGCATCAAATAAGAAACTTTTTATTATTCGATATTCTATTCCGGTTTCGTCATCATTTCATGTCAACAAACTACTCTATTACAGAAGGCCGGTTCAGGTTAATTATCGATGTATCTGTAAAAAGAGTTTGCATTCCATACAGAATCAAAATATCATCATATTTTTCACTTTCAATAAGTGAATCCGGAGAGTATTGATAATTTCGTAAATCGATCACATCTATTATTTCATAGCTGCCTGTCAGGAAAGGGACGAAACAATTTGCAAAACTGTCTTTAATCAAAAGTATCTTTCCTTCACCATTCCCACTGATACGGCTGTATCCATTGTTGCCGTGCAAAAAAAAGGCATATTTGTCATAAGATGCTAAAGCGTCAGGCTCGTAAAGCCCTCCATGACTTTTTTCCGAAAAACGATTTTCCCTTTCCGTCTGATAAATTGTCATTTCTGCCGGCACGTCATACCAAACCAGGCTATCTGACTGAGCACGAAACCATCGGGACTTGCTGTAACTTGTGCCCATAAAACCGGGCTGCTCATGCCGAAGGGAAACATCCGGAATTACGGCTTTCTCACCGTAATACGCACGATAAGCCATTTCCGCACCATCTGTTGTCCAATGATGATCATTCCGATAAAAATACTGAGCGGAAGAGGAAGGATTGCCCAGCGTATTCCGCAGATCAACGATACGAGTTTTTCCGGGAAGCTTTCTAAATAATGAATCCATCAAAGCGTTTTCATCAATCGAAGGAGCTCCGGCAGGAAGCGGTGTTTTTTTCAATTGTGAGGCTGAAGGGACAAACATCACTGTGATGTTTTCATGTTTGCCGCAAAATGAGGCAAAAGCAGCGGAGTTCTTTTCCCATTGGAGCGTTTCTGAATCAGTCAGGCTGAAAAATCTGGGATACTGCATAGCTGATTTCGTATCCAACAATATCCCGCCGGTTTCGACTTTTCTCAAAACTTCTGTCTCTAATACACTATGAACAGTGATCCATGTATCTCGCAATAAAAACTGATCTTGCACATAGGTTCCATAATCTTTCATCCAGGAACCGTTCATTATCGAGGCAGTGCTTATTGCAGGAATGTGAGACAGAACTTTGTTTTCAATTTCAGAAATTTTTTTATCCGGCGCAGCGATATCCGCAATTGTAACCAGGAAGATAAATAAGGTCAGCAAAACAAACGTTGGAGCTTGTTTGATCTTTCGAATCATTATCCTCTTTCCTCCGACTCAGAAATTAAAATACAGGAAAGGTGAATTTGTTGTTCCAACCAGATAACAAACACTGACTGCCAACAACAATCCAAGCACAATGATTTGCGCTGCGCGATGCTTCTCCATCCATTTCCAGCATTTTTCAGGCAGGGAAGTACAGCACAATACAGATACTGTAAGAATTACACAATAGTTACGCAAGAAATACGAAACGGATACCCCACTGCGTAAACAAAACAACCGGTCAAGCAGAAGGCTGAGCCCAACTCCCCTTTCACCACTGACAAATAATCCCCAGCCAAATACCACAAGGAACAATGTGTAAATATGAGGCCATATCCTGCCTTTTTTCAGAAACGGAAGCAGCCACAATTTTTCAATCACAAGCAGAATAAAATAATACATTCCCCATGCAACGAAATTCCAACCAGCGCCATGCCAAATGCCTGTCAACAGCCATACGATCAATAAATTCCGCAATTGTATACCAATACCAAGCTTATTACCACCCAACGGAATGTACACATAGTCACGGAACCATCCGGACAAAGTAATATGCCATCTTCTCCAAAACTCAGTGATACTGCTGGAAATATAAGGATGTTTGAAATTATCAGGAAAATCAAAACCCAACATTTTTCCTAATCCAATGCCCATCATTGAATAACCATTGAAATCGAAATACAACTGCATCGAATATGCGGCAATTCCCAGCCAGGCCAGCCCGGTAGATGCATTTGTCAACCCAACACCCGCCTGAGTCATCACTCCATTTTGATATACGCCGATAATATCACTCCAAAGCTTCCCGATTCCATCAGCAAGCAGGACCTTTTGAGCCAATCCGACGATAAAAAATTTAGCTCCGGTTTCCAATCTGTCCGTTGTGACTCTTTTGGAGGGATTTCGCAGCTGTGCATGAATTGCAGAATATTTTACGATCGGTCCCGCAATCAGCTGCGGAAACATAACAATATAAGAACCGAAGGTAATAATATTCTTTTCAACAGGAGCCTTTCCGCGATACAGGTCAATCACATAACTCATCGCCTGAAATGTATAGAAACTGATACCCAAAGGCAAAGTCCCTTTCCAAATCAGTCCGGATGAATTATTTATACCGAAAATACCTCCGAGAAAAGCGCTGTATTTAAAGTAGAGAAGAAAGGAGAGACTGGCAGATATTCCAAATATCAGAATGATTTTTTTCAATACCGGTTTTTCCTCTGTTCGCTCCAGCAGCAGACCGCAGCAATAGTTGATCAGGACCACCACAAGGAGTATTGGGAAAAAACGAATTTCGCCCCAACAATAAAAAATCAGACTCCCAATAAACAGTACAGAATTTTTCCATGCGTCAGGTACAACATAATATAAGACCAACACAACGGGCAGAAAGCGAAATAGAAAAGGAAGCGAACTAAAAACCATAAAGCCCTGGATGTCACTTGAGAACGTCTTTTATTGTACCTGCTATATCCAGGGAAGACATGTTTGTCCCGGCAGCGGCCAGTACAACCACATTACCGCTGGTTTGCACAACACCTTTTTTCAGTAATGCCTGGACATCTCCGAATTCTGCATATTTTCCATAGAATTCCACCTGTGCAGCAAGATAAGCTTCCAGGGTACTCTTTACTTCGGAAGCGCTTCCATCTTTAGCCTTCACGACCAGATTCACTCCTCCCACGCTCATTGTATTGCCCAACTCACCTTTATATTCCGCAATCTGATCAGCCTTAAGGTTAAAATCATTTGTGAGGGAGAATTCATCTACCACACGGGGATTTTCCACTTTATTCAAATCACTTAATTTTGAAAAGACTGTGTTAACATCAAGGGTAGAAGCAGCAGGTGAAGACGGTGCCTGATTTCCACCGGAACAACCGGAAAGAAGAACAACTCCTGCAATCAATAATAACAAGCATAAAATATTTTTTTTCATCATATTTACTTCCTTTCTGCTTTGCTCGATTCCTTTCTATTTGCTTTCCATCCGCCACATACTGACTTTCACTTCATGACCCATTTTCTCTTCCAATATACTGCGCCAATAAGCTAACGTGACAGCATCGGCATACCATACAGTATTATAATCCGAACTACTCTCTTTCTTATATCGAAATTCCAAGGCACCACTGTTATTATCACGTTTTTCTGTTGCTTTTACTTCCAAAGCGAGTTTTCTGGCATCAACTGTTTTCAATGAGCGATTAACATGGCCATTGCTGCTCCAATCAAACCCACCATTAGCCAGTGCAAATCCAATGTTTGGAATATCAAGAAATTTTTCCGCAACACCGGTAAGAAAGTTATTATCCGCCTTGGGTCCCGGTCCGCTGTGATTGCCATAAAGGTTATAACACATCACTACATAATCCGGGCCGGTGGGTAAATTGAACTCTTTTACAGGAGTATTGACCGGCAGAATAACACGCATTGGCATTTCTTTTTCCTGTGATTTCTCCCATAATAATTCAATCATACGAGCATACTGCCGCCATTGCGTTACATCCCGGATCTTTTCAAAATCCATCTCAATACCCTGACAGTCCAAGTCTTTTGCTGTTTTCAAAAACTCATCAGCACGGTAACTCATCTCATCTTCTGAGCTCAGCAGACGATCCAGAAGTGCAGTGTTTTTTTCACTTGTGGTACCATCCTGATAAATAATATCATTGACAAATGTCAGGTAAAGAGGTCCATCATAAGCCTCTCTAACAAGTTTTTTTAAATTTACGAACTGCTCGGGAAAAAACAGATCATCCTGACCATCAAAAAAGCAAGAGAACAAAGATACACTTTTGAGTGTCTGTGACAGCGCAGAGATTTCTTTGGCTGCTGCTATATCCCAATAGACAACCCAAACATTTTCCGGATGCAATTGAACATTCCAGTCCAAATCAACAAGCACTTCCTGCTGCTCATGCGGTTCCTGCACCTTTGGACGCGTAAAGATGAATATGCCCGCTGCAGCCAGAATGACAGCACAAAGAATGATCCAACCCAGACGTCCCAATTTCACCATCCTGTCACGTTCTTATAGATTTTTTATAAACCAATTGACCACAGTTTTTACGATCACATTAGCTTTATACCATACTGCGTCAACACCATGAAATACATCATCATATAGCGTATCCCCATTCAGGTTTTTAATCTCAAGTTTCTCAAATACACCGTCATACACATCGTCTGTCAGATTACGCTGACTCCAATTGTAGTCATTCCACTGGCTGCCAAGTCCAAAAGCCCCTCTTCCGGAAACTGAAACCTTAAGATTTTCGACCATCAGACGGTCATCCACCCAAATTGTCAGATTATCACCCTCAAGACGGGCTCGAACCTTTCTCGATCCGAGGTCATGCACATCCGGTTTCGCAATATATTCTGCATCTCCATCCTCTACGCTTGTTGTCTCCTGACTGTTTATATAATCCAACGCCTCTTTATAAGCTGCCACATCTTCAGGAGTTTTTGCATAGCGCAGCAAAGATTCCAACTCACGAATACGAACCGCTTTCTCATCCTCACTTCGGGAAATATGAGGTTTTCCGTCGAACTCATCCATGGATAAGGAAAAAATTTCGGTATCGTTTTCTTCCACAATAAAAACGTTGTCTTCCAATTTCAACGTCAATCCGCTTTCAAGCTGATCATCTGCCCGCAAATAAATTGTTTGGGTCCCAAGTTTATTACCGGTCATTCGAACCGTAAGTTCTAAATCGTCCCATAATTCGCCTTCGTTAAGTCTGACAAGCCCTTTAGACATTGGTTCACACGTAACCACCAGCTTTTCAGGCTTACATTCCAGAGCGCCCTGCAGCACAGACCAGTCATCATATGTCTCTTCTATACCGTTTATGAATTCCACATCCTGTTTATTACTCTGTCGAACACGCATGAGCAAATGGTTGGCATACCAAAAAGACTGCGGCTGCATTCGGGTAAGGTCATAGATCGCCATGGGATCATCATCAAAAGTGTTCCAACATTCCGTTTCGCGATTGAAAGTCATTGGAAAGATACGCGTCAGATTTTCCTTATTGACCGCACTCACTTTGTCATTATTGCCGAATCTGCCGGTATTAGCATGCATCAACACATAAAGAGACGGCACCTCACCCAGAAAACCTTTATATTCACGAGCCATACCATCATAATCAGCAGTAATGCGCCTTACCATTTCCGAATAACTCTCCTTGGGTAAACCGTCTGCATCCCTGACATAATCCATCAGATAGTGATTATAGCTTCGGTTTAATCCACTGGACAATGAGTTGAATTCCAGTGTAGACATTTCGCCGAGATAAAAGTCGTAACGGTCAAACACATTGATATAATACAGACGGTAGCCATTGGTCCCCATCTCCCAATAGGACGTTTTGATCAAATCCTTCAGGTCCGGTACAGAAAGAAATTTGCTGTCTTTGGCATAGAATTTTTCCGCATAGGTTAATGCTGTTGCCTTGAAGTTGTATTTTTCCAACAGCGGCTGTGAGAAAATAGCAGTATCTCTGCGTCCATCCTCAAACATCAGCAGCAGAGACTTTTCAGGCAGTGATTTTCCGTTTTTATAATAATCTATTACATCCTGCTGAGTGATTGTCACATACCCCTGCTTCTTCAATGCAGCCAGATGTTCATCCAGACGAGAAACACTGATCAACGTTGAATCACCTTCCTGGTCTGTTCCAAAATATGAAATAGCTATAAAACCATCGCGGGAAATTTCTTCATCCGGAATAAATGGCTCGTAAATCGAAAAGGAGAACAGCGCATGGACTATCACATCCAATAATATGATCAAAATGATCCCCTGTATAATACTTCGAATTACTTTCCAAATGTTTTTTCTTTGGACCCAATTCATTCGATTTTCCTTTATTCTCTCAATTTGGTTTTGTCACAGAGCTTTTTCAACTGCTTGAGCTTCTTCAGCTTCTTGAGCTTTTTCAGCGTCTTGGGCTTCTTCAGCTTTTTTGTCTTTTTCAGCTTTGGCCTCTTCGCGCTGTCTTTTCTTTTCGGCTTTCTTTTCCGCTTCCTTCACATCTTCAGGCGTCATGCGGGTTCCCCAGGTAGATTTCCAAAAGGTGACCCACGCCCATGGCATTTGCCACAACAAAACAGCTTCATAATAAAAACAGAAAAGCAGCCCATAAAGCCATGTTTTACTCTTACGCAAAAAGAGTTGAGCCACGCTCATCAGCAAACTCATCATCAGCAATCCTACAAGAAAGGTTGTAGGAAATACACGTCTGGTCAGAGGGATATAAATCAGATTATAAAGAACAACAATAGGTGCCGCGATAGGTACAATTAATCCCGCATAGAAAAATACAGCCATAAACGGTTCTTTACGCCACATAAACCTTGCGGCGACCAAAGATTCACGCAGCCAGGACCGTTTCCACCGCATTTGCTGTTTCAGGAAGGTTCGATGGTCATTTGGAACAATAGTATAGCAAACCGCGGTATCCTGATAGCTTGTCCGATGATGACGAAGGATAAAATTCGTCATGCTTCTGTCATCTCCAAAAGTAGCTCTCTGCCCCAAAAACTTTTGATTCAGCCAGGCATCCATATTTTCCAAAACAACGCTCTTCTTATAGCATGAGAGCGGACCTGACAGACAAGTCACCGCATCGAAATAAGCCTCCGCAGCCTTCATGATCCGGAATGCGATATAATAACGAACGCTCTGCATTTTTGTAAGGGCATTGGTATAGGTATTCGCTACATCTGTCCGTCCTGAAACACCGCCCATTTGTGGATCCTGGAACGGCTGAACAAGATTGCGGATCGCATATACATCCAAAAAACTGTCTGAATCTACAAATACGATCAATTCATGCTTGGCTATTTTCGCACCGCGAGCAAGAGCCTCACGTTTGCCGCCGTTTTTTGGCTGGGGTACATATTTAACACGCTCTCTGATATTATATCGACTTTCCCGTTCTTCCAGTCTGGCAATGGTATCCTGGATCACTTGCGGAGATTTGTCCGTAGAACAGTCGTCCACGACAAGTACCTCAAGTTTATCAATAGGATAATCCTGGTTTACACAGCTGATAATTGTTTTTTCGATCCAGGTTTCTTCATTGAAACAGGGAATTATGATCGTAACCCCCGGTGTATAATCCGAATAGATTTTTACAGGCTTATATAAAGCGCCAAAAAAATAACGCGAAAGCAAAAAAACCGCCGCGATAATACTATAGAGATATCCCCATTTACTGAACTTGAAGTATAATACGCTTTCCGCACGCATCAGAATAATGAACACAGAAATGAAAAGCAGCCACAGACTCGCTATAGTGAGATCAAACCGGTCCTTTCGTTTCGCGGCATACTCCGATAAAGGTTCATCAAACTGTATTCCGATTTGATAGGATAATATTCCGTTTTCTTCTCTTTGAAACGTACGGATAATATTTATTTTTTGCCGAATCCGCATTTCAGCGCCTTCCGGCATTGATCCGGGTTCAATTTCAAAATCAATGATAATGCGTTTTGCATTCCGGATCCGTTCCAGACATTCAGCTCCATTATCCTCATCCAAAGTTATCAATGCGCCGGTATAAGATAAATCAATCACAGTGCAGCGGATTTTTTTTGCTTTTCCATTTCCCTTACAAATCAGTAAACCTTTCAAAGATACAAGGTAACGTTTCCCCTCGCTCTTTTTTTTGATCGTTTCCTCATAGTTTATTTGTCCATCAGGGTCAATGGTTACATGTCCGCGCCGCTCTGAACCTGAGCGAATATTATCCGGATCCGGAACATCCGGCAGCATGCGCCGGTCTTTTTTGTCCTGAAGAAGAACATCATGAATGACTTGTTTTTTCCCCTTAGCCATATGATTTTACGGTTTCCCTTCCTCGATCCACAAGTTCCGCGGCTCTGTTGAAAAAGCCGAATTTTCATCCTGGTTATTTTCAACAGGTTCATCCGACTCCTCAAGAACGTCAAACTCAGTTGAAATTGCATGAGATTGCAGAAATGCTACCCAACGAGCTGAACCTTCCGCATTCAGGTGAATGCCATCTTCTCTGGAAAGAGACACCGGTAAATCACCATCTTCATTACACAAAGCACTGTAGATATCCAGATAATAAAGGTCTTTTTCCGATGCCATTTCCGCCAATTGTACATTCAAGGCACGAATGCGGCCATTTGTCAAAGAAAGCTGTTCTGATGACACCTTGCGGGAAACCGGCGTCAAACCTTCCACAACAATTTCAGTATACGGGAATTCATCAATCAATTTATCCAGCAGCATACTGTAAGTTTGAATCAGATGCTCATCAGTTTCCACTCCGAGACTGTTAGCGCCAAGCATAATATAGATAACATCCGGGTAGTAAGATGTGATTTCATCCCATACAGCGACCTGTTCTCCATATATATTCTCTGCTGTCACATTATTGATAATCTGGCTGGGAGTGATTGAAACATATGCACAGATATCAGCATGATCAGCCAATCCGTTAGGATAATTGAAGTTTGCCAGGGTACGTGTCAGCGAATCTCCAATCATCAACACATAATCAAAGTATTCTGTTTCTGTAGAAACGCCCTGAAAACTCCTTTCAGCAGCCTTGTTTTCCTCGTTGAAAAGATCAGCCACTTCCTGATCAAAATCCAAATACAAGCGAGATAAGGGCACCGCCGCTGTCTGAGTCGTGCGAAGCGCTTCCAACAAATACTGTACAGTTGTCACTATACTGGTTTCGGGTAATTCTATACCATCCGCTTTCAGTTCCTGAGGTTCCCAGATCGTACGAATATCCATCTTCTGCTGGTTATATTCAATATCGTCCAAAGCACCCTGCAGCTTTACACAAATGATATCCCCATTATTCAATGTATTTATATACCCCATAGCCGCGGTAAAGCTCGGAAAACTGGTAGAGGATAAAAATGATGTCGGTTCAATAACCTGCTTGATATCGGTACAATACACCGCGTGCCGCACTTCATCCGTATAAATTGTAGCATTACCAAGAAAAATATCCGGTGTTTTTCTGGTAATCGTTTTAAGTATCACCTGTGTGTACGCAACAGACTCCACAAGTGTTTCTTCCGAAGTGTTTTCCCAATGTGTTTCAGCTCTCAAGCCATAATTACCGATCTCATATCCGCTTGCGGCAATATTTCTTGTTGTTTCCGGATCCTCCGATGCGGACATTCCATCCAAAATAAAGATCGGAGACACATGATACTCCTTGACCATAGTGAGGATCTGTTCCATTTCAGCCGGCGTCGCCATACCACTGAATACGAGAGTTACTTTTCGCTGTGAAACATCAGCCTTTTTCTTGATCTCTGCCATTTCTGTTTCAGTGGATAATTTTTCTTTGGCTAAAGCAATCGTATCAGCAGCATCATACACGCGGCGGCGGTCATAGTGCAGCACAGTCACATCATGCTGCTCTATACTCTCTCTGGCATATGGGCTTCCACCCTGTCCCGGCAGGAACCCGCGCCACCACAACAAAGCAAACACAACGGCTTCAAGGAACAACAATCCAAAAAGCAAGAGTATCAATTTCTTTCTCATCGGAAATGAACTCCTTTGAAAGCCTCATGTGCAGCAATCACAAGCCGGTTGGTTATATGCAAAAGGAAATTTTTCATTTTAGCAGCAAAAAATCGTTGAAGCCAACAAAACCTTTATTATAAACGCCAGTATCGGACATTTTTATCCTTTGCGACTTCGTCACGTCTCAGGATCCCTTTCACATCGATCAGTACATGCTCACGATTATTATCCATAAATAAGGAACGAATGCCATGAAATCCCATCTCACGAAATTCCTCATGAGCAACAGCCAGAATAATGCATTGGGCGTCTTTCAGGTCTTCAAGCGGAGATAACTCTATTCCATAAAGATCTCTGCATTCATCAGGATCAGCAAGAGGATCGTAAACGAGGGGATGAATACAATATGTTCCCAGTGTCTCATAAATATCCATAACCTTGGAATTGCGTAGATCAGGACAATTCTCCTTGAAAGTAAAGCCCATAATGACCACTTTCATGTTTCGGGGCGGCATTCCGGAGAGAATCATTTCACGAATAGCTGTCTGAGCAATGAATTTCCCCATATCATCATTGACCTTCCTGCCGGAAAGAATGATCTGACTGTGATATCCAAGCCGCTCGGCCATATAAGTGAAATAAAATGGATCGACCCCGATACAATGACCGCCAACCAATCCCGGACGGAACCCGAGCGCGTTCCACTTGGTATTCATGCCATCAATTACTTCATTTGTATCTATTCCGATGCGGTCAAACACCATTGCCAGCTCATTGACAAAGGCAATATTAATATCACGCTGACTGTTTTCGACGACTTTAATTGCTTCCGCGGTCTTGATGTTGGAAACAGGAACGGTACCGGCTTCAATGACGAGATTATAGACGTTTTTGATTTCCTCTAACGTTTCCGAATCCATTCCTGAGACAATTTTGCGGATATTTTCCAATCGGTGAACCTTATCGCCCGGATTGATGCGTTCGGGAGAATAACCGACACGAAAATCAACGCCGCATTTCAATCCGGAAGCCTTCTCCAGCTCCGGAACACAAATATCTTCCGTTACACCGGGGTATACTGTTGATTCATAAACCACGATCGAACCGGGTTTAAGGTGCCTGCCCAGAATTCTGCTGGCAGAAATAACCGGTTTCAAATCGGGCGATTTATCCGGATTAATTGGCGTAGGTACCGCTACAATATGAAAGCGAGCCTCTTCAAGTTTTTTCTCATCGCAGGTGAATTCCACTGTAGATCGGGATATCTCTTCATCCCCAACTTCTTTTGTCGGATCGATTCCCTGACGGTATAGCTCAATTTTCGATTCATTCAAGTCAAAGCCAACGACTTTTATTTTTCTGGAGAACGCAACTGCAATAGGCATCCCCACATATCCCAGTCCGATTAGTGACAGTTTCACTTCTCCGGACAGCAGCTTTTCATATAACATTAGTTCCTCTTTTCGTAATCCGCAAAATTTTAAAAAGCTTTTTGTTTCTGTTCATGTCAGAGCACTTGGGTACCGACGTCTTGTGCGGCACAGATCGAACGTAAGCCCTCCTCCGTAAAGAATCGGCTTCGCCTGTCTTAATGTGCATCTTTTGTGAACTGAATTGTTAGCATTTATCTTTCACTTGCGTGACACAGAACACCCTGTTCTCTGCCATCACTATCACCACTGTGAACGCTGAACTTCGTGAACAGCAAGTCCTTCAACAACTGTAGTTCCTCTTCCGGATCAGCTTCCTCGGTATAGACAAGCCCCACCGCGTAACGGGTAACCGCCGCCAGCATCAGGTGGATCGTAGTGTAAAATATTTTTTTCTCCGGTATATCCGTGCGCAGCGTACCATCGCGCAGCGCTTTTTGATACATCTGATTAAACCGGGTTTCCAGCGCCCTGACTATCTCCATATAAGGCGTGGTCTGCATTCCTGATTTTTTTTCACTCTGCAGATAGATATTGAAAAACTGATTAAATCGCAGAATATTCCTGTGATTTCGGTAAAGGTCAAGGAAGGATTCCAGATAGAACTCGAATTCCTCCGCGGCAGTTGTCTCCTCCGTTTCTGTCTCAGCAAACTTTTGGTACTGTTCTCTCGTATAGGTATCCCACACCCGGGTACCGACCGCAATCACCAGATCGGACTTCGTGTTGTAATATCGGTAAAGCGTCGCTATCCCAACCCCGGCAGTCTTCGCCACCTCATTCATCGAGACCGGCTCAATATTCTTTTCCGAGAACAGCCTGAATCCCGCTTCCAGGATCGCATCACGCCGTTCGGCCATCTCCGCTGCGTCTTTTTCAAGATTTCTCACAATTGCACCTTTGATACTGACAGTTTTTTATCGCAATGGTTCTTCTATCGCAATAGGTATTTTATCATGATATTTCAAATAAACAAGGCAATTTATAAAAAAATGACATATTTCATCAAATTTGCAGTTACATTTAGGGATTTGCCAGATCACCGGGGCGGGAATCTGAAACAGAGACAAATCATATAAGTATAAAATATCAAGTGATATTATACACGAATGAAAACGACAAAAAGAATATACATAAAAATTCAAAAAGCATTAAAATAGTTATTTGGTATATTATCAATATTGAGGTTGTTCAGGTGTATCAGGTTTTTGTTGTAGAAGATGAACTGCTCATTCGTCAGAGCATCCGCAACGTCATCGAAAAGATGCCGGGACCTTTCGCGTTATGCGGAGAGGCTTCTGACGGCGAAATGGCATTGGCGATGATGCAGGATCTGATGCCGGATATTCTGCTCACCGATATTCGCATGCCTTTCCTGGATGGATTTGAGCTCATCAAAAACTGCAAAGCCATGATGCCCTGGCTGAAGGTTGTCATCATCAGCGGTTTTGGCGATTTTGAATCAGCCCAGAAAGCCATCTCTCTCGGCGTGGACCAATACCTGCTCAAACCGGTTCGTCAGGCGGATTTGATCAAAGTTGTCGAAGAAATGGCGGAGCGCATCGAAAAGGACAAAGCCGCACGGGGAGACACACTCCCGGACGGTCTGGATGAGGAAGAGGTTCTGAAAGTCCTGCAGCAGCATTTCATGCGGCAGATCATCTATGGGGAGGCTGACACCGGCAAGCTGCTGGAACGTATGCAGCGGCTGAAGCTGGACATCATGCGGACGCATTACCTCGTCGCGGTCAGCTCCTTTGACACGCCCAATATCGACCATAAGATACTCGAAAATACGGTCACACTGGCTCTCAATGAAACCAGAACGTTGATGTATTATTTCAACAATAAAGACCGAATGACCATTTTAGCCTACGACAACGACGCGGACGCAATGACAGAGAGGGTTTACCGTTTCCTGGCTATCCTGCGGCACGAATTGCGGGATATCTGCCCGGTCATCACGACAGTGATCAGCAATGATGTCCGGCGGCTGGGCGAGATCAGCGAGGCATACAGCACTGCATATGGACTGTTGAAAACCGTCAGCAGCATCGCCGCGGGGCAGGTGATCAATGTCAGCGACACGGCACAGGTCTCCGCCAATATCGTCCAGAAGAACACGCCCTTTTATGATTCCTTCCGCAAGAAACTCCAGAACGCGGATGTGAAAAATATCGATGATTTGTTGGATGAGATATTCCAATCTCCGGAAGGCGAACAGTTCAACAGCCGTCTGATGCGCTATAACGCCCTGATCGCTCTGGTGAAAATCGCGGTGCAAATGATGGCTCGAGCCAATCCGAATATCGATGAAAAGGACGCGGCAGCGGAGCTCAGCAGTCAGTTTGATATTCTCTCCGCCGCCGGCAGCAAAGCCGGATTCCGCGAAACGGCTAAAGGGTTGATCCAAAAAGCGCTCACCGCAAGACAGGACGATTCGGGCGAAATCAAATATCACCACGTCATCTCTCGGGCGGAAGCCTACGTGAAGGAGAACTTCTGCGATCCCAATATCTCCCTCATCAGCGCCGCCAACTACGTGGCCATGAGCGCAGCTTACTTCAGCACTGTCTTCTCCCAGACCACCGGCCGCTCGTTCATCTCCTACCTCACCGAACTCCGCATCGAAAAGGCAAAGGAACTCCTCACCACCACCAACATGAAATTAGCCGACATCGCCCTCGCCATCGGCTACAGCGAACCCAACTACTTCTCCCACGTCTTCCGCAAATCCGAAGGCATCACCCCAAAGGAGTATCGGAATAGAGAGGGAAGGAGTTAGAAGTTAGGAGTTTATTAAATAATATCTATTCAGGATTGAGCATATGTGTACAGCTTTCTTGCTGTTGCAAAGCCAACACAAGAAAACTGTACTCCGTACTGCATCACTGCGAATTGATCAATCGCTTAGCCCATATTAGCGTTTTCGTTATCACAAATACGTGACATACAAAACTTGTTTCTAATGTTTCTTATTCAAACAAAAAGAATGCAGGGTTCGTCGTAATATTTTATGAGACTGTCATGAGTCACGAAGAATAAATTGTCTGTTTTTGCCTGAGCAATCATTATTTTGTCAAACGGATCATTATGAATCGGAGCTTTTTCCGACCGTGATAGATCTTCCATCAACGCCCAAACCAAAATATGTGTATCCAGTAACAGTCTCATATTTCACCAAAAAACATATCTGCGATTTCATCATCCAATTCATTAAAATTTTCCGGCCAACTAAAATCCCCATCTTTTTTTGCAGCTCCGATAATAGATCTTTTCGGCGCTTTTGGCAGCAGAGTCATTTGAACAACCGGCATACCGTTTCGTGAAATAACAATGTTGTCTTCATCTCCTGATTCCAACATATGGATCAATTTGGAAAGATTGTTTTTGGCTTCAAGTACATTTACCTGCGTCATCGCGTTCTCTTTTCGACCTTGGCTATACTGGCTATATCGTAAATTTTATCATAGATTTCAATGGCACGAAAATCGTAAAGAAATTGTAAGGTTATATTTTAATGCAAGTGGTTCCTGTCCACGGTCCAATTTTACTGTGACGCAACTCGGCAGCCGGAGGGCTGTGCAGACTGCGCTGCAGCAGCACTCGTCCCGGTGCTTTGGACAAGACGTGAGAAGTTACGGTTAATATCCTCTTGAGGCAATGATATCTTCCGTCAGGTTAGAGGAATCGAAGTAGACCTCATCCACGTAGGTGAATTTTTCCGGAGTTTCGCCGCGCTCGAGCTGTTCAATGATGGAGCGGACACGGGGGCCATGGAGGGGATTACATTCCACGTCAAGGTTCAGTTCGCCGGAAAGAACAAGTTTCAGCGCGTCATGCGCGGCATCAAAGCTGATGATCGTCACGTCTTTTCCCGGGACCACATCATGAGCTTTCAAGGCAGCGATCACACCGTAAGCCATATTATCATTTTCCGCATAAATGACATTGAAATCAATACCTGACGCCAGAACCTCTTCCATCAGTTCCTGCCCTTTTGCCTGGACAAAGTCACCGGGAGCCTGAAATACCAGCTTCCATTCGGGATTGTTCTGAAGACCGGCTTCCAGACCTTCCGTCCGTCCTGCCTGTGCGGAGGAACCGATATTCCCTTGCAGATGAACGATATTGAGCGGAGCGGTCAGATTCTCCTCCATCCACTTCACCGCAAGGTCGCCCTCCCTGCGGGTATCACTACCGACCCAACAGGTGAAAAGATCCGGATCATCGGTGTCGACCATGCGGTCCACGATGATCACCGGGATCCCGGCAGCCTTTGCCTCGGTAAGTACCGTATCCCAGCCTTCCATCGTGATCGGGGCCAGGACGATATAATCCACGCCCTGATTGATAAAGTTGCGGATGGCTGTGATCTGCTTTTCCTGCTTCTGTTGTGCGTCATCAAAAATCAGGCGGTACCCGTTCTCGACGGAAAAGGCTTCCTGCATGCTGACCGTATTGGCATTCCGCCAGTCACTTTCCGACCCCACCTGAGAGAATCCGACAACGATCAGATCCTTTTCGGCAGGCGCAGCTTTCTGCGGTCCGGAGCAGGAAACGAGAAAAATAAGGATTAAGAAGTAAGAAAGAAGAATTGTCTTTTTCCTATTGAAATGCTTATAACAAAAATAGAACTTTCCACACTTTTCCTGCTTCATTTCTAAACTCCAATCACTAACTGCATACAGCCATTCGTTATTTCTTCGCGATTGATCAAAATCCAGCGACGCACATGAGGACAGGCACGCTTGTGTCGGCTTCGCGGCACAAATTGCCAGTCCCCATGTGCTCCATCCTGAATAGTTATCATTTACTATTCACTCCGTTCCCCGGCAGGGTGACGGTCACTGTTGTGCCTTCGCTGGGTATACTCTCGAAGCTCAACCCGTAAGGATCTCCGCAGTACAGGCGGATACGCTGGTGGACGTTCCAAAGGCCGAAGCTCCCCTGCTTTTGCTGGTAGATCCCGTTCTGAAGCTGCTCCAGCCGTTCACTGTCCATCCCGATCCCGTTATCACGGACTCGCAGAAGGATCCTGTTATTCTCCCGCCCGCCGGTGATGGTGATCAAACCACGTCCGCGGCGGTTTTTGATACCGTGATAGAGTGCGTTCTCAATAAGCGGCTGCAAAATCAGCTTGGGGATCAGACAATCCTGCACGTCTTCGGCAATATCTATTGAATAGGTAAGAATATCGCTGTACCGGATCTGCTGGATCTCAAGATAGGAAACCGCCTGGGCCATTTCTGCCCGCAGCGTATGGATATCCTCACCCTCGCTCAGGGAATTGCGGAAGAAGGTGCTGAGACTGGTAATCATATTGACCACGTCCTCCTCCCGGTCAGATTCAGCCAGAATGGCAATCGAATCCAGGGTGTTGTAAAGGAAATGCGGATTGATCTGCGCCTGCAGCAGCTCCAGCTCCGCCTGATGCAGAGAACGCTCGTTTTCGATCTGCTTTTCAATCAAAGCGGAGATATGATCCGTCATCTCGTTAAAACTGTCATCCAGAATCTCAAGTTCCGTGATATTGGTTTCAATTGGTTTCGCACGGGAAAAATCCCGCTTGCCGAATTGCTTCGCTTTTTCCGTCAGAGCAATCACCGGAATTGAGATGCGCCGGCTCACGACCATCGAATAGGTAACAATTGACAAAAACAGCAGGATCAGCACGACGACCGTAACACCGATCAAAATCGCGCTTTTCCGGATCAGATCAGCCCGCAGACGGGCAAGCTGCTGAACTTCATCATGAATAAAATCGTGCATATATTCCTGGATCAGTGTTGTGAGTCCCGTTTCGCCGCGGATGTTTTTATCCAGCAGTTCCATCCGCGTGTCGTAGGAATCGGTTTCCGCGATTTCGATCATATAGGTCCGTAGATTCCGGCACATGTTCAGCATGCTCTGCAGCCGCCATTGGTTATCCGGCAATGTGGTCACGCTTTCCAGACGGGTCAGCACCGATTCCGCATTGTTCAGCTCATCCATCGGCAGCTGCGCTTTGGAGTTTTTATTTCTGGGCTGGATCACATGATTATACATGGCCAGGTCCAGGTTATCTTTGAATTCCTTATTTAAATCAGCCGCGATCACCATGCTCTGCATCGCGTCTTCGTATCGGTAATTCAGCGAAAGCAGCATCACACTGAATACCGCCACCATCACAGCCATCATGAAGAATATAGGCACCAGCAGTCCATTGATCTGTTGGGTGATACTTTGTTTGGCGGGGAAGGAATCGGTTTCTTTACTCATTTGTGATCTCTACAAGGGGCAGTCCCCAAAAATTGAATGAAAACTTATCTTATTTTATGCAATGGTAACACAGAAACTGCAAATTACGCCAAAATCTAAAATTTTTTCACCTGTTTAATAAATTTTTATCATTTTTTCAGAAAACCCAATAAAAACACCAAAAATTTTTCCAGCAAACATCAAAAAAAACTGAATGTTATTTTTTGATACCCCGCATAAAATAAAAATACAGTTCAATGGAACTGCAAAGCTTTTTTCAAAATCAAAAAGGAGTTTATGATGAAAAAGTTTTTAGTTTTTGCATTGCTTGTTGTTCTTGCAATCAGCTGTGTTGCCGTTGAAGCGAAGGATCTCACCATCGCCTTCTCCCAGATCGGTCAGGAATCTGACTGGCGCACTGCCAACACCGACAGTGTCAACAGCACCATCGAAGCCCATGAAGGCTGGACCCTGGTTTATGACGATGCTCAGCAGAAGCAGGAAAACCAGATCAAAGCACTGCGCAACTTCATCACCCAGGGTGTTGACTACATCCTCTTCACCGGCGTTGTTGAAACCGGTTGGGACGAAGTTCTGAAGGAAGTCAACGAAGCTGAAATTCCGTTGATCCTGCTGGACCGCATGCCCTCCTGCGCTGACCAGATCGACTACGTTGCCGCTTTCGGTGGTGACTTCGTCAAAGAAGGTTACCGTCAGGTTGCCTGGGCTGGCGAATATCTGAAGTCCCTCGGCCGCGATGGTGAAGACGTCAACGTCGTCATCATGGAAGGTACCACCGGTTCCGGCGCTCAGGTCGGCCGCACCGAAGGTAACCTCGCAGCTCTCGAAGAATATCCTTTCCTGAAACTGGCAGCCCAGCAGTCCGGTAACTTCACTCGCGCTGAAGGTCAGGCAGTTATGGAATCCTGGCTGAAGTCCCTCGACAAGATCGACGTCCTCATCGCCCAGAACGATGACATGGCACTCGGCGCCATCGACGCCATCAAGGCCGCCGGCCTCGTCCCCGGTAAGGACATCATCATCGTTGGTTGTGACTCCGTGAAGGCCGCTTTCGACGCCATCGTCGCCGGCGACATGAACTGCACAGTTGAATGCACCCCGCTGTATGGCCCGACCGTTGAAGAATTCATCGAACGCATCGAAGCCGGTGAAGAATTCTCCAAAGAAATCGTCCACCCCGAAGAATTCGTCTACGATATGGACGGCGGAATCGCAGTTGACGACACCGTCTCCATCAAAGCCGCTGACGTCATTGACAGCCGCCAGTACTAATCAAATGTAATGATTTCCGAAGCTCCCCTTTTGAGGGGAGCTTCAAAATACAGGGCGGACGAGAAAGCGCTCCTCCGTCCTGTATTTTTTGAAAAGGAGGACACCTTGGCTAACGAATATATTCTCGAAATGAAACAGATCGAAATCCAGTTTCCGGGCGTCAAAGCATTGGACAAAGTCGATTTCAATCTGAAAGCCGGTGAAGTTCACTCTCTTCTGGGAGAAAACGGAGCCGGAAAATCCACGCTGATCAAATGTCTGACCGGTGTGAACCACAAAGATGCCGGACAGATCATTCTGGACGGGAAGGAGATCACACCGACCTCACCGCAGGATGCCATTTCGATGGGTATCTCCACGGTGTTCCAGGAAATCAACCTCTGCCCGAACCTGACCGTCGCGGAAAACATCTTCGCCGGCCGTCAGCCGATGAAACATAAACAGGTCAACTGGAAGGAAATCAACCGCCGAGCGGAAGAACTTATGAAGCGTTTCCACATGGATATTGATGTCACCCGCCCACTTTATGTTTATTCCACCGCCGTACAGCAGATGGTCTCCATCGCCCGGGCAGTTGACATTCAGGCAAAGATCCTGATCCTTGACGAACCGACATCCTCCCTGGATGACAACGAAGTGAAACTGCTCTTTAATGTGATGCGGGAGCTGAAAGCCCAGGGAATGGGGATCATCTTCATCACACACTTCCTTGACCAGATCTACCAGGTTTCCGACCGCATGACGATCCTGCGGAACGGCCATCTGGTTGGCTCCTATAATATCGACGAACTGAGCAAAGTTGAGCTGGTCACCAAGATGGTCGGTAAAGATATGGACACCATCTTCAACCTGAAGCGTGCCAACGTCGACCCCGATGCGCCGTACATGCTTACAGCCAGTCATATCGGCATCAGAGGCTCTGTGGAAGATATCTCCATCAGTCTGAAGAAAGGTGAACTGATGGGATTCGCCGGCTTGCTGGGTTCCGGACGAACCGAAACCGCGGAAATGCTCTTCGGAGTCAAAGGTTCTGAAACCGGTGAAATCAAGGTCCGGAACAATCCGGTCAATATCCGCCAGCCTCATGACGCTATCGCAAACAAGATCGCCTTCTGTCCGGAAGACCGCAAACGCGACGGCATCATCGGAGACTTGACCATTCGCGAAAACATATCCCTTGCCCTCCAGGCACGCCGCGGTTTTCTCCATCCTATCAGCCGCAAGGAACAGGATGAGCTCGCCGATAAATACATCAAAGCACTGGGCATCGCTACACCAAACGCGGAAAAGAAAATCGGTGAACTTTCCGGCGGCAATCAGCAGAAGGTGATCCTCGCCCGCTGGATGGCAACCGACCCGGACGTGCTGATCCTTGATGAACCGACCCGCGGTATCGACGTCGGTGCAAAAGCTGAAATTCAGCGCCTGATGCTGGAAATGTGCGACAACGGGCAATCCGTGATCTTCATCAGCTCCGAACTGGACGAGATCATCCGCTGCTCCAACCGCATCGAGGTCATGCGCGACCGTCAGAAGGTTGCTGAAGTAAACGGCGAAAACTGCACACAGCAGGATATTCTGAACATCATTGCTGAAGGCTCTGCAGCAGTGGAAGGGGGAAAAGCATGAGCAACAAAAAGTTCAACTTATCTGATATAACGAAGTCAAAAATATTCTGGGCTGTGGTCGCTGAGCTGCTGATCCTCCTGGTGTGTTTGATCAAACGGCCTGACTTCTTCAAGATCAGCTATCAGCCCGCAACCGGGATGCTTTACGGTTCTCTGATCGATATCATCAACCGTTCCGCTGAAATCACCATTATCGCCCTGGGTATGACCCTCGTCATCGCGCTTGGCGGCACAGACCTCTCGGTCGGTGCAATGGTGGCTGTTGCCGGTGCGATCGCACTGAAATACATGCGCTGGGACGTGCTGGTTTACAACACCCCTGGTGACTACACCGTAAAACCGTTCTGGATGGCGATCCTGATCCCGATTTTCGTATGTATCCTGATGGGGGTGTTCAACGGCTTCCTGATTGGCGTCGGCAACATCCAGCCGATCATCGCCACCCTGATCCTGATGGTCTGCGGCCGTGGTGTGGCACAAATCGTCACCAACGGGAAACAGTTCACCACACAGTATACGCCCTTCCGCGTGATCGGTCAGGGACACTTCCTTGCCCTTCCCATGCCGATCATCATAACGATTGCAGTGATCATCATAATGTACGTGTTCGTCCGCAAGACTGCCTTCGGTACCTTTGTTGAGTCCGTCGGTATCAACCGCAGCGCCAGCCGTCTGGCCGGTATTGACGCCCGCATGGTCATCATTATTGTCTACGCAATCACGGGTCTGCTTTCTGCGATCTCCGGCCTGATCTATTCCAGCCGTATTATGTCCAACGACTCCAACAATGCCGGTTTGAACTACGAGATGGACGCCATTCTCGCGGTGGTCATCGGCGGAACCAACATGAACGGCGGTAAATTCAGCCTTGCCGGTACGGTGATCGGATCCATCATCATCCGCACCATCGTCACCTTCGTTTACTATTTCGGCATCGTTTCCGAAGCCACGATGGCTTTCAAAGCCCTTATTATCGCTGTCGTCATCGTGCTGCAGTCCGAACCGGTTCGTAATTTCTTCTCAAAGAAATTTGCGAAGAAAAACCCTGCACTGAAGGAGGCATAAGATGGCAAACAAAACTTCTTCAAAACGCCAGACCTTCTGGAATAAGGTTTTCAATCCGAATTTCATCATGGTCTATGCAGCCATCCTGATTTTCCTCATCATCTACGCATTCGGCGCGATCATGTACGGGAAAGTCGGCTTCACCACGCTGCGGACTTTCATCAACATGTTTATCGATAACTCCTATTACGGCATCTCCGCCGTTGGGATGACTATGGTACTGATCACCGGCGGTATCGACCTGTCTGTCGCGGCAGTTGCCAGCCTGACCGGGATGATTATTGCTTACGGTACGGGCGTGTTAGGGATTCACCCGGCAATCTGCATTCTTTTCTCCTTTGTCGTCGGTATCGGACTTGGCCTGCTGATGGGCTGGACCATTCATTATCTGAATGTTCCCCCATTCATCACCACGCTTACCGGCATGTTCCTCGCCCGCGGCGTCTGCTCTCTGATCAGCCGGGAATCACTGACAATTTCTCACCCCTGGATCGATGCACTGGCCGGTTGGAAAATTTACTTCATGCATCTGGTAGACGGTGAATGGGTCAAGATCAAACCAATCGCCTTCATCAATCTCAACTTCATCCTCTTCATCGTGATGATCCTGATTGGTTTCTTTATCCTGCAGCGCACCCGTTTCGGCCGCAATATCTACGCTATCGGCGGTAATGAACAATCCGCGAAACTGATGGGACTTCCCGTCGGCCGCACCAAGGTTCTGGTTTACGGATTCAACGGTTTCTGCTCCGTTCTGGCAGGTGTAGCTTACGCGCTTTATGTAAAGTCCGGCTGGAACCTTTCCCTGCAGGGCGGTGAACTGGAAGCCATCTCCAGTGCGGTCATTGGCGGAACGCTGCTGACCGGCGGCGTCGGCAATATGCTCGGAACTCTGGTCGGCGTGCTGCTGAAGTCCGTCATTCCGACTCTGATCACCTTCAACGGAAACCTGCTTTCCTGGTGGGGGAAGATCGCGACCGGTTTGCTGCTGCTGTTATTCATCAGCATCCAAACCTTCATCACCAATTATTCAAACCGCAAAAAGCTTTAAAGCTTAGAAGAATATCCGGAGTCATGATCATGACTGCCGGATATTCATTTGTCATAAAAAACAAGTGAACTTATACACAGGAAACAATCTGTGGTTTCGATTTATAATAAAAACGCCTAAATAAGCTCTTATTAAGGAGAAAGACATGAGTAAAGAATTTTGGTTCGTCGTAGGTTCTCAGGACCTTTACGGTGAGGATGTATTAAAAACCGTCGCGGAACGCGGCGCAGAAATGGCCGCATGGCTCAGCGAAAAATTGCCTTATCCGCTCATCTACAAAGTGACCGCGATGAGCTCCAATCAAATCACATCCGTGATGAAAGAAGCCAATTTTGATGACAACTGCATGGGCGTCGTCACCTGGTGCCATACTTTCTCCCCCTCCAAGATGTGGCTGAACGGTCTCGAATTGCTCCAGAAACCCTGGTGCCACTTTGCTACCCAGTACAATCTCGAGATTCCGAATGATGAGATCGATATGGATTTCATGAACCTGAACCAGGCTGCTCACGGAGACCGCGAACATGGCTTTATTGGTGCCAGACTCCGCAAACCACGCAAGGTCGTTGCCGGTTACTGGAAGGATGAAAAAGTCATCGCAAGACTGGCTGAATTCCAGAAAGTCGCGATCGGTGTCGATTTCTCCAAACACATGAAAGTCATGCGCTTCGGCGACAACATGCGCGACGTGGCTGTGACTGAAGGCGACAAAGTTGAAGTCCAGAAAAAACTCGGCTGGGAAGTCAACACCTGGGCAGTCGGCGACCTCGTGAAGGAAATGAACGCTGTCACCGAAGAAGAAGTGGAAGCGCTCTTCAATGAATATAAAGCCTCTTACGACATCAACACAGACAACATCTACGCCATCAAATACCAGGCTCGTGAAGAAATCGCCATCAAGAAGATGATGGACCGCAACGGCTGCAAAGCTTTCTCCAACACTTTTCAGGATCTCTACGGCATGGAACAGCTTCCGGGACTTGCTTCCCAGCATCTGATGGCACAGGGATACGGATACGGCGGTGAAGGTGACTGGAAAGTCTCCGCCATGACCGCCATTCTGAAAGCCATGGGTGAAGGCGGAAACGGTGCCAGCGGCTTCATGGAAGACTACACCTACCATCTCGTCAAAGGTCACGAATATTCCCTCGGTGCCCACATGCTGGAAGTCTGCCCGTCACTGGCAGCCGACAAACCGCGCATTGAAACCCATCATCTGGGTATTGGTATGAATGAAAAGGATCCTGCCCGACTGGTCTTCGAAGGCAAGGAAGGCAAAGGGATCGTCGTTTCCCTCATTGACATGGGTGGTCGTCTGCGCCTGATCGTTCAGGACATCGAGGCTGTGAAACCGATCATGCCCATGCCGAACCTGCCGGTTGCCCGTGTGATGTGGCGCGCCCTGCCGGATCTCACCGATGGCGTGGAATGCTGGATCACCGCCGGCGGCGCTCACCACACTGTGCTGAGCTATGATGTAACACCGGAAATGATGCGTGACTTCGCCAAATTCATGGATATCGAATTTGTCCATATCGACAAGGACACCACAGTTGAAAAACTCGAAGATGAACTCTTCATCAAAGATATTGCATGGAAGCTGAGGTAATATCGTGAACCTGAAAGAAACTGTAATCGGTATCGAACTCGGTTCGACCCGCATTAAATCTGTACTGCTCGGCAGGGACCATCAGGTCCTTGCCTCCGGCTCTTTCACCTGGGAAAACAGCCTGGTGAACGGGATCTGGACCTATTCCCTTACGGAAGTCCAAAACGGATTGCAGGCCTGCTTCGCTGACCTCAAACGTGACGTCAAAGAAAAATACGCGCAGAACCTGACCACCACGGGCGCAATCGGCATTTCCGCCATGATGCACGGGTATCTGCCCTTTGACAAGGATGATAACCAGCTCTGTGAATTCCGCACCTGGCGCAACACCATCACCGCAGCAGCAGCCGAAAAGCTTACCGCTCTATTCGGCTTCAACATTCCGCAGCGCTGGTCTATCGCCCACCTGTATCAGGCGATGATCCATCAGGAAGCGCATGTACCCAACATCGCCTATATCACCACCCTCGCCGGTTATGTTCACTACAAGCTGACAGGCAAAAAGGTGATGGGTGTCGGAGAGGCCAGCGGCATGTTCCCCATTGACAGCAATACCAATCAGTATGATGCGGAGATGGTGAAAAAATTCAATGAACTGACTGGCGTAGACCTTCTGAGCCTGCTGCCTGAAGTTCTTTCTGCCGGTGATGAGGCTGGAAATCTGACAAAAGAAGGCGCACTCTACCTCGACCCAAGCGGCGAACTGGAAGCCGGTATTCCGCTGGTTCCCTGTGAAGGCGATGCCGGCACCGGCATGGTCGCCACCAATTCCGTCCGTGTCCGCACCGGTAATGTCTCCGCCGGAACCAGTGACTTCGCCATGGTCGTTGTGGACAAAAAGTTGAAAGTCCACCGCGAAATCGATATGGTCACTACACCGGTCGGCAGACCCGTCGCCATGGTTCACTGCAACAACTGCACCAGCGACATCAACGCCTGGATCAGCCTGTTCCGCGAATCTATCGACCTCTTCGGCTTTACCGTGGATACCAATACGCTTTACACAAAACTGTTCAAAGTCGCTCTCGAAGGGGACAATGACTGCGGCGATTTGCTGAGCTACAACTACTATTCCGGTGAAGGCGTTACCGACCTGGATCAGGGTCGTCCGCTCTTCATTCGTAAGGCGGATTCAGCTTTCAGCCTCGCAAACTTCATGCGTACACATCTTTACAGCGCCCTTGCTACACTGAAAATCGGCATGGACATTCTGAGTGAAGAAAACGTAGAAATCGATAAAATCTACGGTCACGGCGGTTTCTTCAAGACGGAAGAAGTCGGCCAGCGGATCCTTTCCGCCGCCATCAACACACCGGTCAGCGTGATGCAGACAGCCGGAGAAGGCGGACCCTACGGGATGGCACTGCTGTGTGCTTATGCCTTATGGCGCGGGAAAGATGAAACACTGGAAGACTATCTGGACAACAAGGTCTTCGCCAGCTGCGAATCCTCGACCGTCATGGCGGACAAAGCGGAAGTTGACGGTTTCAATAAATTCATCAGACAGTACAAGAATTGTCTGGAAGTTGAAAAAACAGCCATCCGGAGGTTTTAATTCATGCTTGAAGAATTAAAGCAAAAAGTTTACGAAGCCAATATGCTGCTTCCAAAGTACAACCTGGTCATTTTCACCTGGGGAAATGTCAGCGGGATCGACCGTGAATCCAACCTGATGGTCATCAAACCCAGCGGAGTGGAATATGACGAGCTGAAGCCGGAAGATATGGTCGTTGTGGATGTTGCTACCGGTGAAAAGGTGGAAGGGCATTACAAACCCAGTTCCGACACCGCAACCCACGTGGTGCTTTATAACGCTTTCCCGAACATCGGCGGCGTGGTCCACACTCACAGCAAATGGGCTGTTTCCTACGCTCAGGCCGGTGTCCCGATCCGTCCGCTCGGCACCACCCACGGTGATTATTTCTACGGCGCAATTCCCTGCACCCGCAAGATGACAGATGCGGAGATCAAGGGAAAGTATGAACTGGAAACCGGCAACGTGATCGCAGAAACCTTCCGTGAGATCGATCCGGATGCCATTCCGGGCGTCCTGGTTCACTCCCACGGCCCATTTGCCTGGGGAACCGATCCCTTCAACGCAGTTCACAACATGATGGTGATGGAAACCGTCGCCGAAATGAACTATCACGCGGAAATGCTTTATCCCGCCCTGCCCGACATGCAGCAGACCCTTCTGGACAAGCATTACCTGCGCAAACACGGCAAAAATGCCTATTATGGGCAGATATAGTGAATAGAGTTAGTAGTTAGTAGTTAGTAGTTTGTAGTTAGTAGTTATGAGTTAGTGATTAGGAGTTAGGAGTTGGGCATATTAATCCTCATACCTAACACCTAACACTTAAGTCAAATCGACATTTGTTTTGAACGATGGTGCGCCTGCCGGTTGTTCGGGACAATTGTCTGATCAAAAAGAAGGAGTTTATATCATGAAGAAATTTATCGTTCTGCTGCTCGCTCTGACGATGCTGTGCGGCGTTGTCGCCTCCGCCTCTGCGGATGACAAAATCAAAATCGGTATCTCCATTTGGAGCTCCACCGATACCCTCGGCTCTGAAGTAAAGCGTCTCATCGACGCTGCTGCTGCTGCTCTGGACGTCGAAACCCAGTGGGTTGACCAGGCTCACATCTCCGAGCAGGTTACCGCTTCCGCTGAAACCCTGGCACTGGCTGACTGCGATGGTATCATCATCTGCAACTCCGCAAGCGCTGAAATGGGTTCCGTCATCAAGACTGCTGACGAAAATGAAATGTATGTCGCTCAGTTCTTCCGTGTCATCGACCCCGAAGCCAACCCGGATGAATATGAACAGGCTGTTTCCTCCCCGTACTATGTCGGTGCAGTCCACGAATCCGAATTCGACAATGGTAAGACCCTCGTCACCATCCTTGGCGAAAAGGGCTGCCGCAAGATCGGTTTGGAAGGCTGGGAACCGGGCGATGCCACATTCCTCGGCCGCTGGGCTGGTTATCAGGCCGGCGTAGAAGCCTGGAACGAAGCACATCCGGATGATCAGATGGTCATGCTCGAACCGCAGTACGGCCGCACCACCACCGACACCGGCCGTGCCACTGCTGAAGCCATCATCCAGGCGAATCCTGATATCGACGCCCTCATCGTTGCGGGCGGCGGCGGCGACACCCTGCTGGGCGCTATCGCCGGTATCGAAGGTCTTGGCCTGACCGGCAAGATCGCTGTTGCTTCCACTGACTTCCTCCCTGACCTGGATGTCAAGCTGGAAACCGGCGCCATGGCTGCTGAATCCGGCGGTCACTATGCCGACCCGTTCTTCGCCTTCCTGATGGTCTACAATGCCATTAAGGGCAACTACGAAGTCTCAACCGATGGTTTCTATGACATGGTCTTCCCGTACATGTTCGTTGCCTCCCCGGAAGATTACGCTAACTATGCGAAATACTTCACCGGCACCGAACTGCCGTACTATGAAGACGAAATCAAGGCTCTTGCCGATCTTCCTTATGAAGAACTGGCAGCTGCCTGCGCGAACCTCTCCGTCGAAGACGTTGTGGCCCGCCACACAAAATAAGATTTGAATGATCCCGGATGGCAGAACGGCCAGGCGCGGCTGTTCTGCCCTTTCGGGTTTTTTAGGGCTCAGGATTCAGGGGTCAGGATTCAGTATCCGCAATCCCTGAATCCTGAATCCTGACCCCTGAATCCTAAGGAATAAAAATATGTCTCAAAAACTCGAAAAACTCAAAAGCAGCAGATATTACGGCTTTTGCCTGTTGTTTGCCATGCTCATCTTTTTTTACGGGGTTTTCAAGATCCTGACTCCGAACAATTTCGGATCACCGGCAAACCTTTACGCATATCTGCAATCATCAATCATTTATGCTGTCGGCGGCTGCGGTCTTTACTTCATCGTGGTGATGGGACTGTTTGACTTTGCCGTCGGTTCCAATATCGTACTTTCTTCCATCGTCGGTGTGATCCTCGCAAAAAAATTCGGCTACGCAGGATTCATCATCGGGTGCCTTGGCTGCGGAACCCTGATCGGTTTACTCATCGGCTTCCTTTACAACAAGCTGAACGTTCCTTCCATGATCGTCACCGTTGGCTTAATGCTGATTTTTGAATCCGTAGCGGTATTCGCAGCAGGCGGTGAAAAGCAGACACTGCCGGAAAACCTGCGTTTCTTCTCCGGAGCTCCGGGCAACATCATCCTGGCTGTTCTGGCATTTCTCCTGATGTATTTCATATTGAATTACACCAAGATCGGCACCTACTGCAACGCGATTGGTTCCAACGAATTCACAGCCAAGAACATGGGTATTGATGTCAAAAAATATAAACTGATCGGTTTCATGCTGCTGCATTTCTTCGTCGGAATTATGGCGATTCTCTCCGTTTCATACGGAACCACGATGACCGCCCTGACCGGCATGAGCACCATGAGCCGCAACTTCCAGCCGCTGATGGGCACCTTCTTCGGCATTGCCTTCCGCAAATACGGACAGCCGATCACAGCCATTATCGTCGGTGAATTCATCATCTCCCTAATCTTCAACGGATTTATTGCGCTCGGTGCACCTACCACCATCCAGAATGTGGTAACCGGTGCCGCGCTTCTTGTAATCGTTACACTGACTGCCCGCGGTTCTAAAGGCAGCGTGGTGAAATAAAGGAGGCGATCATGGAAAAGAAACCCTTATTGGTCGCTGAAAACATCGACAAGAAATTTGACATCACCCATGCCGTGGACAATGTATCTCTGACCATCTATGCCGGTGAGATTCGCGGACTGATCGGTGAAAACGGCTCCGGGAAAAGCACTTTCTCCCAGATGCTCTGCGGTATTTACACCATCGGCGGAGGAACTTTCAAGCTGGACGGCAAAGAGCTCCACGTACGCAACCAGGTGGAAGCTAACAACGAAGGCGTCGCCATCATTGTTCAGGAAATGGGAACACTTTCCGGCCTGACCGTTGCGGAAAACATCTTTCTCGGCCATGAAGATCCCTTCATGAACGGCGTGGTGAAAAACACCGCCGCAATGAACAAAGAAGCCCAGCGGCTGCTGAACGAATACGGATTCGGCCGCATTGACGCAGCCAACATGATCGATGCCTACAATTTCGAGGACCGCAAGCTGATCGAAATCGTCAAGGCAACCTACATGAAGCCTAAAATTCTGGTCGTCGATGAAACCACCACAGCCCTTTCTCAGAACGGACGTATGGAGCTTTACAAGATCATGGATCAGGTCCGCGATGATGGCCGCTCGGTGATTTTCATTTCCCACGACCTGGGCGAAGTTCTGGAGCATACCGATACCGTCACCGTTCTCCGTGACGGAGAATATATCGATACCGTCAATACAAAGGATGTAACGGAAGATGACCTGAAACGCCTGATGGTCGGCCGTGAAATCGGGAATGCCTACTACCGCACCGATTATGGTACCCCGGTTTCCAAAGAAGTGGTTCTCTCCATCAAGAACGTAACTGTTCCGAAGCAGATCTACGACATCAGTTTTGACCTGCACAAGGGTGAAATTCTCGGGATCGGCGGACTTTCCGAATGCGGTATGCACGAGGTCGGGAAGGCCATTTTCGGGGCTTCCTGGGATCGGGAAGGAAGTGTCACCCTCGCTGACGGCACAGAAATCAACAGCATTCCGACAGCAATCAAACATTCCATCGCTTACGCCTCCAAAGACCGCGACAATGAATCCATCATTCTCAATGAATCCATTCGCAATAATGTTGTTCTGCCTTCGATTGATGATTTGGCCAATCGCAAAATACTGAGCGGACGCAAGCTGACAAGGTTCGCGAAAAAACACGCGGATGACATGCAGACAAAGATGGCTTCGGTCCACCAATTCATCTCCGACCTCTCCGGCGGTAATAAACAGAAGGTGGTTCTTGCCCGCTGGATGGGTAAGGGATCAGACATTCTGGTGCTGGATTCACCGACCCGCGGTATTGACGTGAAAGTCAAGCAGGCAATTTACGCTTTGATGCAGGAGTTGAAAGAAGAAGGGAAATCCATCATCATGATTTCCGAGGAAATTCCGGAACTGCTTGGTATGTCCGACCGCATTTTCATCATGAAGGATGGAAAAATCAACGGTGAATTTCTCCGCAGCAAGCAACTGGATGAGAATGATTTAATCGCAAAAATGGTGTAAGGAGCAGATATCATGGAAAATATTAAAACAAAAAACAATGGACAGTCAAAGCTCCGCGCCTTTTTCAGCGGAGATCAATTCAAAGCATGGCTGCCGTTCATCGGCCTGGTGGTGATTGTCATAGTCATGAATATCCTGACCGAAGGCAAGATCCTGACGCCGAAACGCATGCGTCTGCTGCTTTCCCAGGTGTACTATCCTGCCATCGTTGCAACCGGGGTATTCTTCATCATGACGCTGGGTTCAATCGACTTTACGGAAGGTTCTACACTGGGTGTTGCCTCCATCGTGATTTCCATGCTTTCCTTCAAGAGCATTCCCCTGGCGATTCTGGGCGGCATCCTGACCGGCGCAGCAATCGGCGCGGTCAACGGCTTTTTCCACGTCAAATTCAAGCTGCCGAGCTTCATCGTGACAATTTGTACGATGTACCTCTTCCGCGGGGTTTGTGCCTATTTGACGACGGAAACGGCTGTTCCAGCCAGCAAAGCCATCAAAGCGCTGGACCTGGACTGGCTGAAGATCACCATTACCCTGGTTGTGCTGGCAATTGCCTTCTTCCTTTTCCAGTTCACCCGCATCGGCAACGACGTGAAAGCTGTCGGCTCCGGTGAAACCGCTGCCCGCTTCTCCGGTGTACGCACGGACCTTGTGAAATTCCTCGTCTTCGTTGCAGCCGGTGCCCTGACAGGTTTGGCCGCTTTCGTCAACGTCATCAAGGTCGGATCCATCACTTCCACAGCCGGGAACCAATTGGAAACCCAGATCCTGATTTCTCTGGTTTTGGGCGGTCTGCCGATCACCGGCGGCGCCAAGGTGCGCTTCATCAATATTGTTGTCGGTACTCTGATGTACACCGTGCTCAACAACGGTTTGGTGATGATGGGGTACGATTCCGCGACACAACAGCTCATCAAGGGTGTGATCTTCCTGCTCTTCGTCGCTCTCACCATCGACCGCAAAGCGCTGAAGGTGATCAAGTAGTTAGTTAGAAGTTAGAAGTTAGAAGTAAGCAGCACTCAGGCGAATCCCGGTGCTGCTTTTTTTATTATTGCATAATAATCTTTGATTCTCATTAAAAATAATCTATAATTAGAAAAGATTGCAATTGATAATTCAATTCGGAGCATTATGTACGATTTTCATGACTATTTTTCAGATGAGAACAAGGCACAGCCTTACACCAATCCCGGTGAAGAACTGGAAGACTATTTCCGCCTGCTGGACATGCAGCTGGAAAACTACCTGGAATACAAGGGCATGGGCAGCCAGCAGAAGCTTTTTTCCCGCGGCCTGGTCATCACCGAATCGGAGCTGACGGGATATTTTGAAATGCCGCCATACTTTCGGGAAAGGGATATCTGTAATCCGGTCATGTCCGCTGCGGTCAATGCCGCCTTCTCCTACATAGATGAAAGAGTCAAAGCCACCAAAACAAACAGCACAACAGATAATTTACAAGACCTGCTGCGCATCCAATATCTGAAAGAGACCTTTTCCCTTGATCAGACCGAACTGATGGCAATCCTGATGGCGTTATCCGTAAAGATAGACCGCCGCTATGAACGAATCTACGGCTTTCTGCAGGACAACATCGCGCAGGGGAATCCAACTGTTGGCCTGCTGTACACTCTAATGGCGCGGATCACACCCCGGCTCGGTGCAGAAGAATCTCTTCCCATCCCGCTGGATGAAAAGATGTACACCTACTTTTTCATCAGCAAGGAGGACCAGGATGGATTAAGCGCGACAATGGTCTTGCAGCCAATGGTAAAGGACATGCTGATGGGTGTTCCGAACCGGAACAACAACTATCCGGATGTTTTTTACACATTCTCAGAAGACAGGGATATTCCTTTATTCTACGAAGAAAGCGCAAATGAGCTTGAATACATCCTGTCAAAAGAAAACAGCTCGTCCGTTCCGGACAACGATAAATTGTCAGAAAGCTACGTTTATTTGGCCAACGCTGACGAAGAAACATCCCTGCACTTGTTATATCAATACTGTGAAGCTCACGGAGAAAGTCTGTATGTTCTGGACCTCCGGCAGCTTTTTGCGCTGAAGGATGAAACGAGACAGCTCTGCCTTTCCGAACTTTTCTTTCGTCTGAAACTCAATAATGGCCGTCTTGCCATCCGTGAATTTCTGGATGATGACAGCAGCACCCCAGCCGAACCGTTGGAAGATCCCATAAAGCTCCGCAACATTCTGCAGCTCATCAGCCGGAACTGCGCTCCAAAATACTCCTTTCTCTTCGGTCAGAAAGAAGAGCCGGGCGTCCTGGCAGCCTTGCTCATCCCCTGTCTGAAAATTCCGGAACCTTCCGTCGCACTCCGCGCGCAGATCTGGGAATATTTCCTGAAGACAGAAAAAGGGATCCGGCTTTCAAAGAATATCAACGTTCCCGACCTCGCAGACTTCTACGAAATATCCTACGGTGCCATCCGCAAAGCCGTTGGACATGCGGTCGCCACTTCTCGTACAAAACGCGGCACCACCATCAACCGCAGGATGATCCTGGACTCCCTGCGTCAGCTCAATCAGGTGGATTTCTCCGGACTTGCAACCTATATCAACCCGGCTTACACCTGGAAAGACATCACCATCACCAATCAGCAGAAAGAGGTTCTCATGACTGCCTGCAACCGCTGCCGGCTGCGAAACCGCATCGGCGAGGGCTGGGGACTCAAGCATAAAAATGCTTACGGGAATGGCGTCAGCCTTCTGCTCTACGGTCCTCCCGGAACCGGAAAAACCATGGCGGCACAGGTGATTGCCAACGAACTCGAGCTGCCGCTTTACCGCGTGGATATTTCCCAGATAGCCTCCAAATACATCGGAGAGACCGAAAAGAACCTGGCCAATATCTTCAAAGCAGCCTCATCAGCCAACGTGATTCTTTTCTTCGACGAAGCGGATTCCCTCTTTTCGAAGCGGACAGAAGTCAATGACTCCCACGACAAATACGCCAATAACGAGACCGCCTTCCTGCTGCAAAAGATCGAGGAATACAGCGGCATGTCGATCCTTGCAACGAACTATTACAACAACTTCGACGACGCCTTTGTCCGCCGCATCACCTACGCGGTCCATATGGAAAGTCCTGACAAAGATACACGATACGCCCTCTGGACTACCATCCTGCCGAAAACCGCGAAAATGGCACGGAACATCGATTTCCGCTTCCTTGCCGACAAGTTTGAACTCTCCGGCAGCAACATCAAAGCCATCCTCTTCAATGCAGCCTACATGGCAGGAGCGGAAGAGAAACCCATCGGACCGGAACACATCGTCCGCTCGATGCAGTATGAATTCAACAAACTGGGCAAACTGGTCAACAAAGGAGACTTCGGCAAATACAGCAGCTACATCCAATGAGCTTATGCCCAGGAAAAGAATGCACAGCAAACAGCTTCCACACACGAAATTAACAAACCGGGCAGCACTTTTCTGCTGCCTGGTTTTCCTCTTTTTTTTCGGATCGGTGCGAACATCAACTGCGCAGCTGCTCTATTTTACGGAGCAGTCCCAGCTCATCAAGCATTTGAATGACTATCCGGCACAAGTTTCTTTCAACTGCAGCCGTGAATTCTATAACAGCCTTAAGGAAGATGAATTCTTTGAGCTGTATCACATTCTGGTCAAAGCCGGAATCGACTACAGCGGCGTGATGATCTCCTACAATGATTTTCTCAACCATATCGAAATATCCAACCTCACCTATACCAATACTCCCTGGGCAGAATGCAGTGACATGGATGACGTCCGTCAAGCGGTACGGGATCTTGCTTCAAATCAAGGCGGTTTCATCCTCCTGTGTCCCTGGCTGCTGACGAACAGTCTGCTGGAAGGGAACGCACTGCACCGCGCTCTCATTCGCAGCGGGATCGAGTCCTACCGCACCTCCTATGCAGCAGATGCCGGGATCATCCGCATCACTGATATCAAATACCTTCCCGTCCCCTATGCTGTCATTCAAGATTATGCGCAGTTCGCTTCCGCTATCGCCGGTTTCGAAAATATGGGGATATACGATTTCTATACTGTGTTCGATCCGGATCTCTTCGAAAGGATCACAGTTGATCCGCAGCAGTACACCATCATGATTGGGTCCAGCCGACTCGGTAATTACCGCAGTGCCACAGATACAGTCAGCTGTACGATTCGTTTTTCCGATGTAGACTTCACCTCAGCACCCCGCGAGATCTGCCGCTCGATTGACGATGTACCGGAAGCCATCCGCCGCATGGGTACCGCCGGGATCCGCGACTTCGAGCTGATTTTTCCCGACACCCGCATCTTTGAAGCCCTCGCCGCCAATGATTTTGAACTGCTGCTGAATCTGGAAGCAAGTGCCGGTATGAGCAACGGCAGCATCTCCTACAGCAGCGCGTCCGACCGCATCATCTTCAGCGATGCGGAGATCACAGCCAATGCTGTCATGCTGCAGTCGCTGCAGGAAGCTATTGCTTATACCGAGGCTCAGGTTCAATCAGGTGCTCGTGATATCCACCTCTTCTGCACCGCAGAGCTCTTTGAAGCACTGATGGGAGACCTGCTGGAATTCGCAGTGGTCCACAACGGGATGAACCGCATCTATGATCTCATCGCCCATGCCGGTATCTTCAATTATGATCTCTCCTCTGTCCGGGCTTCCCATGTGATCAACATCCATATCAATCAGCTCTATCCCGGCACAGCGATCATATTGGCTGCGCGCCAGGGTAACAGCTCCGATCTTTCGCCCCGAGAACTTCAGGTCTGGTCATCCGCAGCGGAGATTGCAAATACATCACTTTCACCTGACCCACTGCAGACTGCCCGCAATATCCATGACTGGCTTTGCGCCCATGTGGTTTATGTTGATGATGATTACACGGAAGAAGATGACAACGCCGTCGGCGCCATTCTCAATGGGCAGGCGAACTGCGACGGATATTCGGATGCTTTCTACCTGATCGGCAGTCTCGCTGGATTGAACATCCGCTACCAGCACGGCGATATCTATAACAAAGATACAGCTCAGCAATCCTCAAGCTCTACCCATCTGTGGAACCTTCTCGAAATCGACGGACTCTGGCGCATGGTCGACGTCACAAATGATGACATACCCTACAGCCAATCCTATCGCTGGTTCAACGTAGGCAGTGTCTCCGCTTCTGAAATGCTCTACTGGAACGAAGACATGACTGTTCTCATCTCCCCTTATTAATAAGCCCAAAGTGACGGTTATCCCGTCCAAAAACATGATTGTCAGACATATTTTTCAGGAAGAAAAGCATGGGTATCCGGATATTGACAGCAATTTTTCCTCATGTTAAAATCAATATAAGAGTTTATACTCAAAACTTTATCAGGAGGTTCATTATGAAAAAAACCATTATGTTGTGTCTGGCAATGATCCTGCTTCTGGGTATTGCCTCAGGTGTATTGGCTGACGACACGGTCACACTGACCTTTGCCGAAACCATGACATCTCCGGAAAGAACGCTCGTCCTTCAGAAAGCTATCGAAGCCTTTGAAGCCGAACATCCCAACATCAAAGTGGAACTGGTTTCCCCGCCGTACGAATCCGCCGAAACCAAGGTTGCTTCCATGCTCGCAGCCGGACAGGAAGTCGATATTGTCGAGATCCGCGACAACTCCGTCGGTGCCTGGATCAATAACGGTTTTCTCTATGGTCTCGATGACCTGGTGAAAGATTGGGACGGCAAAGATCAGCTGGTCGACGCCGCTCTGCTGGCTGGCGCTTCCATGGGCGATGCTACCTATTTCATCCCGCAATACCTATATGTTAAAGCATTGATGGTCAGAACTGACATTCTGGAAAAGCTCGGCGTAACCGAAATGCCGAAGACCACCGATGAATTTCTGGCTGTTGCCAAACAAATCACTGATCCTGCAAAAGGCCAGTATGGCTTTGCCCTGCGCGGCATTGGATCTCCCTGCAAGACCACTGATATCATGTGGGCTACTGAAGTTTCCGATCTGCGCCTGGATAACTTCTATCTGACTGAAGACGGCACCTTCTTCATGGATACCGAAGGCGGCCGTAAAGCTGTCAATGACTATCTCGAACTCTTCAAGGAAGCCTGCCCTCCCGATTCCGTAAACTGGGGCTACAATGACCAGATCAACGGTTTTGTTTCCGGCATCACCCCGTTCCTGGTCCAGGATCCGGATGCAGTTGGTTCCGTTATGGGTTCCCTTTCCCCGGATCAGTACACCGCCATCCCGATGCCGATTGGTGCTTCCGGCAAGAGATATCTGGACTATGGTTATGCCGGTCTGGCTGTCGCAGCCAACTCCGAACATCCGGCAGAAGCCTTTGAATTCATCAAATACATGATCTCCGCTGAGGTCAATGCTTCGATCTGTGAATTCTACGGCGCACTTCCGGTGAACAAAGGCGCTTATGAATCCAGCGAAATGTTCGAACTGCCGGTCTATAAAGCCTGGGCAGACGAAATGGCGGACGAAGCTACTATCTTCACCAAATTCCCGTTGGAAGATCCGCGCTTCACAGAATACGCTTCAACCGTCCATCTCGCAGCCATCCAGAGTTATCTGCTTGGACAGTCCTCTGCGGAAGAATTCATTCAGACCTGCAAGGATTTCTGGGGCTACTAAAAATCAGTGGTCAGTGGTTAGTGGTCAGCAAATGCTGATCAATCAAACTCAATCGTACCCACTGTTTCATAGACGATAAATATCCAAGGGGGCTGCGGCAAACCCGCGGCTCCCTTTTTTAGGGGAAGGGAATTCCATGAAAACAGACAAATGGTATCTTTTGATGATCCTGCCGGCACTGGCATTTATCTGCTTTTTTATTTTCTACCCGCTCCTGCAGGGCGGCGTGATGGCCTTTCAGAATTACAGCCTTTTCAACTTGAAAGATATCCACTTCATCGGGCTGGAAAATTTCAGAACGATCATAAACAGCAAAAGCGTCAATTTCTGGCAGATTATGTTCAACACGCTGAAGTGGACAGTGCTTTCCCTGGTGCTCCAATTTTTGCTGGGATTCCTGCTCGCCATGATGCTGCGCAAGCCCTTCCGCGGCCGCAGTCTTTACTGTGGCTTCGTATTTTATCCCTGGGCACTGTGCGGATTTGCCATCGGGCTCATCTGGTCCTGGCTTTTCAATGGTCAGTTCGGCGTTATCAACGACCTGCTGATGAAACTTGGCATTATTCATGAGAATATCGGCTGGCTCTCCAACCCGAAAATCGCTATGTACAGTGTAGTCATTTCCAACGTCTGGTACGGTATTCCTTACTTCGGCATCATGCTGCTGGCAGCGCTGCAGTCCGTTCCGAATGACCTCTACGAAGCAGCTAAACTGGATGGCGCAAACGGGATCCAGCAGCTGTTTCATGTGACAATTCCCTACATCAAACCGACCATCATCAGCACCGTACTGCTGCGCAGCATGTGGATCGTGAATTTCCCGGATCTCATCTATGCCATGACCAATGGCGGACCGGTGAACAGCACGCATATTCTCGGCACGATGATGATCAACAAGGTCTATAAAGAATTCGATTACGGGCAAGGCTCTGCTTACGGCGTGATCATCATGGTCCTGCTGTTAGCTTACGCGATAATCTATCTGAGAGTGGCCAAAAGGAAAGGGGAGGATTAACCCATGAGCGCACGCAAAATCAAAAATATCCTCGGAACTTGTATTCGTATTCTGATATTGGCTTGTTTCTTCCTTGGCGCTACCTTGCCGCTTTTCTGGATATTTGTAACCAGCATCAAAAGCGGTACGGAACTTTATGCCATCCCGCTGGTTTACTGGCCGAAAGAACCCACTATCGCAGCATACCAGCGGCTCTTTTCTTATTCAAACTTCGGTCAATATTTCAAAAACTCGTTGTTCGTGACGCTCAGCTCATCCATCGTGGCGATGGTGCTTTCCGTCATGGGCGGATTCGCACTCTCCCGCTTCCGGCATAAGAAGATGAAAGGAATTCTGGAATTGCTGATGTATTTCACCCAGACGATTCCTTCGTTCATGATCATGCTGCCGCTGTTCATGTTCTTTTCCAAGCTGAAGCTGGTAGACAATCTGCCGATCCTGGCAGTGATCTATGTAGCTACAGTGATCGCCTTCAGCACGCTCATGTCCCGCAGCTTTTTTGACCGAATTCCGGTAGACCTGGAAGAAGCCGCGAAGATCGACGGCTGTAACCTCGCTCAGTCGATCATTCATGTTGTCCTTCCCCTCACACTGCCGGGAATCGCGGCCATTTTCTGCTTTGCATTTGTGAATATATGGAATGAACTTTTCATCGCCGTAATGATGATCAATAAAGCTGCGAAATATACGGTTCCGGTAGCGTTGAATTCTTTCATCTCCAAAGCCGGTGTCAGTTGGGACCTGATGAGCGCGGGAATCGTGGTATCTTTGTTACCGACTATGATCGTCTTTGGGATAGGTCAGAAATATATCGTCGCCGGGTTGACAGAAGGCGGCGTAAAGGGATAATAATAGTCAGATGTTAGTAGTTAGAAGTTATCTTAAACAAATACAGGAGTGCTAATGGATCTCATAAACAATCAGCCGAATATTACTGATATCCTCCACCACATGGGTGAGTACAATTTACCCGGACACGCGGTGGCACCGCCGCTTTTTCAAAACTCGATTTTTTGCTTCGATTCCTATGAGGCATTTCATGAAGCTCTCGCGAATGAGGCGGAACATTATATCTACTCCCGCGGCAATAACCCAACGGTCAATCTCTGCGAGGAGAAAATTGCCGCACTGGAACACACCGAAAAGGCAAAACTGGTTGCCTCCGGTGTCGCTGCCATTTCCTGCGCGGTGATGGCTTTTATGAAGCAGGGCGACCACGCCATCTGCATCCGCAGCGCATACAGCTGGGCAAACTATCTCTTCCGCACCTACCTGAGACGCTTCGGTATAGAGACCACCTTCGTGGAAGGAAATACGATCGAGGAATTTGAACAGGCTATTCAGCCAAACACAAAAGTGATCTATCTGGAGAGTCCTGCGACCTTCACCTTTACCCTTCAGCCGCTTGAGGATGTCGCGAAACTGGCAAAAAAACATGGCATCAAAACCGTTATCGACAACACCTGGGCAACCCCGCTCTTTCAAAATCCCGCAGACCTGGGAATCGACCTGGTAGTTCATTCCGCATCTAAATATCTTGGCGGGAATTCCGATATCGTCGGCGGTATTGTCTGCGGAAATAAAGAAGACATCACAAGGATCTTCAATACGGAATTTATGATGCAGGGACAGGTGCCGGATCCCTTCATGGCCTGGCTGATCCTGCGCAATCTCCGCACCCTTCACCTGCGGATGCCCGTTCATTTCCGAAACGCACTGGGACTGGCTGAATTTCTGGAAGCCCGGGATGATGTGGAAAATGTGAATTATCCGCTGCTCCCATCCTTCCCGCAATATGAACTGGCGAAAAAACAGATGCGGGGCGGCAGCGGTCTGTTCTCTTTCCGTCTGAAAACCAGAGATTTGAACAAGGTCATCGCCATCACCAACCATGTCAGATATTTCAAGCTGGCTGTCAGCTGGGGCGGATATGAAAGTCTGTTCGAACCGACTGCGCTTGTATTCAAAGAGGGTGAACAGATTCCGGATGACCGGGTTTCTCTGATTCGCGTCCATGCCGGTCTCGAAGATCTGGACCTGCTTAAAGAGGATCTCTCCCGGGCACTTGACAGCGTCAGGTAGACAGTTTCTTTTGGAAGGGTTTCTTTTATGAACAAAAAAATTACGCTTGCTATTATCGGTCTCGGCAGCCGTGGAAAAAATGCCTATGGCGCTGAGTTGCTGACGTTAAAAAACAGAGCGGAGGTGACAGCTGTCGCTGAGCCTGACGAAGAACGGCTGAAAATCGGCGGAGATGAGCATAACGTTCCACGGGAAAGACGCTTTCACAGTGCGGAAGAGCTTCTCGCCCAGCCGAAGCTCGCGGATGCCGCGATCATCTGTGTTCAAGACCGGCAGCACGTTCCGGTTGCCCTTGCGGCACTCCGCAAGGGGTATGATATTCTGCTGGAAAAACCGGTTTCTCCAATCCTCTCCGAACTTCAGGAGATCGTGAGAGTCGCACGGGAAGAAAAACGCCGTGTAGTAGTCTGCCACGTGCTCCGCTATACAGACTTTTTCGGACTGATCAAACAAACCATCGACAGCGGAAGACTGGGCAAAGTCATCAATATTCAGGCATTGGAAAACGTCCGCTACTGGCATCAGGCACACAGCTTTGTCCGGGGAAACTGGCGCCGGTCAGAAGAAACCAGTCCCATGATCCTTGCAAAATGCTGCCATGACCTGGATTACCTGATCTGGCTCAGCGGAAGCCGTTGTGAACGGGTCTCCTCTTTTGGATCATTGAGCTATTTCAAACCGGAAAATGCCCCGAAAGGTGCAGCAAAACGATGTCTGGATGGATGCCTCGCCAAAGACAGCTGTCCGTATGACGCGGAAAAGATTTATCTCACCAATCCGGAAACCGGAATCCTCGGCGGTAATGTTGAATGGCCGATCGATGTGCTGGCTGAAAAACCGACGGAAGAGTCCATCAGGGAAGCCATCAAAAATGGTCCGTACGGACGCTGTGCCTTTGCATGTGACAACGATGTCGTCGACAATCAGATCGTCAACCTGCAGATGGAAAACGGCGCCTGCCTGTCCCTGATGATGAGCGCCTTCACCAGCATCGGCGGCCGCACCATCAAGGTCATGGGAACAAGAGGTGACCTGTGGGGCGACATGAACCGCAACATGATCCGCATCTGCGAATTCGGGAAAGAACCGGAATTCATTGACCTCGGAAAACCGGAACGAGATTTCGCCGGTCATGGCGGCGGCGACAGAGGTCTGCTGCTCTCCTTCCTGGATTTGATGGAAGGCAAACCGGCTGACAGCTCCATCACCACACTGGAGACATCCGTGGAAAGCCACCTCGCCGCACTCGCGGCAGAAGAATCCCGCATCCATAATGGCGCTCCTGTGGAAATTGCCCCAATGCGGGGATAACGCTGATAAAAAGCTTTCAGGTATGAGGTATCAGGTTTTGGCCTTTGGCTATTAGCTGATTGCTGATAGCTAAAGGCTAAAGAATTTTGTACACGATTAAAAGCCGGAATCCTCCGGCCCCCGGCTTTTCAACTTCTGACCACTAACCACTAACCACTGACAACTGGTATCTTCTCATATTCCGGAATATCACCTTCATTGGGCCTGTGCTGCAGGACCCCGACCTGTTCTCTCAGGTCCTCCTGCATCTGCAGCCTCAGGTAATATTCCGTGAACCATTCGCCCGGTTTTGGAACCTCCCTCGTGTCGATGAACTGCCGGAAGGGCCAGGTGACCGGTACCCCTCCGCGATACTTCATCGTGACCTCGTGATTCTCATAATCGAACTTCACAGATTCTCCGTCGATCAACCCGTCCTCACTCAGATAATCCTCCGGGAGTTCAAAGTTCTGATGTTCGACATTGAACACTTTCTCTTCCGGTTCGATATCCACAAAGGCGCGGTATGGCCCCGGAATATCGGGAACGTCCTGGTCCCAGGGAATTCTTTCCGGGGCAAATGGCATCGGCGGGCGATAATGGCTGCCTTCCGGGACGCAATTGCGTTCCCGTTCAGCTTTCGCGGCGTCTCTTATTTCCTGTTCCTGTTTTCGCCTTTTTCAAATTTTCTGAGATAAACGGATTGTGTGCGGATGCAGCGGTCCAGGAAATGCATGATCTTTTGTTTTTCTTTGAGGATCGCCGCGATCAACTCGATTGCATTTGGATTGGCTTCTTTCATGAAGCGATAGTATTGAGAACAAGTCTTTTCCCGGATCGAAGCGTCTTTCGTGATCCGGTCTATGATTTGGTTTGCTAATTCTTTATCCTCACGGGTTGCCTGATAATGTGTGTAGAGGGTCAGTGCCCGGGAAATCAGGACTTCTCCGCTTTTGTTGGCTTGTGATGCGATATCTATAATATAGCGGGAGCCCGGATTGGTATCTTCGAAGGTTTTCACCGCTTCAGCGTAGTCATTCTCCGCTTCCTGAAGGTGTTCTCTCATGGAGCTGAAATCGCGGACATGTGCAAGCGCACCGTTATCAGGTTCAATGATCTGATTCGCCGCGTTTTTGATCATATCCGCTATGTTCATTCCAGCTCTCCTTCTTTTCCGTTCATCCCGGTGACGGTTACCCCGTACGCGAAGC
>CADATZ010000026.1 GCA_902791025.1 uncultured Chloroflexota bacterium | reverse complement strand
GAAACATACCGAACCCGGCAGTCAAGCGCGTGTCCGCTGATGGTACTTGGAGGGCGGCCTCCTGGGAGAGTAAGAAATTGCCAACTTCACTTTTTTTTTCGTTAATAAAAAAATGAGGATAGTGACTTTTTACTCTATTAGTTTGTACCTTTTACGTGAATAAAATTTATGAACATTACACGAAAATAAGAAAAATATGAAGCATATGAAACGTCAGGTATTTTTTCAGAATCAGAAAAATAAAATGCACCGACTTGAGCAACTCAAACAGGATAAAGAAATACACTTACCATCATTACACAGAAGAGAAATTACCAGATTTGTATTTATTGTTTACCTGTTTATATTTTGTTTTTTTTATGGTACACAAGAATATATCCTATCTTAATTTGAATATCCGCATGCGATCTCATTGACGATCTCCTCGCATGAATCAATACTGCGGATCAGGTTCGCAGCGCTGGATACCGTGTTGATCCCGGTATCCATGTCGCCTTTTAGCATTCCGGCGTAGAAACTGCCTGTGGATGGCTGCAGATTGCCTTTTAAGTTTTCTTCCACTGCGGCTTTTGCAACCTTATGCGGCGTGCAGCGCCATTTCAGATAACCGCCTGCCTCGGTCAGGACGATCAGATCATCTGCTCCTGTATTCAGGATGTCATCTTTGGTAGCCTGAGCAGCACGGCATTCCTTTGAAAGGACAAAACGGGTCCCGACGTAAGCGCCTTCTGCACCAACGCATGCGCTTGCCTTTGCCATGGCTTCATTGACAATGCCTCCCGCAGCCAATACGGGAATATTGACTGCATCGGCAATCAGAGCTGTTTTTATGATCGTTCCGGTTGACTCTACAGGCATTCCGCCTCCTTCATCGCAGCCGGTCGCTACCAGAATATCCACACCGGCAGCTTCTGCGGCTTTCGCGGATGCAACAGTCGGGTACATATCGCGGTAGATCACCTTGAAACCGGCATTGAAACCGAGAATACCAAGACCTCCCGCATTTGAAACTGCTGCGGCAAGCTCAGGAGAGGTGATCCATGTCATCGGGGCTTGAACGAACGGTTTTTCGATCCCTAAAATTTCACATACTCTGTTCGTTATCATTATCCTCTTCAATTCAATTCAAACACAAAATCTTCGATGGGTTTGCGCTTGTAATGCCAGGCGTTTGCCTTGGCTTTTTCATTTGGATAACCGAGTCCCAGCATCATGACCGGGATCATGTGTTCAGTCAACGACTGCATTTTTGTACCCTGTCCTATGATGATTATTCAAACTACTTTAGTGTACTTTGCAGTCACAGGAGTTAATCCCTATTATTACCGCAATCTCGGACTTACCAGACACCTTTTTTTTTGTGTGCTTGACATTTGATAAAAAACAAAAAAGCGAATGATCGTTTATGTACACATTCGCTTTTTTAGTTTTTTGTCAGTTCATCGAATTCCGATTAATAATCAGCGAATCTTTGGTTTTTATCCAAAGCGGTCATCTGCTGCATTTCTTCATCGGTCAGGAAGAAGTCGAAGATCTCAAAGTTTTCCTGAATATGGGATTCATTGCTGGATCCCGGGATAGCGATGTTGCCTGCCTGGAGATGCCAGCGCAGGATGATTTGAGCAGATGATTTTCCATGGGCAGCGGCGATGGAACTGATCGTGCTGTCGTTGAAGAGTTTCTGTGTGTTGCCGCGGCCGCCGAGCGGGAACCAGGATTCCAGTACGGTACCATATTGATCAATATGGCGCTGCATTTCCTTGCTCTGGTGGTACGGATGCGTTTCATTCTGAAGGATCGCTGGTTTGATCGTAGTGGTATTCACCAGACGGTCGAAATCTGCCGGTTCATAGAAGTTGGAAAGCCCGATCGAGCGCAGCTTTCCGGCTTCTACTGCCCGTTCCATCGCCTGATAAGCCTGGACATCATTCGATGGCTGACTGTGATGCAGGATCATCAGGTCGATATAGTCCAGTCCCAGACGCAGCAGAGAGGCATCCACAGCCGCGTCGCCATTGCCGAAATCGGAGGTCCACATTTTGGTGGTGACAAAGATCTCTTCGCGAGTTACGAAGCCTTCATCAATAGCTCTGCGGATCGCACGGCCGACGCCCGGTTCATTACCGTAAATGCGGGCTGTGTCGATCAGGCGGTAGCCATCCCGCAATGCCCAGTAAACTGAATTTTCCGCCTGCTGATCCGAGAGTGCGAAACATCCGATTCCCAAGATAGGCATCTCATAACCGCTGTTGAGCAGAACAGTACCCTTTTCCAGGTCAAAATCAGCCGTCTGCGCTCCGCAGACAGAAGCGGACAACAGGCACAACAATGCTAACAATACAAAAATCAATTTATTCATAAATACCTCTTCATTAATGAAGTTTGTAAGCCCCTGTACGGATCGAAGCGATAACTCCGCCGTCAATCAGCAGATCAGTTCCGGTGATAAATGAAGCATGTTCTCCAAGCAGGAATGCGCCGGCTTCTTCTCTAACAAAATATAGTTACTTGATATTTTGTTTGTTATATTTCCGAATTTGGAAACTTACGTTTCTTATCTTGCTTCTCATTATAAAAAATCCCGAAAAATATTCAATGGGCAGATTTATCAATTCAGGGGTTTAAGCAACTCTTTGGGTAAAAGAGTTGCTAATGTAACTGATTTGGAAATATTGCCCATTGTTTTCAACTTTATGTTTTTGTATAATGAATGAAAATAAGAAACGGGTGTTGCTGAATCAGCCTGATTATCAAAATGGAGGAAAGTACAATGACGAATGAAATGATTTCTGCAAAGATGGAACTGAAAGAACTGGTTGATGTTTTTTCCAACCTTGCCGATATAAAGGATGCAAATGGACAGGGAGAGCTTTTCCTTTCTGATGGCGTTTTGGAATTTCAAATGGGTTTTGATGGAGAGATTCAAAACATTGTCGGCAGAGAAGCACTTGTCCAGGCGTTTGCCGCGACGATCAACCCCTGCAAATCCGTTTACCACATCAATGGACAGCATACCGTTAAACTGAGCGATGATCTCACTGAAGCAGAGGGTACAGCTTATTGCCAGGCGACACTCGTCAATGAAGTGGATGGCAGGGATGTGATCACAACAAACTATGTCCGTTATGCCGACCTTTATGTAAAAGAGGATTGTAAGTGGTATATCAAACGCCGCAGGACCACTTTTCTGATCTCGGATAAGCATGTCCTGAACTCTTAATCAGCAGAAAGGAATAAGTCAGGTGATCAATTCTACTCGTTTTACTCATCTATCAAGTCCAATTGAAATCGGTTCAGTAACTGTCAAAAACCGGATGTTCATGGCCCCGATGGATACCGGCTTCGGCAACACCGAATGGGGCGGCTTTACCCGGGAAGGAATCGAATATTTTGTTCGCCGTGCTGAAGGCGGTTTCGGTCTGCTGTTCTCCGTCGGAACCAATGGTGACTGCGTTGTGGATGGCTGCGACGGTATATTGAACCATCCGGATGAATTTATTGCACAGGGAAAAGAGCTGAACGCCCGGATCGCGAAATATGGCTGCAAGATGTTTATTCAGCTCTCCATGAACGTCGGACGAAACGGTGGATTGAAAACCCCTTCGCCGCTTCCGACACTGGGTGATCCGAATGTGACCACAAAAGAGCTGACTATAGATGAGATCCATACAAAAGTTTCGGAGATGGGCAAAGCAGCAAAGCTTTGCAAAGATGCAGGATTTGCCGGTGTGGACATTCACGCTATGCACTGGGGACATCTGCTGGATTCCTTCGCTCTTGCTTACATGAATCACCGGGATGATGAATATGGCGGCAGCCTGGAAAATCGGATCCGTGTGGCAAAGGAAATTGTTGAAGCCATCAAGCGTGAATGCGGTCCTGATTTCCCCGTGACCATGCGCCTTGCGCTGAAAAGCTATATGAAGGGCTTCAATAAGGCGTCCTTTGACGGCTCGGAAGAAGTCGGAAGAACGCCGGAAGAAGCAATAGAAATCGGAAAACTCCTGGAGTCTTATGGATATGACGGTCTCTCTGTTGATGCGGGAACACTGGGTGCTTTCTATTATGCCATGCCGCCTTCCTATATTCCGCAGGGATTCATGCTGGACATGGCTGCCCGGCTGAAACAGGCTGTGAGCATTCCTGTCCTGTGCGGCGGCAGGATGGCTGATCCGGAAATGAATGAGAAAGCCATCGCAGACGGAAAGATCGATGCTGTTGTTATTGGCAGACAGGCTATTGCTGATCCGGATTACGGAAATAAAGTGACAGAGGAAAAGTCTGAAGAGATTCGCACCTGCATCGGCTGCAATCAGGGCTGTATCTGGGGGTATTTCTGCTCAGGGCGGGTAGGCTGCGCGGTCAATCCGGAAGTAGGATTTGAAGGCGTAAAGAAGATCACGAAAGCGGACACTGCCAAAAAAGTGATCATCGTAGGCGGTGGCATTGCGGGCATGGAGGCAGCCCGGGTACTGAAGCTTCGCGGGCATAATGTTACACTTTATGAAAAAAGCAATGTCCTTGGCGGCAACCTGATCCCCGCCGGAGCACACGATTTCAAGGTTGAAATCGGCTCTCTGACAGAATACTACAGAAATCAGCTGAAGCTTCTGAATGTGGATGTCAGGATGAATTCGGAAGTAAATGCTGACATGCTGAAAAATTCGCACGCTGATTCGGTTATCCTTGCCACAGGTTCTGTTCCGGTAATGCCGCGAAGCATTGCCGGGATCGAAAAGGCTGTCTCCGGAGTAGATGCACTGCTCGGCAGGAAACCAGTCGGAGCGAAAGTGGTGATCGTTGGTGGTGGCCTGGTCGGATGCGAAATCGCTTACGGGTATGCAAAAGAAGGTAAAATAGTTACCATTGTTGAGGCACTGGATCAAATACTGAACCTGAACAATGTCCCCGGTATGAATAAAGCGATGCTGCTGGATGCCTTTGAGTTTTACGGTACTCAGATCTATACCGGAACCAGGCTGAAATCTGTACAGGATGATGGTGCTCTGGTTGAACTTCCGGATGGAACAGAGAAAAAACTCGATGCAGACACGGTGATCCTTTCGATTGGATACAGACCGCTTCCATCGATGAAAGAAAGCCTTGCAGAATCTGATTTTGAGGTGTTTGAGATCGGTGATGGGAAAAAGGTCGGTAATGTGATGAGCTGTGTCACGGAAGCATATGAAACGGCTATGCATGTATAAATCAGGAGGACAATACCTATCGCATGAGCGGTGCGCATCTTTATGAAAAACGGGATGGTGCCTGGATCGCGGTCAATCGTTGATGTAGGAATCGATGCGTAAAAACATAATATGCCTGCTGATTGGACTGTTTGTTATGTTTTTATCGTATGCAGGGAATGTATCCGCACAGCAGGAAAATATCACTGATTAATTGCCAAGCTGCTTTACAAGGAGCAGGCAAGCATCCGTATCACGACAAAGGAAGTGGAAAATGTCGCCCGGCAGGAGACCACTTCTTTTTTATTTTGCATATACTATAGGTATCAACAGAGGACGGGAGGATATGAAATGGCAGCTGAAGAGAAAACCATAATCAGCAGAGTTCCGGCAGAGGCATTTCTTATACGGGATGAGTCTTTACTTGACATTAATGCGCCTTTCTACAATTGGCTGCGGAAAAATGGATTCAAACACGCCTGGCATAAGGGACATTATGATGTGTGTGACTGGGCGTTTGTGAACATCACCCACAAGTTGTCCGCACACCGGATGCCGATGTGCGCCGGGATCTCCTGGGGATACTTGAGAAGGATGGATATCAGGTCGAAGATGACGGCGTAACGACAAGGCAGGAGATCATCGATTCGGAGTTTCCTGTCATGATCAATGAGACGGATAAGAATTTCAACATTGTCCATAACGCGGCGGACGAGGCGGCTTTGGCGAAATCGGGAAGGATAAAGGACCTTGACGTGTTTTATGTCTATTACAAGTGGTCGGAGTGCACATATGATGAATATTATGCTGTGGTGCTGAAACTGTTCATTAAAAATGGCCGCTATAACGAGGAGGAAGTAAAGAAAATCATGGATGGGGAAGAGGAATATCTGAAGAGAAACTATGAGAAATATGTAAGCAGCGGGAAATGGAGTTATTCACTGCATATCGTGGAAAATTATCTTTTTATGCAGTATTGAGATAATTAATCAGGAGGAAAAATGTACGGAGCAATTGCCGGTGATATGATCGGGGCGCCTTATGAATTTGACATGAGCCCCAAGGTGAAGGAATTCCCGCTGTTCAGTCGCGACAGTCAGTTCACGGATGATTCCGTGATGACGGTCGCGGTGGCAGAAGCGTTGATGGACACGATCGGACAGGCCGATACCGAGATTAAGGCTGCGCTGATTCGGTCCATGAAGAAATGGGGAGCCAAATACCCCGATGCCGGGTACGGCAATATGTTTTACCAGTGGCTGCACGCGAAAGATCCCAAACCCTACGGCAGCTATGGAAACGGATCGGCGATGCGGGTCTCTTCCGCAGGTTGGCTCTATGACACACTGGCGCAAACCCGGCACATAGCTCGGCTGACGGCGGAAGTGACGCACAATCACCCCGAGGGGATCAAAGGCGCTGAAGCGACCGCTTCAGTCATATATCTCAGCCGCATGGGTCTCAGCAAGAAGGAAATCAAGGCCTATATTGTCCGGGCGTTCGGCTACAATCTCTCCCGAACCTGTGACGAGATCCGCCCGGGCTATTATCATATCGAAACTTGTCCGAAGACCGTCCCGGAAGCAATCACCGCTTTCATGGAAGGAATGGATTTCGAAGACGTGATCCGCACGGCGGTATCGCTCGGCGGTGACTGTGATACGCTCACCTGCATCGCCGGCGGCATGGCGGAGGCCTTCTACGGCATGCCGGATTCCATCAAAGCGGAAGTCCGCAACCGCCTCCCGGACGATATGCTGATGGTCTGCGAGCGGTTCACAGAAGAAATTAGAAATCGGAAATAAGAAATCGTAAAATTGATTCGGTGCGGGGCAAATCAGGAATTGTTCCCATCGTTTGCTGCCATTTTCGGGGACTGTCCCTTTATGGGACTTTCCCCACCGATTAAACATGGCAAAAACAATTAGCAAGGAGAAAAAATGAAAACAATTCGTGTGACAGGGAAAGGAAATCTCAAGGTCCATCCGGATATGATGGTGATCACCATTGATCTGAAGGGGCTGTACCCGGATTATGATGAAACATTGAAGCATTCATCGGAGGATATAGAACTGCTGAAGGATGTCCTCTCCGGTTTCGATTTTGAACGGAAAGATCTCAAAACGCTAAGCTTCGATGTTGATCCGGAATATGAAAGCTATGAAGAGCACCGTGGAAATCAGAAACAATACAAACGCCGCCTTGTCGGTTACAAGTTCACACACAGGCTCAAAGTGGAATTCCTTTCCGACAATGACCGTCTGGGAAAAATTCTCTATGCTCTTGCAAATTGTTCCGTCAAACCGGAATTGAGAATCAGTTATACTGTCAGAGACCGGGAAACTGCAAAAAACGAACTGCTCGCCAAAGCTATCACAGACGCGAAAGAAAAGGCGGCCATCCTGACAAAAGCAGCCGGAATTACACTCGGTACGATTCAATCCATCGACTATTCCTGGGGTGAGATCAATTTTGAGGTCTATCCGATGCGGAAGTATATGGAATGTGTGGATTATGATATGGCACCGACATTGGGGTCAAAATCTTATGCTATGGACATTGAACCTGATGACATCGAAATTGCCGACACTGTGACAGTGATCTGGGATATCGAATAAAGGCTGTATCCAAATCCGGAATAGAGGAGAGGAATTATGCACATTTTCACGCAGGGAACGGTATCGATGTGGATCGAAAACCACAAAGACGGTATGCACGTCGTCAGCGAGATCGACGATGACGACATGGGCTTCAAAAACGAAGTCCATTACATCATCTCGCCCGAAGCAGTAAAAAGCCTGTATGCGGTGATCAGTGAAAAAGACTTCATTGATCTCTGCCGAAAGGGCTGGTCTTCAGGACTTGTGGACTTCCTGCAATCGAACCATATTCCCTATAACAGAGTCCCATTCAGATAGACAAAAGTGAAAATGATGTCACATCTTCGGTAAATAAATAGCAACCTGTTTAAATACGATATAAAAACTGAATAAGAATTCTTTTCTCACAATTTCTTAGATTTAGCGGAAACATAGTGAGATTAGACAGTGCATTGTGAGACCAATCAAAAATTATTGGTCATTACCACGTATCAATCGCCGCCCAACCCGCGGGACTATACTTACAGATCAGCTCTGTATTTATTTGAAAAGTTACAAAATGCAAAAAATTCCGGAAATACGGCAGGTTTATAGATTCATGCTTTGACGATATACTCATACTAAGGTTTTTATAACAATTGCGGATAGGAGACGATATGTTATACAATGAAATCGGATTCAGAGCTATTTATCACCAGATATGTGCATGCAAATTCAATGAACAGCTCCGAGAATTGACAAAAGACTGTCCGGAAGCCGGTGATTCTACCCATGCTGTGGTATACGGTTACATTGACCCCAGGAAGGGATTGATGCTGGAAATATTGGGTACCGGGAAAATGGGAAGAAAATATTTCCATTTTAAAGCTCCCTGGACCGGAAAGAGACTTACGATTTCAATATCTGATGCAGTAAATGTCGATTTCAACATTTATAAAGATCTTGATCCGCAGTTGTATAGCAAATATCAGCCAAAAATTGAAGCTCTCAAAAAATATGATGTGTCAGAAAATATTGAAAAAAGCAGGTATATCACGGTTATTGATACTTGCAGAGATCCTTTCCATCCGGACAAAATTACAGTACGTTTTATGAAGAATGGACTGAAACCGGAGAACATCCCGGTACAGATTACCGATCTTGGTGATCATTGTCTGATAGGCACCCTTTTGAAAAAACCGCGGCAAAACTTCGGACCGGGCAAAGGTGACACCATCCAATTTCATACACTGGAACTCGATGATAAGACCATCATCTGCACTGCTGATTTCAATGAGGGAGGCTTTCGCAGGGAAGATTTTGAAAACGGATCTGCGCTGAAATCCGCATTGACAGAATTCCGCAATAATCCCAGCGAAGATAATTTCAACATTGTTTTGATCATTCTCCGCAGCAGCAGTGTCTGTTTCCCGATGGAAATGCATCTGACGGAAGAGGCTGCAAAGATCCTGGCAAAACTAAAGCAGGAAGGAAAAGATCAGAGTTCTCTTGAAGGCGAAGAATTGGAACGGTTTCAGGGAGGAACCCGGTTGTTTCCTCCGCTGCTTTCACAGAACGGAAAGACATTCTTTCCGGTTTTTACAGACCCATCTGAATTCAAACAGCTTTCAAAACCGGACGGGGTCCCTGCCGCACATACAGCCTTTTTGAAAGCGATGCATGCTGCACTTAGCACAGACGATCTTTTTGCGATTACTGTCAATCCTTTTTCCGAGAATTTTGTTATTGAGAAAGGCAATTTCAAAGCAATTTCGGAAATCAAACCGATTTTCCCGGATGAGGAGAAAACTTCCGATGGAGATTTAGATCTGCCAGATACGGCTCAGACAGGAAATAACGTTCTTAACAGAATGGAATCGGAATCCGACATAATTTATATGGCGGTTGGGAAAGCGGATGTCTTCAACTACGCCTTGTATAAAAATGACCTTCCGCCGATAAGAGAGGTGAGAATCGCGAATAAAACACTGGATCCGATTGCAAACCTGAAGCTCCGGGTAACATCTGACAGTGAAATCTTTGATACTTACGAGCAGGATCTCCCGCCGGTTCAACCGAAATATCCGCTTGATTTTAGTATTCCGGTAACAGTTCACGCAAAACAATTGACTGATATCACGGAGGCAATCAAGGTCAATTTCAAAATGGAATTGATCAACGGCAGTACAAATGAATCGATATGTCAGCCAATTGAATGGGCAATGGATGTACTGACTTATGATGAATCCGCAGGCTGGGGATATGAGCAATATTTAGCTGCATTTATAATGCCTAATCATCCCTATATCCCGGAATTAGCACATTCGGCATCGGAATGGCTTAAACGAAATAAACTGAATCCTTCTCTTGAAGATTATCAGGGCATTAAAGAAAATCCCAACAGACCCCGTGAACTTGCTGCTGCATGTTATGCTGCTATCCAGAAAAAGAATATCTCTTACATCACATCACCCGCCTCCTTTGAGCGGGGTCAGCGAATCAGAACTGTGGATAAGGTTCTTGATGAACGCATGGGAACATGTATGGATATGACACTTTTATATGCTTCTTTGCTGGAATCGATAGGGCTGCATTCGGTTCTGGTATTAATTAAAGGGCATATTTTCGCCGGTGTATGGATGATCGAATCAAGCTTCCCTGATCCGATAATAAACAATGGCAATATCCTGCAAAAGGAACCGAATCTGATATTTGTTGAATGTACTGCTGTTTGTACACATGAAAAGCCTGTATCTTTTGAACAGGCTGAAAAAGCAGCTCGGGAAACACTAAATAAAGCTTTATCTGAAGGGGCTTTTAATAGTTGTATTGATGTTTATACAGTAAGAAATAAGTCAAGAATAAAACCTATTGATCCCCGTGTCAGCACCGGAACAAAAATCATAGGCAGCGATCTGGATGATGGTGAACTGACTCCTGCTCCGAAACCGATACAGTTTGCCTATATTGAAACAAAAGGACCGGAAAAGGCAAGCGGTCCGAAAAACAAAATTGAACTGTGGGAAAGCAAGCTGCTGGATCTCAGTGGGAGAAATAAATTATTGAATCTTCCGGAGAATTCAAGCATCATTCCTCTTGTTTCCAGTCACATCGAAGAACTTGAAGATTTTCTGGCAGATGGTGAGGTTTTTTCAATTCAGCAACCGACTACGTTTGGATTATCAGATGATAAGGATCGTCCTTCAGTCTATGAAATAATGTCCCATCTCCCATTGGAAATCATGGACAGAGCCCGCAGTGAAGCCCAAAGTCACCGCCTTTATGGCATAAGCAAAGATAAAGCATTAGAGAAAAATCTCAAAACGATATATCGGAAAGCAAAAGAAGGGGAGAAGGAATACGGGATCAATTCGCTCTATCTGGCACTTGGTATGCTGCGGTGGTTCGATCCGGAGGATGAGAAACAGACCCCGCTTTATGCCCCGCTGATCCTTGCGCCGGTGGAGATCGAGATGAAACCCGGCGGTGTTGGCTACAACCTGCGGCGGCGGTTTGAGGATCCGCATTTCAATGTCACGCTGCTTGAACTGCTGCGGCAGCGCTTCGAGCTTGGCATCAGCGGGCTGGAACCGCTGCCAATGGATGAACACGGGCTCGATGTCCAAAAAATCTTTGCTATTGTCAGAGGGGCGGTCCGTGAACTTCCCCACTGGGATGTCGTCGAAACAGCAGCCATCGGGATCTTCGACATATCCAAAATCGCCATGTGGAATGATCTGCACACCGCACCGGAAATGCTGATGAACAACAAAGCCGTCCGCTCCCTGGTCATGCAGCGTGTAGATTGGGATGTGACGGCAAAGACCGAAGTACCGGATGACTACAGAACCTTCGTCACCCTGCCGGTGGATGCGACCCAACTGGAAGCCATCGATCTGGCTGCCCGCGGCAATACTTTTGTCCTGCATGGCCCTCCGGGGACAGGAAAATCGCAAACCATCACCGGGCTGATCGGCAATGCCCTGGCAAATCACAAGACTGTTTTGTTCGTCGCGGAAAAAGCTACTGCGCTGGATGTTGTCCGCAACCGTCTGGATAATGATCTTCACATCGGGGATTTCTGTCTCGCCCTGCACGCGGATTCGGAAAAAACCGCGATCCTGGACCAGATGGAGAAAACCATGGGGAAAAAGGCCTCCTTTAATAATCCATTGAACCCGTTCAAAAATGCTCTTGAAAAGACCGAAGCCCGGCGGGAGAAGCTGGATGTCTATGCGGACCATTTGCACAGACGGCAGAATTGCGGGCACAGTCTGCGCGAGCTGATCGATTTGTATTGCCGGGAAGCGGATGATGCGCCATACATTTCCTTCAAGAAGGAAGAAGCCGCACAGCTTACCGCCGCGGATCTGCAAACCCATATTCCCCTGATCGAACAGCTGCTGGCGGCAAAACGGACACTGGATGATGATGCACGCTTGCTCATGAATGAAATCGGTATCTCTGTTTACAATGGAGATGTTCGCAGCAGGATCAATCACCAGACGGAAGATTATCGGTCCCTGCTGCTCGGCATTCTGGAATCAGGCGGAAAGACGGCCGAAATTCTCGGTTTGTCTGCCCCAAAAACGTTCTCAGACCTGAACATGCTATATCAGCGGGTATCCGGCATTCATGAATTGGCCGGTGAGAGAGCCGACATTCCGGATATTTCCAAAATCGATCTGAATGCGGCACAAAAATACTTTGCGGAAGCAGAAGCAGCAGACCGAAAGCGCCGGGAACTGCTGAAACTGTGGACGGAGAATTTCCTGCGAATGCAGCCCTCTGTATTCCGCGAGAAACTTGCTGCTGCACAGAAGAAATTCCTGACACGAAAAAAGGCTGTCACACAGGTCATGAATGAACTGGAAGCGTATGCCCATCGTCCGCTCTCGGAAACGGAAGTGCCGGAGCTGCTGAAAAACGTAGAGGCATTACAGCGTGACGAAGCTCATTTGGAGTTGACCTTGAAATCGCTTTCCAATGAGACCCGGGACATGATCACCCGATACGGCAGCCCGGAAGCATTCCGTCAGGCTTATGAGAGCGCCGCTGCCTACCGGCAAAAGGAAGCAGATCTGACCGGAGGAAAAACGATCCGTTCCCTGAAGAGTTCAGTCCAGGCAGCCGAAGTCTTTTCAGCCTTCCGTGATGAATGGCAGAAACTCCAGAGCATGCGGACAGAAATCGCTTCCTTCCTTGTCCGCCCGGCTGAAAAGCTGCAGGCAGCATCCATTCAGGATGAATTGGAATTCTGTGACCGCATTCTGGAGAATCGTTCCGGGATCAAGAAACTCGCGCTTTACAACCAGTGCAAACAAGCCTGTGTCCGTGTCGGTCTGACACCGGTCGTACAGGCGTGTGAAGAGGGGATGGATGATCCGGATACGCTCAAGACTGCCTATCGGAAAGGCCTGTATTACGCCTTGATCAACAATACGATTTACCATGATGATCTGCTGACATCCTTCACCGGTGAATCTTTCAATACCGCTATTGATCAATACAAGCGCCTGGATGATGATCTGCGGGAGAAAAGCACAAATGAGCTTTATCACCGGCTGGCAATGAATATTCCCTCCGACCTGGAGAGTCCGGCAATCGCAAAGCAAATGACGATCCTGCGTAAGGCGATCAAAAGCCGGGGCAGAGGTGTGGCACTCCGTCAGCTTTTTGAACAGATCCCCGATATTTTATATCGGCTTTGTCCCTGTATGCTGATGAGTCCGGAGACGGTCGCTCAGTATCTGCCCCAGCGGAATGATCTGTTTGATCTGGTGGTGTTTGATGAGGCGTCGCAAATCTCTACCAGCCGCGCGATCGGCGCATTAGCCCGCGGGAAGGATGCCGTAATCGTCGGAGATCCGGAACAAATGCCGCCGACCAATTTCTTTGGCGGCGGAGCAAGAATCCAGAATACAGCGCTTGATGATTTGGACAGCATCCTGGATGATGCCCTCGCCATCGGGATCCCGTCCCGCTATCTGAAGTGGCATTACCGCAGTTCACATGAAAGTCTGATCACTTTCAGCAATCGGAATTTCTATCACAACGAAATGTTCACCTTCCCCTCCGTTGATGACCGCGCACGCAGAGTCCGCAGGATCTGGGTGGAAAGCAATTACAAAAAGTCCGTCAACGAAAATGAAGCCCGGGAGATCGTCAAAGAGATCCTGCGCCGCTATAAAGCGGACAAAACGCCGGAGAAAGGCACGATCGGCATCATTGCCTTCAACGAAAAACAGCGGGATTACATCGATGACCTGCTCGAAAAGCAGTGCCAGCAGGACCGCGGCCTGAGTGACTGGGTCCATAAGGAACTCGGGAAGAAGACAAAGGTCGAAATCAAACCGCTGGAGAAAGTCCAGGGGGATGAATGGGATACAGTGATCTTCTCCATCACCTTCGGCCCGGATGAAAAGGGCCACGTCCTGCAGAATTTCGGACCGATCAACAAGGAAGGCGGCGGGAAACGACTGAATGTCGCTTTCTCCCGGGCGGTTCGGGAAATGCTGATCTTCACCGGGATGAGGTCTTCCGACATCAAGATCACAGATTCTACGCCTTCCGGTGCAAAGGCATTCCATGATTTCCTTGAATTTGCTGAGCGTCTGGATGCTGTCAGTCCGGAAGAAGCTCCGGAACAGAATGTGAAAACCAAATCCGGTATCGTGCAGCGCATCAGTGCGGCTCTGGCAGACCAGGGGTACATCTGCATACCGGATATCGGCACCTCCGATTTCCATATCGATATCGGTGTGTTGGATCCCTATGATCCATCGCAGTATCTGCTCGGGATCCTTCTGGATGGTGAGACGTACCGGCAGACGAAGAACACCCGCGATCGGGAGATCGGTCAGAAGGGTCTGCTGGAAGGGAAATTTGGCTGGGAGCTTTACCGAATCTGGGCGATCGACTGGTGGGAAGACCAGCAGGAGGTTTTGGATCATCTGCTGAGCAAACTGGATGATTTGCGGACTGCTGCAGCCGAAAAAGCCGAGATCAAAAATGAAGAGCCGCAGCCTGAGGCAGTCTCCGCTGAGGAAGAAAAAGCGCTGGATGAAAAACTGGCACAGCAGGCGGACGAGATCGAAGCGGAAATGGACGATGCCGACTATGAACCGGAGCTGACAGAAGAAGCCCCTGTTCAGTCTTCACAGGAAACAAATACGGAAACAACGGCTGCGGAACCTCATCAGGAAACCACTGAGGATTCTGTATCGGAAGAGTCTTCTAAAGAGGAAGCACATTCTGATGATGAACCGTATACACAGCCCGAGGAGGAATTACAAACACAATCGAATCTCGCAAATGAACCGAAAGAACCGGAAACCGATGAACCGTTGATTGAGACTGGATATCAACCGGAACCCGAATCAGAGCAAGATTCATCTGCTGAAGAAGAAATACGTACGGAGCGGATCACGCTCAGCGGCCTTTTGGAAGAGGCGGGTGTTGAAACGATCGACAAAAGACCAGCGGGCGGGGTATTATGGATCATCGGCGGTATGAATTTGCAGCCGTTGGTTCAGCGCTGCAAAGAGATAGGTGTGAATTTCACCTTCAAAGCCGGCGGTGGAAAAGTCTGCAAAGGCCGGGATGCCTGGTGGACAGCGGATAAGGATCCGGAACCGGTTATTATAAAACAGTCCGGAACTGAACCTGAAGCAATAAAGGATCTTCCGGTATCAGATGAGAATGATCATCAGCGATTAACACCTCATTATGATGAGCCGGCAGAAGCACAGGTTTCATATGAGGAAAGCGGAATCAATGAACAACCAACAACGGCAGCCGATGAACCGGCAGCGGAAGCTTATACCGGGAAACTCTATGTACCGACGAAGTGTCCGGAATCGCAGGTCGGCTGGGAAGATTATATCAAACCGTCGAATAAGGCTGAAATCATGCGCCGGGCAGTGATCATCGTGGAAGGGGAAGGCGTCATCGAACGGGACAAGCTCATCGACTGGTTGCGCAATAGCTTCTGGATCAAGCGGCCGGAGAATGTTCTGGAAGCCACAGAAAAAGCACTGAAATCTGCGAAGATCAAGACGACAAAGGTCAAGGGAATCCCCTATTGCTGGGCGTCTGATATTGATCCGAAGGCTTACACCGGATTCCGCTATCACGAAGAAAAGAAGCGCGATCCGGAAGATCTGCCGCTGCCGGAAATGCGCAACGCCATCGTGCGCACGCTGATGGACAACGGCCCGCTGGATGAAGACACCCTGCTCACCCGGACCGCCCGCACCTTCGGTTACCAGCGTCTGGGACCGAACCTCAAAAAACAGCTTCTGGAAGGGATCGAATATGCCGTCTATGACAAGAAGATCCGGCTGAACAAGCAGCGGAGATACGAGCTCCGAGAGTTATAGGCAATAGGATATAGGAGTTGGTAGTTGGTAGTTAGCGATTCGTGATTAGCTGAAACGGTGTTTTGGTTTGGACGAGTCAGGAGAGGAAAATTTATGGCGGATACACCGATTTTTGTTTTCAGTAAAAAATATGTAGACAGCCTCTCAAAGCTGCCGCCGGATGTGCAGGGGAAGTTTGCGGCATCCACAATGCTTTTTCTGCAGAACCCGAACCATCCGAGCCTGTATGTCAAGCCATGGATGAGCGGAGGAAAAGCCAGCGGCGTCAGCGAATTCCGCATTTCGGATTACTACCGCTGCCTGTTCCGCGACCTCAACCACAGCATTTACCTGTTCATCTACGCCTGCGGTCATAACGAGACCAACAGCGGGAAAAAAATGAAGGCGATCCTGGGCGGCACATACGATCCGGACAATCTGGATCTGCTGCCCGATGAGGAAACGATTGATCAGATCACTGAAGAACTTGAAAAGCTCCTTTCTCCGGAGGAAAAGAAGCAGCCGGGACTATTTGCCGGGCTTTCGGAGAGCTCTTTCCGTAAACTGCATATTCCGGAATGCCTGATCAAACCGATCCGCGTCATCCGCACCCGGGAACAGCTGGAGACGCTTTTTGATATTCTTCCCGAGAATGTCCGTTACGCACTGGATTTCATCTCCGAAGGGGACAGTGTGGAGGATGTTGTTGAGACGTTGTTCGGAACGGAAGAGCCGGAGTCTGACACAGCATCCGTGAAGGATCCCGTTACTGCCTCCGGGTTCGTCTCCATCAGCACACCGGAAGACTACGAACGCTACCTTGCCGCACCGCTGGAAGCCTGGCGCATCTACCTGCATCCGGAGCAAAAGCGTCTGTCGCAGAAGATGTTCGCCGGTCCCGCAAAGGTGACCGGCGGAGCGGGAACCGGCAAGACCGTCACCGCCATGCACCGCGCCAAATGGCTCGCGGAACAGCTGCCGGCCGGGAAAAAGATCTTGATCACCACCTTCACCAGGAACCTGGCGGAGGACATCAGTGAAAATCTGGACCGTCTGATCGCGGATAAAGCGGTTCGGGACCGCATCGAGGTCAGTCACTTTGACAGCTGGGCGGTGAATTATTTCAACACACATCAGCGTTCCGAACATGTCGCCTACGACAACATTCTGGGCGATGTCTGGCAGGCAGCGTACAAACAAAATAGCGACCCTTCCCTGTCATTGGATTTCTACAAAGACGAATGGGACCGGGTGCTGCTGCGCTATGAGATCTTCGATCGCGATGGTTACCGCACGGTTACACGCAGCGGCCGTCCGCAGCTGAAAGGCGGAATTGATAAGCGGGACGAGGTCTGGCAGGTCTTTCAGGCTTTCATCGACCTCTGCAAGAAAAAGCGTCACCTCGATATCGGCAGGCTGATGATCAAATGCCGGCAGATGATCGAAGAAAGCGGTGAGGCCCCCTATGATTCCATCGTGGTGGATGAAGGGCAGGACCTGAGCGTTCAGGCCTACAGGCTGCTGCGGGCAATGGCGGGACCGGAACACGAGAATGATCTGTTCATCGTCGGCGACACCCGCCAGCGCATCTACCAGCACCGCCAATCCTTCAGCGAATGCGGGATCAACATCAAGGGACGCAGCTCACGCCTGCGCATGAATTACCGCACAACGGAAGAGATCCGTGCAGCCGCTCTCAGTGTTCTGGACGGGATCGAATTCGATGACATGGATGGCGGGGATGAGGCCACCAACGGCTACCGCTCGCTGATCCACGGGCCGAAACCGGTCATCAAAGCCTTCCCGGATGAGGAAAAGGAAGCGGATTTTCTCAAAGCGCAGATCGATGCCATCCTCGCCAAAGGGGATGAGTTGAAAAACATTTGTCTGGTTGTCCGCAATGGGCAGCAGCTTTATCAATACCAGAAACTGATGAAAAACCGCGGCATTTCCTGCGTAAAACTCGCGAAAGAAAAAGATGACCGGAATGTGGACGGTCTGCGGATCAGTACCATGCACCGTATCAAGGGACTGGAGTTCAATCATATCCTGATAGCCGGAGCCGATACAGTCCATCTCCCGCAAAAATCATTATTCAAAGAGGGTATGGACAAAGATCAGCGGGATGAAATCGAAAAGACTGAACGCTGCCTGCTCTACGTTGCCATGACCCGCGCCAAGATGACCGTGACAGTCACCGCGACGGGAACGATGAGCAGATTTCTGCCGAATATCACCGGATAATCCATACAAAAGGAGGCTGAAGCTGACAGTCTCCTTTTTAAATGGTCTTATTTATTCAGGCTTTGTATAATTGCAGAAAACCTCCTTCAGCTTTTCTGCTTCAGCAGAACTGAGGGTGATGCCTTTGCCCATTTTCTCGTGATTCGGTGCCCAGTCGCGGATGTCGAGCTTCGGGCTTGCCCCGTTCCAGGAGATCAGGTTTACTTCCTTCCGCCAGCCGCTTTTGCTCTCCGATAAAACACCGATTTCTTCTTTGATTTCATAAGTAAAGTCAGCCATGATTATCCTCTTTATGCATATCCGTTATTCAGTCTTTGTAATTTCAGCCTATCGCTGTACATCAACATCGGAATCGATCAATTTCGGATTATAGTCAATTATATAAAAAACACAAGTGCAAAGAACATAAAGGATTCCATCCCGATCCATCTTATGAACCTGAGCAGACAGAATATCAAGTGATGGCGGGAGATAAAAGAATTCCTCGGATCTTTTTCCTGTGATGTATAGTGCTTTTTGGAGGTTTTGACGGATCACGATATTACATTCTTCTTTACTTTGCGCAAAGTCTCTGAAATTGCACAGACATTCATCTCTGACCCTGACCTTATATGATCTTCTTTCAAGTTCTTCCATAGATACTGTTCTGTTGTTATATTCGGGATCCGGCAGACTTCTCAAATGATAATAAGATTCCACCATAGGATAATTGATATAGAGTTTTCCATTTTCTGTGGATTCATTGAAATATTCGAACATACGCCGAATTTTATCTGGTGAAAAATCCATATCCTGCGGATCAAGGTCAAAAATCAGCAGAATATCGGAATACCGCTCATCAAAAATATTCTTAATGGATTCGTCTTTTTCATTTTCCTTCAATACCTGCAGAAGATCCAGGCTATCCGGATCATCATTGACAAACATTTTCTTATATAAGACATAAATATTCGTCTTATAGGAAACGATTTGATGATGATCCCGAATGCCATAGATGGAAAGCAGATGGTTCATTATTTTGACATCTGTTTTCTCTCCTTCGACCAGTATCAGAATCTTTGGCTTCTGTTTATTCACCGAATTCTCCGCTCTTGTAAAGCTTTTCGAGATTATGGCCTTCGCGCAATTCACGATTTGTTGCATTGGCAAAGCTTGTAATTTTATTTTCGGTCATGATGAAGCAGCAGTCTGGGCGGGTAATTGAATTCGAGATCAGAGACGTGTTGTGCGTGGTTAGAGCCGATTGAAACGTTTTGTTTTCATTGAGTAATTTGATGAGATTCTCGGCAGATTCAAAATGAAGAAAAGCATCAAACTCATCGATAAACAGAAATGAAACCTGATCAAAAGCCAATGTTTGCCATGTAAAAAACAGGAACAATGCCATCGTTCCCGTGGAGGCAATGGAAGTGAATGGCGTCATGTTTTTATGATTTCCATCAGAGAACACTGCCATCAGTTCATGTTTTCCATTAAAGGGTACAAATTTCAGATCATATTCCAGCGAATTTTCCCTCAGAAACTGTTCGAATTCTTTCAATTTTCCCTTTTGATACAGGTTTTCAACCAAAGCGGTTACACCGTTTGTAAATCCCGCATACATATTTCCATCTGAAAGACTGCGGTACCAAAGCATATTTTCACAGAATCTGACCATTCTGGTGAGAAGGGCATTGAAATTTGTAGGAGTGTTGCGGTATATGAATTTAATAACAGAAAGTTTGTTATCAATAAGATCAATATTCAGGCTGCTTTTTAGCTTTTCTGAAATATATTGTTTCTCTTCGTTAAAATAATCATAATCCAGCACTTTTTCTCCATTGAAAAACAGCTGCTCATTAAGCAGATAATCAGGCCCCGATTTTTGGTAGCTGTATATTACTTCATCATTTTCAAACTGAAATACATAAGTAAAGGAAACCGGATCATCAGGCTTATGCAGATTGGTGTAATTAGAAAGATATCCTGCATTGATTCGTTCATTATCCGTTAAATGCAGGGTGATGTCGAACAGAGCCAGTCCCAGCGAACTTTTCCCAATTCCGTTTTTTCCGTAAATAATGGCTTTGTTGACAATTCCGTTTTGCACCAGATGACGGTTAAATGAGTAATCCCGGGAATTTAGATCCCAGACAAGCCGCCTGGAGAAACCTTTGTAATTTTCAACTTCAAACCGTTTCAGCATTTTCGTCTGTGCCCCTTTCCGTTTGATTGGAGTCAAGTTCTTGTTTTGATAATAATTAATTATAATGTTACCGTAAAATTATTACGGAAGCGTAAGAATATTACGATTTGTTTTATCGTTCTTATCTGATATAATAAAATGTCCCCGAGCCCGAAGGACACCGGAGGACAAACTGGTATATCTGTATAAATATATTATAAACCTAATATAGATTTTGGTTTGTTAATAAATTATGGTTTTATTTGTGTACGTGTCAATTTTTGTTGATTCCGATGAATTCCGTACCTTCTGAATCTTTCAAGCTGCTTCGGAGTGGATTTCGGACAATCTTCACTGAAAACGATAGGATGTTCTTTCACTTTTTGAATCATCTGTTTCTGTGCTTCAGTGGGTTCCATGCTGTGATTGAGGGTAAAGGTCTCTGTTGTTTCAGGGTCAAAGTGAAAAGATGGTTCTTCATCCTGCGGAATTTCGCCTTGAAAATCTTCCCAAACGATCAATCGATTTGTTGAACTATATATATATGCATGCCCATTATGGAATATCGGATTTTCAGGAGTTCCTGGGTCACCGGGCTGTCTGGCAGCATTTTGAGCTCTTCTTTTCCCGATAGCATCCATAACAGAGGAGCGAACATATGTTTTTCCATGAATTTGTACAGAATATTTACTGATGAGTTCTTCATCACTGCAACCTTCAATATCAATATTTTTTGCCATTTCTTTCACTCCTTTCTTGAACATTATGAAATTGTTTATAACTGAAACCCAAGATCAACCAATTTCGCTGTTTCATATTCTATTATTTCATCTTTTTCAGCTGCTCTTGCTGATATAATGCGATGATATTCTGTTCCTGAAATATAACGCATTGGAAAGCAAGCTTCATTTTTGACAGAAAAACGATATCGTGCCTCCAATCCTCAGCCGCAATTCTTTGCAAGTGTCTCAATAGCCCGGTTGTCAGGTTCATCAGCTGCCCGTTTTTTCCCGTCAGGTGCTTCGAATTTGAAGTCGTGAGTGACACTCACGAGTTGAATGCCGTCAGAATTCAGTTTCCTTTTCAGCCAGCGCCAGTAGTTTCCCGCTTTGACATAATTCTCTTCATCGTTAATGGCACTGATGATATCGATAGCTGAAAACCACCATTTGGAACACGCTTCATCCCAAACAGCCCGTACAGCAATATCTCTGTAAAACTGAATTGATATTTTGTTCATGTCCATCCTACAGCTCGATCACCTCATCGATCTCATCCATGATCTCAATCGTCCGGCGGATGGCGGCGATCATCTGTCATTCCTTTTTTACATACCTGGCAAGAAATGCCGGATCATCGAATAATTTATAGCCGACAAAACCTGTGCCTACCAGAAGTATCGTATATAAGGTATTTCTCAGAACTTTTTCCAAAACTTCAAGCTTAAATCCCTTGTTGTCATCATCTTTCTTTTCGGCGGCATTTTTTAGATTGTCGATTCTTTCACTCCAGAATTTTCTTTCTTCCTCTGTTTTTGCTTCTTTCAGTTTTTCGAGAAGCACAACCATTTCTTTATCATAAAGATCAAAACATCGCTGTTCACTTTTGTCGTTGGAATCAAAAAGATTTTTGGCTGAATCAGTCATTGTCTTAAATGATCCTGAAATATTTCCACCGAATTGCTTTACAAATTCGATTGCCACTTTAGGATCCAGTTTGTTCAGATTGGAAAACAAATCCATGATGTTTTCCTTCTTTACTTCACGAAAACTGTTTGCATGAAGTAAATCCAAAACCTTTTTTTCAAGAGCATTTTTTGCCATTTTTTCCTCCTGAAACAATTTACAACTCGATCACCGCATCGATCTCATCCATTATCTCAATCGTCCGGCGGATGACAGTGATCATCTGTTTGTAGTGGGTGATGTCTTCTTCGGAAAGGGTCATACCTTTCCGGTCCTTTAGCCATTTTTGCAATGGTTGATATCCACCAATATAGAAATTCCATTCTTCGGGAGTAATATTGTCTATATAGCTACTTTTATTTATGTAAATACGTTTATCACTGAAAATAAATTGTTTAATATTTTTATCAACGATAACTGAATTAATTATCTTGCTGTTTGTTTCTAAATCCTCTTCAGTGATATGAACTCTAATTAGTTGTTGCCCAAGAGAAACTAAATCAAAAAATTGTTTTTTTGAGTTTGGAATAGGTATCCGAGGAAATGCTATTTTGAGAAATTCTCTATATTTTTTCCGATATTTCGAACTATAAAGAATTGCGTAAGCATATGCAAAAATATCTTCCTCAGTTGCAGACCTTTGATGTATCGATAACCCTGTTTTAGTTAATAGCTTTTCTGCCAATTGATAATCAATGTTAGGTATTCTCTTCAAAGCACCAAATTCTTCTTGGTATTTATATAGAGGAAAAACAAAGGATTGTTCTCCTGTTTGCATGGAAATTGAATTTAGGTCCGATAAATGATTAGTTACCAATGCATGTTGAAATGGAAAGGTTGTCTGAAAATGGACCGTAATCAAAGAGATATTCCGATAACACATATGATCCATCACTGAGGATCTTGGCCTGCCAATAATTCCTGATGATACATTAGAATAAATAATATATCTTATGTCAAAAGGTCGATACAAATAAGGTAAAATTCTAATATTCGTATTTGTCACAATATCAAGTTTTGCTTTTTCAGCACTCCATCCACTATTCGATTTTCGATTGAAGTGATTTTCAATTTCGACAGGAGAATGACATTTGAAATATTCCAAATTATTTTCTAATGTGTCACGATTATAAGAAACAGCAATATTATCACATTTAGTTTGTATACCGGAATTATATAGAGGAAATAATTGCTCTATTTGAATTGCCTCTTCATATTCATTTTGAAGAGAAAAATCTTTAGGTACAAAAAAATAATTAGGGAATTCAGGCTTTATAACTACAAAACCATTTCTCAAAGTTATTTCATTTAATGATTTATACTTGTAGTCCCGTAATCCTTGCAAATCGAGACTAAAAACTTTGCATTTCTTATTTTTGTTATTATTTCTTATGAAAATATTTATACTTACCCCTTGTTGTATATCAAATACATTTTCGTCTTTACCACCGTTTTCTGCTTGTTCTTTCTTTTTTACATTTCCATGTAAATTAATTATAAATATTTCATTAAAAGAATCCATCAGATGTTTTCTCATTGCACGATGAGTTATACCATCCAAGAAACTATTATTTGATATGTAGGCAAGAATTCCAAGGTTTGTACTTTCTACTATGTACTCTCCATAACGAATAAACTTTATGTAATCATCATCAAGGTTTATTTTTCTTTCCTTTAGATCTTGTTTGTATACAGAATTAAGAGTTTGTATCCATTGACTACGATTGGTACTGCTACTACTATAAGGTGGATTGCCTAATACAATGTTTATCCCATGATTATTTTTCGCTTTATTCGCTTCAACTGATTCCATTGCCAACGGATCAGAGAAGAGCATCATTTGAGAGCCGCTGCTGCCGGGTTCTTCGAGGGTGTTGGTGAGGTAGACCTGGAGGCGTTTGTCGGAGTGGAAATCGTAGCCGGTTTCCTGCAGCACCATGGCGAGCTTCATGTGGGCGACGGCGTAGGGCGCCATCATCAATTCAAAGCCGTTGATGCGGGGCAGCAGGTGTTCCGGCACATACTCGTTCCAGGCTTTTTGGACTGCTTCTGCCGGTTTGCCCTTGTGAGCGGCTTTGAAGTTCTCATAAATTGTCAAAATCACCTGACGCAGGAAAGTTCCCGTGCCGGTGGCGGGATCCAGCACCTGCACGGCGGGTACTTCCACCTTTTCCATCACCGTCTTCAGCCCGGAAGCGCCTTTCTGCGCCTTTTCCACCGGCATTTCCACCAGCTTCGTTTCCGTGGAAGCCAGACCGTCTTTGAGCCCGAATTCGTTTTTCAGGATGTCATCCACCGCTCTCACGATAAAGTTCACTACCGGCTGCGGGGTGTAATAAACGCCGCGCTGGACCTTCTGGGTCTTGTCGTAAGCGTTTAGGAATTCCTCGTAAAAATGCAGCACCGGGTCTTCCCGTCCGCCGCCGGTCTGCCGCCCGAAGTCCTCCACGATCTTCTTGGGGTTGATCCGGGAAAGAATATCGACCACATTGCCGACTTCCAGTTCGTCGAAGGAGATGCCGGAGCGGGTCTTGACATCCAGACATTCCTGCAGCAGGCTTTTCAGGAACGGGTTGGTGTTGGGAATGTGGCTCACCGCCTCCGCCGCGGAAAAAGTCTCCGGGGTGTCATCCATGCAGCGGGCGGAAAAGAGCCCGTAAACGATGGTCTGGGCGTACATATCAGCGAAGTCTTGTTCCTTCATGTCATGCAGGAGCTGTTCCTTGAACTTGCTGTAAAGCCCGTGAACATAGCCCTGTTCGGTCTCGATTTCCAGCGTGTGCAGGATGCGGTCCCGAATGGCACGGGCTTCCTCCGCGAGCTTCAGCGTCAGCTCCGCCGCAAAATGGATTGTCTCCCGATACCCGGAGGTGAATGCCGCGGACCAGCTGCCGCGCCAGCGCTCTGTATCGGAAGGATTGGCAGGCCATTCCAGGTGGCTGATGCGCTCTTCGAAGGTGCGGATGTTGTGGGTGTCCTCTTTGGCGGGAGCGCAGTAGATCACCTTCAGCTGCGGCAGCACGCCTTCCCGCTCCTCAAAATGCGCCAGTCCCAGCGTGGTTTCGTTGCCTTCTCCCCAGGAGCAGATAAAAAGCAAATCGTTCAGGTTCCAGGTTTTGCGGTCCGTGATGTATCTGCGCTTGCGGGGAATCAGCGTGGAGAGGATGCGGCGAAGTGCGGTGACCTCAAAGCGTTTCCCCTCAAATTCCACACAGAAAACGCCCCAGGGCTGGTCATTGGTCAGCGGCGCCATCTGTTTGAGCGATTTGACCTTCGCGAAGGATTCCGGTTTCAGCCCCAGGTCTTCCGCTGTATACTGATAGGTGATGTCGTCAATATCATCGATCTCGTCAAAATCGATGTACCAGCCCAGATTGTCCGAAAAATAACGGATCCAATCCTCAATACTTTTGACTGTCCGAATATCCTGTTTCATTTTTTCCACTCCTGTTCCGAGAAATTCCACTTATGTTCAAAATTCTGCTCGTTTTTAATCGAATTGATTACCGGCTCCAGAAAATTTTTGATTTTTAATAAAGAATCTGTCAGAGTCATTTCTGTGTGTACGTGCTTTGTTTTCAAAAAACCTTTCCAGCGGCTTTTTCGATAAACATCATCAGCAAAGTCCGGAGAAAAAGCAGCAATATCATCCATTTTGGTTCTCCGGTGTGCAAAGGTTTCCGTCAATGCTTCCTTTAGTACTTTACCATCAAAGTCAAAACTCTTCGATAGCTCACAAATATCATAAAAATCTTTATAACGACTGTTAAGACTCCCTAACGAAACGATGGCTTCAAATTTTTCCGCTATTATAGATTCCAGCGAATAACAATAAAGAACAGGCGCGTCATCATCCAAAATAACCGGATATTCCATTTTCTGTCTTTCCGGGACAATGATATCTCCATATCCGATATCGATCCTAACCGGTATTCTGGTTCGGTCAAGATATGCCATAACATACACATTCACGCCATGATATTCTTTAAATTCCGTTATATTCTGAACAGTTAGAGAATCCAGATCAAATTTGACCGCATCATCGTACGGGATCGTAAATATATCATGAAAAATATTCCGAATCTGTTCAGCGTCATTTGATATATTCTTTCCAAGCAGGTCAATATCTGTCGTAGAACGGTTAAATTGCTCATGCAAAAGACCGTAAAAAAGAATTCCACCTTTCAGCGTAAAGTTTTCTGCATAATTTGAAATGGAAAGCCGGTATAAAACGCGTTCAAGAACATACAAGATGAATATATCCTGAACATCACGATTCTCTTTTTGTGCCCGGTATTTCAGCTTTGATTTTATCGCCAATGCTGTGTTCATACCATCACCTCAAGATATTCGCGAAGCAGCTTTCCGCAGCGCAGTTTTTCAGCATATCGCATCAGTTTATTGATATCACGGCCATTTCTTCGAAGATAATTTTTCAGAATTTCTATCGCTGGTTCAAAACCAAGCTTGTTCCGATAAAACATAACATCACAAACGGTTTTTTCGGCATCATAAATCATAAAAGAATCCTCCTCGTTCTGAACGGTCTCAATACCGGTTTGATACCGCTCTTCTGAAAAAAGATAAAATTGAAATGCCGGCCAATCCGGTGTTTTGGGAATTCTGGTTCTGCGCGGCAGGGCAACATCGATTTGAAATGGTCTGGAAGTTGTCAGTTTGTGATAAATCGCCGCACTGATGAGACAGATCACTCCTTTGGATGTATACAAATGAACAAGATTGAATTCATTCCCGACAGAGATATGATCCGGGTTCTCAAAATAATTCCGGTTGACCCTGAGCAGATTTCCCCCATCTACAAGCTTACGGAGCTTATACGCGGAAAATCCGTCATGATAGAGCTCTTTACGGGTAATAAATTGTTTGCCGTGATAACCTTCCATGGTCATAAATTCCTTCAAAATTATTTTACTGTATGTTTGCAGTTTTGTAAATATGCCAACATATAGTAAAATTCTTCTTACAATCTATCGTGTTTCTTATTCATGCATTCGCCAATATTGTTGAGCCGCATTAGCTCTTAGCGGATAGATGTTTTTAATCTTGTGGTCGATTTTTTCGACCTTGAACGTTCTTCAGCTTCTTCTTTTGATAGTGGAACCGATTTTTTTCTTCTTTAAAAAGATCGCTGTCATGATTGAAAAAGGCGTGAGTTTTGTCGATTTCATCACAATATTTGAGGATTTTCCTGATAATTTGGCGATCTCTATTGTTCATAAATAATAACCGCATCTTTGTTGATCCTGTCAATAAACTTCTGATCATTTGAAGTGTCTGTTATAACATCGACATGTGTATCCAGTGCATCTTCGAGAGAGTTCACAAAGGAAAAATAAGTCAGCAATGAGGTGATTTTCCCTTTAGTGATCAAAAAGTCATAATCGCTGTGTTCTGTCTGACTCCCTTTTGCCCGCGATCCAAAGAGCATAATTCTTTTTACGCCATAATCCCGTGCAATCGGTGCAATGATGCTGCGAATTCTATCCTGTTCACTCATAATAAAATCTCTGGTTAAATTATAACGTTATTTAGCCGGTCAATATCTGAAAAAGAAATAATCAAAAGTCACACCAATCGAGGTCACATTTTGTGACCTCGATTTTGTAAATCCGGACTTGGAGTTGCTATGCTGTTTGTTCCGTAATTTCTGTTTGGCAGTAATTTCCCCTCTGAATTTTTCCCGTGAAGTCAAAATTTTTGACCTCACGGTTAGGTTTTCTTTATATTAATTCCATCCAGGTGACCAGGCGGGCTTTAACACCAATCGGCGCGGTGATGGAACGCAGGTAGGTTTGTTTGATGTGTTTTTCGACCAGCTTGCGCTTTTCGCCGAACTCGTCCTGATTGGTGTGCAGCAACCGCGGTTCTTCCGGTTCACAAAGGATCGCTTTCCATATCTCATATGGAGCCTCACACACCGAGCCGTCGGTGCTGTCCAGCAGATACCAGCGGTACATGCCTTCTCCTTCCGCGGACCAGTTTCCATCCACGTTCACTGTCGGCAGTTCATAACAGAAGAAAAATCCCTTGCGGGCGGAGGCAAGTCTGCCGCTGAACATCTTCTTCGGCAGAGCCGGAACCAGAGCCTCATAGCCCGGATTCGCGGTCATCAACTCCTGATAGGCCAGTGCTATCTCTTCATCTGAAGAGGGTGTTCCTTCATAGCTGGAATTCAGATCCTTCAATGCGTCATAATCATCTTCCGGCGTCAGTAGTTTCTTCCCTTCAATGCCGAAAGTTTTGGAAATGCGAAGCGTCTTCTGTGAGACGGTTTTATACAGGGAAAGGAGTTTTTCCAGTTCCCGCGGGGGCAGGAAATTCCAGTACCAGGCCTTCGGCCGGTCTGCTGCCATCTCCGGGTGATCTTTGCGAATCTGCTCTTCAATTGCCATGTTCAGCCGCCGGTCAATACGGCCGATGCGCTGCATCAGCTTTACCGGGTTCCAGTGCAATTCATAATTGATCAGGCAGGAGGCGTCCTGCAGGTTCAGCCCTTCCGCAAGCACATCAGTGGAGATCAGAATGTTGATCTCATCACTGATCGTATCGGATGTCTTGTCATTGTAGTAAGGCGAAAACCGCTGAATGATGTCGTGTCGGTTCCCTTTTGTCTGTCCGTCCAGTTCGAAAATCTTTGTGAATCCGGCAGCCTTCAGCTCTTTGTAAATGTATTGTGCCGTAGAGCGGTACTCGGTGAACACAATAACTTTTTTGTTTTTTGTATGTTCATCTTCCGCAAGGATCCGTTTCAGCTCTCTGAGCTTGTCATCTTTGGTAATATCGATATCGTTGATGTCATCGATGAATTTCGCCAGCACTTCCATATCCAGCAGCGTATCATCCAGCATCGCACGAATATCAAAATCATCAACGGAAAGATTTTCTTCCGCCTCCCAGATGTATTCCGGCAGATCATCCTCGAAATCTTCAATGGTCCCGTTGGTGGTATAAGCGATGTTGTTTTCAACAAATTGGATCGCATCGGAGAAGCGCTCCATCCACCGGTCAATGGTCCGTTTGTTTCCGTATTCGGCATAATCCATAACAAATTTTCGCAGGCGGATGAAGATGCGGAAACAGGTCTCCTGAAAAGCGGCAATGGAACTTTCAAACCGCTTCAGCAGCAGCAAACGGATCAGACTGACGATCTGGAACTGCCGCTGGGTTTCCATGGCGTTCAGTTTTTGCTTGTCACCGATATAATAAGGATCTCCGTAAGGGTAGTATACCGGCAGCGTCAGGATCGGCTGTGCCTTTCCGTTCCGGTCTTTATGGTCAAAGGAATCGACAAAATCATTGATCAGTTTGCCGTAAAAATCCATCGAGTAGTTGGCGACGATTGGGTCCTGTCGTTCAGAAAACTTCACATTGTCCCCTTCTGCGGCGGTGAGACTTTTCTTTACAAATGCCCGGCTGCGCTGGACGACCAGTGCTTGAACCAGCTTGTCCGCGCGGAAGATATCATCCGTAACATCCAGACCGTCATTGACGTCCGAACCATCCCGCTTCGTAAGGTTGTCTTCCATTTTCTTGAAATGCCCCATCAGGCTGTTGATCCCTAAAGGAGCACCGCCGAAATAGGCATCATTTCCCCGTGTGAAGAGCTCGATCAGGTGACGCAGGTCATGGAAACTGTTATTGATCGGTGTCGCAGTGAGCATGTACATCTGTTTGTGCGTACCCTGATTCATCATTTCATACAGTTTGCGGTAACGATTGGAACCCTGGTTGCGGAAATTATGTGCTTCATCAATGATTACAATTTCAGCGTAATTAGCGATTTGCTCCATTAAATGCTGTTTTGTAGGAGCCTGGATATCTGTGTGATTGATGATTTTGAAGGAATAAAAGCCCTCCAGGATCTCCGGCATGTATTTCTTGATCGTCGCTTCCCAGACCGAAACCCTTGCGGAGGCCGGAACCATCAGGACAACACGTTTGCCTTCTTTCTTGACAAAACGTTCGATCAGCATCAGCCCGACAAAGGTTTTCCCAAGCCCGACACCATCACACAGAAATGCGCCGGAATATTGATTGGCGATTTTGACCAGGCTGTTATAGCCATCGCGCTGATATTGGGCGAGGATCGGGTAAACAACAGAATCATTCTGTTCCCATTCCGAAATGGTTTCCTCCCGGGTCCTGAAGTATTCATACATGGAGCGCAGGTAGACATCATAAGGACTGTACTCTTTACAGTATTGGTTGATGACTTCCAGGATCGCTTCTGTGATATCTTCACCTTCTTCCCAGTATTTTTCAAACCATGCCTGCAGCTCATCTACATCCTCTTTGAGCTGCACGTTAAGTTCGATGTTCTGTGTGAGCCCGGCTTTGGTGAAGTTGCTGGAACCGACCAGTGCATATCCGGCAGGAACATCCATAGCGGTCGGAAATGTCGCTTTGAATTCATCCCGGAAATATGTGATGTAGGTCTTTGCGTGGAATTTTGACTTATTAAACACACGGCATTCGATTTTTCCGGATTTCATTGCATCCAGGATCGCGGGAACGCCCAAAAGAAATTCATTTTTCTCCTGTTCGCTGTCAAGGGAACCTTTCATGGTGCCGATTATCGATTGAACGGCCTTGTCGATCACATCTTTGGTTCTTTTCGTGACTTCATTGCCGAGGATGATCCGGATCTTATCCAGTTTCTGCCAGTCTCCGTCCAAAGTCAGGTTGCCGCCGATTTCCCAATAGCCGACAGCGATATCCATCTGTTTTGATATATCACACCATTGTGACAAATATTTTTTTACGCTTCTGTCCTCAGATTCATTGTCGATGATATACATAAGAAAGATTCCTTTCAAAAGAATGCCTGTTTATTGAATAATTATAACCGCCATCCTGCTATATATTTCCACCAATATTTCAGGTGTCCTAAGTATTTGCCTGTATTGAATTGAATGAAACACCAGGTCAACCATTTGCTGCCGAGAAACCGGCACAAATAACTGGCTGCCGAACTGCACTGATCGAGAGGAAGGTACACGTTTGGCTTGTTTTGGTATTCGAACTCCGAAGTCTGGTTTGTCTGAGGAACAGGGGTTCCCAGAGGAAGTGACGGGACGTGGTGGTCGGGTAGACTGCTTTTGTGAGGTACGAGCTTCGCTCGATTAGATTTGGAACAGGAGCTTCGCCAAACTTCGTGGCAGTGAGTAAATTGCCCGGTGTTTTGTTCCCGGATGACGCAGCTCGGTGGCCGGGAAATCGTGCAGGCTTCGCTGCAGCGATTTCCCGGCCCGGTGCTCGTGCCGGTGCTTTGTTAAGACGAATGTCACTATTTTAGAAAATTGTATATTTTATATCTTGACAAACAATAAATAATAAATAGAATAAAAGTAAGAATATAGATTCTATTATATCAAAGGAGAATCAGAATCTCAAATGAGAATGCCGCGAAGCGGCTTCAGTATCTGAACTTTGAACTCTGAACTTTGAACACTATAAAGAAAGGAGCGGGCTGAAAATGGAAACGACCACCATTAATCACGGTGTACTCGAAAATAAGGTTTCTGAACTTCGTGATGAAGCGTTTAATGAATTCAGCAATGCTCCTTTGGAATTTGAAGAAACGGCGGCAGCTTTGTGGGATGGTACACAAAAGGTTTATTACCATGCCTGCATCGCCAACCGTTTTTCCGAGAATTACCTGATCTACTGCAATCAGCTGGAAAAAGGTATCAAACAGCTTGGCTCCTTCTGTCTGACAAAGGCCGTTCTCGAACAGAAGGGGATCGACTTTCCGAAACTCAAAGAAATGTCGATCCACGAACTGGTCTGCATGGTCTCTTTCCATTTCCGCAAAGCTCACGCGGCACTGGACGGGATTTACCGGGACAACAATGTCCTCGGAATGACCTACCTGGACTGGGAATTCCGCTGGGTTGGTCTGAACAACCGTCTGAAGGCTACTGAGATCAAGATCCAAAAGATCAAAGAAGGTAAGATCAATGTGGATTCCATACTGGAGGAGACCGAGACCTTCAAAGGAGAAAAGCGCACCAATGCGGAGCTTCAAAAGCCGAAAAGCCTGAATGTCAATCCCGCTGCCCTGCCGCTCAACGGCGCGATCGCTCGTGAGATGGCGAAGTCGGAAAAAGAATCAGCCAGGGAAGCAGAGCAAATCCAAAAAGAAAAAGAGCGTATGCTGAAACAAGCGGAACGTCTGGATCGGCAGGCTGCACGTATGACAGGTGGAATCGGACTGATAAAACCTTTTGGTCCTGGAAAAGAAGATATGGCATGGGTGAGGCGCCAAAACGCGGAAGCTTTGCGAAAAAAAGCAGAAGAATTAAGCAAGCCGCGGGAGCCGGAACGTATCCCGGGAGAACTGACCGAAGCGGAAGCACGGAAGGTATTGATCGAAGACGCGATGAAACGGAACGATCAGACAGCGCTTCTGGCAATTCCGAAAGAGGACAGCAATACACTCCATGATCGATGGCTGCGATATACGGCTCGGGTCGAGCGGGAAGCGATCCAGTCCAGATATGGACCCCCGCCGGAAACCCGTAAAGCCCTGCGGGAGAAGCGGAAGAAGAAGAAAAAATAGGGAATAGGATATAGGATATAGGGAATAGTGAGCCGAAATCGGTGGGTTTCGGCTGTTTTTGCGTTAAGAAAATGCCAGTAATTTCGGAATAAGTCAATATACCCCGTTTTCGAATCATTTTGAGTCAACATAACAGGTTATTTTGACATATTTACTGTGCGATCTTCATTAATCTGAAAGACTTGGGGACAGTCCCATAGAGGGGACAGTCCCCAGTCATGACATCGGTTTACGCGACCAGCTTCACGGTGCTGCCGGCGGATTTTTGTTTTTCCACGACGATTTGTTTGTCGATGCGGTCTTTGAGGGAGTCTACGTGGGAGATGATGCCGACCAGACGGTGAGAGCCTGCCAGTTGGTCAAGGGTGCGGATGGCCTGTTCCAGTGCCTCATTATCCAGCGTGCCGAAGCCCTCATCCACGAAAAGGGAGTCCAGCTGGATGCCGCCTGCGGAAGACTGTACCTCGTCCGCCATGCCCAGCGCCAGTGCCAGCGAAGCCATGAAGGTCTCTCCGCCGGAAAGCGAATTGGCACTGCGCGTGCTGCCGTTGTGATGGTCGATCACATCCAGGTCCAGCCCGAATTTGCCCTGCCGGCTGTCCGTTGATTCCCGCCGCTTTAGTTCATACTGTCCGGAGGTCATCTTCAGGAGGCGCAGGTTTGCCTGACGGACAATACGGTCAAAGTAAGCCATCTGCACATAGGTCTCCAGTGTGATCCGCTCCCTGCCGCTCATGTTTCCGCTGACGGTCTCATAAAGGCCCCGGCTGTCCCGGTAATCGGCATCATGCTTTTCCATCATCTGCTGTACTGTCCGAATATTTCGCATAGATTCTTGATTCGATTTGATGCGGAAGGCAAGCTCTTTGTCCTGCCTGTCTAATTCCGCCCGTTCGGTCTGCAGGACTTGATCTTCCAAATCCAAAGCCTCGATATCTTCGATCGGGTGACTCTTGATCTGATCCGAAAGGGCTTCGATCCGCGCTTTGAGAGCTGTGAGTTCATTTTCAGACTGGATCATTGCGTTCCGCCTGGTTTCCAGGGCTTGTTCGGATAATCTCAGTTCGGCGGTCAATGTCAGCTCCTGCTGATGAGCTGTTTCCCTGTCCGGAAAGGGGAGGTCCTTTTGCAGTTCCTCTGCCTGTTGAGCTGTGTTAAAGAGATCCGCTTCCAATGCGGAAAGCTTCCTTTCATTTTCCGCGATCATCTTGTCCAGGTTCGACTTGGTCTGTTCCCTGCTTTGGATCAATTCCGGCAGTTCCTCTTTTCGGGCTTTTCGTTCCTCAGCGGATTTGATGGCGCGGCTGGTCTCTGCAAGACGTTCGTTATTCTCCCGAATCTTTTCGTCCACTGTCTCAACCGAAGCAAGTTCATCCAGTTCCAGCAGATCATGGCTTTTCTTTTCCGCGGCAGCCCGCTTTTCCGAAAGACTGCCGCCCAATTTTGCGCGTTCAGCATCCTTCTTCTGCTTTTCCCGCTGGTCCTTGTCGCGGTCCTTTTGAAGTTTCTCCAGATCCTTCGATGATGGGGCATCCTCCGGTTTGAGTGCCGGATGCGGATGGTGAAGGGAACCGCAGACCGGGCAGGGACTGTCTTCCCTCAGCTGTTCTTCCGCTAAAATTCCCGCCTGAGCGCTGAGGTACAGTGCATAGGAGAGGTCATATTTTTGTCCGGAACGGTCGGCTTTTTCCTTCGCGAGGTTGTACTGTTCTTCGGCTTCCAGCGCTTCGTGCAAGAGCTCATCAAATTCAAGCAGTTCTTTTTTGAATCTCTTTAATTCCTGGCCGGTCTTGTCGAGGTTGGCCTTTGTGTTTATGAGCTCCAGCAGTTCTTCCCCGGCACTTCCGAGGTTATCCAGCTCCTGTTTCAATTCATTGTATTCTTTGGCTGTTTTATCGAGCGTTTCCCGGTAAGCGGTATTTTCGCTCTGCAATTGCTGCTTTTCCTTTGTTTTGGATGTAAGCAAATTCTTGAGATCGTCCAGTTTTTGATAATCCTCACGCTTCTGCTGCAGTTCGTGGATCTGTTTCTGTAAATTCTCCCGATGAGGTGCTTGCTGCTCTTCCTGTGCAAAAGCTGCTTTCGCCTGTTCAAGACCGTCTGTTTTTTCCGGAAGCAAATCCTGCTGCTTTTCACGGTCTTTCCGGAGTTTCTCGGCCTGCCGGGCATTTTCCAGACGTTTATCCAAATCCGATTTTTTCTCATCTGCCGCTTTCAGGGCTGCGAGGATTTCATTATGGTTCGTTTCGTCCTGATCGATGATCTCCTGCAGCGCCTCGATCACCACGGGCACATTGGGCATCTCCCCTCCGGCTTCAATGATCCGCTTCCCGCTTTCTGTCTCAGGATCAAAGCGAAGCTGGCCCATGTAAGTGTTCAGCTCCTGTTTGTCTTTTTCATAGGCAGCCTTTCGGTCGGAATTCAATTCAGCGATCAGGTTCTGCAGTTTCTCATAATTCTGTGTGCGGAAAATCTTTTGGAAAATTTTCTGCCGTTCTGTTGTATCTGCCCGCAGCAGTTTCTGAAATTCGCCCTGCGCTATCATGGCGATCCTGCTGAATTGATCGAAATCGATCCCGAGAATCTCATTGATGCGGTTTTTGATATCTGTCCGGCTTGAACTGAGCTGCGTCCCGTCTTCAGCATAAAATTCCGCGGCGGTGGAAGCTTCCCCCTTTTTGCTGATTTTGATATCACGATGGATCTTGTAGGTTTTCCCCTTGTTCTCAAAGACAAGCTCTACATATGTTTTCGCCTTGTCATCCGCGTACTTGGATCGGAACATTTTATAATCCCGGGCTTCCCCGCTTGATTTTTCAAAGAGCGCAAAAGCAATCGCATCAAAGAGCATTGTTTTCCCGGCTCCCGTATCACCGGTGATCAGATAAAGACCGCTTTTCCCGAATTCATCAAAACGGATCACCGTTTCCTCGGCATAGGGCCCAAAAGCAGACATCGTTAGGGTAATGGGTCTCATGCTTCCTCCTCCCAGATTTTTTGAATCAAGTCGCTGATGATTTTTTGCTGCCGTGGTTCCATTGGACTGTTATTCCGCCATTCAAAAAATTCCGCAAATAAATCGTAAGGTGTCTTTCTTTCGGTATCTGCTGCCTCGGTAAGTTCAGCAGACGCTTGTGTGCGTTTGTTGTCATATTCAAGTGTGAGAATATTCGGATAAACTGTCCGCAGTCTGGCTATCGCATCGGTAACATCATTTTCATCGGTCAGGATGATGCGGTAAAAATCGGAGCGGTTGTTTTCCTGATTGAAACCGGCGTCCATCAGTTCCTGGTAAGTACCTTTGAGCTGCCTCATGTCTCGCAGCGGTTTCAACGGAATCGTGCGGATGATAACGCTGCCTTTTTCTTCCATTTCGACTATCGTGACGGATTTTTCATGATCCACCTCAGAGAAAGAATATTTCAACGGGGTGCCGCAGTAGCGGATCGTTTCCCTGGCAATAGATTGTGGTCCGTGGATATGTCCGAGTGCCACATAATCGAAGTCATCGAAGACAGACGCGTCCACGTTATCCGCGCCGCCGACGGCATATTCTTCCGAGTCGGAGGTTTGGGAGCCGGTGATGAACTGGTGGGCTATGAGTATATTTCGGTCATCTGTGTTCAGCTTCGCATGAGACAGAACACAGCGCAGTGCATCGGTTGTCGTTTCTATTTTCTCATCCGGAAAATAAGACTTGACCAGGGATTTCTTCACAAACGGCAGCATGTAAATGTGCAGCAGCCCGTGTTTATCTTCCAGATCCAACTTGTAGACATCACCCTGGTAGGGCGGTGCAATATGGATCCCACCTGCAGACATGATCTTTGCACCAAATGCCAGGCGGTCCGCAGAATCATGGTTCCCGCTGATAATGAAAACCGGTGTTGAGCGCTCATGCAGTCGGTTCAGAAAATCATCGAACAGGTTGATCGCATCGACCGGCTGGAAAGCTTTGTCGTAAATATCTCCTGCAATCAAAACACCATCTGGTTTTTCATCTTCAATGATTCTGAAGATTTTCTCCAGAATATCCTTCTGATCCTCAATGAGTGAGTTTTCGTAGATTCTTTTGCCAAGGTGTAAATCGGAAAGGTGAATAAATTTCATAGCCGCTCCTTGTTTCACAGTTTTTCCGTTATATTCAAATCTATATTCGATTATATGCGAAAATCTAATTTTCGGGTCGCCTGACAAACGACATTTTTTGAGAAATTCGGCTTTATCGAAACCGGTTGTGTAAAATGCGATAATAGCTGGTATACTATCGTAATGAATGAGGTATGACCATAACAACAGAAACGGAGAATGGACATGAAACTTGCAGAAGCGTTACAGGAACGGGCGGACCTGAATCGGAAGATCGCGCAGCTCCGCCAGAGGATTGCAAAAAATGTGCTGGTGCAGGAGGGAGAACTTCCTGCGGAAGATGTTGAACAATTAACAGGGGAACTCAACGGTGCGCTGGGACGTCTCGCCTGGATCATTACCCGAATCAATTTGACAAACGCGGCGGTTGTCGTGAACGAAAAAACGCTGACGGAATGGATCGCGGAAAAGGATGTCCTCACGCTCAAAATTTCAGCTTATAAAGATGCCACCGATGCTGCCGGAAATATATACTATCGTGCCAGAAGTTCGGAGATCAAGATTCTTTCGACCATCTCCGTCCGTGAGTGGCAGAAGGAAATCGACCGCATGTCCGCGGAGCTGCGGAAGGTTGATAACCTGCTTCAGGAAACAAACTGGAATACGGATTTGATCGAGTAAACATTTTGGCGTAGCAACCGCAGGGCGAATGTCACGCACGACAGCGTTAAGTCGAAAATCGGTTCATACTGTACCCAAACAGTCTCCGCTGAAGAGTCCAGCTTGAATTATTGTCAGACTCCGATCGTGCACAAACGCATTCTTACCGCTAACTGTTAACACCGGACATTGACTGCGGCCGCGAGGGTGGGAACGGGGATTTTTTATCTGTATAGATACAAAAAACGGGAAACGCATTCCCGTTTTTCTTTTAAAATTGTCGCCCGAGAGGCGACCACGGGAGGTGGGTTTTTCGCTATACTTTGGATATCAAAAGAACAGGAGAGAACACATGACTACGAGAGAAGATCTACTCAAATTAGCGGAAGAATGGAAAAAGGCGAATCCCAAGAGCAAAAAACCTCGGTACATCGTTTATACGTTTGACTATCCGTACAGCAAAGTGACATATTATGTACCCTGGCTGGGACGTGAAGTCACTTTTCCTTCACCCGGTATTGTTGAAGACGCATCTTTTGACCTATGGACGAGTGATTTGGATAAAGCAATTAATTACCTGAATGAAAATGGAAATGGCGTGGAGGATGGCTGTTTTCGGGGCGCGTTTATTTTGATGCAAATCCCGGATATTATGCCTTTCAACACGACAGAAACCCGGATGTTTTTCCGCTGGAATGAGAAAAAACAGGGATTTTTTCAGGAAGAGGAGCCGGAACCGTTCCGTGGAGTTCCCATCGTCCCGAGCTGCTCTGTGGTCAGAAACTGGTAATGATTTTTCTGCCGAATAATTGCGGTCGTGAATGCCGCGGCGTCGGGGACAGTCCCATAAAGGGATGATCCCCGACTAATCAAGTCCGGATTAATGGACTACAAAAATTCATCCTCTTGCAAAGTTCAAATTATATTCATATAATGATAACAAAGAAGTGATAAACCAGATTGTGGTAGATGTAATAGATCAAATCAAAGGAGCCTGGAGGATATATGACAACACGAGAAGATTTATTGGCATTTGTTGAAGAATGGAAAAGACTGAATCCGGAATGCCATACGCCATATTATACGGTTTATCTTATGGAAAAGAATAACGAACAAATCACTTACAACTATCCGGGACAGAAAGACCCTGTTGCATTTCCTCATACCGGAGTCGTCGAAGAGGAATATTTTGACGATGATGAAGAGAATCTTGATGCGGCAATTGAATTTTTGAATTATAACAAAACGGATGTTCACGAATATTATTTTTTCGCTGCATTCATTTCTGTCAAAGTGCCGGGAATTCCTCCCTTTTGCAGCAAGGAAACCCGTATGTATTTTGTCTGGGATGAGGAAAAGGAAGGCTTCTTCCAGCAGGAAGAGCCGGAAATTTATTCGGGGATGACGCTTACAAATTATTACTAAGAAAAATGTTTTTGCTGCCAAAAATATCAGAAAATGAGGAATTGAAATGAACGAACGTGAAACTTATTTTATCCGAAACAGATTCAGAATGAACGAAAAGCCCTCCGAAGAGGATATCTTCCTCTACACAGAAGCCATGGACTATTTGATTTATGAACTCAAAAACCCGCAGGCCATGCTGGAACTGGGCGGATATTATTATGAGAAAAAATATTTTGACCTGGCTCTGAAGTATTATGAAATGGCAGCCGAATATAAGCTTCCCTATGCTTATGAGGGCCTTGGATATATCTGGTACTACGGACGGACCGGCAGGCGGGATTTCGAGAAAGCCTTCCACTATTATTCCCTTGCCAAAGAAGCTGGCATCACAGAAGCGGCGGTCAAGGTGGCTGATATGTACAAAAACGGCTACTTTGTCGAGCAGGATTACAGGAAATACAGGGAGATCATCGAAGCGCTTTATCCCAAAGTCCGCAAGGCACAGACCTTGGGTGAACCGGTGCCGGAAGTTTTCACCCGTCTGGCGATGATCCGCAAGGAAGAAGGAAAGATCAGCCAGGCTGTGCGACTGCTGCTGGAGGCGAAAGATTTTCAGGCGCAGCGGCTGGGGAATAACGCATTCTTCGGTGACATCAACATCATGAAATGGCTGATCGACGACCTTTATGAGATGATCGAATTCGATACGGCAGACTTTGACCTCTTTGACTGCATGTGGCTGCTGCGCGGTCCGGCAGTGATTCATTTTTGCTATGAAGGTATGCCTCTAACTATCGAAGCAATCGATGAAGGCGGCGAGCTTGCTATCCATTGGCAGAATGAGGTTTACCCGGATAGGGATACTTTCTATGCCAAAGCAATGCTCGGGAAACAACGCCTTATGAGTCTTTATGATGAACTGTACGGATTTAGCTGTTAGCTATTAGCTGTTAGCTGTTGGCAATTAGCAATTGATGAGTAATTGTCAGATAGGAGATGAGTATGAATCATAAGGAATTAAAGGTTTGGCGAAAATCAATTGAATTAGTAATTGAGATTTACAAATTAGTAAAAATGCTCCCGAAGGAAGAGACTTATGCTTTATCAGATCAGATGAGGCGGGCGGCAGTATCAATTCCTTCAAACATTTCAGAGGAAAATGGCCGCGAATCGGACAGAGAATTTCTGCGGTTTCTATTGATAGCGCAAGGATCCAATGCGGAAATCGAAACACAGTTGATTATTTGTGAAGAACTTGGATATATTTCAAATGAACAATTACAGATTGCTTTTCAACTAAATGATGAAGTTGCGAAAATGCTGAAAATGTTTATCATGAAAATCAGAAGGGAGTTAGAAGCGCAGCAAAAGGCTAATGGCTAATTGCTAAACGCTAATCGCTAATTATGAAAACACAATATGAAAACCTGATCCTTCAGCGGGATCGATTGCTCAAAGAGGGGGAACTTTATCGTCTGAATTATATGCGCGAGTTTGGCGATAAGATCACGGAATCATTTCAGCTGCGTATCGACTGCATTTCACTGAAAAAATCCATCAGTTTCTGCCAGGCGAAAATCAATGCAGGGGAAGAAATTGACCCGATCAGCATGCAGGAATATATCGATGCCCATATGCTGGCATATGCCGAACAGCTTAAAGACCTGACTGCCATGGTAAAGGCAGGAAAAATGATGAAACCCATCTCTGTGTTGGACGCGGAAGAGATCAAACGGATCTATCGCAGGGTCGCGAAGCGTCTCCATCCTGATATCTGTCCGTTGACAGCTGAGAATCCCGAACTGATTGAGCTTTTCCAAAAGGTTCTGATGGCTTATCGGGCCAATGATTTGAAAGCGATCCGTGAGGCGGAAACCCTGATCAATCGCTTCCTGCAAGAACTGGGTGAAGAACCGTTTTCCGGAGAGATCGAGAATCTTCCGGAGAAAATCGCTGATCTTGAGACTGAGATCTCAAATATCCTGAGTACGGAACCTTACTCATTCAAACTGCTTTTGGAGGACGATGAGGCAATGGAGAAGAAGCATAAAGAACTGGACGAGGAAATAGAATATTATCGGGATTATAAAGCGGAATTGCAGGCTCATTTGTTAGAGCTGTTAGCCATTAGCCATTAGCTTTTAGCGATTAGCTGTTAGCTTTTTAGCTCTCATCAAGAAAGAGGATAGTTTATAGGTTTATGAGACTGTAATAAATGAGATATGTGTATTATTAGAAAGGCTGATAAACCGGAAAATTTGAAACATAATACTGATAAGCGGCGAAGCCGCATCTTATTACAAGCTAATTGCTAATGGCTAACAGCTTACCGCTAAAAACAGCTAACAGCTCAAAAAGGAGAAAAATATGACCGACAAAACCATCATACCGGTAAATCCGGAAATTATCATGAAAACACAGGATCAGCAGGGGCTCTCGGAGTTGTTCAAGCCGCTGACAAGGGAAATCCATCTGTTTGATTCCTTTATTGCAGGCACCAGCCATCTCAAAGACCCTGATATTCTGAAAAAAGCAACAATTGGAGATACGCTGACGCTGCGCAGAGAAAGCGATAACCGCTACGACAGCAATGCCATCCTGATCCTGAATGAAGATGGCGAAAAATACGGCTATGTTCCCGAAAAAGATAACAAGGTTTTCTCCAGACTGATGGATGCCGGAAAGCTTCTTGTGGCGAAAATCAGCAATATCCAACCGAAAGGATCCTTTACGATGATCTCAATCGGTATTTATCTGGTAGACTTTTAATCACAGGAGTATGCATTTCGCTGCTTTGCGTTATTATCAGATGCATCGTAATCATTTTGGTTTACAATGATATAAAGTTATTTGTACAGTAATTGATGGGAAGATCGTGGTAATCAGCGCTTTAATCGTGTATCGCTGTATATTCATGAGGATCGGAATGTTTGTTATGGATAAATTATATAAAATTACTTTTGAGTTATTGGCATTTTTGCTGATTTTGGCTTCTTTCATAACCGCGGCGGCCGAAACCGGAGAGAATTCATCCATGCAGTATGATAAGTTCATGGAAAAAGCAGCCGGGCGGTATATCACCGCAACGGAGGATGGGACAGTTGTCCTCGAATTGATCCCCGCGTTTGGAAATCTTTTCGGTGCGGTTGGGTATTACATGGAGGACTCGCTCTATTCATATTATGCGGCAGAGTTCACACCGGCATGTATTTTTACAGAGAATGGCTGTTCGACTTCGTCTTCAGCACCTTCTTCTCTTGATTTTGTCATTCAGTTTTATTCAAATATGTCGAATGCCGGCCAGTATTGGGATGGATTTTCGCAGCAGCGTCTCACATTACTATCTGACAATTTACTTTTGAGCAATTATGCGGGAAACGGGGATGGATTGATTTCGAAGAACAAAGTCCTGATGGTCAGAAGTGAATATGCTCCTACCATGTTTCCCTATAATGCTGAGATGGCGGAAGGATTATTGGAAGGGAAACGAATTCCTGTGGTACCCGATTTTTTGATAAATTCTTTCAGTTTTGTTCGGAAAGAAAATGATATTGACCTGCCGCAGCGGATATCTTTTGATGAGAACGGAAATATGATGCTGCTTTTCTCAAATGTTATGACGCCGCCGCTGCTGCTGAAAGGTGGATATGTTGTTTCCGAGAATGAGGATGGCTCTTATGAACTTTGCTATCTGCTGAGTTCTCCTGAAAGCGGAACTATGCCATACAGTGGCTGCGCGCAGCTGCGGAACAGCAACGGTTCGTTACTTATTTCGGATGATGACGATTGGAACCAGTTGTTGACCGGACCCGCTGCGCAGCGGATTTATCGGGCCATAGATTAACTGTGGAGATTTGGTACATCTTTAGTTATCGAAGTCAAATTCAAAATTATGGCAGTATGATACAAGAATAAAAGAAGAGAAACCTGTCAAGGCAGAGTACAACAAGAGGGTCTAATCCCCGTCATTCTTTCAGAGAATGAGCGTTCTTCCGCGGGTAACACGAGGACAGTTCCTTCGTTCTATAGAACCGTCCCTGACTGGTACTCAGCATACTTAGCTGCAATATTAACTGCTTTGTTCCGCCGCTAATTGTCCGCAGCCTGCATCAATATCGATTCCTCTTTTCAAACGAACGGTACATGGTATACCGTTATTATCCAAAACGGATTTAAAGCTCTGTAACCTGTCCTGATTCGCCCCGCTACCTTCATATTTTTTTGTGTCATTGAGCGGAATCAGATTCACATGGCAGGGCATTCCTTTGATACGCTTACATAACAGCTCAGCATTTTCATAATCGTCATTCAAACCATGGATAAGAGTATATTCAAACAGAATTCTTCGTTCTGTTTTCTCTGTATAATTTCTGCAGGCTTCGAGCAGACTCTCAAGGGGATATTTTTTGTTGGCGGGGATGATCTGATCGCGGACAGCGTTGCTGGGTGCATGTAAAGAAACTGCAAGGTTGACCTGATGTTTCTCTTCAGTAAACTGTTCAATACGCGGTACGATCCCTACGGTTGAAATCGTGATCCTTCGTTCACTGAAACCCATGCCTTTCGGTTCGCAAAGAATATCGACAGCTTTCATTACTGCATCGTAGTTATAAAAAGGCTCGCCCATCCCCATTACAACAATGTTGCCGAGCTTCAACCCTTTGGATTTGAGAAGCCGCGAGACGAACAAAACCTGCGCCACGATTTCCCCTGCGGAAAGATTGCGGATAAACCCCATTTGTCCTGTGGCGCAAAACGCACAATTCATCGGGCAGCCAACCTGTGTAGAAATACAGACCGTGTTTCGTTCCCTTTCGAGCTTCAGGTCAGATTCGGTCATCCTGTCATCGGAATTTATCGTCGGGAACCGCAGCGAGGTATAGCGGATCAGGACGGATTCGATCTTCCTGTCATCCTGAAGCCGGAATAAAAACTTATTGGTTTGACCGTCAGCGGATTTCAGATCTTTATCAACGCTCAGCGGCTTGAAACAAAATTGATCACTGAGTTTCTGTCTCAAATCTTCAGACAAATTTGAAAACTCAGAAGGGTCCTCGGCTGATTGTTTATAGATCATCTGCCAGATTTGTTTTGCATGATAAGCCGATTTTCCGCTTTCTGTGAGTAAATCCGTCAGCTCTTTCAAATTCAGATCATAAATTATCGGTTTCATCTATTCCTGCCTGTTCTATCAGTAAATAAAGGACTGCTGCATATTGCTGAAATCTGCATTTGCGACACCCCCTTTTCTTGCGGTTTCTCTGTAATATTATGCACAGTTTTAAGAAATTCGCAATATTTGTTTTAAGTATTTCGTTAATTTTGTTTTAAAAATTTCAATTTTAAAAGTGTAGCAGCAAATAAAATTCAGCAGACAGTTTTTTGTAAAATTACCGGACACGCGGGATGTTCCTGTCCCGTGCATATTCTATATATGCTGCATGAATATGGCCGGTTATATGGAAAATAATACACTTGTGAATAACAAGACTTCTCTTTTTAATGATCTTCAGGGTGGATTGATTCAGCCTATCGATTATGCAAATGGAGCAGGATCTGCCCGCGATTTTACAAGGATAATTGACCCTGCAAAAGATAGTGATAAAGATCAACGACGGGGAAAAAAATCAGCCAGAGAAGAAATATTCTCAGGCTGAATGATTATATGCTTCGTTTGTTGCTGACGGATTTTTCTTATATTATTTCAAATTGGTTTGAAATCTTTCCTGTAATTTGTTCCGGTAATCCGGCACTTTCCGCAAATTGATCCCATTTGGACAAACTTGTTCGAACATCGGTAATAATACTGTCAATTTCAGCTTTTCGAAGTCCCATTATATGTCCTGAGGTCAATAGATCCTGCATATCTATTGCTGATTGTTTTCCATTAATCGTCATTTGGTGGGCACCGGTCCACGTTCCGCCGGGGTTATATGCATAGGTCATATCATATGCAGGTGATAATGACCACTTTCCTGTCCGATCCATCAGAAAAGAAATGTTTTTTACATGATCATCCTGATTTCTTGCAAAAACATTGAAAACCATCCGT
>CADATZ010000025.1 GCA_902791025.1 uncultured Chloroflexota bacterium | reverse complement strand
CATACCGAACCCGGCAGTCAAGCGCGTGTCCGCTGATGGTACTTGGAGGGCGGCCTCCTGGGAGAGTAAGAAATTGCCAACTTCACTTTTTTTATTTAACCAAGATCGAAGCTCCCGCTCCGAATCAATCAAGCGAAGCACATGGGGACTGGCAACTTGTGCGGTGCAGCCCGCACAAGCGTGCCTGTCCCCATATGCGGCAATGAGCACCGGGCGTGCACCGGGACGGGAATTTGCTGCAGTGAAGTATGGCAAAGCTCCCGCTCCGAATTGAATCGATCGAAGCACGTGCGTCGGAGCGGGGCTTGTATAGTACGGGAAAAGGTGTGGTCTCCGGGGAAAGCACGTGAAGACAGTCCTCCTGTGCCTCGGGAATGTCAGGGCCGGACGGCGTACATTCCGTCAGCATCAGCGTCAGGGTTTCACGGCTCTCATGGCACAGGAGCGCTGACTTCGGGTGCAGGCGTTTTAGGGAAAGTGCAGTTCAGTAGTCGATCTCTTGTTACCTGCTCAGTATAGAAATACAGGCGAGATTTGTACTCTGCAGAGCGAGCGAACCAGCCTGGTGCGCCAATCACTAACTCCTAACTCTTATCCCCTATCCCCTACTTCCTAATTCCTAATTTCCCAGCACTGATTTCACCCAGACGATAAAGTTTGTATCGCTGTTACCAGAGCGTTCGGCTTTGGTGTGACCGGCGGCCCAGATGGTTTCGAAATCGACAGATTCCACACCCTCGTACTGTTCCAGCGCCAGTGCCAGATCAACCTCGGTAGAAAGGGCGCAGTCGCTCTGCGCGATGCCGGTGCGGATGCGCCAGTATTTGGCTACATTGCTGGTTTCATAGCCTTCCTCAGATTCAAGCAGGTAGTACAGCGGGGTGTACATGTTCAGGCGATAGTCAACCGTGTTGCCGAGCGCGTCTGTCCGCTGCAGATCATTCGCGTAGTCCTCGGCATATTCGGAATTCAGACTGGCGAGGATCCCGGCAAGTGTCGTGTCGAAGTGTGCACCGCTGCCGTCTCCATAACCGAAAAGGGTGTTTTCTCCCTGACCGCCGTCGATCTGGTCAAAGGCGCCAAGGTTCTTGGACGCACTCTTGAAGGCTTTGACAAATCCGGCAATGCTGGTGACGGTGGCGGTTCTGGTCTGCGGATCGTAACTGACCCATTCCCCGTTGGCATTCATAGCGTCGATGTATTCCTGAATGGTTTCAAATGTTCCGGAGATGCTGAAGCCGGAGGTAGTCTGATTGCGGGTGATGTCGTCGATTGCCTCGAAATTGGTCTCCCCTTCACCCTGTTGAGGTCCCGGAAAATCGCCGAAATCCGGCATCTGACCGTCACCCATGCCTTCGGGACGTTCGCCATCCGGTCTGCCGCCGGGTCCCATTCCGCCGCCCATCATGCCGCGTCCGCCGCCTTGAGAGGCTGATGCATCGTAGGGGAAGATCGTGTCGGTGATGAAATTGTTCAAAGACCGTTCAATGACTTTGACGAGATATCCGTAGTAGGAGCCCGCCTGGTAAATCCCTTCTGTGGATGGTTCCAGTGTAAGGGTGTTCCCTTCCGAGTCCCTGAATCCTGCCTGGTTGATATAGCTGGCGAAAGCGGCTGCCATCTGGTCGGAAATCGACTGCTCCTCGTCGCTCAGATCGCTGCGGGTGATGCCCATCATCCATTCATAGGCTTCATCAGCGCTGTCCAGATTGGTGATCGGGCACCAGCACATGGACCCGAAAACGGCGTCGCTTACGCCCTGTACCGCGCCGATCGCTTCCAGATAGGGCGTATAGAGGTCACTGTCACCGGTGGCACCAAGGAGCGCAGATTGCGCACCGCCGCCGCTCATGCCGAAGGAAAAGATGGTCTCAGTGTTTCCCGGAAGCAGGTCCGCGGTGTAGCGGATATAGCGGATAGCCGCTTTGAGGTCGGTCACGCCGGCGGGTGCGCCGTGATTACGTCCGCGGCAGCCGGCATGGACATAGATAAAGCCTTCATTCGTGTAGGCAGTGACGCTGCTGTATTCGGTCAGCGGTGCCATAGCGGAGTATCCGGGTGTGTTGACCGGGATCACGATTGGAGCGGTGGCCGCAGTGAAGTTCCCGGCATGGTTTTCCGTATTGACTGTGCAGGTCCAGGTACCGTCTCCGTTGTCGGTGCCGTTGAAATATCCGCCGGGAACGAAGATGGCCAGGTTTTCATACGTTTTATCGGCGGGTGTTTCACAGTATTCGATCCCGAGCTGGTAATAAACGTTGTCTTCGGTGTTGTACTGCCAGGCTGCCATATCGATTTTCGGCAGGTTGGTAACAGGTCCATCCTGTGCAGCGCAAAGGGCTGTGGTGATCAGGAGCAGGGTTGTTATCAGGAAGGTTATCAGTTTTTGGTTCATCAGTCTCTCCTTAATTAAGTGTTAGGTATCAGGTGTCAGGTGTTGGAGCACGTGTGGACTGGCATCATGTGCGGCGCAGCCCGCACAAGTGTGCTTGTCCCTATGTGCGTCTCTTTGGGCTCTGAACAGTTATTGAGTCAAAGTGACCTGTTATCGTTGACTCAGACTTGAGTCAACAGAACAGGTTGCTTTGACTCTAATGATCAATCAGCTTTCCTTAAGATTATACCGAATTCGTTAGTCGTATGCAATTCTAAATTTTTACATTTGTGATTATTGACAAAATTGCTCAAGTATGTTATTCTCAGTGGTACTTTTCAGAGCGAAGCTCTTGGAAACTGGCATCTTGTGTCGTGGAGCAGACAAAAGTATGCCTGTCTTCATGTGCGTCACCTCGTGTTCTGAACAGTTACCTCAGGGGTATCGGGGACAGTCGCCTTCGGCAGCAGTCCCTGTGTGTTTTGGATTTACAATGAATCTTGCTTTTTTTCTTGAATCGATTCTGCTGGGCGTGGGACTGGCCATGGATGCCTTTTCCAGCTCAGCGGTGAACGGGCTGAACGAACCGCGGATGTCACGGCGCAAAGAACTGCTGATCGCGGGGACCTTCGGCGTGTTTCAGGCGCTCATGCCGCTGATCGGCTGGTTCTGTGTGCATGTGATCGCGGAAGCCTTTGAAACCTTCCGAAAAATGACCCCGGCGATCGCGCTGGTCCTGCTGCTTTATATCGGCGGGAAGATGCTGATTTCCGGGATCCGCGGGAGTGAAGAAGGAGAAAAGCCGGCCTTGAGTACCCGTGATTTGATGATCCAGGGCGTGGCTACCTCGATCGATGCCCTTTCGGTTGGGTTCACGATTGCTCATTATGGTTTCCCCGCTGCGTTGGTGAGTTCGCTCATCATCGGTGCGGTGACCTTTGTCATCTGCATCGGCGGTGTGGAGATCGGAAAAGCCTTCGGCACCCGCCTCTCCAAATACGCGCAAATCATCGGCGGCTGTATCCTGATTTTTATCGGCATCAAGATTTTTTTCGGGTTCTGAGATGCGGGGACGGTTCGTGATGCCGTCTTTGCACTGATCGTCCTGAGCCTTGTTCGGCCTCAGGAACTGTCCCCCGGGGTACGGCACCCACTTGCCAGCGGGGCCAGACCTTCAGGCTCGTCCCCTATCTGCTTTTGTTTTGTTCATCCCCGTCCAAGGCGGCGGGGACGAAGTGTGAAGGTTCGACCCCTCAGTTGTTAAACCAGATGACGATGAGAACCTGTTTCACGAACATAACTTAAAATCAGATGTTCATCTCGTCTTCCTATTGATAGCGCACATGGGGACTGGCATCTTGTGTCGCGCAGCCGACACAAGCGTGCCAGTCCCCATGTGCGGCATGAATCGATATTTTTATTTTTCGATCTCGATGGTTATGCTGCCGGTGTCGGATTCGATTTTACAGCTGCCGCCGGGGGTGGATGCCGGGATGCTGACTCTGCCGGTATCGGATTTGGCGTCAAAGGTTTTCCCGCTCAGCAGCGTCCCTTTTATGGATCCGGTGTCGGTCTTGATCTCGATCTTTGGACCGTCGCATCTTTCAAGATTTACGCTGCCGGTGTCGCTTTTGATTTCCATCTCGTCAGTGGCAAGCGCATGCTGCAGGGTGATGCTGCCGGTGTTGCTTTTGACGGAAAGATCTTCCGCTATGACGTCTGTCAGGGTGATCCTTCCGGTGGCTGTTTTCACCTTCAGGTTATCGGATACGCTGACGGAACTGATATTGACGGAACCGGTATCGGTTTTGATATCCATATTTTCAAAGCTGCCGCCGGGTCTGAGATCCGTTGTGCCGGTGTTTGATTTGACTTGCAGGGTTTGATAGGTCGTTTTGGGCAGGTAGATGGTGATCTCTGATTTCCCGGCGTAGGTTCCGATGCGGAACGGCCAGAGGCGTTTGTCCTTGTCGCTGATCGTGAGATGTTTTCCGGAAGTTTTGAGACTGAAACTGTTAATGTTGCTGCCGGTGCGGATAACTTTTGCCTTTCCGTCCTTGGCGGGCATGATCGTGATATTGCCGGTATCCGTCTCTACTGAGATGGCGTTAAAGCTGTCTTTCAGGTCATAGGTTTTCGAGGTCTCTTTCGGTCCCCTGAATCCGCTGAAAGCGAATCGTGCGGTGCCGGTGAGCATGCAGGATCCCAGCGCGGACAAAAGCAGTATGATTGCTGTGAAAATGATCAGTTTTTGGGTGTTGCTCATATTTTCCCCCTTTTCTAAAGCAGCTTGGGCGAAGCTCCTGCTCTGAATCTAATCGAGCGAAGCTCGCACTTTACAGAGCAGGTAACCGGCCCGGTGCTTTTGACGCAGCACGGCTGTGCGGCGCACATGTGGACAGGCACATTTGTATCGGCTTCGCGACACAAAATGCCAGTCCCCGTGTGCTCCGTGCTGATTGGTTATATTCAATCATACCAAATTGTTATGAGGGGCGGATAATGGAATTATTAGAAACCGGTTAGAAATCTTTTGCTTCAGTTTTCACCTCAGCGGTCTGCGGGAGCTGGGCGAGGATGTGGTCTTTGATTTGCGTGTAATCTTCCCGGCGGACCAGAACCGGGCCTTTGCCCCAGCGGGAGATGAGGCGGATCTCGTTTGTGTCGGGATATAGCTCGGCCCGCTTTACTTCGGCGAATCGGGTGATCCCGGACGTTCTGCCGGAGGGTTGGATCTGGACGAATTCATCGTTCATGCGGTACCACCGGGTCGAGGTCCCGCCTGAAAAGAGCCGGACCAGTGCGGTGATGAGCAGACCGGCAGCAAAAAAGGCCGCATAACCCAGCAGAGCGTAAAGCAGCCTGCGCTGGGTCAGCACGGTCTGATATTGTGTCGGGTCCTGCCGGATCACATCAACCGGCACCCGGGCGAGCAGGACCCCCAGGACCGCCCCGGCAAGGGAAAAGACGGCAAGGAATTTCAGCAGGAAGCGGTACATTTTCCCATCGTGATATTTGTCCAAATCATAACGCCAGCGATAAAAACCGTCCTCACCCAGCCGCACCTCCGGCCGGTAGACCTTCTCATCATAAAACATATTGTTGCTGCAGTCTTGTTTCACTTCCGCCATGCTTCCTCCTCAATAAAAAAGTGGTACAGTAGGGGTGGTTCTTGCTGTACCACTTTTCAGCGCGGGTACCGGGCATTTGCGTCATTTATGGGGCGGCAGATAACCGGTGCTCGTATGTTTCATTACAATTGCTCGAGGAGCCATTGATAGGAGACCGCAGCCTCGAATTGATAATTCGGATCGCACCGATCCATCGTCGTGAAATTGAGCCATTCATATTCCGGATGAAGTTGGACGTCAAGCTCACCCTCCGGTAAAACAAAATGGACCGGCTCTTCAAAATCGATCATGTCCTCGTTGAACATGATCTGGAAATCTCCGGAAAAGTCCTCATTGGTTTCAATTTCCACATAATTGCCATCCCGATGGACCTCGATGATCCCTGTGGCATCATGCTCTGCGGAAAGATAATAAAAGGCTTTTGTTTCGCGAAGTTCGGCACGGGTGTCCAGGTCCCAGACCACTGTTTCCGGAAGCGGATCACGGACGAATTGATCCATATAATCCGGCGGGTAGGAATCGACCATTACCGTTTCCCGGTTGCCCTCGATCAGCCAGTCTTCCGGATAGGCCATTACCGGGAGCGGGTCCGGACTGGAATCCCTGTAATTATGACCGCTGTCCGCGTGGATCAGCGTGCGATGCACATAGCCGTCCTCATTCTCCTCCTGCAGAGTGTCCAGCAGCATACCATATTTTGCGGTTTCCGTGTTTCGTTCAAACGCGGTATCGTTTTCTCCGGCCTGCAGCTGGATCGGCAGATTATAGTAGTTCGTCATACTGACGGAATTCGGATGTCCGGAGGACATATTTACCGCGGCAAAACGGTCCGACATGCGTGCGCCGATTTGATAGACGCCATCTCCGCCTGCGGAAAAGCCCTCCAGATAAACGCGGTTGGGATCCACATCTTCCGTAAGGATCATATATTCGATCAGCCGGTCATAAAGCGGATAGGATTCCGGGTTGAAATGTGTGTCCCATGTGTCACGAACGCCGCGCGGTGCCACATACATTCCCACCTCCAGATTTTCGAGGTAATATGACTTCATTGCATCCCACTGAGCATCATTTTTCTGGCTGGCTCCGCCGCCATGGAGCGCGATGTACAATGGATAACCGTTCTCCGGTTTATCACCGTCGGCAGCATAGATAAAATAATACATCTGGACATTCCCAAATTCAAGCGTCAGTTCGGATGTTTCCATGAGGAGCGTTTCATCCGCCATCATGTCATCTTTCCAGGTTTCCCAGACCATATCCCGATAGGTTTTCAGATCATTGGGGTTGAGTTCTGTTGACTCATCCCACATCGGTGCATCTAAAACCTGTGCGCTGACAGATGCAGCTGTGATGATAATAAAAAAATAATACAAAAAGGCAAAGAGTTTTTTTCATCATGCACTCCTTCCAATGTAAATATTATAACTAAAAAAAGGGATGTGGGCGGGACGGTTCTCAGTGTACCACATGAGGACAGGCACACGTCCTGCTCTGTAAGGAACGCACTTTGCTTATTTCTCCGAAGCACGACCTGGACGGCTTTGCCACTGTCGCGAAGCCGACACAAGCGTGTCTGTCCCCATGTGCGTCTTCGGGTACTGAACAGTTACATTTTCTAAATGTTCAGAACATATCGACGCAGCACGGATGCCGGTTACCTGCTGCAGCGAAGCCTGCACTGGTAACCGGCTCATGTGCTTCGTTATGAATTACGATATTCTTATAAACTTGCCAGCTGACCTTCCAGGTTGGCGGCGGTTTCTTTGAACTGGGCGAGGCGGGCGCGTTCTTTGTCCACGACGGCTGCCGGGGCTTTCTCCGCGAAGGGGGAAGCGAGCAGCTTTTCGAGACGGTCGACCTGACCCTGAATTTCCTTCAGTTCGGCGTTCAGACGGGCCTTTTCGGCTTCGGCATCCACCTCATCATGCAGCTTGAGGTAGATCGACACACCGGAAACGGCGGTGGAGACCATGTCCTCTGGCTTTTCAGCGGAGTCGGCGATCACCAGCTTTTCCTCATCCAGATACGCAAGATAACACAGCGCGTGCTTCATGTCCTCAAAGACAGCCTTGCTGTCACCGGCGGCGATGATGGCCTCGATGCGCTTGCCCGGTTCCACCTTGCGTTCGGTGCGCAGGTTGCGGATGGTGCGGATTACCTCGCGCAGACGGTTCAGCGCGGAGACAGCTTCAGCGTCGTTGTAGTCTTCAGCTTCCGGCCATTTGGCGATGATGAGCGCATCTTCCCAACCGGCGGCGGGGGCGAAGGCTTCGCCCTTGTCGATGGCGGCTTCCTTCACATGGCCCCAGAGCTCTTCGGTGACGAACGGGGTGAAGGGGTGCAGCAGGCGCAGGCAGGTGTCCAGAATGCGGATGAGCATGCGGGCCGTGTTGAACGCAGTGTTGCCGCCCTTGTTCAGCTGGATCTTGGCGATTTCGATATACCAGTCGGCATAATCGCCCCAGAAGAAGTCATAGATCTGCCGTCCGGCTTCCCCGTACTGATGGCTGCCGAAGAGGCGTTCCACATCGCGGATCACTTCCTGCATGCGGGACCAGATCCAGCGGTCGGCTGCGGTCGGTTCCACTTCGCCGTCAGCTTCCGCGGGAGCCTTATCCAGCGCACCGATCACGAAGCGGCCGGCGTTCCAGAGTTTGTTGGCGAAGTTGCGGTTGGCTTCCACCTTCTTGACGGAAAGGTTGGTGTCGTTGCCCGGGGTGGAACCCACGAGCAGGGTGAAGCGCAGCGCATCGGTGCCGAGTTCATCCATCACGATGAGCGGATCGACCACGTTGCCCTTGGTCTTGGACATCTTTTCCCCGTGTTCATCGCGGACCAGACCGTGCAGGTAGATCTCGGTGAACGGGACCTTGCCGGTGAAGTGAATGCCGTCCATGATCATGCGGGCGACCCAGAAGAAGAGAATGTCGTAACCGGTCTCGAGCATGGAGGTCGGGTAGAAATAGTCATAATCCGGGGTCTTTTCCGGCCAGCCGAGGGTTGAGAACGGCCAGAGTCCGGAGGAGAACCAGGTGTCCAGCACGTCGGGATCCTGTTCCACGTTGTGACTGTGGCACTTGGTGCATTCGTGGATGTCAGTGCGGGAGACCATCATCTCGCCGCAGTCCTTACAGTACCAGACCGGGATGCGGTGTCCCCACCACAGCTGACGGCTGATGCACCAGTCCTGGATGTTTTCCAGCCAGTTGTAGTAGACCTTGGTGAAGTGGTCCGGGATGATCTTGATCTCGCCGCTGCGCACAGCTTCGAGCGCCGGTTTGGCAAGGGATTCCATCTTCACAAACCACTGCATGGAGATCATCGGTTCGATGACTTCGCCGGAGCGCTGGGAGTGCGGGATGCTCATCTGGTAGGGTTCTTCCTTGATGACCAGGCCTGCTTCCTTCATGTCCGCCCAGATGGCCTTGCGGCATTCGAAGCGGTCCATACCGGCATATTTTCCCGCCTGTTCGTTCATATGGGCATCCTTGGTCATGATGTTGATCTCCTGGAGGTGATGCGTCTTGCCGATGGCGTAGTCGTGCGGGTCATGGGCCGGCGTGATCTTCAGGGCGCCGGTACCGAATTCACGGTCGACGTATTCATCCGCGATGACCGGGATCTCACGGCCAATGATCGGGACGCGGACGGTCTTGCCGATGTAGCTCTGGTAGCGCGGGTCTTCCGGATGGACAGCCACGGCTGAGTCACCGGGGATGGTTTCCGGACGGGTCGTGGAGACCGGCAGGTAACCGCTGCCGTCAGCGAGCATGTATTTGAAGTAATACAGCGTGCCCGGTTCGGACTTGTATTCCACTTCCAGGTCAGAAACGGCGGTCTGGAGCTTTGGAGACCAGTTGACGATGCGGGAACCGCGGTACATCAGGCCTTCTTCATAGAGGCGTACAAAGGCTTCGCGGACGGCTTTGGAAAGTCCCTCGTCGAGGGTGAAGCGTTCGCGGTCCCAGTCACAGGAGGCGCCCAGACGGCGGATCTGTGCGACGATGCGGTCGTGATATTTGTCTTTCCATTCCCAGACCTTTTCGAGGAACTTTTCCCGTCCCAGATCCTCGCGGCGGATGCCTTCCTTCGCGAGGGCGCGTTCCACCAGCATCTGGGTGGCGATCCCCGCGTGGTCGGTACCCGGGACCCAGAGGGTCGGGATGCCCTTCATGCGGTGATAGCGGATCATCAGGTCTTCCATGGAAACGAACATGGCATGGCCGAGATGGAGTTCGCCCGTCACGTTCGGGGGCGGGATGGAGATCACGTAAGGTTTGTGATCCGGGTCATGATTGATGGAAGCGGGATCATTGGTGGGTTTGAAGTAGCCCTGATCCCACCACCACTGGTACATTTTGCTTTCAATGTTCTTGAAATCGTACGTCTTTGGCAGCTCTTTGCTCATCTGTGATTACTCCTGTAATGTAATTATTCAGAGTTTGAGCGACGCACATGGGGACAGGCACGCTTGTTCGGGCTGCGCCGCACAAGGTGCCGGTCCCCATGTGCTCCCTTCTGAATAGATGCACTAAAAATAAAAAACTTCCGTCCGATTGAGGACGAAAGCCATTCTTCCGCGGTACCACCTCAGTTCACGGGAATCCCGTGCACTCATTGCAGCCTGATAACGGACTGTGCCGGACCGTTCTACTCGTGTTTGGGGTTCTTGGATCTGTCTGGACTGAAAAGCCGGATCTTTGGATATGCTCTGTGGCATTCGGGTCTATCTGGCCCCTGAATCCTGACCCCTAAAAACTCTTTCTTCGGTCAACCATGGCAGGCGACTTCCGCTTTCCGGTATCGCCGGGGTTCTCAGCTGCTCCCCTTCTCTGTCCGGCCGTCAAGACGTACTGCTCCTGCTTGAATGATTATACCTGATTTTGGCTTCATTTATATGAAAATATGAGACCGGATCCCGATAGGCGCACAGCGTGAACCGCCAGTTTTATGCTGCAACATCTGCGTAAAAAAATGAAACCAGGATTTTTTATAAGAGTATAATAATGTCCATGGTAAATCATCAGATGTATGCTTTTATTGATGAATCGGGTAATACGGCAGCGAACTGTATGAATCGATATCTTATTTTAGCTGCTCTTTTAACAAAAGATCCTCTGTCCATTCAACGAAATGTAATTGAAGCCGAGAGAAAAATTCGCAAAAGAATGAAGAACACACGAGAAATAAAAGCATTCAAACAAAGCGAATTAACCAGAAAAATATTCCTGAATAATTTGGTAAAGGCGGATTTCGAAATATTTTCGGTTGCGTTTGATCTTTCATCGATAAAACATATGCCATATAATGTTGATACGGTTTATAGTTTTGGAATGAGTTTATTATGCAGAAATGTATTTTCCTATAAACAAAATGTTTCTTTTGTAATTGATAAAAGGTATAGTAATGAAAAACTTCGCAATAATCTCAATTCTGAAATTTTTCAAATGCTTTTAGACACAGGTTTGGATGTAGAAAGTGTTACAATTTCTCACGAAGAATCTATCGAAAATCACTCATTGCGAGCTGTTGACTTTATAGCGTATGAAATTTATCAGAAATTAAAGAAAGGTGATAATCTATTTGATATCATCTCTCCATATGTAGGGAATTATGTTTACTATAAAGATATTTCCTGGGAAAAAATAAAAAAGGAGTCCAAGACTCCTCAGAAAGATCACCCTGAGCTTCGATTTCAATCTCTCCCGCAGCATTTCAGCTGAAACGGCTATCCCAACCTCCGGAAGGGCAAAGTCATCAGGTTTTACGATCTATTTATATTATACACTATTTCAAAAAAAAATCAAGATTTGCTAAATAAGAACCCGGCCCGGTGCTTTAGAAGAAATTATAAAATCTTCCCGGCCAGGTATCATTCTTTCAAATAATCGCGCGGCTGATAGAAAAGGTCGGAATTGTAGTTGGAAATTTCATCCGTGAGCCAAGACTGGTAGACTTTTTCCAATCCCTCTACACGATCTTCATCACTGACATCCTCAATCAAGCGGGCAAAAACTTTTTCCAATGTCCCAATAGGTAGGTACATCGTATTTGCACGCTTTTACATTGTCAAAGGATCCCGATTCCAACGCGGCCATTTCCGAATAAACCTTGGAAACGTGTTCAATCGGGTCGCTGTGCAGGACATCGGCATATTCATAGATCCTTCGGACAGCGGTGGTTCCGAGTTTCTGAACGACAGTTCCCCGATGCTGCTTCTTTTCTCTGCCGATATATTCAATAAGGCTGTATGTATAAAAAAGATTGTTGTCGATCATATTGTTTAAAACCTCAACTGTAAGAGATCATTCCATTATTAATATTGAAATAACGATACAGACTCACCCGGAGCACATGGGGACTGGCAACTTGTGCGGCGCAGCCCGCACAAGCGTGCCTGTCCCCATGTGCGTCAGAAGTATGTCCCCATGTGCGTCCCATGTGCGTCAGAAGTATGTCCCCATGTGCGTCCCATGTGCGTCAGAAGTATGTCCCCATGTGCGTCAGAAGTATGTCCCCATGTGCGTCCCATGTGCGTCAGAAGTATATCCCCATGTGCGTCCCATGTGCGTCAGAAGTATGTCCCCATGTGCGTCCCATGTGCGTCGAAGTATGTCCCCATGTGCTCCGGTAAATGCGTCCTTTGAAAATTCCGGGAAAACCATGCTATAATTTATTTAGTCGGAATTTGAAAAAACAATGGTAGAAAAGGCTGGAATGGAATCAGTCGATGCTTGTTCCGGAACCAGAAGAAAGATCATGAGGTATGACTTATGACTTACACTCACGCACAACAGAAAAATAAGAAAAGCAAACAGACAGACGCAGGAACGTTCGCCGGCGGAAAGGCGGAAACCTCTCTCCCGAACAGCGCAATGGTGGAAAACCTGGGCCACCAGGTCGATATGCCCGTGGTGATGCGCGAGAAGATGGAAAGTGCCTTCGGCATGGACCTCTCTGCCGTGAAACTCTATGAGAACAAAGCGGTGGGCAAGGCCGGGGCCGAAGCCGTCACGCAGGGCAGCAAGATCGCCTTCGCACCGGGCAAGCTGGACTTTTCCAGCACACACGGTCAGGCGCTGCTGGGGCACGAGATCTCTCACGCCGCATCCCAGGCAAGGGGTGAGGTGAAGGGCAGCGGCCTGGTGAACGATTCCGCCCTGGAAGCCCGTGCCGACCTGGAAGGCCTGATGGCAGCCCGCGGGGAAAGCGTCACACCTCCCTACGGCGGTGCCTCTGCGCCGCTCTCAAGCGCCTCTGCCGTCTCCACGGCAGGCCCGATGCAGGCAAAAAGCGGAAAGAAAGAGGAGGAGAAACCAAAGTCTAAATTGCAGCCTGAATTAATCACGGAAGCTCAGGAGGAGAAGTGGAATGGGAAGGAACAATCCCGTGTGCCATATACCCCTCCGCCGCTGGGAGAACGGATAAAGAACTATTTCAAAAACGTCCTGTTCCAGCCGAGTCCCATAGCGTTTTTTAATGAGCCATTGAGCATTCGTGAGAGGATGAGTTATGAAAATAAACACATGTGGGACACATACGACGCGGATGAAGACGCCGAGATAGATGATGATCCAACAGAATTTTTCGATCATGACGATGGACTTGAGGCTGTTTATAATTTGGGAAGGCATGATCCTGGTACCACTAATAATTTGATCTATCAGAAAGGCGATCGTAACTATGTGCCTCCGTCAGGTCCAATAAAAGAAATCCGAGATGATGATACAGACCATAAAGGAATAAGCGAGAATTTAATTTCGTTAGATAATGAAGATATAAATGAGAATTTAATTCCGATTCCGTCAAATAATAAAGATGTGGGAGATTTTGATATAGTCGATAAGGTAGACGAGGAGATAATTAAGTATAATCAAATGAAAGGAAAAAAGAAATCCTCTTCTCAGAAAGGGTTTAATCTCATTTATTAAACAGAGCGGGAGCTTCGCCTGTCCCTATGTGCGGCATTGAACAAAGGAACATAGCCGCGCCCGGCGATGCCTAAGATTTCGTACCGCAGCGACGCACATGGGGACAGCTCCTCAGCGACGCACATGGGGACACAGCGACGCACATGGGGACAGGCACGCTTGTGCGGGCTTCGCCGCACAAGATGCCAGTCCCCAAGTGCTCCGGATGTGCTCCGGGCTGAAAAGTTGCGAATTGAGAGATATGAGGTGTTGAATGAGTTATTCTTACGCACAAGCCAAAAATAAGAACAGAAAACCGGCGGACGCGGAGTCTTTCGCCGGCGTCGGGGAGGAAACCTCCCTTCCGAACAGTGCAATGGCGGAGAACCTGGGGCATCAGGTCGATATGCCCGTGGTGATGCGCGAGAAGATGGAAGGGGCTTTCGGCATGGACCTCTCCGGCGTGAAGCTCTATGAAAACAAAGCGGTGGGCGAGGCCGGAGCAGAAGCCGTCACGCAGGGCAGCAACATCGCCTTCGCACCGGGCAAACTGGATTTTTCCAGCACTCACGGTCAGGCTTTGCTGGGCCATGAGATCTCTCATGCCGCGTCACAGGCAAAGGGCGAGGTCCGGGGCAGCGGTCTGGTGAACGATTCCGCTCTTGAAGCCCGTGCCGACCGCGAAGGCCTGATGGCAGCCCGCGGGGAAAGCGTCACGCAGGGCTACGGCGGTGCCTCCGCGCCGCTCTCAAACGCCTCCGCCGCCTCCGCAGCCGGTCCGATGCAGGCAAAAAGCGGAAAGAAGAAAAAGCCCGGTCCAGGCACGAAACAAAATAAAGAAATGGATTTATGGCAACAAGAAATGGAGAGCATGAATTCCATGTATTCCACCAAGGAGGCAGATGCAGATCTTGAATTGGATCAAGGAGATTTGACCGGAGAAACGGAAATGGATCGCCTATACCGTATTCAGGCCGCAATGATGCGAGGAAATATGGAGAATAATCCCCAAAATCCACTTCTCCGAAAGGGAGATTATGAATGGTATAAAAATATGCAGCAGAATGCGGACGCGGGTACTTTTTCTGTAATACAGAGCCGATTGGTGAAATCCGCAAGAGATATGGTGAATTTTCGTGATTCGATGGATGGGACAGAACTTGAATTTGAGAACCTGGGTAAGGACGAGAAGAGAAAATTACTGAAGTCTAAAAAGAATTTTTATGCCTCGTACAGCAATGAGGGAATGGAATACGATATTTATTCAAAACTTCTGAATTCCATGTCCAATTCCAGGGGCGGTCAGCAGAAATTGGCTCAAGACGCAAAGGACAAACTGAATAATCCCGAACCTGATGAAAAGGATAAGATTCTTGAGGAAGCCAAACGAATTCAAAACGCGCGTAACGCGAATAACGCTGACGGCAGCGAGAATCCGGATGGTTCCTATGTATCGATGTATCTCAAGGCCGGCGATGTTGGACAAAAATTCGTTGACACGCTCAATGAGGCCAGATTTGGTCGATTTGATAATATCGCCTTGAACGGAGGACAAGAGACAGACACGAAGGAAATGTCAGAAGAAGAACAGCAGCTCCAGCAGGATCTGGACAGGCTATATGCCATTAATGCAGGAAGGAGTATAGCCGGAAATAATTATAAGTCCGTTATTTCCAAAAAAGATTTGAAATGGTTCCATAAGACACTCAATGACAAAAAGCGGATGAAGGATTTAATCAGAGGAATAAACCAACGAATCGCCGATATTAAAATAGATGTGGGAAGGAAATGGGAAGAAGCAGGCGGAAAGAACCTGACACCGCAGCAGTCTTATGAATTGACAAATAAAGCCTCAACGGATATCCAGCTTTATCAAAGTTTAGACCAATTTATGGACGAAAAAGGTGAAATGGATCCAGACGAAATGCGGAATTGGTGGAACGATTTCGAAGCAAATCAATCTATTAATGACCGGGTAGCTGTAGAAAAGGGCACCATGGCAATTAATCATTCGAATAGTTATGCTTCGACATTGCGAAATGTAGATGATGCGGAACAAATGGAATTATTCCAATCTGAGACAGATCAGCTGAAAAACACTTATGAAAAATACAGGAAGAAGCAAGAAGAAGAAGGAGAAATCGAGTAGAAGCTCAGGCAGCTTCGGCTCCTTTTGAAGAAACAGGCCGCTGCGATTCACGCAGCGGATTTTTTATCCCGCGCAGCACGCCTGGTCTGCCTTTTTGATGCCGCGAAGCCGGCACAAAAAGACTGCACAGATGTGCGAACGGGGACGGTTACCCCGGAACCGTCCCCATCACTACAGAGCGGGCTAACTGTACTGTGTGCTGCGACTCGAAGTGCTGAATAGATACCAGAGATCTTTCATCAATTCCTATTATATAATGCAAAAGTGCAACATGCTAATAACATTGCGGTACAATTTAGAATATATTATCTCAATACGGAGAGGTTATGGAAACACTGATCAAAGACACGAATTTTAATATGCGGATCAATAAACAAAAGAAAAATGATCTTGAGTATTTATATAACAGCCTGGGAATGTCGCTCCCGGAAGCCGTCAATATTTTCTTTGAAAAATCTCTGCTGGTTGGAGGAATCCCTTTTGATGTTCGTCTGCCTCGTTATAATCGGGAGACAGAAGATGCAATGCAGGAAGCGCGGGATATCCTTTCCGGAAAAGTGGAAGCAAAAGCTTATCATTCAGCGCGGGAACTGTTCGATGAATTGGATAAAGAGTAATGCTGACACTGCGAACGACATCAAAATTTCGAAAGGATTATAAACTGGCAAAAAAACGCGGATTAGATCTTCAGCTGCTGGAGCAGGTGATTGATTGGCTGCTTCAGGAAAAAGTTCTGGACCCAAAATATAAAGATCATCCGCTGACAGGCAATTATGTTGGCTTTCGGAAATGTCATATTCAATCTGACTGGCTGCTTATTTATACTGTAAATAAAAATGAATTGGTTCTTACGGCTGCAAGAACCGGTACGCACAGTGATTTATTTAGTGAATAAAGCGAAGCCCGGAGCACATGGGGACTGGCATCTTGTGCGGCGAAGCCCGCACAAGTGTGCCTGTCCCCATGTGCGTCTCTGCGGGTTTGAACAATTTATACAACCTATCATAGAATTAAGAGTAATGCTAAACAATCTTGACCAAACAGGAGCGTAATTTATGTATCAGGCGAATGCAAACCGTTATAGCGAAATGCCGTATGTCAAGTGCGGGAACAGCGGGCTGAAGCTGCCGAAGATTTCTTTGGGACTCTGGCATAATTTCGGGAGTGTTTTCCCGTATGAGAACATGAAGCAGCTGATTTTCACTGCTTTCGACAATGGCGTCACCCATTTTGACCTGGCCAATAATTATGGCCCGGTTTACGGCAGCGCGGAGACGAACTTCGGACGTATCCTGCGGGAAGAGCTTGGTACTTACCGGGATGAGCTGATCATCACCACCAAAGCCGGGTACGATATGTGGCCTGGTCCCTATGGTGATCACGGCAGCCGCAAATATCTGCTCGCGAGCCTTGATCAGAGCCTGAAGCGCATGGGGCTGGATTATGTGGATATCTTCTACCATCACCGTCCCGACCCGGAAACGCCGCTGGAGGAGACGATGGGCGCTCTGGCCCAGGCGGTGCGGTCCGGGAAAGCGCTTTATGTGGGGCTTTCCAATTATGACGGGGAGCGGATGCGCAAAGCCTCCCGGATCCTTGAGGAGCTGCGGGTGCCTTTTGTCGTGAACCAGAACCGCTACAATATCTTTGACCGCGGGATCGAAAACAACGGACTGAAACAGGCTGCCGCGGAGCTGGGTAAGGGGATCGTGGCCTTCTGTCCGCTGGCCCAGGGGCTGCTGACGGACCGCTATCTGAACGGTATCCCGGAGGACAGCCGCATCCGTACCGATGGGCGGTTCCTGAAAGAAAGTGCCGTGACGGAAGAGAAACTGGCACAGATCCGGGCGCTGAACGAGATCGCCCGGCAGCGCGGGCAGAAGCTTGCCCAGATGGCTCTCGCCTGGATCCTGCGGGATGGCATCACCACCAGCGTCATCATCGGAGCATCGAAACCCTCTCAGATCCTCGAAAACATAGCCGCTGTTCAGAATCCAATCTTCTCCGATGAGGAACTCGCCGCTATCGACAAAATATCACTGTACCAAGCATAAAATCTATTCAGCCCGGAGCACATGGGGACTGGCATCTTGTGCGGCGAAGCCCGCACAAGTGTGCCTGTCCCCATGTGCGTCTCCTATTTATCTGTCCCATGTGCATCATTCTTGCTGTTATGAACTTGGAAAAGCCCGCACAAGCGTGCCTGTCCCCATGTGCGTCTCCTATTTATCTACCCCACGTGCATCATTCTTGCTGTTATGAACTTGGAAAAGCCCGCACAAGCGTGCCTGTCCCCATGTGCGTCTCCTATTTTCTACCCCATGTGCGTCATTCTTTCCCTGTTGATTAATTAAAATGTTGATCAAACCCCGCAGCGCGGCGCTTCGGTTCAGTCGGGACTGTTGCCGAAGGCGACTGTCCCATGACAAATGTCACTATTTTAGAAATTATATTATTTTAAGTATTGACAAATAATTGGGATGATATAGAATATAAATAAGAATAAATATACTAAAATGTCAGAGGGAAATCAGAATCTGACCAGCCCACATGAGGACAGAACCGCAAGGCCGCATAAGAGACGCACTTGGGGACAGGCACGCTTGTGTCGGCTTCGCGACACAAGATGCCAGACCCCAAGTGCTTCGGGCTGAATCGGTGCATCTGAACTTTGAACTTTGAACTTTATTACGAAAGGAGCAGACTGAAAATGGAAACGACCACCATCAATCACGGTGTATTGACCGGGAATAAGGTTTCTGAATTGCGTGATGAAGCATTTTCCGAATTCAGCAACGCTCCTTTGGAGTTTGAAGAAACAGCGTCAGCTTTGTGGGACGGCACACAGAAAGTTTATTACCACGCCTGTACCGCCAACCGCTTTTCCGAAAATTACCTGATTTACTGCAATCAACTCGAAAAGAATATCAAACAGCTCGGTTCCTTCTGCCTCACCAAAGCCGTTCTCGAACAGAAGGGAATCCAGTTCCCAAAACTCAAGGACATGAGGATCCATGAACTGGTCTGCATGACCTCCTTCCATTTCCGCAAAGCTCACGCGGCACTGGATGGGATCTACCGGGACAACAATATTCTCGGGATGACCTATCTGGACTGGGAATTTCGCTGGGTGGTGCTCTGCAACCGCCTGAAGGCCACCGAGGTCAAGATCCAAAAAATCAAAGAGGGTAAGATCAACGTGGATTCCATGCTGGAAGAAGCCGAGACCTTCAAAGGCGACTCCCGCACCAATGCCGAGCTTCAAAAGCCGAAAAGCCTGAACATCAATCCCGCTGCTCTGCCGCTCAACGGCTCGATCGCCCGTGAGATGGTGAAATCGGAAAAAGAATCAGCCAGGGAAGCAGAGCAGATCCAAAAAGAAAAAGAGCGTCTGCTGAAACAAGCGGAACGTCTGGATCGGCAGGCTGCACGGATGACAGGCGGATTTGGATTAATAAAACCTTTTGGACTTGATAAAGAAGATGTGGCCCTGGTGAAGCGGAAAAACGCGGAAGCCTTGCGGAAACAGGCAGAAGAACTCAGCAAACCGCGGGAGCCGGAACGCATCCCGGAATCGCTGACCGAGGCGGAAGCCCGGAAGATCCTGATCGAAGACGCGATGAAACGAAACGATCAGACAGCGCTTCTGACAATTCCGAAAGAGGATAGCGATACACTCCATGATCGATGGCTGCGCTATACTGCACGGGTCGAACGGGAAGCGATCCAGTCCAGATATGGCCCACCTGCGGAAACCCGCAAGGCCCTGCGGGAGAAGAGGAAGAAGAAGCGGAAATAGGGGCCAGGATTCAGGGGTCAGTGGCCAGTGGTCAGGGGATAGGATATAGGGGATAGTGAGCCGAAATCGGTGTATTTCGGCTGTCTTTGCGTGAGCACCGGTGCTCTCAAACAACTTTTTCTAATTCCAGCAGTTTTCGCTTTCTTTCCAGACCGCCGGCATAGCCTGTGAGGCTTCCGTCGGCACCGATCACGCGGTGGCAGGGGACAATGAGCGCGATCGGATTGTGTCCGACCGCTCCGCCGACGGCCTGGGCAGACATGGTGCTAATGCCTTTTCGCGCGGCTGTTTTTGCTGCGATTTCCCCGTAGGTCATGGTTTTGCCATAGGGGATCGTCAGCAGGATCTCCCAGACGATCCCGCGGAAGGAGGTCGCTTTCCACCGCAGCGGCGGGGTGAAATCCGGCGCTCTGCCGCTGAAATAGAGGTCGAGCCAGCGCTCTGTTTGTGTGAATATTGGCAGGAACCGTTCTTCATGTTCCGGGCCCAGTGCCGCGGCAAAGTATTTCTGTCCCTCAAACCACAGCCCGGTGATGGCACTGCCGTCCGATGCGATCAGGATGTTCCCCAACGGAGAGTTGTAATGATGTGTGTATTCCATATCCTTGTGGTAAATTATACAATTTCAGTCTCGTTTCCGCAAGCGCCCTTACGATTCATTTCAAGAGGGGTGGAACCTTCAGGTTCCTCCCCGCCGACTTGGACAGGGATGAGCGTAACAAAAGGATCACCCGCCGGCAAGATGGCGGGGATGGACCTGAAGGTCCAACCCCTCGCTTTGATCGTAATGAAATTCGGATTATAATGAAAGAATATTGACGGTACGAGGGGAATTCACTGATGGGAACGATTGAGAAACTGAATGAAGGGAACCAAAGGTATCTGGGGCGTATTGACAGAGAGCTTCTGGTAGATACCGCGAAGAACGGACAGCATCCGCACGCGATCGTGATTTGCTGTTCAGACTCGCGGGTGATCCCGGAGCAGATTTTCTCTGCCACGATCGGGGAGCTTTTTGTGATCCGGGTGGCGGGAAACGTTTTGGACAATCACCAGCTGGGGAGCATTGAATATGCGGCCGCCCATCTGGACTGCTCTCTCATCATCATGCTGGGACACACGCACTGCGGCGCGGTGGATGCGGCGCTGAGCGGTCACGGGAATGGCTTTATCTCTTATATTACAGAAGACATCCTGGAAGCAGTCGGGGAGGAACGTGATCCGCTGGAAGCGGTCCGGCTGAATGTGCGTCATGGTGTGACGCGGATCCGCAAGGAATTTGCCGATCATCCGGAATTTACCGGGATCGACGTGCGCGGTGCGGTCTATGACATCGAAACCGGCTCCGTGGATTGGATCGAATAAAGTCGTTGTAACTGTTCAGAGCCCGAACTGACGCACATGGGGACAGGCACGCTTGTGTCGGCTTCGCGACACAAGATACTGGTCCCCACGTGCTCTGGTTTGAAAAGTTGCTTCAAAGTTTAGATAAGGAAAAACCATGTATATATACGATGACAAGATTCGGCTTCAGGCCACTTTGGATATGCCGGCGGGGAATGCGGAGCGCTGCCCGCTGGTGATCGTGATCCACGGGTTCACCGGGTATAGTGACGAACCTCACATCGAGGGGGTGTCCCGAACCATGAACGAGCTGGGATACGCCACCTTGCGTGTAGACATGTATGGTCATGGGAAGAGTGACGGGACTTTTCACGATCACACGCTGATGAAATGGATATCCAACGCGATAACCGTCATTGATTACGCGCGGTCCCTGCCCTTTGTCACGGACCTCTATCTCTGCGGACATTCGCAGGGCGGGCTGCTGGTGATGCTGGCGGCAGCGCTCAAGCATGAGTATATCCGCGGATTGATCCCTCTGGCCCCGGCGACGATGATCCCGGAAATGGCACGGCGGGGCGAACTGCTGGGCGTTTCGTTTGATCCGAATCACATCCCGGAGGAATTTGCTGAATCCGGCGGCAGGACTCTGAGCGGGAATTACCTTCGTGTTGCGCAGATGATCCATGTGGAGGATGCCATCGCCCGTTATGACGGACCGGTGCTGCTGATCCATTCCGACACCGATGAGGCTGTTCCCTTCCGCTGTTCGGAAGAGGCGGCAAAGGCTTATCACGATGCCCGCCTGGTGATGATCCCGAATGATACCCATTGCTACGATCATCATCTGGATCAGGTGCTTGCGGCGATCCGGGAGTGGATGCCGAAAGTTTGAGAAAGTGCTTTCTATTGAGAACCCGCGGTGACGCACATGGGGACAGGCACGCTTGTGTCGGCTTCGCGACACAAGTTGCCAGTGAAAAACCTGCTCCGTGAGGTATGAGCTGCGCTCGAATTAGATTCGGAGCAGGAGCTTCGCCCCGTGTGCTCCGTTATTTCTGCGCTGCCTGAATTGCGGCGATGCGCTGGCTGAGTGTCGGATGGGAGTAGGTGAGTTTTACCAGCAGCGGGTCCGGCGCAAGGTCGCCGAAGTTTTCCCTTGTCAGTTTCTTCAGTCCGCTGATGAGCGCCTCGCCGTATCCCTCCTCAACAGCCTGACGGTCCGCGCGGTATTCCGCTTTGCGGGAATGAGCGTTCACCAGCAGGGAGAAGAGCGGTGAGAAAAGGGCGAACTCAAAGCCGATCAGGGCAAAGGCAAACCCATAGTTGATGCCGTCAAAGCCGAAGGAGGTGAAGATCTCCGGCGTGCGCAGCGTCAGCCAGGCGAACACCGCCATCAGGAACATCTGGACCGCGGAAAAGATCTGGTTTTTCAGTGTGTCCTTGTGCAGGCCGTGCCCCATCTCGTGGGCAAAGACCGCGCAGATCTCGTCCGTCGTCATCTTTTCCACGAGGGTGTCATAGAGCACGATGGTTTTCATCTTCCCGAAGCCGGTGAAATAAGCATTCGATTTGGTGGAGCGGCGGGAGGCGTCCATCACCTGGATCGCCCGGACCTTATAGCCGTGTTTTTCCAGCAGGCCGGTGAGCCTGTCCTTCAGTTCGCCATCCTCCAGCGGGGTGAATTTGTTGAAGATCTTCGTGAGAACCGGTGAGAGGAAGGAGATTCCCAGCGCCAGGACCACCATCACCGCGGTGAATGCCACGATCATCCAGTCTCCCAGTGTTTTGTGGACCCACATCAGGATCAGCCCGATCAGGGTCGTGAGGGCAAGGCTGATAAGGGTTTCCTTGAGCGTATCCAGCCAGAAGGTCTTTTGAGAGGTGCGGTTGAAGCCGTATTTTTCCTCGATGACCATGGTGTCATACCAGGAGATGGGCAGCAGCAGGAGATCGGTCAGTGTGGAGAACAGGAAGACCGCCAGCATCTGCAGAAAGTCTGTTTTCGGGAACAGGCGGGCAAAGGCGGGGTAGGCGTTGGAAAGGATCAGTGCGAGGCTGATGACAAAGGAAACAGTCTGGCTGATGAAGCTGAGGCGGCTGTTTTCCGCGTGATAAGCGCGCCATTTTTTGTAGGTTTCCGGGTCGTAAACGTCAGCGACGTTTGCCGGTATCGGGTTGTTCGCAGATCTGCGTTCCAATATTTCCAGGACGATCCCATAGAGATAAGTCAGTGTGATAATGATGATTCCGATCAGTTTGTAGTTCATTTGTCATGTCCTTCTTTCCGTATCTAATCGTTCAGCCGATGGTTTCCCGGGACAGTTCCATCAGGGGACAGTCCTCAAGGATTATGCTCTGAATATATACCAGAAACATTATATGACTTTTCGGTTTTCGTGTAAAAGATTAATAAATTTTTTATTGTGAAAAATAGTGAAAAAAGAGTGAAAATTTAGTGAAATAAATGCTTTATAATATAAAAAATTTATTGTTCTCGTCCTTGCGGGGAAGAGAATTCGGTTTTATGCATTGAGTGAACTTACCGAGTCCAATGAAGGACTGATTCCGGAGAAAATCGGGGCGAGCGTTTCTCTTAGAAACGAGTGAAAGATGAAGTCGATTTTGATCAAAGATACCACCAGAGAAGAGCGTGAAGCCCTGCTGCGGTCCTCGCTTGACTGCGGCAGCGGTTGTGAAAATTGTTCCTCGTGCTGGCTGGGCGGCGGGAATCCGTGGGAGATCTATCAGGACTATATTGACGGAAAACGAGAGATCCGTGAGATCAACATGGAATATAACGAACGCTATCTGCAGGGACGGCTGGTGAAATAATATGAGCCTGTTTGCTATCGGGGATCTTCACCTGCATTTTCAATCTGAGCTGAAAGCGCCGGGACAGCTTCATGACCCGGTGTGGAAAGGTCATGAGGAACGATTTCGGCAGAACTGCCGGGCGATGATCTCCGCTGAAGATACGCTGATCCTGGTTGGTGACCACAGCTGGGGGAAGAACCTGGCACAGTGTGAGGAGGACTTCCGCTATATCGCGGAACTGCCCGGGAGGAAGATCCTGACCCGCGGGAACCATGATATGTTTTGGGAAGCAAAGAAGACCGCGGTGCTGAACAGCCTGTTTCAGCCTCATCTCACCTTTTTACAGGATGGCTATGAGGTTTACCGCGATTATGCTGTTATCGCGACCAAAGGCTATACCTTTGAAGGCCCCTTTTACCTTGACCGCAGCCGGCGGATCATCGGATGGGATGAGGAGAAAGAGGAACACGCAAAAAAGCTGGTCGCACGCGAAATGTCCCGGCTGCGTGCCTCATTCGAGGCGGCAAGGGCGGACGGATATCGGAAATTCCTGATGTTCCTGCATTATCCGCCCACCAATATTCTGGAAAAAAGAAGTGCCTTTACGGATATTGCTGAGGAATACGGTGCAGAGCAGGTGATCTATGCCCATTGTCACGGGGAAAGCCGCTTCCATGACAGCATTGAAGGAAAGTTCCGCGGCGTACAATACCGGTTGGTCTCCGGTGATTACCTGCGCTGGGTCCCGCTGGAGATTATGGACTGAGAAGGAGTTTTGAATGTATTTCTCAACAAGGCCTGTTACGATCGAAGATTATGATGAACTCTTTGCGTTATGGAACAGCACAGAGCAGAGCCGCCGTGCTTTAAATCCGGTAGATGACAGTCAGGAGGGAATCGCCAGATATTTGAAGCGCAACCCGAAAACCTGTTTTGCGGCTGTTTCTGAGGGGAAAATCATTGGGGTTATTCTTGCCGGTCATGATGGAAGGCGGGGAATTATCCATCATATGTGTGTTCATCCTGATTTCCGCCGCATGGGAATTGCCGCTCATCTGGTTTCACTCGCGGAAGAGGCTTTGCAGAAAGAAGGTATCCAGAAAGTCTTCGGGCTGGTGTTTGTCGACAACGATGGAGCGAATGCCTTTTGGGAAGACCAGGGCTATTCACTGCGGACAAATCTGAACTATCGCAACAAAAGCCTGAATCAATTGATTCCTACCGGAGAGTAAGGCGGCACCTCCGGTTAACGTGGGTGTGTCTATTCTGATTTTATCCCCGGAAAACAACAAAATATACCATTAATAGTGTTGTTTTCTATTGAAAAGGACAGAAACGATGGATAAAGAACTGTTCATACAGGCGATCAGCAAATTTTTGGGAGGGGTCCTCCTGGTGGGATTGCTGCTGTTCCTTCCCGCCGGGACCTTTTCATACTGGCAGGGATGGCTTTTGATGGGGATCCTCTTTCTCCCGATGTTCATTGCCGGGCTGGTCATGATGAAAAAGAGCCCGGAGCTGCTGCGGAAAAGACTGAGCGCGAAGGAGGAACAATCTGAACAGAAGAGCGTGGTGGCACTCAGCGGGATGATGTTCCTCGCGGCTTTTATCATCGCCGGGCTGAACTTCCGTTTTCGCTGGTGCCTGCTGCCGGGCTGGGTTTCGTGGGCTTCCGCGGTGCTGTTTCTTCTGGCATATGCCCTCTATGCGGAGGTATTGCGTGAGAACGTCTATCTCTCGCGGACGATCGAAGTCCAGGAGAACCAGAAGGTGGTTGACAGCGGACTCTATGGGATCGTCCGCCATCCGATGTATATGAGCACGCTCATTCTGTTCCTTTCCATGCCGCTGGTGCTTGGTTCGCCGATTTCCCTCGGGATCATGCTCTTCTATATTCCGATCATCGCCAAACGGATCCGGAATGAAGAAAAAGTTCTCGAAAACGGTCTGGAAGGGTACAAAGAATACAAGCAGCGCGTCCGCTATAAGGTGATCCCGTATATCTGGTAGAATAATAGTAACTATTCAGAACGAAGCACAAGGAAACTGGCATCTTGTGCCGCAAAGCGGGCGAAGCTCCTGCTCTGAATCTATGGGCGCAGCTCGTTCCTTACAGAGCAGGTAAGTGTGCCTGTCCTCTTGTGCGCCAACCTGGTTCTAAATAGTTACCGGAGTAGTATGATATGTATAAATTTTATGGATGGGAAACAGCGGATGTAAGAGATGACCGGGGACTGACGCCCCGGGATTATTATGACCTTCTCTGTAGCTGCTGGTCTGCGGAAACCTGTGCACCAAGGATGCGTTCCGGCTGGAGTCCGGAAAACCGCACGCTTGGACAGTGCTCGATCACGGCATTCCTGATGCAGGATATTTATGGCGGAAGGGTGTATGGTGTGCCGCTCGAAGACGGCAGTATTCACTGCTTCAATGATGTCGATGGCTGTGTCTTTGACCTGACCAGCGAGCAGTTTGGTGATGTAAAGCTAAATTACACCGGCTGCCCGGAACAATTCCGCGAGGTTCATTTCACGAAAGAGGAAAAACGGCTGCGTTATGAAGAGCTGAAGAAGCGGCTGTCTGCTGTTTTACAGCGGAGCGTGGGAGAAAGTGAGATCTGTCCCTGTACGATGGATCATGTGAACCGGTATGGGGAAATCTATGCGGCAGCCTTTTCCGGAGAGCCATGGAATGATCCATGGAAAACGGAAGATGCCGTGATCCATGTCAGAGAGTTGCTGGAGTCCCGTCAGGCATACGGTCTGGAATATGTTTTGGAAGGAAAAGTTGTCGGTTTTCTGCTTGGTACCTCCATGCTGTTCCATTATGGACGGACCTTCGAGATCAATGATCTGGCAGTTGATCCGGCTTATCAGCGAAGGGGTATCGCCGGGAAACTCCTGGAGCGCTGCCTTTCTGATATGCGGAAAGCAGGTATGGCCGGTGTGCATCTCATCACCGCCGGAGATGGAATCCTTCCCTCTTTTTACCAAAAATATGGCTTTCAAAAAGAGACGGAAGTTATGCTGATGGGGATGGAGCTGTAGCCATGAAAATATCAGCCATGACCTTCAGGCTGTACGCGCCATGGGTGCATAGCCTCAAAGAGAAGCGAATGATCGTGCAAAGCCTGATCACAAAGCTGCAGAACCGGTTTCATGTGTCGGCCGCGGAAATCGCTGAACAGGACACGCATCAATTCATTCAGATCGGCATCGCGGCCATTGTTCCGCACAACGCAATGGCGGATCAGTTGATGCGTGAAATAGAGCGCTTCATCGAGTTGAACACGGAAGCAGAAATTATTGATTCGGTGTTGGAAATCAGGTAACATGCGGAAAGAATGATGATCAGGCTCAAGTACGGAAATACCAATACTTTTTATATTCCCGGTCATTCCGGCGGATTATTGGTCGATACCGACTACGCGGGAACGCTTCATACTTTTTACAGGGCGATCAAACAAAACGGGATCGGAATCAGAGATATCGTATATGTTTTGGCTACGCATTACCACCCGGACCATATGGGGCTTATCGGGGACCTGATGAGCCAGGGCGTGAAGCTTCTTTTGCCTGATGTCCAGCGAAGTGCTGTTCATTTCTCAGACGCCATCTTTGTCAGGGATAAGCTGCCTTTTACCCCGGTCAATGAAGCACAGGCTGTCGTTTTCTCCTGTGAGGAGAGCAGATCCATTCTGAGCGGACTGGGAATCGCCGGAGAGATCATTTCTACGCCGAGTCACAGTGAGGACAGCATCTCCCTGTTATTGGATGATGGTGACTGCTTTGTCGGAGACCTTGAACCATATGAATATCTGGCGGCTTACGAGGAAAATCTGCCGCTGCGGAACGACTGGGCGCATGTTCTTGCTTTTCATCCCAAACGAATTTTTTACGCACATGCGCCGGAAATGGTCATGGGGTGAATATTTTGACTATTGATTCAAAGGAGAAATATCGTTGTACCGCTGCTCCGTCCCGGTGGGAAGGCTTGCTCGTCTCTTACTTCGGGCGGTGATGAGAACTGTACACCGATCCATTTCCGTGACCGAAACGTTTATCCGACAAACCAGCCCGTCCCAGCGGTCTTGAGGCACAGCAGGACTGTCTTCGCGTGCCTTCCCGGAAAGGGCGCTTATCCTTCCCTGTATGCTATCTGACTTCCCGGAAAAGTCATCTCTGAAAGGCACACGAGTCCGGGCAATAAATCCATTTTCAAAGGCTTTTTACTGAGTTGATGCTCTCCTTCGAAAATCAGTTTATCTTTATAGTCTATAAATTAGAGTTCCATAGCGCCGAGAAAACCCGGCTGCCAATGATCTTGTTCAATTTTTCCCGTCATTCCCTAACCTCTATTGCCTAATGTCTATCTCCTATACATAGAATACCATAATTATCCAGCAAAAACAAGATAGAAAACGATGAAATCAAACCCACAATTAAACACATTTAAAAATGATATAAAGAACCTGTTCTGGTGTTTCTTTTATCCTCTGCATTAAATAATAACTCCTGTATAACAAGTCAGGTTGTGTCTGACCTATCATACAGGAGCTGTGCTGTTTCAATGCTCGTTGACGCACTGTCACTGTTCATGGTGCAGCCAATTGTGTGACGCACTACTCAGCAGCAGATTGGGCACATTTTTGGTGAACAATTTTGATTTCGAGGTTCAATGTTGATACATTTTCATACTCTAAACGCTTATCAGACAAACCAGTCTGCCTCAGCGGATTTGAGTAGTTGTTTATTATCCAATAAATCTTTTTAATAAATCAAATAAACCAAATTTCACTAATAATTTTTTATACTTATATTTCGGAGGATACAATTCTTCTACTTTATCCCAATAGTGATAATCTTTGATCCTTTCCAAGAATATTGATCGGTTCGGAGAAGGCTCTATCGACTTTTCAATCATTGCGTTTTTTTGAAGAATTTGCTTATATGAAAATTTTCGCAAACCAGAAAGAGAGCCTAAAACAAATTCTTTTCCGTGTTCGGTATTGGCAACGATACAGCTTGTCCCAAGTTTCCCTTCACCTTGATATTCCGCATACCAATCGCCAACGATTACATCAACGCCTCTGTTGATACCTTTGCAGTCACAATGACAGCAGCTGTTACGTATGGAAAGATTATAAACCAGTGTCGCTTCGATATATTTAGAGGAAGGAAGGAAGGTAGGTAGGTAGGTAGTACGCCCATCCGCATAATCATACCGGCAATATGATTTTTTATACCCCTCTTTGGATTTATCCCTGAAATTAACAGTGACGATCGGGCTGCCAACTCGCTCTGTATCATATTTCTTATAACTTTCCCATATAGCAGGTGAAGAAACCCCATGACAGATCACACCAAGTGTAACCAATTGATCTCTGCGATTTTTGCAGCTGCTCATCACGATATTATGCATCGCTGCCGCCTGACAAGGAGTCCCGGTAAAAAGAACAGAACCGTCACCTTTTAACAATTCAATTACTTTTTTATAAATAAAACCTGTTTCACTCTGTACATATTTAGACCCTTGGGTTTTCATTACAAAATCCATGTCGCAGCCAATTTGATGAACAGCTTTGAGTTGTTTATTCCAGACACATCCTGCAAGGTAACCACCTGATTCAATCATTTTTTGTCCAAGATCAAAACAAGCCGCACCGGATGGACTTTTCATCTTTGCGGTATCATTTTTGGATGAATACAACCACACCGCTTTCAAAACTTTTTCCGGGTCAAGGAATTTTTCTCGATTGAGATGCGGGCAAACCTGTTCACACCTTCCGCAGTGAATACATTTTGCGGACTCCACTTCCGGCATAAGAAATCCTTCGTCATTTTCCCGCATGATGATCGCTTCGACCGGACAGACATTGAAACAGGCTCCGCACCCGGAACAGTATTGGTCAAAATCAAAATTGATCATGCTTTTTGCCCCACATCTTTCAAAGTACTGGTGAGAAAATCAAAAGAATCTTTCCGCAATGCCGACTTTTTTTCACGAACACAGGTATAATCCGTTCGCAGCATAGCAGGAACATTAATATAGTCTTTATCCACAAGATGATCGGATAAGCCCAATTGCTCCAACAGCGATTTCATCCGAAGGTCAGGGTTTCCGGAAACAACCGATACATACGGTTTCTCAAAAGTTGTCGAAAAGGCTGTCCCATGAAACGAATTCGTGACGATGAATTCCGCATTTTTGATCATGCTCAGGAATTCACGCGGACCGACATCCAGTTTTCGTTGAATTCCGCTGAACATCGCTCGAGGGGGAGGAACAATATTATATACCGGAAGACGTAGCTCATTCGAAACCTTTTTTGCCGCTTGAATAACATCGTCCGGGCATGACCAGGAAAACAGAAGAATATATTTTTCGTTGATCAATCGTTCAGAACAAATTGGTTCATATTCCTCCGCATCCAGCAGAACAGTCGGATCCAGGCATAAACTACAATCCAGTCCCAGGGAACGTACATAATCAACGCCACTTGTTTCCCTTACGGAGATAGCATCAAACTGTTTCAACCAGGGAAGAAAGGTCTCTTCATGCTTTGGCGCCTCTTTCACCCATTTCCCGAAAGATGCGGCATAGGCTGCTCTTCTTTGATTTTTCGGAAAATTCAGAAAGAATATCGGATTGGCTGCAGGGGCGTCATCCTGAGAAAGGTTCCAGATTTGATCGCTGCCGCATACAATACAGTCATAATCGGTGGCATGATCGATCACTTCCTGCTCGGTTTTATATAAAGGGCTGACAGGTAAGCAGTTGTTTGTAAAATCATCAAACAGCTGTTGCCTGTGTTTTAATGGTTTTATATATAGGATCCGGGATGCGATTTTAATGACTTCTTTCATACGTTTCGGGTGTTTTGTGATCATCTCACGGCTTGCTTTGAACCGGTCCGTCTCAAAATTGATGATCTCAACAGAATATCCCATTTTTCGAATTACCGTCGAAAGGGCATAAGCCTGCAGACTCGCTCCATAGTTATAACCGGTGTGATAGGTCAGAATTCCAACATTGTGTTTCATTATATGATTTAATCCCGTCTTTTTAAGATAGATATCATATCTGCAATTCTTTTTCTTTTATGAATTGCAAACAACAGTATTAAACAAATTAGACAATATCTTATGACCGGAAACTCATAGATTTCTAATATTAATATACCAAAAATCAGAATAAATAGCGATGTAAAAAAAATCATCTTGAAATTATATACATTAACAATTTCCGGCTCAGCTTTTATAATTTTCATTAGGAAATAATAGTGCAAGACAGCCATTAACATATATGAAATCATTGTTGTAAAAGCAGCTGCCTTATACCCAAATCTTGGAATAAAAATATAATTCAATAACAAATTTGCGATTGCTGCTGTAATTGAAGCAATTGCTACACCATGTGTCTTTTCATAATAAATTTCTACATACATGAAAAGAACATAAACATAAATATAAAAACATCCCTGCATTATAGAAGGGATGCATATCGCCGCATCATAATAAGGCGACGGTGCTGCAATTTTCAGAATCTCAGGGCCAATCAGCATAAATAATATGGTCATACCTGCCAGTAAATAGGTCAATAATTCGGAAATTTTTTTTATATCCTGATATTTCTTCTCTTTCAAAGAATAATACAACCACGGAGCAAAAGAACCATTAATTCCGGCTCTGATTATAGTCATTACCATTGAGATTTGGTAAACGATATTGTAAATGCCGGCTTCGGATACTCCACACATTTGATTGATCATTAACCTATCTGCGTGGCCAAGGATAATTTCAGAAATATAATGAGGAAGAAGCGGAATAGCAGTACATAAACTCCATTTCCAATAATCATTGTGATAAAACGTCTTTCCTTTCTCTGACAAAGAAAAGAAAATAATACTATTAATGACAGCTTGAACTACTACCGTTACTGCAATTAATGCAAAACTTTTTTCACTCGATATAGATACAAAAATAACTCCAAGAAGCAAACTTGCTACGGAATTTATCAATGTGACTGCAACTAATTTCTTATATTCAAATAAGAACCGCTGTTTTTGAGACCAGTATTGCAATGAAGGAAACAGAATAACATGTATGCACATCAACAGCTGAAGCTTCAGTGAAAAACCCGTTTTTTCTGCAACAATGTTGTGAAATAATGTCATAAATCCACAAACAATTATACTAATGACAAAAGTCAGCCATTGTATAGAGGAAATATATGAATCCCTCTCTTTCTCATATTTAACCATTGCTTTATTGAAAGTCCCACTGTATATATTCAATGAAGTAAAAACACAAATCAGTGTAAACCAAGAAAGGAAAACAGAATATATCCCATATTCTTCTGTATTCATGATTCGAGTATAGATCGGCATACCAATGAATTGCAGGCCACGTTGTATAATGTAACAGGCAATGAACCAAAGAGAAGCTTTTGCGGGTTTTGATAGATTTTTATAATGATTTAGAAATTTTGAAATCCTAAACATATTATCCTGCATTATTTGGTAATTCTACTCTGACAAATAGCTTGCAAAAGATCATCATATAAATGATGTATAAAATATTGATAGGTCTTGTGAATGTTCGAATTGTATCCTGATAAAAGTCCATAGCAACCATTGTATATAAAAAAAAATATATTGATGTTATTTCGATAAATCAACAATTTGCTGTTTGTGTCTGGAAACAACAATTTTATGATTCATCAGAAATTTCTCTACTGAGATCATTATCAGGAAAGAAAAGAGAAAAAGACTATATGCTTTAAAACCAAATTTAACAGTCCAATTTTCCAGATTAAAAATAAAACATATCGTAGATACAGTAAATAAAGCATGTCTAATTATGGATGGAGAAATAAAATCACTTTTGAATATGATCCAACTATAGCCCAACAATATTAATTCAGTAAATAGTAACAAATAGACATAAAAAGAGTCCATTGAATTTTCTCCATATCAAGATACATCTTCAGGAGAAAATTTCAATGAGTTCAATCAATCGCTTTTAATTTTCTCCACATGATGTGCCAAAGAAAACAAAATAAATGCCAATGGAAAATATGGACATTCCGTAAGCATTAAAACATTTAAAGTATGAAGGGAAACACCAATAATTTTATTTACTCTTTTGTCTTCATTCTTTCGTAAACAGTTAATCGATTTGATTTCATATAGTATAAATATACTAAATGCTATACCTCCCCCAACAAACAAAATATCTAATGGGAGATTATGCATGATAGTATGATAAAAATTCAAATTAGTATTTTTCAACCATTGGTTTGCATTCATTTGTCCGACTCCCAAAAAAAAGTGATCTGGGATGATAGAAATCACGTATTTCCACATAGAAAACCTTACTAACATTGTTTCAAGCTTATTCATACTTGTAGAAGGAAGCAATAAAAGGAAATTTTGCAAATTTACCCATGTAGAAATTGCAAATGCGGTAATAACAGCAAATATTTCATAAACGACATTTAATATAAATAAACCCTTAAGGTCTATAGCAGCAATTTTGTTTATACCTATTATCAATACAAAATAAATCAAACAAAAAGATAATCCTAAAGGTTTTGTAATTACCAAACCGATTGCCGCGAATATCCAAACAAGGACCTCAAAAAATGAAAACGGTTTTGTTTCATGAATCATAAAAGCGAAAAACATGGTTGGTAAATAACAATTCACAAAATCTTGTTTTTGTCCAAGCAGCCAAACATTAATATATCCTTCATTTCTTGTATATATACCTTCAGGATTAGTAATAATTAACCAGGTATTAATAACCATCATAAGTAATCCTGTTTTATAGAAAATACGGATAAAACTCATATTTTTATCTTTTTGCAATTCAAACCAAAGTAAAAAACCTAATATCGGAACCCAATGTCCCATCACAATTGATAAATTGCCTTCATTAATCCATGTAGATAAAAAACTGAAAAGAAATATTAATAATGGGTAAAGAACCGATTTCCATTTCTTACGGTGAAGTATCATCAATATAGCAAATAATATAGTAAAGCCAAATCTAAATGCGTTAAATAAAAAATCAAGCCATGAAATATCATTTATAATTCCAGGTTTTAGAAACACCAAATATAAAAAAAGGTTATTCAAGTCCGATACTTTTATTTTTTTTATATGATACAATTCTTCACTCCAATTTAATAATTTGAAAAATTATTTACCAGATAATTCTGCACATAATCCCTGACACCTTCATCAATACGCTTGAAAGGCCTGTCATAACCGGCTTCGTAAAGCTTCGACATTTCAGCTTTGGTGTAATACTGGTATTTTTCACGCAGGTGCTCGGGCATATCGATATATTTTGTATTTTCACCTTTCCCCAACGCGAAGAAGGTTTGCTGTGCCAGCCGGCGGAAGGGTTCCGCGTGACCGGTACCGACGTTGAAGAGGCCGTTTTTTCCGGGATTATCCAGGAACCACATGATCACAGAACAGACATCCTTGACATAGACGAAATCACGCAACTGTTCCCCATCGGCATAATTTGGATCACAGGACTTGAACAGGCGGATCTCGCCATCCTTTTGGATCTGGTTAAACCCGTGGAACACCATACTGGCCATGGAACCCTTGTAATATTCGTTCGGTCCATAGACGTTGAAAAACTTGAGCCCGACGTGCTGAGCCGGAAAAACCTCCGCCTGATGCTTCACCCACAGGTCAAAAAGCTGTTTGGAATAGCCGTAGCCGTTCAGCGGGCGCAGCAGGTCGATATCCATCCGGTCATCGAAGCCTAGACTGCCATCCCCATATGTAGCTGCAGAGCTGGCGTAAATGAATTGGATCTGTTTTTCTGCGCAGTAATTCCAAAGCGCTTTGGTAAACTCAAAATTATTGGTCCACAGATAATCGAAGTCCCGCTCTGTGGTGGAAGAGCAGGCTCCCATATGGATGATCGCGGTTACATCCTTATACTGCGGCAATTTCTGTAAAAATTCCGCTTTATTCACATATTCAAGATATTTTTTATTGCGGATGTTCAGCCACTTGTCGGTCGTGCCGATGTTGTCCACGATAACGACATCATCAACGCCTCTGTCGTTCAGCGTGCGGACAACGCAGCTGCCGATAAATCCCGCTCCACCGGTTACAATGATCATAGCTTTTCCTCTCCGATTATAAATTCCGCCGCCTGCAGCAAATTATCCGCATAACGGACATTCCGGTATTTTCCTTTTTTCACATCATCGATAACCGCGGCATCCTCATTATTCCCAATAAGAAATCCGCGGCATTCACTTTTTTCAACCAGGCTGCAGTCCCTGATTTTGTCTCCAATACACCAGCTTTGCGACAAATCAATTCTATATTTCTCGATGGCTTGTTCAAATAATCCCAATGCCGGTTTCCGGCAATTACAAACCCTGCGGTATTTTTCAATTTTTGCATCCGGCAAATGCGGACAATACAATACATCAGTGATTTTCACTCCTAATAAACTGAGCTTTTCACACATCCAGCATTTCAGCTTCAGAAAATCATCTTCCGTATAAAAACCACGAGCAATCCCGGATTGGTTTGTAATAATCAGCATCAGATATCCGGCTGATTGAAGTTTCTGAAGCGCCTCAATAACACCGGGAAGAAATTCGAAGTCTTCTATCCGATGCAGATAGTGTTTATCAGCATTGATCGTTCCATCACGATCCAAGAAAATTGCTTTATTCACGTCAACTCCGCTTCCACGATCTCGCATAAAATATGAATCAGCAGAATATGACATTCCTGAACACGGGCAGTCACATTGCAGGGAACGATCAGCGGAAAATCCGCAATTTCCGCAATTTTTCCGCCGTCTTTTCCAAGCAATCCGGCCGTTACAGCCCCTTTTTCCTTTGCAATCTTCATTGCACGCAGCACATTTTCGGAATTACCGCTGGTACTGATGCCAATAAAGACATCCCCCTGTCTCACATGACCTTCCGCTTGCCGCGCAAAAACATCATCGTAGCCGTAATCATTGGCAATAGAGGTCAAAGACGCCACATCCGCATTCAAGACCACAGCCGGCCAGGCGGAACGCTCTTTCTGAAAGCGCCCAAGAATTTCTCCCGCAAAGTGCAGCGCGTCCGAAGCCGATCCACCGTTTCCGCAAAGCACCAGCTTGTTGCCCTGAGATATCGCTTTGATAATTGCCGAAGCAAGAGAATCAACGGTACGGAGTAGCGTTTCATTGACAAGAAGATCCTCTTTTATGCTGATACTCTCTTGAATCCGTTCTGTGATAATGGGGTTTTGCATATTATTTATCTACTTTCCTTTAATCGCCTCTATCAGATTTGTAGTCGATTTTCCTTCGACAAAAGGGATCAAAACCAGTTTTCCGCCACGAGCTTCCACTTCTTCCCGCCCCACCACATTTTCCGGCAGGTAATCCCCGCCCTTAACAAGAACATCCGGCTGGATCTCTTTGATCAGCCGGAGCGGCGTATCTTCATCAAAAATCACCACATAATCCACAAAGCCGAGTGCACCAAGCATCTCCGAGCGATCCTGTTCCGAATTGATCGGACGTTCCGGCCCTTTCAGCCGTTTCACGGAAGCATCACTATTCAGGCCGATGATAAGAATGTCACCAAGCTTCGCAGCTTCCTGAAGATAGCGAATATGACCCACATGCAGAATATCAAAGCAGCCGTTGGTGAAAACGATCTTCTGTCCGGTATGATCATTCCGGAAATTTTTCACTGCCTTGCCTCTGATGATCTTATGGATCGAGTCCTGTCCCTGTCCCGATAGGCGTTCCCGCACTTCGGACCAGTAAACACAGGATGTGCCAACTTTTGAAACCTGAATCCCGGCTGCAAGGTTGGCAAGGTCAACCGCTTTTTTCATCGGGAAACCGTTGACCATACAGGCGGCGAGATAAGCGATCGTTGTGTCTCCCGCGCCGGTCACATCAAAGACTTCCTGCCCGACCGCCTCGACTTCATAGGGTTCCTCGTCGGAGATGAGGATCATCCCTCTCGCACCGCAGGTGGTGAGAACATAATCACAGCCGCATTTTTCACGCAGATAACAGGAAGCGGAAATAATTTCTTCCCGGTTTTCAACCGACATTCCGGTAAGATCATGAAGTTCTTTCAGGTTCGGTTTGAGCAAAGTAGCTCCACCGTATTTTTGAGCGTTCGGGTCTTTTACATCCACGATGAGCGGGATTCCATGCTCTTTTGCAAGCTGGATAACACCACAGGTAAAGGGGACGGTAAGCAGCCCTTTCAGATAATCCGAAAGGAGGATCAAATTGAATGCTGTGATTTTCTCATTCAGCATTTCCAGCATGGTGCGGCAATCCTCATCTGAAAGCTGCTCTATGTCTTCCACGTCAAGGCGCATCACCTGTTGGTTGTTATTCGCAAGAAAACGGGTCTTTTCCGTTGTATGGCGGTCAAAGGAAAGGATCAGGTCCGTATTTATGTCCTGCTCTCTAAACAGTTCTTTCAACCGTTCCCCGTTGGCGTCTTTGCCAACCATTGCCATCATGGAGACATTTTGTCCCGCAGCGATCAGGTTTGCGGCAACATTCGCCGCGCCGCCGAGCACGCTTCGTTCACTTTTTTTGCGGAACACCGGAACCGGTGCTTCAGGAGAAATCCGCTTGACGTCACCGATAAAATAGGTGTCAAGCATGACATCCCCGATCACGAGGATGTTTTTCTGTTGTATCTTATTCAAAAAACTCATTTTTTATTTGGAAAATTCTCGTAAAAGTTTATCAATTGCGGTTTTCACTTCTTCAACCGTAACAGCCTCAATACATTCCGCGCATTTCCCGGCCTTTATACGTGCGGTACAGGAAGGATTGCCGTACCCCGCGTCATATCCCTTTGTACGGCACCATTCGCAGGGCATATCCCGCATGAGCGTCACGGGGAGAATGTCATTCCCTTCCAGATGATCTGCCTGATACGGAAAAAACTGATATTTATCATAAACACCGGTAATACAAATAGATTTTGCCCGTCCCGCCACTGCGATATGCAGTGTGGCGCTGTCATTTCCGAGAACCAGATCTGCGTGTTGAATGATAGCGGACCAGTCGGAAAAGCTTGTTTTACCGGTATGATCGATAACATGATCCGGATGCTTCACGAGGGATTTCATCTGTTCGGCTGACCTTTTTTCCTCGGCTCCGCCGCAAAGATGTACAGGCAGTTTGTATTGTTCTATCAAATAATCGGCAGCTTCCGCAAATCTTTCAATCGGCCAGCATTTTTCACTTTTCGATGCACCCGGACACATTACAGCATATTTGCCTTCAATCATGCGGTCTTTTGGCAGCAGCTTTGGCAGGCTTGCTTTATATGTTGTATCACCGAGATAATGAAGCAGTCTGCGATGCCGCTGCAGCATCATCTCGCTTTTGTCAGGTTTTACCCGCTCTGTGTAGGCGATTTGGGCGAATGTTGCCATTACGAAGGGAGATTTTACGTCAAAGCAGCGAACCAAACCCACCTTCCGCTTGGCATTCAGTGCAGCAGATAATATCTCTGCGGAGAGGCTTGTTCCCGGAACAATCGCGGTTCCCGCATATGCGTCATATTGTTTTACAACCTTTCGGTAATAGGGATAGTCTGCCAGAAACCTCTTGAAATCCATCGCCTCGTATTCAATTTCCGCGGGCAGTGATAAATTTTCTTTCATAAAGGATAATACTGAGGGCTGCGCAATTAACTTGAGGTGATAGCCTTTTGAGCGGGGATATAACGCTGCATAGCGAATTAACGAATCCTGCAAAACGACGGAATCGCCAAACGCTTGTTGAAAGATGATGAGCACATTGCGGTTTTCGGTTAAACGATGTTTCCGCTTACATCGCAAGTACGCATCAATGGCTATGACGGATCGGTTAAAAAGAGTTTTGATATTCATAGATTTGCAGCTGTTTGGTGTTATTGAAACCATAGCAATTTTCAGAAATCAGATTGTGATATACTAAAGAAAACATCTTTGCAAATACCGGAGGCTCATATTATTCCTCTATATGGCAATTAGAATATTTTCTCATATTTCGCTTTATAATACAAATTCTCAACTCATTATAAACAGCAGATACTACCGGAAGTAGTAACGCCTTTGGTATAATATCAATAATACTATCCCTTATTTTTACAAATGCACTTCGCTTATCAGGTAGATCTGCCTCGCACTCCCACGGGGTCATAGACTTATACTTTTCATATATCGGCCTCGCCGGGTGATTGCTTCCTTCTATCCATGTCCGATTATGAACCAGAAAAACACTCGTCATGTGAATTAATGCAGGATGCGCTAACGCTTCTTTCACTTCACTTTCACTGTAGAAGTCATCACTTCGCCTGAGTGTCTGAATCTCCTGATAGCTTAGTGTCATCATTAAAGTGTTTACATTATAGCGTGCGGGAAGAATGAGCCACTTATCCTGGATCACTCCATTAATAACGGTCTGTTCCATAAAGAAAACATACCCGTTTCGATTGTGGACAAACTGACGGATCTGATCTCCTATATGGTCTTCTCTCCATTTTTTAAGATTTATCAGTATCACACCGCTATTACAATAATGTGCTCCATCTTTAAGTCCAAGAAGCTCATAATATTTTTGGCTAATGCAGTCCTTGACCCCAGCAGCTACATTTTTGCTAAGGTCTGTATTCCAAAGCTCCTGTAATGAATCTGTGACTAGAACATCACTATCCAAATACAGCACTTTTTCAACGGAGTCCGGAAGTAAATCGTCAAGATATATTCGGCAATAAGAATCAAAGATCCATTTCTTTTTAACTTTCTGTAGTCTCAGATCTTCCTTCGCGTTGATATCCGGCATAGGAATATAGATAATGTTCCTACCATATTTCTGAGCGATTGAATTCAACGCAGCTCGAGTCTCGTCAACGATACACCGCTCTATGATGTACACGTTAATCTCATCGCAGGTTTGATTGTTTTCAAATAATGAAGCAATGGAAACGGCGAGGATTCTCGCATAAGCATCACTGCTATGATAAGCTACGTTCATTTTTCTCACTCTTTTCTCCGTAATTTTTTACGTTGTACTGGTTTGTGTCTTTTATGACTTGATTAATACAACCAGTCATTCTCTCTATGCCATTTGTATTTGGTTTGTTGCTTCATATCTTTTTCTCACTAATGATAGTCTTAATACCCTCAGCAAAATCCACAGTAGGCCTCCAGCCCAAATCTTTTATCTTTGACGAATCTGGTGTCAGATTAACAGGACCATGCGGGCCAAACGGAACTACCCCAAATTTCAGCTCACTCTTACTGTTAACAATTCTCTTGATTTCTTCAACAAACGTCCTTAACGGCTTATAATCACCAGAAGCAATGTTATATACACCATTATCACATTCGGTTTCTGCTAAAAGTACCATTGCTGCGGCAGCGTCAGAAACATACAAGTAATCCCACAACTGCGTTCCCTCTGTCATTTCGATAGGTTCATCCAGCAGCATCTTATTGATGGATGTCATTACAAGAGTGCCTTGGAAGTCGTATGGCCCATAGATACTAAATATTCTCGTCCAGATTAACTTCATGCCATCTTGCTCTGCACGTTTTAGCAGTTCCTTGCAGGTGTTTAGCTTTTGCTTCCCGTATTCCGTAGTCGGACTGCACGGATAATTCTCATCAACTATTCCAATGGTTGAGCCATACTCAGCCTGTGATCCTGATCCCAAGAAGAATTTGCATCCCAGCTTTTTTGCAGTCTCATAAGCCAGCAATGCACATTCATAGTTGTTTTTCTGCATTTCCACATCATCCCTATAGGGAACTCTGGCTCCCTCCCACGCGAAATGATAAAAATAATCAGCAGAACCAATCAGTTCAGGAAGCTTGTTGTACTCTTCCATCCGCAGTTCAATGATACAGATATGATCGTTTTTTGGAATTCTGCCTGCATTTTTGCTGTGAGGCCTTATTACGGCATACACTTCAACATCTTTCGCGAGCCATTGCTTTATCAGATGAATTCCTATAAAACCTGTAGCTCCGGTAATTATTATTTTCTTCATTCCGATCCCTTCAGTACAAATTCTTTATTGCCTCAGCTAATCCATTTGCATCGAGGCCAAACTTTTTATAAAGATAAGGCGCATGAGCCATGGCCACGAACTGATCCGGGACTCCTACCGCCTTAAACTTTACTCCAAGGCCTTCTTCCGCTAGTATTGTACCTACGGTACTGCCCAAGCCACCAGCGACATTATGATCCTGAGCCACCATCACATGCCCCGTCCTTGCTGCATCAATAACCGCATCTCTGTCAATGGGTTTAATCGAATACAAATCAACAACTCTGATATGCTTCCCTGTCTCTCGTTCTATCATTTGAGAAGCCTCTATCGCATACTGTACTACTACGCCCGAGCATAGAACAGCGCCGTCGTTTCCCTGCTTAACTGTAATGGAACCTCCCACCGTCACATCTATATCTTCACTGTAAATATCTTCCGTTGGCTCAACACTGCTCCTGATATACATCGGCCCCTTGTAATCCAAGGAATAATCCAGCAGTCTTTTTGCTTGATTCGCATCACATACTTCAAAGACTGCCACACCTGGAATGGAGGTCATAATTCCTATATCTTCCAGTGCCCAGTGTGTCACTCCGGAAATCCCACCAGATACACCTGCATAAACGCCAATTAACCTTACATTCCTATTCCCATACGCAATATCTGTTCTGCACTGTTCACAGGCACGCATCGTTAGGAAAGGAGCCATTGAAAAGGCATACGGGATGAATCCCTCGCATGCCAAGCCTGCCGCAAAGGAAACCATATTCTGTTCTGCAATTCCCATATTGAATGCACGCTCAGGATACTTTTCAACAAATCCTCTGTTCCTGCATGTTCCGGCCAGGTCAGCATTGACGATGACAACTTTCTCATCCATGTCTCCGAGGGTTGGCATATATTCACCGATAACATTTCTCAAAAAGCTCTTACTCATGCTGACCACCTCCGTTCATATGTTGACTGGAGAGAGTCAATACAGGCACTTAACTGTTCATCTGATATTTTTCCAGCATGCCATCGAACCTGTCCCTCCATGAAGTCAACGCCTTTCCCTTTTACGGTGTGTGCTACGACGCATGTTGGAACATCAGTCTGTGGATCAGGAAGAGCTCCAAAGGCTTTTACAATCTGCTCTACATCATTCCCATCAATCTCAATTACATTCCAGCCAAATACGCGGTACTTGTCCGCAATGTTTCCAAGGCCGGTAATTTCATTAATTGTACCATCAGCTTCTAAACCATTGAAATCAACGATTGCCACAAGATTTCCAAGTTTACAATGTACTGCGTTAGCTGCAGCCTCCCAAATAGATCCCTCAGATTGCTCGCCATCTCCCATTACAGTATAAACTCGGCTCGTGTGATTGCCTTTAAGCCTCAAACCAGCAGCGATTCCGCATGCCACTGGCATCCCGTGTCCAAGACTTCCGGTTGATACTTCAACATACGGATTTACGAGATTGCAAGAATGCATGGAGAATCGTCCCTGATCTGTGGCATACTCGTTAATCACATCTTCTGGTGAGAAGCATCCCAGTGCAGCCTGGCAAAAACTGGTCACAGCCGAAGCATGACCTTTTGACAGAATAAATCTATCTCTTGCTTCTTCATGAATATCCTGCGGATTGTAATGCATTTGATTAAGCCATAGCACTGTCATCACATCGGTAATTGATAAGTCGCCGCCAATATGTATAACTTCCCTATTACACAAACGAAGAAGATTTATACGTATCTCCAACGCTGCCTTTTCTAGTTCTTTAACAGAAAGCACTATATTCTCCTTATATATTTACCGCTTCAGTAATGACTTTTGCCATATAATCAATCATTCCATCCGTCATTCCCGGATAAACACCGATCCAGAAAGTGTTATTCATGATGAAATCTGTGGTCGTGAGATTGCCACTAACCCTATACTTATCTGTCCCACGGATTTGGTCAAAGCAAGGATGCTTGATGAGATTTCCTGAGAACAGCAAACGTGTCTGCACGTTGTGGTCTTCCACATATCTAGTGATCTTATTACGATCTAATCCAGATCCAGGCTTTACAGAAATCAGAAAACCGAACCAAGAAGGCTCGCTATTCTCGGCAGGCTCAGGAAGAATCAGCTTATCTTCTACACATATCAGCGCTTTTCTCAGCCTATCCCAATTGTGACGTCTTCTCTCAATGAAGCTCGGGAACTTCTTCAACTGCTCACAACCGATAGCTGCTTGCATATCCGTAACCTTAAGGTTATATCCAAAGTGAGAATAAACGTATTTATGATCATAGCCTTCAGGAAGTTCACCGTGCTGTCCATTAAAACGATGCCCGCAGAAGTTATCTCTACCGCTTGGGCAAATACAGTCGCGTCCCCAGTCACGGAAAGATAGGATAAGCCGATGCAGAAGCGGATTATTGGTGTAAACACAACCACCCTCGCCCATGGTCATATGATGAGGGGGATAGAAAGAACTTGTTCCAATATCACCCCATGTTCCAGTATATTTTGTCACGCCATCAATTGTGTACTTAGTTCCCAGCGCATCACAGTTATCCTCTACCAGCCACAGATTGTGCTTATCACAGAAGGCCTTTACAGCCTTCAAATCAAACGGGTTACCAAGTGTGTGTGCAATCATGACTGCCTTCGTTTTTTCGCTTAGTGCACCTTCCAGCTTAGTCACATCGATGTTGTACTGGGGAACTGTAACATCTATAAAGACAGGAACTACACCGTAGTTCAGAACCGGTGTTACGGTAGTCGGAAACCCGCAAGCGACAGTTATAACCTCATCACTTGGCTTGATCTGCCGGTCACCAAGCTCTGGAGCTGTAAGAGCCATGAATGCAATCAGATTTGCGGAAGAACCAGAATTTACGAGATGAGCATATTTCACTCCTATCCACGAGGCAAAATCTTTCTCGAATTGATCAGAAAAGCGACCAGTGGTCAACCAGAAATCCAAGGTTGCATCTGTGAGTGCCTGCATCTCCTTTTCATCAAACACACGAGATGCGTAGGAGATACGATCTCCAGGTTTAAATTCGTTCTTTTTCTCCTTAAAATCATGGTAGTACTGTGCTACCATTTCCTTTATTTGTTCTCTGGCTTCCGCCTCGTTATTCCAAGCGCTCATAATTACTTTACCTCCAGGAATTCTTCTATCTGCTTGTCCATCACAGCGCGGACATCAGAGCCTCCAACCCAAGCCTTGCTCCACTCGACTACTTTCTCAATCGCCTTCTCTAAATTCCAGTGTGGTTTCCAGCCGAAGATGGTCTTCAGTTTCGAGCAATCAAGCTTCAGGAAGTTCGCCTCGTGAGGGCCGCCGTCATATCTATCAATCCACTTCAAGCCTTCGCCCCAGTGCTTTACGAACAGGTCCACCAAAGCACCCGTCTGGAAACAATCTTGGTCATCAGGTCCAACATTGTACCAAGAGGCATACTTCTGATCCTGATACTGCATTGCGGCAATCATAAGATACGCAAAAATCGGCTCCAAAACATGCTGATAAGGACGAGTCGAAAAAGGATTACGGACGATGATGTCTTCACCCCTAACCGCTGCTCTTATGCAGTCAGGTATAATCCTATCGTTTGCAAAATCTCCACCGCCGATCACATTACCAGCACGAGCTGTAGAGACAGCTACACGCCCATCAGTGAAGAAGGATGATTTATAGCTATGAGTAACAAGCTCAGAGCAAGACTTTGAGTTGGAGTAAGGATCATAACCATCGAGAGGTTCATTTTCCCTATATCCCCATTCCCATTCCTTGTTTTCATAGACCTTATCTGTTGTCACATTGAGGAAAGATCGGACAGAAGGTATCTGTCTAACAGCTTCGCAGATGTTCACGGTACCCATGACGTTTGTCGAATACGTTCCAACAGGATCTTTGTAGCTATCTCGTACGATAGGCTGCGCAGCCATATGGATGACGATTTCAGGCTGGTACTCTTGGAACACAGCAATAAGATGGTATAAATCTCTCACGTCTCCCTTAATGTGGGTAATCTGATCCTTAACTCCGCATAAGTCAAACAGCCTAGTATCGGTTTTAGAACAAGAGGAGTATCCTATAACCTCTGCTTCAGCGTTCACAAGCATCACGGACATCCATGACCCTTTAAATCCCGTGTGTCCTGTGACCAATACTTTTTTCCCTTTATAGAAACTCAAATTGAAACTCATTATTCCACCCACGTCTTCCAAGGAGCCTTTCCACTCGCCCAGAGACTTTCCAACTTGTCCTTCTCTCTCTTGGTATCCATACACTGCCAGAAGCCTGCATGATAAAAGCCCTTCAGTTCGCCTTTTTCTGCTAGCTTTCTCATCGGATCCTGCTCCAGTACTGTTTTATCATCTACAAGATAATCAAATAGTTTTGGATTGCATACCATATACCCACCATTTATTACAGCACCATCGGTATTCTCTTTTTCTCGGAAGGCGGTAATTGTGTTGTCTTTTGTCATATCAAGAACGCCTTTTTGTTGCCCTATTGTGACTGCTGTTAATGTTAGACATTTCCCGTGTGTTTTATGGAACTCCGTTAATTTATCTATATTCACATCTGAAACAGCATCGCCATAAGTCAGATAGAAAGATTCATTCCCAACATATTTCTGAATTCTCTTAACACGACCACCGGTCATTGTATTAAGACCTGTGTCAACCACAGTCACCTTCCATTTTTCTGTGTGTTTATCATGAACAATGATTTTATTATCCTGTTCGAAATCAAATGTAATATCAGAAGTATGAAGAAAGTAATCAGCAAACCATTCCTTAATCACATGCTGCTTATATCCTGCACAGATGATGAATTCCTTGACTCCGTAGGTAGAATAGCCTTTCATAATGTGCCAGAGAATCGGTTGCTCGCCGATCTCAATCATTGGTTTAGGCTTAAACTGAGACTCTTCAGAAATCCGAGTGCCATAGCCACCTGCTAAAATTACCGCTTTCATTTCAATCCTTCTCCTAACTTGCGATTATGCCTTCGTCAAATCCCTATTGTTGCTTTCTTCCTTATCTATACGTCTATACCAAAGCATATCCTGTATCAAAAGCACTGCCCCACCAAGAGCTAATAAGCCTACAATCCCAAGGATTATCCCAAGAATTATCATTTCAAACACCCTTTCTGAAAGCAAAGCCTCTCATTGTGTCCATCGATCAGCTGGTGCACTTCTTGGTACGCTTATCAACCCATCACTGCACTCAGAGCTTAAGGTGGTCCTGTACAATAAAAGTTGACACCTTAATACTCAAGGATAGATTAGAATCAGATGAAGTTAAGAAGTCAAAAATGAAGCAACAGAGAAGTTATGATAAGGAATATAAAATCCAGGCATTAAAACTTGTGGAGGAGATTGGAACGAATAAAGCAGCGAAGGAGCTGGACGTTCCGGTGAATACAATCTATGGATGGCAGCGGGCACAACGTGATGGGAAATTGGATACCGGAACGCAATCACCGCAAACAGCAATAAGCCTGGCGGAAGAGGTAAAAGAATTAAGGAAGCAGATAAAGGAACTGACGCGGGAAAATCGCCGACTGAAAGAAGAAAATGAATTTTTGGAAGAAGCCAGCGCTTTTTTCGCAGCGAGCCGTCGGAAGTCAGCAAAGACAGCAGGATGAAATTCATAGCACAGAAGACTAAAGACGGCGGGAATAACGGAAAAGTGGCATTTTATTGTAGAGTATTACATGTCAGCAGACAGGGCTATTACCAATATTTAAAAAACCGGGATAAGCTATGGAAATATCAAGGGTTGGCAGATCTGATGACCGGAATCATACAGGAAGACGAATGTAATGACAGTTACGGGCGGATCCGGATGTATCAGGCATTGAAACTAAAAGAAACGGAAAATGTATCAATTCCCAGTGAACGGACAGTCTATAGAATAATGCAAACGCTGGGCTTAATCCATAATACCAAAAGAAAGCCGAACGGAATCACGAAAGCAGACAAAGAAGCTTAAAAATCGGATGATTTGATTAAGAGAGACTTCACATCAGAAGAACCGCTAAAGAAATGTATAACCGATATTACAGAAATCAAGGCAAAAGACGGGAAACTGTATGTATCAGCCATTTTCGACTGCTTCGATATCTCGGTGATCGGGTTGTCCATGGATGACAACATGAAAGCAGCATTATGTGTAAATACAGTGACTAATGCCTATAAATCATATCCCAAGCTGAAAGGAGCGATCATACATTCTGACAGAGGCAGCCAATACACCAGCGAGGAATATCGCAAGACGCTTGAGAAATATGGAATCCGGCAAAGTATGAACAGTGCCGGCGGCAGATGCCATGATAATGCCCGCTGTGAAAGCATGTGGGCAAGAATGAAGGAGGAACTCTTATATCATCGCTATAATCCGGAGAAAATGACAAAAGAAGAGCTGAAAACGCTGATCTGGCGATATTACATGAGCTATTGGAATAATCGCAGAATTTGTTCAGCAAATGGAGGCTTACCTCCGATGATAAAAAGGCGCAGATTTGAACAATCGCTTCCGCAGGCTGTTTGAATGGTCTATCGCGTCGGCGCAAATTTCTACAGTTGAGGAGCGTAGCGACGAAGCTGTAGAAATTTGATGTTGTTCACTTATTGCAGTGTAAGAGGTAGTGTGAAATAATTTCTGTAAAAAGTCCGCTATGCTGAAAAAAATGAGGCATAACGCCAAGGATAGCTACATCCTGTATACACATTTCTACCAAA
>CADATZ010000024.1 GCA_902791025.1 uncultured Chloroflexota bacterium | reverse complement strand
TACAGCGGTGACGCGGTCTTCAATCCGTCCACCAGTGAATTTTTGCTGCTCGATACTATCCCGACCACGCTGGAGATTGAAAACGAGAGTAAAACCGGTTCCGGTCTGGTGGATGTGGATGCTGTGCTGAGTTGGACAGACGAACCGCTGCAGGCTGGAAAAGTCCCGTCGGGAACGATCAAATTCACCATGGGCTCCGCGGTTTGTACACTGGATATTTCCAAAGAAACGCCGGTATTTACCGGGGTTCAAAAACAAAGACCTATCATATCACCAATCTGAAGTTTGCTGACGTTACAGGCACAGAGATCAAAGCGGAATATTCCGGTGACGGACTCTTCCTGCCTTCCGCTTCCTCGGTGAAATCCTTCGACAAATACGATACCGAACTGGATATCGAAAAGGCCAAAAAAGCCGGTACCTCATACGCTGACCTGAATACCCTGCTGACCTGGAACAAGACCGAAGCGGGCGCCAAAGTCCCGACCGGCACGATCACGTTCACCATCGGCAGCGACAGTTGCAAGCTGACATTCGATGGGTCTGACGGAAATGTGAAAGATTTCACCTGCATGGAAAAAAATACTACGAAAATCAAGCCGTCCCCTTCGACCTCTCCCGATGAGTCTGATCCCACCATAGAGTGGGAGACCATCACCTGGGAGATGCTGAATATCATGCTCTCGTCCGGTTCCACAGCCGATCGCGTCAAAGCCGAATACAGCGGTGACGCGAACTTCAACCCCTCCACCACTGAGTTCGTCCTCTTCGAGTCCATCCCGACCGAGATGAAGATTATCAGAATGTATCAGGATTTTGAACCTGGTGAATACTATATAATTTTACAATTGAGTTGGACGGAAGAGCCCTCGGAAAGCGGCAGAATACCGACGGGGACGATCAACCTGAAGGTGGGAGATAAAGTTTGCCCACTGAGATTAACCGGAACGACCATTCATTCGGATATTTGTAATGTTTACGGTATAGATGGAGTGCCAAGCGGAAAGATATGGCAATTTACCCTCCATGAACTCGAAATGGGCAAAATCTCGAAAAACAGCGCCAGCACGGAATATTTGGGAGACAATCTGTTCCGGGCTTCGAAATATGAGCATAAGGTGGATACGCAAACGGACATTGATAGTGCTCGTATGATGCCGGATGGAACCGTGGCTATCACCTTTATGCAGAAATGGGATCAGTTTCTTGCCGGTATGGAGAGATTTGATCATAATGATTATGCCTTCCGCCCATCCGGTACATTCAAGATCACCGTTGGTGCATCCAGCTGCACAATGCAGTTGAAGGGCACTGCTGATCCCGTCTTCACTGACTGTGATGTCAGAGCAGCAAAATTGGAGTATGTTGGAAGTAATATTCGTGAAGTTTATCCGAAGTACACTATCGAAGGCCTGAAGATCGGCGATGGAACTGCTGACGGTATCAAAGTTGAATATTCCGGTGATGATTTGTTCAACCCGTCCTCTTCGAAGACGAAATACTTTGACAAGGCCGATACGGTGATCACTGTATCCAAGGCCTTTAAATCCGGTGATATCCGGGCGAATTGGACGTCGGTGCTGAGCTGGGATCCAGCAGCTGTGGGAACTGACGTCCCAATCGGCGTGATCACTTTCGCAGTCGGCTCCGACAGCTGTAAGCTGACGCTCGACCCGATCAAGGGAACCGAGACAAATCCGAAGAAACAGACGAACTTCACCTGCGCTGACAGCACAACAGAAGTCTGGCTGGATCAGGGTACTGCCGGTCAGTATACGTTGACATTCACCAACGTCCTGCTGACCGCGGGAAACACCCCGGACCGCATCAAAGCGGACTACGCCGGCGACGCCCTCTTCAACGCCTCCGCCAGCGATTTTCTCCTCTTCGAAACGATCCCGACCACAACGACTCTGGGAATCGGCCTGGATAAGACTCCTGCCGGGTTGGTAAATGCCGATATAACGCTGAGATGGGAGAGTACGCCGCTGGCAGTAGGTACGCCGCAAGGCACCATCAAGCTGACCTCCGGTTCAGCAGCCTGTACGCTGGATCTGGCGGCGAACCCGGTGCGTTTCACCGACTGCTCATCCAATACGGTTACTGTCACACCGGGCGATAAACAGCTGACTTTCACCGTCAAGAACCTGAACATGGGCGCGGGTGCGGGTGAGGACCTCAAGGCAGAATATTCCGGCTCCGGCTCCTTCCTGGCTTCGGCTTCCGACAAGCTGTCCTTTACCAAGGTCCCCACGGCACTGGTGATCAACAGTGCCTATAAGCCGGGTGATCCGGGATTGGCAAATCTGGTTTCCACGCTCTCTTGGGACGCGGAGAAGGCATATACCCGCAAGCCTACCGGGACGGTCAAATTCACTGCCGGCGGTAATATTTGCGAATTGAATCTTGCCACACGGATACTGACCTGTGGATCCAAGCCGGTCGCGGATTGGGATCGAACCGGCAGTAATTATCGGATGGTGATCGAGGAAATGCTGCTGAGCGATACATCCGCCGCCCGTATCAAGGCAGAATACAGCGGTGACGCCGTCTTTAATCCGTCTACTGCTGAAACTGTGTTGTTCAAGACCGTGGACACGGAGATCAGTGTAGCAGCCGCATCGAAATTCGATGCGCAGCATGCTACCGTTTCCGCCCTGCTGGACTGGGATGAATCCATAGCAGATGGCAGAAAACCGACCGGAACGGTCAAATTCGTGATCGGCAGCAGCAGCTGTGAACTCACCATCGAAACCGGCAAGCTCAGCTGCGAACCGGGTACAGGCACTGTCAGCGAGGACAGGAAGAACTACAAGGGAACCAATATGCTGGTGGAAGACACTTCCGCAGACCGGGTCTCCGTGGAATACAGCGGTGACGGCTTCTTCAATCCCTCGACAAGCACCAAGGTCCTCTTTGACCGTGTCGATACGACGATCAAAGTTAACAAGGCATATTGGTATAAGAAGGGTATTGGTATTGATCCCTTTATGTGGCTGGAATCTTTGCTGAGTTGGGATGAGTCAGAGGCTCAGGGAAGAAAACCGACAGGGACGATCAAGATCTCTGTTGGGGCAAATAACCCTGAATATGAACTGTCCGCAAGGATCGCTGAATATGATCTGACCGCAAAAACGCTTAAGATAAATGGCGAGCAAATCGAGTCTCCCAATACCATTGTTGACTCGAGCGAATCACCGGAAAGGTTGGTTTTTAAAGATCTCCCGTTCGATGCTACGACTTTTATTTCATCAGCCGACAAAATCGAATACAGCGGTGATCTCTATTTTGGTCCGTCTTCTGCGCCTATTGTGTATGACAAACTTCCGACTGCTGTCCAGGTAGATGGTGTTTCTTTCAGTAAAAATGGTGGACAATACAATTTTTCATTAGGTGTAAGAGTTAAAAAAATTGCTTCAATTTTAAATGATGCGTCTTTTACTGGAGATTTAAAAACTGAAATTACTTTTAATTATAGATATTATGGTTATTCATTCACAGTCACTTGTCAGAATGTAACATGTGAAGGGATTGATGGCGGTGGGAGTACCGCTAATTATGATCGGAATACGGGCATATTTGAGTTGAATATTTATGCTGCTAATTTGAAAGTGAGTTATGAATCTCCAAGATCGATTACGATTAAGGCTTCTTATAATGGTACAGAAGATTTATTATATGAGTCGTCTGATACTTCATATACATATACTAGTCAATTAAATTCATGGATTGAAAATATTGAAGCAATTCAACTCAGCAACGGAGAAAAGTATATAGCTTTTGACCTTAAGTTTACTGGTTTTCAATCTAATGGAACTGGTAATGGAAGCGTTGAATTCGTAACATCAAATGGCAAAACCTGTTCAGTTTCGTTTGATCGATATAGTACACATATTGAGGATAATGATAAATGTAAAGGAGTAATTGATATAGCAGATGGGTCCCATGGGTCCAAACCTGGTGGCTCAGGAACACAAGTGGATTCCTGGTTTGTAAAAAAATGGACATTAAAAGGTGTTAAATTTGATCCGGATGAAGCTGATAAGATATATATCAACTTTTTGGGAAGTTATCATGATGAATATACTGAACATTCAGGTGCATATGGAGAAAGTACGTTTATAAATCCGACAGAAACTACACTTGCAATATCTGAGATCAAAAATACTGCTGATGGTGAAGTGAATATGTCTTTGAGTCTGCAGTACACACCGAAATCTTTGTCCAATAATTATTGGCCGGGCGGGCCGCTGGTGATCACCAAAGGCGGGTATACCTGCACGGTCCCATTGGAATTCTCAAAAACGGAGAGATATTCTGCTTCCCTTTTATCAGACTGCGGCGGCGGAACTGCTGATGTATGGAGTTTAACTGAAGGGCGTCTTATCATTGAATTAAAAGGACTGCCAATAACCGATCAAACGTCGAACACGGTCAAAGCTGAATATATGGGTGACTGGTCAAATAAAAAGTCGGAGCCTGTCACAGGAAATCTTGTCGGCAAAGTCAGCTCGATTACTGAAGGTAGATTCACACTTACCTATGATGATGAAGATTCCAGACCGAAACTTACGACGACGATTAAGACGACTGAGGAAGGCACCACAAGTTTCCCGACAGGAAAGATAACCTACAAGTTTGATCAGACAGGCAACGAGTGTTCCGTTACGATTTCCAAAGATGAACAAGGAAAGGCAGTTGTAGATCATGTTAGTGGCAGCTGTGGCTTATTGGAAACTTCATCCAGTCCATCAGATTTTACGGCAAGCAGTAGTACTTATGAGATCAAGTTCAGTTCGATCGATTTAAGTGATACAAAGGTGACGATTTCTTATGAAGGGGACAGTCAATATAAACCATCAACCGATGAAGTTCGTGTAGCTCTATATGGTGTTGCGATCACACCGGTGACGGACAACATTTATTCTGAAGGACGGCTGTACTTCAATACCGGGTCAGGAACTGTGTATTATCCCTACTATCCGGAGCGCTACGGTTCAAATGCCTACAGTTATTGCCAGCAGTATCCGACGCCTTCGGATTGTCATCAACTGGCCTATGAGTTCCAGCTGAAGGTAATCGTCACCCAGCCGGAAGACTCAAACATTGATATGACCGGCGAGACTATTACCTTCAGTAATGGTGATATGTCGCCAAACAGCGTCACCTGCAATCTGATCAGTGTTGAAGGCGGATTTGGCTGCACTACTGACACGAAGGTGCACTTCACAAAAACCGGGAACAAGACCATCAAAGCCAGGTATGCGGGCAATAGTTCAAAAATGCTTGCCTCCGCAAATGCGGACTTCCCGGTGATGATCGCGTTATCGCTTACGGGTGAGAAGACAGCGTCCTTTACCGATTTCGTTTTCGCTGAGGGGGAAGCAACTCAATTTACCGCCGGTGAAACGAGAACCATGAAAGCGAAGTCCTTTGAGTATGGGAATGAGGGAAATCCGGTAAGCGATCCGTCTTATGTGTTCTACACCTATAACCGTTCGGAAAACAGACGTGTCAAGACCTGTACCGGTTATGGATGTTCCCTCGAGATCACCGCTGATGCGGACGTCGTGATCGTGGAATTCCCAGGCAACGACTCTTTCGCCCCCAGCATGATGGAAAAAACCATCATCAAGCCGGAAACCGGCTCCCCGGTCTCCCTCGACGTAACCATCGGCGGCGAATAACCCCGCGCCGTGTCCCGCAAGGGACACGGGGACGGCTCTCAGTGTCCCGTCGCGAAGCAGGGACACTGAGAACCGTCCCCCCAACCCCTCGCCGATTCGCGTGCGCTCATCCGGGGACTGGACCGCTTGCGGGCCTGTACCCGTCTCACGAACACAGTATCCCCGGACAGGCGCCCCTCATTAACCGAAACGCTGAATCCCGTGAGGCTTTGCTTCCCCACAACCCCTCGCCGAATCCAGGCAGAGCGCTCGTCAGACAAGCCATCACCCGTATAAATTAGCAAGGCATTGAGGGGACGCACCCTGATGTCCCTGACGGGACATACAGGATACGTCTCCGCAACACCTCGCCGAATCGCATGTACTTGAAGTAGGGGCAAATTGCCTCCGGTTCCGCTGCGAATGAATGTACCATCAGGCGGGTCGGCAGCGGCCTCTATTCCTGCCAGTTGGAACATGTCCATTTCACTTCAACAGGTGAACAGCAGCTCAGTGTTCGTTTCCCGGGATCGGATTCTTACAATGAGAAGAGAGCCTTTTACCCGGCGAGGATGAACGCGGTCTCGCTTTCCTCCGGCTTGACACAGACGACGACAACCATCACCGCTCCTGCGAACCTGAATGTCGGTGATACCGTCACGGTCACAGCGGAAACGAAATCATCCGATGACTCCACCCCCACGAGGCCGGGTCATATGTACTATACCTATAACAGAGATAGTAATCAGAGGGGTGCACCCTGTATCGAGGAATCTTACGGCGCGGGTTGTCAGCTGACCATAACAGAGGGGACGACAGAGGTCATTGCCGAATACTTCGGAGACGGAGTATATGCCGCCAGTATCGGGGCAAAGATGTTGTCATCCACTTCCAATACCATCACCGGCTTGGGCTCCCCGGTCTCCCTCGACGTAACCATCGGCAGCGGAGGATAACCCCGCCGTGTCCCTGACGGGACACGGGGACGGCTCTCAGTGTCCCGTCGCGAAGCAGGGACACTGAGAACCGTCCCCACAACCCCTCGCCGAATCTGGGCAGAGCGTCCGTCAGACAAGTTGTCACCCGTATAAATTAAGCAAAGCATTGAGGGGACGCACCCTGATGTCCCTGCTTCGCGACGGGACATACAGGATACGTCCCGATGTCCCTGACGGGACACTGAGAACCGTCCCCACACCCCCTCGCCAAATCAAGGCAGAGCGTCCGTCAGACAAGCCGTCACCCGTATAAATTAGCAAATCATTGAGGGGACGCACCCCGATGTCCCTGACGAGACACGGGGACGGCTCTCACGTGTCCCGTCGCGAAGCAGGGACACTGAGAACCGTCCCCCACAACCCCTCGCCAAATCAAGGCAGAGCGTCCGTCAGACAAGCCGTCACCCGTATAAATTAGCAAATCAATGAGGGGACGCACCCTTCCTGCTCTGTAAGGTGCGTGCTTCGCTCGATTGGATACAGAGCAGGAGCTTCGCCTACTTCGCAACGGGACATACAGGATACGTCCCCACAACCCCTCGCCAAATTAAGCCAGAGCGTCCGTCAGACAAGTTGTCACCCGTATAAATTAAGCAAAGCATTGAGGGGACGCACCCTGCCTGCTCTGTAAGGTGCGAGCTTCGCTCGATTGGATTCAGAGCAGGAGCTTCGCCTGCTTCGCGACGGGACATACAGGATACGTCCCCACGCGTGCTTTTTTTCAGTTGACAAAAATCTTGCTATTGGTTTTTCTTTTGGAACGGTGTAGAATTAACGTAAGGGAAAAAGTTATGGTGAAACGGAAAACGATCGATGAACTGACACTGATGGATACTTATGTGATATTTATCTGCAATTACGATCCATTTGAACGGGAACGATATATTTATACCTTTGAAAATATGTGTCATGAAGAACCGGGACTCTCATTCGGAGACGGCACAAAGAAGGTCGTTCTCAATACGACCGGGAAAATCGGAGAGATTGGAGCGGAATTGTTGGAAGTCGTCCGTTACCTGAACGATGGAGAGATTTCCGGAGAATACAGCAGAACGTTGGAAAATGCGGTAAACGACATCAAATCGAACGAAGAAAGGAGACTGGAATATATGAACATGGCAATACATGAAATGGAAATTAAAGACGAAGCATTTGAGCAGGGCATCGAACAGGGCATCGAACAGGGCATCGAACAGGGTGTGGAACAGGAACAACGGAAAAATTTTAACATTCTGGTAAACTCTCAGCGGAATGGAATCATCACACTGGAACAGGCAGCCGCGATAGCCGGAATGACCGCAGACGAATTCCTCGCAAAGATGCGTGTATTATAATCGCTCCGCCGCATATACGGATGCTCTTCGACATTCTTGATTCAGCGATGAATCAGAGAAAGCATTATATATAGTCTCGATTTCCTCAGACAGGACGACGCAGCTCTCTTGCTGCGGCTTCGCCCGCACAAAGGACTGGCAACCGAACCACGCTGTCCACGGTCGAACGGCACTTGATTCCCCTGCTGAAACAACGCACAAAAACGTTATGATTCAAGACAAAACACAAGAGAACAGCTTTCCTGCTGCCAAGCCAACACGGGAAAACTGTTTTCTGTGATATACCGCCGGGTTCTGAACAGACCCTTATCAACTATGATTTATTAATGAAGCCGGGCACCTGTTACATCAAATGCGTATGACGTCTGATAATTCTGGAATGGCCATACTTCCAGTGTCTTTTTCGCATTATTGTAAATAACACTGTATTGGGTCATAGATATCCCGGATGCCTTTGTGTACGGGTTTTGTGCGGCGCTTTGGAGAATGACCAGTGCTGCGGATTCCGGCATCACGGTGCGATAATCTTGTGATGTCGTGTCTATGTGACTTTTCAGCTGGCTGGCTATGGTGATAAACCGATGATAACCGTGACCGTACCCAAATTTGTACTGCTTTTCTCCATACTCATCTGTCAGCATGAGGGCGTTTTCGCAGAGATTTCCGTTTCTGTAGGAATCCGCAATATCATCGTATGAGAGATAAAAGTTCGTCACAACATCCGATTCGACGGTCGAAACGATGCCGTTTCGGCTCTCGATCACAGCATAATTACCTTCCGCATCCGTTACATATATGTGGCAGTCCTGCCAGTCTTCAGGTGTTACGATCGCCGTATCGACTTTTTGAATGGCTTCCTCAACGTTCGCGCAGTCGTCAAGCATATAACGCAGCAGCATACTTGATGCAATCGGATAATTCGCCGGTTCATCTCCTTCTTTGATATCCACTCGCAGGATCGATACGCTCAGGCCCTTCTCATTGATTCCATCCATGCATTGATATGGAATGATATCAAGCAGGCTGGCATCAAAACCAGGCATGTCCGGTCCACCCTGCTGCAGCAGCGGATTTGTTTGATTACACCAGACAGCATCAGCCATAGCGATGGATTCATACTTGCCTTCAGGTTTTGTGTGGAGCACGATGTTCAGCCCTGTGAGGGAACGATCCTCTTCCGAAACGCGGTGAGGGTAGTCGTAGTTTCTGCAAGTGATGGGTTCGCCGTTGGTGTTGTATGTGAAGAAAGTGGAACATCCCGTATCGATAAATCCCCCTTCTCGTAATTTGTCGATTACATCCGTACCATAATAGTCCTTTGTATAATCCATATAGTACAGATAGCCATCTTCATCCAGCCGGATAACTTCCCGCTGAACGTCCTCTGCTGATACGGAGCCGCATCCAAACCCTGTCATGCAAATCGCAGCAAGGACAATGATCGAAAAAAATAATTGCTTTCTCATTTTTTTCGTCTCCTTTTTCTATTTATCTATCAGATCTTATAAGGTTCTCGCGCCTTTTACAAGTGCTGTTTTCTCGAAGAAGGCGATGCCGTACGTCATGATTTGCCGGTATCCTGATCGCCATATCCGAAATTCTCCTCTCAACGAATCCTTACCTCTATTTTAACGTATTTATTCAGAATGGAGCATGTGGAGACTGGCAGCTTGTGCCGCGAAGCCGACACAAGTTTGCCTGTCCTCATGTGCGTCGCTGCGGGTATCGTATAGGGCTCAGCATCAATGTTATCTGCGGACAGCACTTATGGCACATCAGCTCCGGCTTCGTGTGCGCCTTATTTTCTGAGATGTACGCCGTTTTCCTTTTGTTGTCATAAGGAAGAACCCGGTAATGGGGTATAATCAATGACATGCACACCTTTGGATGCTAATCAATTCTGATTGCTTAGCTAAAAAAATGGTATCTGTTCAGAACCCGCTGCGACGCACATGGTGACAGGCACACTTTTGCGGGCTGCGCCGCACAAGGTGCCAGTCCCCAAGTGCTCCGTTCTGAATAGATACAAAAAATGAATTTTGATAATTCCCGAAAATGTGGCAGAGTTGGATTCTGTGACAGGAAATCAGGAGATGGAATGAGATGACGGCAGAGATTTTTATTGTTTCGCTTATTACATTTGTTTCAGCGTTGGGTCTTCATTTTGCGCAGAGAGACCTTCGAGCCCGCGCCGGGTGGAAAACCTCAGCCGGATTTATTATACTGAAGCTGCTGATTTGTATCGTTCTTGCTTATTTTCAAGTCGTATCGAACAGTATTTTGACATGGAAATTCCCGCTATTGTTTGGCGGTCTGTATCTTGCCTTCCTGGCGGATTTGATTCGGGATGTTATTTTTCTCCTGTTCGGCATAATCAGACAAAAAAAGCTGTTGATGAAATATTCTGGGCTGTTCAGTATCATCTGTACTGTATCACTCCTTGTTTATTCTGTGGTGAATATGCAGGTGATCAGACCACACACCCTGACTTTTAACTCAGAAAAACTGAAAGCTGAACATAAATTCGTTTTTCTGGCTGATCTGCATTATGGTACCGCCCAGCGGAAAGAAAGTTTTGAAAAAGCTCTTCATGAGATCAAAGAGCAGGAACCGGAATTTATCATATTGGGCGGAGACATCACGGATGAATATACAACAAAGGAAGAGATGCAGGAACTGTACGCGCGCTTTGGTGAACTTGACGTGCCCCTTTATTTTACTTATGGAAATCATGACCGTCAGGATAACGCAAGCCTGGCCGGAGGCATGAAATATACCGAGGAAGAGTTGGCTGAAACAATGCTGGCAAACGGCATTACCATTGTGAAGGATGAGTATGTCCGCCTTGCTGATGACCTCATTCTGCTTGGCAGAGAGGATCCGAGCCGTCCGGAAGAAAGGCTCAGCCCCAATGATTTGCCCGCCCTGCCGGGAGAGGGGTATCTGATCTGTATTGAGCATACGCCCTACCAGCCGGAGGATATTTTAGCGCAAAAAGCAGACCTTCAGTTGTCAGGCCACACCCATGACGGGCAATACTTCCCCCTGCATACGGTGTACAGTTTGCTGGGACTTTATGTAAAAGGCTATTATCGCGTGGGAGATACTGATTTGTATGTGTCCCCCGGTATCGCCGGTTGGGCGATCCTAACACGTACAGAATCACATTGTACATACGAAGTGGTCACATTGCATCCAAAAGTACGGTAAATAAATAGAGCAAAAGAAATGACGGACCTGAGGGTCCGTCATTTCTGCTGTTTTACATATTTTGAAATCAATTATGTGATATCTGAGATTGATTTAGAGGAGCAGCAAAATCAGCATGAAGACCCCTTCGATCATCATAGCAACTCCTGTGACCTGCACCATGAAGTCAAGCAGGAAAACAGGATGAACGAAAACAATTGTCGCGATTACCAGTAATATGATGCCGAAAATCAGTGGAATCAGAAATTTTTTCATTGATTCCATACGGGCGTTGACTGCCTGTGTGATCATCCTGATTGCGCCATATCCCAACACGATAGCACTGACTGCAGGGAAGTAGTCAACCAATGGTTCTGCGCGGACAAACAGAAAGATCCCGCACGCGATCATGATCAATCCGATAACCAGATCAAAAATGCTTCGCTGTTTTTGCTCTTTATCGAAAAAGTAAAACACCCATTTCAAAACACCAATAACGATCAACGCGATTCCCGTGATTTGGAAAATTGCGGTCAATGAGTGCTTTGACCAGATCAACAGAAGCAAACCAAGTATGATGAGCCCTACAGCATCTACAATCGTATTTTTTAAAACCTTTGATGTATTTTTCATAACTTTTCCTCCAGACATCTCTATTATACAGGAAAGTCAGCAACTATTAATCACCACCTGAGATATTTATGGATTCTGAACAGTTATAAAATATCTTATTTCCCCTGCTCGACCTGTTTGATTTCATCGTGAGAGGCTTCTTTGAGTGCGTAGGTGTCAAAGGCGGGATCGGTGGGGAGCTGGATGGTGAGACATTGGATTTTGTCGATGATTGCTTCTCCATTCGTCATATGCAGATCGAAAACATGGCCGCCGCGGGTTCTGTCTTCCGAGATTAAATGAAAGTGCCAGCCGGGCATATTGATGCCATCCATGTAATCCGGGAAGTAGACACATATCAGGGTGCCGCTGAGATTCCGAAATACAAAGTCTTTCTGGGTTTTCGCCAGGATGTCTTTGAGGGAGACGTGCTGGGAATGAAAGCCGTTCTCCGCCCGTGCCTTGACTTCTTCGAAATAGCCGTCGATCCGGACGATATGCATGCTGTTCAGTCCGAACCGCTCTTCGATTTTGACCGTCAGCAGGCTTTTCAGTGAATCGATGTCTGTGATTTCTGTCAGTTTTTCCCTGCGTTCCTGTTGGAGAAATGTCACCGAGGAGAAGGAAACACCTGTTTCCTGGGGTATTTCCTGTACGGAACCTTTTTCATCGGCCCGGTAGCAGTGTCCATCGGCAACGATCATTTCCCCATCAACGTTTTCGAAAGTTCCCAGACCGGAATCACCATGCTGCAGAAGCTCTCTGACTGTGATGATAGGACGGGTATATCCCATCGCCAGTGCCTGAAGGGTTGAAACCTGATACATTGTTTGGTTCATAACACTCTCCAATTTGAAAAACTGCCGCGAATCACGCGGCAGTTTTCAAAGTTTGATTTGTAAGGTTTAGCCCTGGATCAGTTTGCGGACTTCGTCGAGGTGGCCGGCAGAACCGAGTTTGACGTTCTTGGCGGCGATGAAGTTGGCGTATTCGGACATGAAGATCTTGCCGATGGGGCGGAAGTCGAAGGCTTCCGGATGATCGCGGAAGTATTCGCGGTGGACGCGGGTCCAGACCAGACGGCCATCGGTGTCGATGTTGATCTTGGTCACGCCGAGGGAAGCGGCCTTCAGGAACTGGTTGTCGTCGACACCCTTCGCACCGGCAAGGTTACCGCCGGCGGCGTTGATGCGAGCAACTTCTTCCTGCGGGACGGAGGAGGAACCGTGCATGACGAGCGGGAAGCCCGGGACGCGCTTCTGGATCTCGGAGAGAACGTCGAAGTGCAGGCTCTGGGAACCGGAGAATTTGAAAGCACCGTGGGAGGTACCGATCGCGACAGCGAGGGAATCAACACCGGTCTTTTCAACGAATTCTTTGACGGAATCCGGATCGGTCAGTTTTGCGTCGGCTTCGGAGACGGTAACGTGTTCTTCCACGCCGCCCAGCTGGCCGAGTTCAGCTTCCACAACCAAGCCTTTGGCATGAGCTGCATCGACAACACGCTTGGTGATGGCGACGTTCTCATCGAACGGCTTGGAGGAGGCGTCGATCATGACGGAGGAATAGAAACCGCTGTTGATGCAGTCGTAGCAGGTTTCTTCATCGCCGTGATCAAGATGGACCGCGAAGATGGCATCCGGGTACATCTGGTCAGCGCTGCGGATCAGACCTTCGAGCATGATGGTGCTGGTGTATTTGCGGGCACCCTTGGAAATCTGGATGATGAACGGGGCTTTGGACTGCATGTTGCCTTCAAACAGACCGATGATCTGTTCGGCGTTGTTGATGTTATAAGCGCCGATAGCGTATTTGCCGTAAGCAGCTTTGAATAAATCTTTTGTAGTAACGATCATTTGTGTAATCTCCTTTTTGATGGGATCGTCCCTTAATAGGACTGTCCCTTTTGTTTGCAAACAAGAATTTTTGGGACAGTCACCTTGTGGTGACAGTCCCATTTGCCATTACAATTGAATTTAGCTGAGGAACATCGGGACGCCGAGGAAGTCCTTGATCTTCGGGCGATACTTTTCGATATCGTAGTAAGCTGCGATGTCGACGATCTTCTTGCCGGCAAGGATCATGGTGACCGGAACAGTGGTGTATTTACCGCCGTGCAGCGCGACCATACGGCCGGTGTCGCCGCGTTCAACACACTGCCAGGCCAGGTTACCGAAGGAAGAGGCAACCATGCGGTCCAGAGAGTCCGGTGCGCCGGAGCGCATCATGTAACCAACCTGCTGGTACATGACGTTGGAGCCGGTGCGCTTCTTGACAGCTTCGGCAACGATCATACCGATACCGCCGAGCTTGCGGTGGCCGTAGGCGTCCATTTCACCGGTTTCGATGACGTCGCCGCCTTCCATGATGGCGCCTTCAGAGACGGTCAGCACGGAGTAGTGGGACGGATTGTTGCGTTTGTCAGCGAGCAGGAATTCGGAAAGTTTATCAATATTGAAGTGAACTTCAGGGATAACAGCGCGATCTGTGGAGGCAAGGTAGGAAGCGATCAAACTGGTTTCACCGGAGTTGCGGCCGAACAGTTCGATGATACCGATACGTTCATGAGAACCCAGGGAGGTGCGCATGTTGGTGATGACTTCGACAGAGCGGGTCATGGCGGTGGAGAAACCGATGCAGTAGTCGGTGCCGAAAACGTCGTTGTCCATGGTCTTCGGGATGGCGACGACCGGGATGCCTTCGTTGTGCATGCGGACGGTGTAGCTCAGGGTGTCATCGCCGCCGACAGTGACGAGGTAGTTGATGCCCAGGTTTTCCAGGTTGCGCATGATGTGCGGGGTGTAATCCCAGGTGGTTTCGTCTTTCTGAACGCCAAGCGGGGAATCCTTGAGGAAATCAGGGATTACGTCCTTTTTCACATTCTGCGGGTTGGTCCGGGAAGAGTGAAGGAAGGTACCGCCGGAGCGGTCGATCTTACGAACGTCGTTGTAGCTCAGTTCACGAATGTAGGTCTGTTTTGTTTCCGGATCTTCCGGGTTGTAGTTCAGCAGACCACCCCAGCCGCGTCGGATACCCAAAACGCGGTAGCCGGCTTCCAGAGCGTTCACGATAGTGGCTTTCATCGCTACGTTCAGCCCGGGGACATCGCCTCCGCCGGTCAGAATTGCAAGTGTTTTTGTCATATTTGCCTCCGCAAAAAAGTGTACAATGTTTCATGGGATAATCATCTGAGGTTATCCGTACACATTATATCACATGTCGGCGGTTTCTCATGACATTGTGTTATTTTCAGGTGTGAGGATGTAGGAAGTAGGATGTAGAACGTAGGTGGGAAAACTTTACATTCTATATGCTACATCCTACATCCTACATCCTAAAAATAAGTATAATTATATCCATGACCGAACTAACAAACCACTTTCGTATATCCGATTTCACGGATGACAGCAAGCCGCGTGAGAAGCTGCTGAACTTTGGTGCTGATGTTCTTTCGGATGCTGAACTGCTGGCAATTCTGCTTGGCAGCGGTACGAAGGAGCGGAATGTGCTGGAGCTTGCCAATTTTATATTAAAGGAAAATGGCGGGCTGATCGGATTGCGAAAGATCCACAAGGAAGAGCTGATAAAAGTCGAAGGGATCGGTTCTGCCAAGGCCACGGCGATTTTGGCGACGATTGAGCTTGGCAAACGGTTTTCAAAGGCGGTTCAGGGGAATGACCAGCGGCCGCGTCTGCGCTGCCCGGAAGATATTTATGAGTATGTGCATTACCAGATGGAGCACCTGGATCACGAGGAGCTGCATATCATCAGCCTTGACACCAAATATTATGTCATTGCTGAGGAAATGCTTTATAAAGGGACGATCAATACTTCCAGTATCCGTGTGGCTGAAATCTTCAAAAAGCCGCTGCTGCTGAACGCGGCGACTTTTGTGCTGGTGCACAATCATCCCAGCGGTGATTCCACACCCAGTGCCGCTGATATTGTCACCACGCGGAACATCATTGACGTCGGCAAAAAGCTCGACTTGCCGCTCCTGGATCACATCATCGTCGGTGCGGGAACCTATTCTTCCATCAAGAATTATCTGAATTGATACCTTCTGTCTCCTATCTCCTATTCCAGCTCTTCGAGGATCGGCGGATAGTCATCCTTGCACATCTCGTAAATGTCGGCATGTCCGCTGTCGTAGATTTCGGCGGCTTTTGTAAATTCTTTGATGCTCAGTTCTTTGTATTTTGCTGTATCCATTTGTTTTCTCCGCTTGATTTTTTAGTGATTCCTCATTTGGGACTGTCCTGATTCTATTTATTTGGAACCGTATGCCTTGGTAAGACGAATCGTGCGGGCTTTTGCTTCGGTGTCTTCCGATTCATCATATCCGTTGTACGGTGCGGTTGGATCGTGCGGTTTCTGCCTTTTCAGTGAATTGCAGACCTGGTCAATGTGGGCAAAGACAAAGTCGAAATCATCACTCCATCCCGTATGACCGGTAATGACGAGAGGTTTTATCCCGCGGTTTTGCAGTTTTTCTTTCAGGGCTGCCAGTGATTTTTTGGAAAGCTCATTGTCCTCTGCCAGTGCGTTAATAAAGCTGTACCCGCCGTCCGCTCCAAACCAGAGGGTATCTCCGGTGAAAAGATATTTATTGTCGATCAGGTAGACCATGTGTCCCCAGGTATGTCCCGGTACCAGCAGACATTCAACGCGGATCCCGTTGAAATCCAAAATCTCGCCGTCCTTCAGCAGTACCCGTTCATTGTCGGTCTTTACCATCGGCAGCTTGTACATCCCGAACATAACCTTTCGGCGGACTTCGCCGGTGAGGTAGCGGTTTTCGATCTCGCTGAGGTAAAGTTTCGCATGACTGAACAGCTGGTCGCTGTCCGTTTCGACCGCGCCTACATGGTCGGTGTCCTGATGCGTGAGGAGAATGTGATGGATCGATGCCGGATCAATGTCCAGCCAGCGCATTTTTTCTTTGAGCCGTTCATAGTTATAACCGGCATCGATCATAATGGTGACGCCGTTTTTCGTGTAGAAAAAGATATTGGCGATATATTCCCGGATGCAGCTCACGTATTCATCGATATGTCCGGTGTTGAGCGGTTTGAAGATCTCCTTGCCCCTGTAGATGATGGGCATTACCTTTTCCTGAAATTGTGAAGCCTGTTTTGACATCTGATGTTTCCCTCTGTTCCCTGTTTATGAGATTAGCATCATCTAACTCTATTGTAGTCCAAATTAAGATTATTTCGTGATTTCTGTTATAATGGAATTCAATATGTAACTATTCAGTTACTCTTGGCGCATTGTGGAGTACAGTTTCTATATGAGGACTGCCTGTTCTGGAAAGAAAGAGCTGGGCATTTCGATTCAGAACGGAGCACTTGGGGACTGGCATCTTGTGTCGCGGACACAAGCGTGCCTGTCCCCAAGTGCGTCGCTGTAGTTTTTGAACAGGTACAATGTAAAAAAAATAATGGACAATGAGGAGATGTGAGCTATGAAAATGAAATACCGAACCAACTATCGGACCGGAGATGAGATCAGCGAGATCGGGCTTGGATCATCCGGTATATATGCGGCAGGGACAGATTCCGCGGTCAAGGCGCTGCAAAGAGCAGCGGAGGGCGGGATCAATTATTTTGACCTGGCTGCCGGGGATGGTGCCGCCTTCCCGATGTACGGCGAAGCTCTGCATGATTTTCGGAAGCATATCTTCTACCAGATCCATTTCGGCGCGGATTATTCTGCCGGAACCTACGGCTGGTCGCTTGATCCTGACGTTATCAAACGCTCTGTAGAATGGCAGCTCAAGCAGCTGCGGACGGATTATATCGATTACGGTTTTATCCACTGCCAGGATGAGCTTTCCGATTGGGAAACCTATCAGAAAAACGGGATCCTGAAGATGATCATGAAACTCAAAGACACGGGCGTCGTGCATCATGTCGGCCTTTCCTCTCATACCCCGGAGGTCATTCAGCGGATCATGGATGATGTCGAGATCGATATGCTGATGTTTTCCGTGAACCCGGCCTATGATTACGGACATGGTGAATATGCCAACGGTTCCGTGGATGAACGGGCTGAGATTTACAAACGCTGCGAGCGGGAAGGTGTCGGCATTTCCGTGATGAAGCCATTCTCTGCCGGACAAATGCTGGATGCCGCGCGCTCTCCTTTCGGAAAAGCGCTGACACCCTGGCAGTGCATCAAATATGCCCTCGACCGTCCCGGAGTCCTGACGGTTCTGCCGGGTGCCGCGAATGTTGATGAGGTTGAGCGGCTGCTTGCTTATTACGACCAGCTGGAAGAGGCATTGGATTATTCGGAAATCAGCACACTGACGCCAAAAGACGCTGACGGAAAATGCGTTTACTGCAACCACTGCAAGCCCTGTCCGATGGGGCTGGATATCGGTCTGATCAATAAATACTATGATCTGGCTCTGGCAGGGGATGTGCTGGCCGCGGAGCATTACCGCACGCTTGAGAAAAATGCCTCCGATTGTATTGGCTGCGGTCACTGTGACAGCCGCTGTCCCTTCCATGTGGCACAGAGCGAGCGTATGAAGGAAATTGATGCCTATATGAACCGATAGGGACTGTTGTCAAAGGCGACTGTCCCTTAACAGGTAATCAGAAAGTGGAATGGTGCGTTTTATGAAAAAATTCAAATTTTCGTTCTTTGTTATGATTCTTTTCTTCAGTGTTTTTCTCACTGTAAATTTCGTGAACGCGGAAGGAGAATATCGGGTTGAGGAATTCTCTTTGGAGCGGGACGGAAAGCGGATCTACGGCGAGTTGTATCTTCCCGATGACAATTCTCCGTTTCCGCTGGTGATTCTGTCTCACGGATACGGTGGAAATCTGAATGGGATGAGGCCCTATGCGGAGCTTTTTGCACGGAATGGGTTGGCTGCCTATCTCTTTGATTTTATGGGTGGCGGGTATGAGAGCCAGAGTGATGGGACTATGACCGAGATGTCCGTTCTGACGGAGGCGGCGGACCTGAATACCGCGATCAATGCACTGCGGGAGCGACCGGAGATCGATGCTTCACAGATCTTCCTGCTGGGCAACAGTCAGGGCGGATTTGTTTCGACCTATGTTGCCGGTACACGTCCGGATGAGATCGCCGGACTGGTGGTTGTGTCTCCCTATTATGTGATGCAGGATATTTTGCGGGACGCCTTTCCGGATGCGGAATCTATTCCCGATACCTTTACCATGATCGCCGGTACGGTTGGGCGGATCTATGCGGAGGATGCTCTTTCGTTTGATATTTATGACGTGATGCGGAATTATCCCGGCAAGGTGCTGATCGTTCACGGTACAGAGGACGGGATCGCGCCGATCGCTTATTCCGAACGGGCTGCAGAGGTATTTCCGGATGCGCAATTCGTGCCGATTGTCGGTGCGGGACATAATTTCAAGAATGAAAATGAGGTCTATTCCGAGCAGACCGTGCTCGATTTTGTAAAATCTCTGTTGAAGGAGGAGAAAATGGGTTTGTCATTGCGTATCAATGATACAAATGTGGCTGTTGCGTGGGAGAATAATCAAAGTGTTGAGGCACTAAAGGAACTGGTGAAGGCCGGTCCGCTGATGATTACGATGTCGCCTTACGGTGGGTTTGAGCAGGTCGGTCCTATCGGGCAGAGCCTGCCGCGGAATGATGTCCAGACGGTCACAGGTCCCGGAGATATCGTCCTGTATTCCGGCAATCAGGTCGTGGTTTTTTACGGTACCAACTCCTGGGCTTACACCCGTCTCGGTCATATTACTGACAAGAACCAGTCGGAGCTCACGCAGCTGCTGAGCGGGAATGGCGTGGTTTTGACTTTTGATAATAAATAGAAGCACGTTGGGGACTGGTACCTTGTGCGGTGCAGCCCGCACAAGCGTGCCTGTCCCAAATGTGCGACGCTTAATTTTTGGATAGTTACCGTATTAGGAAGCTGATCCAAATTCAGAAGAAATGAGTATGAGTAAAGCAATTGTTGCATATTTCAGCGCGGGAGGGATGACCCGCGGCGTTGCGGAAAACCTGGCGGGTTCCATAAACGCGGACCTTTTTGAGATCGTCCCGGCACAGCGCTATACCAATGCGGACCTGGACTGGTCCAACACCAAAAGCCGCAGTACGGTGGAGATGAAAGACCGGGCAAGCCGTCCGGCTATTGCTTCCCATGTCGCGGATATGAGCGTGTATGATGTGGTTTTCGTCGGCTTTCCGATCTGGTGGTACCGTGAGCCTTCTATCATCGATACTTTTATGGAAGCATATGATTTTTCCGGCAAGACCATCGTCCCCTTCGCCACCTCCGGCGGGTCCGGATTGGGTGAGGCTCCGAAGAACATGCAGGCTCTCGCCGGTGACGCCAAAGTGATGGGCGGAAAGCGTTTCCCCGTGTCTACCTCCGCACAGGAACTCAAAGCCTGGGCGGAAGCATATCTTTAATCAGGTAGGAAGTAGAAGGTAGAAAGTAGGAAACGTGAACGGGTATATAAACAAATTACCTTTAGACGCTAACTGCCAACTGTTAACTCGCTAACTGCTAATTACTAAATGCTAACAGCTAACGATATTATTATGAAAAAGAAAATTATTGATGTGATTATGACGGTGCTGCTGCTTTTCCTGATGGCCTACCAGGTCACGGGAGAGGTGCTGCATGAGTGGATCGGAATCGCGATGACGGTGCTGGTGATCGTCCATCAGATCCTGAACCGCAGATGGTATAAAGGACTGTTCAAGGGAAAGTACAATGCGTATCGGATCGTGACAACAGTGAACAATATTCTGCTGCTTTGTGCGTTCGCGCTGACGGCTTTCTGCGGGATGGCGATGAGCGGGTACGCAGTTCCCTTCCTCTATGGAATGACGAGCATTTCCTTTGCCCGGCAGTTCCATCTGGCCATGTCCCATTGGGCATTTATACTCATGGGACTGCATGCCGGGCTGCACATCCCGGCGATGATCTCCAAATGGAAGCTGAATAAGACAGTTCGGATGATCTGCTCGGTCGTTTTTGCCTTTATCGCCGGATACGGACTTTTCCTCTTCGTGCGCAACAAAATGCCGGATTATATGTTCTTCAAGGTGGTTTTCGCTTTCCTCGATTATGAAAAGGCCAAAGCTCTGGTGATTCTGGAAAACCTGCTGATGCTGATTTTCTGGGCGTTCATCGGGAACCATATCGCGAATCTCACCAAGGGGAAATCAGAGAAACGGAACCCGCTGCTTTCTGTGGGCTTGATCCTGGGAGCGATTGTCTTCGGTGCGGTGCTGCTGAGACTTATCCCCGATCCGAACCTGAATTCCTTCGGTGGAGGCTGGTAATGCGGAACGAAGCACATGGGGACTGGCAACTTGTGCGGCACAGCCCGCACAAGTGTGCCTGTCCCCACGTGCGGCACAGCAAAAAACGCTAACTTCTGTCTCCATGTGCGGCTCAGAAAATCACAGTTTCCTCTTTAGTCTTTTCCCTTGAAAAAAGGATGGTACCTATGCAAACAATACAAAGCGATAATTCCAAAAACGATTACTCCCTGATGATCCAACAGGCCGATTCCCTGACAGCGGACGAACGACTGGCCCTTCCGAATCTTGCGAACACCGCCGCGCTGTTGGGCGAGTCTCTTTCCGATATCAACTGGGCGGGATATTATCTGCTCCGTGACAATGAACTGATCCTCGGTCCCTTTTGGGGCAGACCTGCCTGTATCCGCATCCCGATGGGCAAAGGCGTCTGCGGCACGGCTGCGGCGGAAGATCGTGTGCTCTGCGTTTCGGATGTCCACGCTTTCGCCGGTCACATCGCCTGCGACAGCCGCTCCCGCTCCGAAATCGTGCTTCCTATCCATTTTGAGGAGAAAGTTATCGGAGTGCTGGATATCGACAGCCCGGAACTTGCCCGCTTTTCAGAAGAAGATGCGGCATTTCTTCAGAAATTTGTCACCGTGCTCGAAAAAAACTGCGATTGGAAGAATTTCACGGTCAGCTAAGGAGTAGGAGATAGGATATTAGGGACCAGGGGCCACTATCCCCTATATCCTATATCCTATCACCTAAAAGTGTAACAAATTTCACGAATTTCCTTTACAAATATCGAAGAGGTGTTAGAATATTCGTTGTCAAAAAGATGGGCACTCGTCTAATGGCAGGACAGCAGACTCTGAATCTGTATGTAGAGGTTCGACTCCTTTGTGCCCAGCTTTTTTTTATGAGAAAACCCCGGGAAAAAACCGGGGTTCCTTGTTTAAAATCATTCTCGCCGGCTCCCGTGGGGATATCTATAAGAAAATGACAGGACTTAAGTAAAATTGATTGACTAAAAAAAGAGACAAGGAACCCGGTCTTGTGTCTCTTTAGGCTCCATTTGCCGGCCATGCAGCGACAAATGGCTGCTCATAGGGAATAGCTTTTTCCACACAAGGGCCTTCACGCCACATATCAAAAAACCTGCCGAACGGATAAGTATAGTAGCCATCCTGATAGTGATCCGTCACGTCATATGGATCTGCCATGATCAGCACGTCATCATAAGGACTCTCTGTATTCATCGTATCGAGTCCGATGATCACCATCCAGTGTCCGCGCCAATCTTCCCAGGAAACCATCACCGGGATACCGCTGTCGATCTTTTCGAGCAGATAGGCTTCAGCATCTGAAATAGCGTCAAAGCGGAAAGATGTATCCGCATGTGAATCGACCTCGTAACCGTTTTCTGTGAAAAAATTTGTCAAACCTTCCACTGAGGTCCCACGATGTTCGTCTGTCTCAGCTGCCTCCGCAATCTGCAGTTCATTATATGAATGATCACCGAAATGATTCATGACCATCAAAGCGGATGCACAGCCGCAGGTGTGTTCTGTTGTCTGTTGGTAAGTTGCGAAAAAAGGGATGATGTGAAGACCGTTTCCCGGTTCGGAATGATAAAAGTCATTGATGATGTAATAACGTGAATCTTTATGGTCCAGCATATGGTCAAAAGCATCCGCACCGTATTCATCGTTCAGCGTTGTGAGGTTCGGGGCATATGGGATCACCTGTGACCCGGCCTGCTCAGACTCGGCAGATACTGCCCAAACGATCATACATAAAGCAAATATCGCCAGAAAAATATTCAATTTTTTCATGATTTCCTTAACTTCCTTATTCAAAGACATGTATCATCCTGTTGTCCCGGAATTATCCGGCGGCAACACCTTTCCGGGAAAATGAACATACGGTCCATACTTATAAGTATATCGCTGATTTGTAAGAGACACGGGGACAGGTTCCTTGTCTCATTTGTGATTTTAACCTGTATTCTCTGCCATTAAACTGTAACTCGTTCTGAATAACCGCTGCTGAAATTCATCGAAATACCTCTTGTTTTTCTCGTCATTTTGGTTTAAAATGATTATAGAAAACGAATGGAGAATTGCTTTCATGGACAATCTCGAAACCTCAAATAAAAATTACCAATTATTCGATTGATGATATTTTTGAAAAGGAATTGTTCTTTCTGGTGCCGTTTATGATCTTTTCTTACGAGAAAGATTTTAAAAAGTATAACGAGGATGAACAGGCACTTGCTCAGTTGAAGGCTGAATACGCTGATTTGATGGAACGTCTGCAGAAAGCTGCCGACGAAGGAGCGATTTCAGCTTATTATTGGCGGGTGATCATGGATATGTCCAAGAAAGTGTTGGAAAATATCGCGCGGAAATATGATAACGTAAAGGAAGGAGTTGAAAAAATCATGGGCGGACATGTTTTGGAACACGAAGAAAAGAAAATCTACAATGCCGGTATGCAGGCCGGTATGCAGGCTGGAATGCAGGCTGGCATGCAAGCCGGAGAGGAAAAAGGAAAGAAAGACGGTGTGATTGAAATACTGGTTTCCCTGGTCAAGGATAAAATTCTCAGCGTATCAGAAGCTGCAAAACGGGCGAATATGACCCAACCGGAATTCGAAAAATTAACCGGATTGTGATTGGAACCCTCTTGATCAGGTACAGGAAGTAACCGGTGTAAAACCTGCCTGATTTCCTCAGTGAACATTGGTATAAAACTCTTTCTTGCCGGATCCCGTGGGGATGTCTGCAAGAAATTGATAGCACTCAAGTAATTGATTGAAAAAAGACAAGAAATCTGTACCTGTTGTCTCTGTTTCATTTTGTTTAAAACAAAGTTGATACGGAACTTGTTTCCATTGAAGTTAGGCACCGTTTTTGTTATTAAAAGGTGACTGCTACCTACGTGCAGATAAGCTAAAATTACTCTATTTATGGAATCGAAATATAACCGAAGAGACACCGTATATTTGATTTGCAGTCCCCGCTTCATTGAGGAAGCGACTGTAGTGATGAATGTAGCTGGTTTTGTAACGATCCGTTTCACAGGTCGAAGCGGTGGAACGGGAATACGAGAAAACCGTCTTTTCGCATCATGAGAAGAAGCTGAAGTCGCGATAAAGAAATAACTCTCTACGTTTGTTATGCAAGGAAGTGATACTATGAGTTTGTTTTCAAAATTATTTGGAAAAAAGGAAGATAATAAGAATGAACAAGAAATTCCTGAAATTTCAAATTTAAAGTTTGGATCAAAAGTTCAACAGGAAAAGACAATTCACCTCGAACAGAAACCAGTCCCCAACAAAAATGTAAACAATGTGCCATCTATTCATCTCAAAGGGAAACCAGACATTTATGGATTATATCCATCTGAGCTTGTAATGCTTTCATACATTGAGGGGATAAAAACAACAGAGACTAATTATCCTAAATATTTAACATTCACATATGAAATTGCAAATCCATTGAAAATGATAAAGAATTTAGAATCAAGAGAATTAATAGAAAAGGGCAATTCTAAAGACACTTTACCGAATCTCAAACTTACCGAGTTAAAGGACTTAGCATCTTCATTGGGAATAACCGTAAAAGGTAGAAAAGCTGACATAATTGAACAACTATCAATAGTTGATGAAAAAGAATTGGAATGTTATGTTAAAGAAAGGACATGGAAACTTACTGAAAAAGGCCAATCTGCGCTAAAGGCAAACCCTTATATTCAATATTTTACAAATAGCCATCCATACGATGTTAGTACAGTTGGTGTGAATATTTGGTCCGTAAATGAAGAATTTGTTAAAAACACTAAACGTCCTTATAGGGATATTATATTCCGGCAACTAAATGATGAGATGAATAAAGCAGCTATTACTATTCAGACAGACCCTAATGCAAATACTTTTCAATATTGCGAATGCTATAGACTAATGGGATTATTTATTGAAGAAGAGGGAAAATCGTTTGTAAATGCAGCGGATCTTTATTTTCAATATTTATATAAAAAAATAAATATTCACGCTGGCCTTAAATTATTAAAAACCTACAACTTGTTTATGAAGGATAAAGAACATCAAGCCAATGCAATAAAATGGTTTTACGAAGATGCTCAATTAAATCCTTATGAAAGAACTGAACTTTTACGACTAATCGATGAGCTTGGTATCGAAGGAACAGCAGTTAGGTATTCCATGATTACATCAATTAAGCGAGCAAATGATATTGGAATAATGAATGAGGAAGAGGCTGCAAATTTTATTATTCTTGAACTATCAGGTGAAACAGATAAATCGAGAGATTTAGCATATAAATTAGCAAAGAATGCAATAAAAAGGAAATAATTTAACGGATCTCCGTTAATCAAGGGAATGAATGTCATAACTACAAGCATACAACAACACTCTTTCGACCAACGAAAAAGACTTGATTTGGAATCCCTCGCAAGGGTCCGGGGTATTCAAAGTATATTTATTTCCTGGATAATATGTGTTTGTATCAAAATGCTGAAAGCCTGAGATGGTTACTGTGGTTCTGGTGGCTTCCTTTCGAAGTCTATGACGAACATGATTCAGGAATCAAATGGCGTATAAAGAGACAAAGGGACAGGTTCATTGTCTCATTTGAGATATTAACCAGTATTCCTGGCGTATGGTTACTATTCACTGGATGCCAGATTTGCTGAGACGTATCACGAGATATAGTTTTTGCGGGCTGCCTGCTCTGTTAGGAACGAGCTGTGCCCATAGATTCAGAGCAGGAGCTTCCGCCCGCTTCGCGACGCAAGATGTCAGTCCCCATATGCGGCATAGCAATGTTGGCTGACGTGTGAAAAAATAGCGGAATCTGTTCTTGTCCCTTATTATAAAAAACTTACCGGAGATGTCGAAACAGCCGTCGATATGGCGATCCGGGAAATGCCTGAGGATTCCGTAATAAAATCATTCCTAATGAACCACAAAGCGGAGGTAAAACATATGTGCATCACAGAATATGATGAAGTAAAAACCATGAACATGTTCAAAGAAGAAGGCCGCAAAGAAGGCCGCGAAGAAGGCCGTGTGGAAGGCCGAGAAGCAATGCTTATGAATATCTACAACAGCCAGAAAAACGGTATCATCACCATTGAACAGGCTGCCGCTATTGCCGGAATGAGCGTTGAGGAATTCGAAAAGAAAATGACGATTTCGAAAATATAAACTTTAACGTTATTGTCCACGTGTGTTTCATTCCGGAAAGAAATAATAGAAACCAAAACGCCGTTCGGTCAACCCCCGAACGGCGTTTTGGTTAATTTATACCCGGTTACGGATTATTCGTAATCGGCCAGGTTGTTGGCGTCGATCCAGGTGTTGGTGGTGATGAGGACGTTGGTTTCCAGTTCTTCACCCTTCAGGAGCAGGACAGCGGCGTTGATGCCGTTGGCTGCCATTTCGCCGCCGTTCTGGGAGACGGTACCGGTGATGCGGCCGTCTTTGATGGCTTCGAAGCCGTCGGGGGTGCCGTCAACGCCGGTGATGATGATGCCGCTGTTGGCGCCGGCAGCGTTGCCTGCACCGATGGCCATGCCGTCATTTTCGGCGACGATGGCGTCGAATTCATAGGCGCTCAGCCAGGATTCGACTGTGCTCTGGGCGCTGGCAGTGTCCCAACCGCAGTCAGCGGGTTCGACAACCTGGACGATGTCGGGGTAGTTGGCCAGAATGTTGTTGTAGCCTTCCAGACGCTGCAGACCGCCGGAGTCGCCGGAGGGGCCGGTCAGGATGGCGATGTTGCCCTTGCCGCCGAGGAGGTCAGCAACAGCCTGCATTTCGGATTCACCGGCGGTGACATTGTCGCCATAGGAAACGGCAGCGATGCCGTAGCTTTCCCAGTCGGTGACGGCGGAGATGATGTTGATGACAACAACGCCTTCGTCAGCGGCTTCTTTGGAGACTGCACCGAGGGCATCCGGGTTGACCGGTTCGTACAGGATGGCGTCATATTCGCCGATACCCTGTTCGATCTGGCTAATCTGGGTGGCAGCGTCGGATTCGGAGCTCAGGATGGTCAGTTCACAGCCGAGTTCTTCAGCTGCGGCAACGGCTGCTTCGTAGACGCCGTTCTGGAAAGCATTGTTTCTGTGCTGCTGGAGCAGGAGGATCTTGTAACCTTTGCCTGCGCCTTCACCGGCACGAAGAACACCGTTTTCCATTTTCGCTGCTGCGAAAGCAGTGGTGGACAGCATGGCAACCATCAGAAGGACAGCCAATACGATTGAGAGTTTTTTCATTACTTACTCCTTGATAAAATAAATTTGGTTTGTTTCTGTTCAGAACCTGTGACGCAACACTGGTGACAGGCACGGCTTGTGCTGGCTTCGCAGCAGCAAGATGCCAGTCCCCGTGTGCTCCGTTCTGAAAAGAAGGTTTATGTAAAAGAAAGCCCTTCGAACCGAGCAAATCAGTTCTTGTTGTTCTTTCTCTTGACATCGATGAGGACGGCCGCGACAATGATGATACCCTTGATGATCTTCTGCCAGTAAGCAGAAACACCCAGAATGTCGAGACCATTGGCAATAACGGTGATGAGCAGCGTGCCGATGACGACGCCCAGTGGTTTCCCTACGCCACCGGACATGGAGACGCCGCCGACAACACAGGCGGTGATGGCGTCCATTTCGTAGGCTTCACCCGCGGTCGGCTGACCGATGGTGACGCGGGAGGTCATCAGGAAACCACACAGCCCCGCGAGCAGACCAGCGATGGCGAAAGTGGAAATGCGGATGAAGTTGGTGTTGATGCCGGAAACCCGCGCAGCTTCCAGGTTGCCGCCGCAGGAATAAACCCTACGCCCGTAAACGGTTTTGTTGGCGACGAAGCTGCAGATGATGATCACAACGATGGTGAACACCGCGATGGTGGGGATGCCCAGGATGTTCCCGGCTGCCAGTGCGCGGTAATTTTCACTGAGACCTGTCACCGGGTTGCCGCCGCAGGCCAGCAGTGCCAGACCGCGGACCGCAGTCTGCGTACCGAGGGTCATGATGAACGGCGGCAGATTCCCGAGGGCAATGCCGACACCATTCAGGATACCAACGGCCAAACCGGCTATCATCGCCACAAACATGGGGACGATGAGCGGGACCTGGCCTTTTCCCAGTAAAGCGGCAAGAATACCTGCGAAGGCAAGCGTGGAGCCGACGGACATATCGAACGCACCGGAGATGATGACAAACATCATACCGAAGGCGAGGATACCATTAATGGAGGCCTGCTTCATGATGTTGGTCAGGTTTCGCGGACCGATGAAGCTGGGCTTCAGGATTGCCAGGACGGCAACGAGCACGATAAAGATAATAAAGATGAAATATTCGCTGATAAGTGAGTTGATTTTCTTTTTGTTCTCCATAATTTCTCCTCTTACCATTACACTGCGATGTCTGAAGCAAGTGCCATGATCGTTTCCTGAGAGAACTGGTCACGGCTGATTTCTCCGGCGAAATGCCCTTCCGCCATTACAACGATCCGGTCACAAACGCCCATCAATTCGGGAATTTCTGACGAAATGAGGATCACGGCCTTCCCCTGCTGAACAAGACTGCCGATCAGCAGATAAATGTCACGCTTGGCTCCTACATCGATACCACGGGTCGGTTCATCCATAATGATGATGTCCGGGTCATTCAGCAGCCATTTGGAAATGACGACCTTCTGCTGGTTACCGCCGGAGAGATTCCTCACGATCTGGTCACCGGAAGGCGTTTTGATCTTCAGTTTTTGAATGTATTCCTCTGAAAGCTTGCGGGCTTTTGCTTTGCTGTAAAGACCGTTGACGAGAGCCTTTTTGATGGCTACCATGGAGATATTGTCGTTAACGGTGCCGCTCAGGTTCAGCCCGGTGACCTTTCGGTCTTCCGTGACGAGTGCAACGTTTTCTTTGATGATATCTGCGGGGGAATGGACCTGTACCTGTTTCCCCTTCACGTAGATCTCACCGCCGCTCAGCTTGTGCATGCCGAAGATGCCTTCGACCAGTTCACTGCGCCCGGCGCCGACCAGACCGCCGATGCCGAGAATTTCGCCCTCCCGGACGGAAATGCTGACGTCGCGTACTTTCTTATCTTCGCGGGTGATGTGTTTGGCTTCAAAGATCGTTTTCCCGATCTTCGCTTCCACTTTGGGAAACACATCGGTGATTTCCCGCCCGACCATCATCTTGATCAATGCGGCTTCATTTAGTTCGCTTGTCTTACCGCTGCCGATATATTGTCCATCCCGATAAACGGTGATGGAGTCGCAGATTGCGAAGATCTCGTCCATGCGGTGGGAGATGTAGATGATTGCTACGCCTTTTTCTTTGAGCCGGCGGATATGTCCGAAGAGAAGTTCCACTTCCCGGTCAGTGATAGCGGCGGTCGGTTCATCCATGATGATGACCTTCGCGTTCACGCTGATGGCTTTGATGATTTCGATCAGCTGGCACTGCGCAACGGTCAGATGCCGCAGCGTTTCCGTCGGGGAAACGTGCAGACCGCATTCTTCGATCAGCCGCTTGGCTTCTTTGATTTCGGCCTTTTTATCCACGATCCCGTTTTTGTGAATTTCGCGGCCGACGAAGATGTTTTCATAGACCGTCATATCCAGAATCGGGTTGAGCTCCTGATGGATCATGGCAACGCCGGTGTCCATGGCTTCTCTGGGATTATGTACGTGATAGGGCTGCCCGTTGAAGGTGATGGAGCCGCCTTCATCCATGGTATAAATGCCCATCAGAATTTTCATCAGTGTGGATTTTCCGGCTCCGTTTTCGCCCATCAGCGCATGGACTTCCCCCGGACGCACCTGCAGCTGAACATGATCCAGCGCTTTGACGCCTGTGAAGGTCTTGCTGATGTTTTGCATGTCCAGAATATATTCCATGTCATCTTCCTTTCCTGCTGGTGAAAATTATATGGAAGTTGTTATTACATCATTGATAATTATTCAGAACCAGATGACGCACATGAGGACAGGCACTCTTGTGTCGGCTTCGCGACACAAGTTGCCAGTCCCCAAGTGCTTTGGATGTTATTTACCCAGCAGTTCCCGTTCGATGCGTTCCCTTGCTTCCGGAGCCTGCTTATCCATCTTTTCCGGGAAACCAAAATAAGATACGCATGCGATGGTATCACCACCGACTTTCGGCGCGTTCGGTTTGAGCTGTTTGTTCGCGAAATCCATTTCGCGCAGTGTCTCGAAAATGCCGTCGAAGTCGACTTCCCCTTCGCCCATGGCGGTGTGCTGGTGGATCGTCACATCGGCGCGTCCATGTGCATTGAGCCACGGCGGATTGAGAATGTAGCGGCAGTCTTTTGTCTGGTTCCAGGTGTCGGCGAAGAGTACATGGGTCAGTTCGTCACCGGCATATTTCAGCATATGACGCACGTCGCCCTTGCCCTGGTCATAGAAGAACCCATGAGAGGCACTGTAGACATACCCCAGATTCGGGGAGCGGAAGGATTTGACGATGTCGCAGGCTTCGTCGTTCAGTTCGCAGAAGTCGTAAGGATGGGACTGAACTTCGACACGCAGACCTTCACGTTCGATGATCGGAAGCAGTTCCTCCATGGAGCGGAAGAACATCCCATTGCAGATTTCCTGCTGATTGGGATCGCCGGAAAATTCAGTGTTGATGACTGGTACGCCCATATCGACAGCGATCTGGATCATCCGTTTCCAGTTGGCAACGGCATGCTGACGCTGCTCTTCCGTAGGACCGGACCAGCGGTAAACCACGATAAAGGAAGAGATCTCTACACCTGTTTCTTTCAGTGCTTTGCGGTATTCAGCTTCGCATTCTTTGGAAAAGAGCGGGTGTTTGTAAAAAGGGTTGATGCGCGGGTGGGGTGATTGTTCGATGTATTTGTAGCCCCAGTCTGCTACTTTGTGAACCATGTCGGTGATGCTCATTTGTTTGGCAAGAACATCAACGTCAAACGCTATTTTCATAGAGATCCTCCTAAATCATTATGTCTTTTTATGAAATACATTTATTCTCATAAATGGTTAGTTGATTTTACTTTGAATAACTTGATTTGTCAATAGAATCCGAATATGGCATAATCCTAAAATAGACTTGAGAGTACAAATTATGCGTTTTTCAATTTTACTGTGCTGCATCATGGGGGAAGGCGAGGCTCCCGCTCCGGATTTACCGAGGAAAGCACGTGGGGACTGGCAACTTGTGCGGCAAAGCCCGCACAAGCGTGCCTGTCCCCATGTGCTGCGGGATAGATTGCAGCTCGGTACTTATTCTTGATAGTCATGTGGGTTGGTGTTTCCGGGAAATTCGTCTATAATTTAGTTACCAAACTACATTACGCAATATGGCAGTGTGAGGAGTAACAGATTTATGCCAAAAATTACGTTCATGGGAGCCGGCTCAACGGTTTTCGCAAAAAATGTCCTCGGCGACAGCATGATGACGCCGGCACTGGAGGAAAGCACAATCGCTTTATATGATATAGACGCGACCCGTCTGCAGGAATCTGCGATGATGCTGGAAGCTATCAACCGGACCAATGGTTCCAAAGCCCGCATCGAAACATATCTGGGCGTTGAAAGCCGTAAGGATGCACTCCGCGGAGCAAATTATGTTGTCAATGCCATTCAGGTGGGCGGTTACGATCCCTGCACCATCACCGACTTCGAGATTCCAAAGAAGTATGGCCTGCAGCAGACGATTGCCGATACCCTCGGCGTCGGCGGTGTGTTCCGTGCTCTGCGCACGATCCCGGTGATGCTGGACTTTGCCCGGGATATGGAGGAAGTCTGCCCGAATGCCTGGTTCCTGAACTATACCAACCCGATGGCAATGCTTACCGGCGCCATGCTGCGGTACACTCAGATCCAGACGGTTGGACTGTGCCACAGCGTGCAGGTCTGTGCGCCGACCCTGCTCAATGAACTGAACATGGGTTATGACGATTCCGTTCAGGCAAAGATCGCCGGTATCAACCACCAGGCATGGCTGTTGGAAATCTCACGCAATGGGGAAGATCTGTATCCGGAGATCAAACGCCGCGCTTTGCTGCTGAACGAGGGAAAGCTGGATATCGGACCGTTTGAAGAATGGGTGAAACGGATGACCAACGGTGAGCCGCGTCCGGGTGAATGGATCGACCATATGCGCGAGGAATATGATCTATATCAGAAGACCGGACGCCATGGCGATATGGTTCGTCTGGAGTTGATGCGCCGCTTTGGCTATTACATCACTGAATCCAGTGAGCATAATGCCGAATATACGCCGTACTTCATCAAGCGGAATTATCCGGAGCTGATCGAACGCTTCAATGTCCCGTTGGATGAATATCCGCGCCGCTGTATCCGCCAGATCAAGGACTGGAAAGAACGCGGTCATGAACTGACGCAGAATCCCAACCTGACGCATGAACGCTCCCGTGAATATGCAAGCTATATCATGGAAGCTATGGAGACCAATGTTCCAACCCATATCGGCGGCAATGTGCTGAACACCGGGCTGATCACCAATCTGCCTTATAACGCCTGTGTCGAGGTTCCGTGCCTGGTCGATCGGAACGGGGTCCAGCCTACTGTGATCGGCGATCTGCCGGAACAGTGCGCCGCGCTGAACCGTACGAATATCAATGTCCAGCTGATGACCATTGAGGCTGCCATGACCCGCCGCAAGGATGCTATCTACCAGGCTGTAATGTTGGATCCGCACGCGAGTGCCGAGCTTTCCATGGACGATATCGTCAGCATGTGTGACGAGCTGATTGAAGCCCACGGGGATTGGCTGCCGGAGTATAAATAGTGGTCAGTGGTCAGTAGTCAGTGATTAGGAGTCAGTGGTCAGTGATTAGGAGTTAGAAGTTTGAAGCTGCTCCTGACTTTGTAAAAATAATAAGACCGGTTATCTATGCAGTTTTGCTGCAGCAGATAACCGGTCATTTTCTTTTCTATATCCTATTGCCTAAATCCTATATCCTATATCCTATATCCTATATCCTATTTCCTATTTCCCGAATGGTTTGACGTCTTTTACCGCGTCTGCGGGTTGGATGCGGGCGTCATCGTTGTCTATGTCGATGAGGATGTAGCGGTCATTGCCCATGCCGAGTTCCTTCATGTAGCTCAGCTGGCGCAGTCCGTGACGGGTCTCGATGCGTTCGACGAGATCGTGATGCTGGTCTTCCTTCATGGCATAAACGAGATCGACAGAAGCCTGGTCCACAGCAAGGATATCGACTGAGGCCACGATGCCAACGTTCGGGGTGACGACCGGAGCCGCCGCAACGCCTTCGCAGTCGCAGGAGACGGACATATTGCGCATAACATTAATGTAGATCACATTTTTGCCGAAGAAGTCGATGGTGGCTTTGGTGGATTCCGCGATGCGTTCCATCAGTTCTTCCATGGCGATGGACCACATGTCGTCAGAGCCTTCTGCTTGATGGATCCATTTCTTTCCGATTTTCCCGTCCGCGCAGCCGATGCCGATGTTTTTGTTGGAGCCGCCGAAGCCGCCCATCATATGGCCTTTGAAATGGGTCAGGGTAACCATGGAATCGTAGTTCAGCATGGTTTTGCCGACAGACATATTTTCGAACCATTTTCCGCCTTTGACCGGGAGCAGTGCGGTGCCTTCTTCATCAGTGATATCGACCGGGCAGAAGGTCCAGCCGTTGACTTCCAGAGTCTTGCGGTGTTTTTCGGTGGTATCGCGGTCGCCTTCATAGAAGGTGTTGGTTTCGATAATGTGGGCATCCGGAAGATCGGTTTTGATCAGGTTCTCGACCCAGTCCCGCGGGATGATGTTCGGTCCGTGCGGTTCGCCGGTGTGGAGTTTGATCGCGACCTTTCCTTTGATCGGGGCGCAGACGCGTTCATATATCTTTTTCAGTCCTTCAGCGGAGAGGTCCCGCGTGAAATAAACGATGGATTCGTTGCCGCTTCGTTCGGCATATGGAACATAGTGGTCACCATTGGTGCCGGGTTTTGCATTGCACATAATTACTCCTGAAAAGTTGCGTTTATTGGTAACTATTCAGTACGGAGCACGTGGGGACTGGCATCTTGTGCGGGACAGCCCGCACAAGTGTGCCTGTCCCCATGTGTGTTGCTGTGGATTCTAAACAGTTACCTTTTTATTTTAATGGATTTTTCGGTTAGCGTCTCAAAATTCTGATAATAAAAACCTAACTTTCCAGATGAAAAAAGACCGCGGTCGCGGCTTTTTTCATCATCTCTCTTCGTGTATGTTATTGAATGATACCCCGTTCCAGATATTCAGCCTGGTTGCGGCGGAGCCATTCTTCCGAACGTTCCACGGCGACCTTTTTCATGTCGTGTGTGACCATTTTGCGGACCAGCTCTTCAAAGGAAGTTTTCGTCGGATTCCAACCCAGCTCCCGTTTGGCTTTGGACGGGTCACCGAGAAGGTTCACGACATCCGTTGGACGGTAAAAATCGGGTGAGACTTCCACTACGACTCTGCCGTTCGTCCTGTCGTAACCCTTCTCATCAACGCCTTTCCCTTTGAATTCAAGTTCAATGCCGACGTTCTGGAATGCCAGTTCGCAAAATTCGCGGACACTGTGCTGTACGCCGGTGGCGATGACAAAATCCTCCGGTTTGTCGTGCTGCAGGATCAGCCACATGCACTCAACATAATCCGGTGCGTAGCCCCAGTCGCGCAGACTGTCCAGATTGCCGAGGTACAGTTTGTCCTGTTTGCCGTGGGCAATTCGTGCTGCGGCGAGGGAGATTTTCCGGGTAACAAAGGTATCTCCGCGGCGTTCGGATTCATGGTTGAAAAGGATACCATTGCAGCAGAACATGTTATAGGCCTCGCGGTATTCCTTGATGATCCAGTAGCCGTAAAGCTTGGCCACTGCATAGGGCGAGTAGGGGTGGAAAGGTGTCTCTTCATTCTGCGGGACGGCTTCCACTTTTCCGTAAAGCTCGGAGGTGGACGCCTGATAGATGCGGCACCTCTCGGCAAGACCGCACATGCGGACGGCTTCCAGAATGCGCAGTACGCCCGTCGCGTCGATATTGGCGGTATATTCGGGTACGTCAAAGGAGACCTGCACATGACTCTGCGCGGCGAGGTTATAGATCTCGTCCGGTTTGATGCGGTTTATGATGGCGACCAGGCTCATGGAGTCGCCCAGGTCCCCATAATGGAGGTGGAAACGCTCACATTCTTCCAGGTGAGCGATACGTTCGCGAAAATCCACCGAGGAACGGCGGATCATGCCGTGTACATCATATCCCTTTGACAGCAGAAGCTCTGCCAAATAAGATCCGTCTTGTCCGGTGATTCCGGTGATCAATGCTTTTTTCATTCAGATAATTTCCTATCGGGCAGCTGCAGCAAATATAGTTTCGTCAACAGCATCTTCAATTGCGTAATGGAGATGAACATCCGGCACTTTTTCCAATGCTTCATAAAGGTCTGTTTTTCCTATGACACATGGAATTTCTTCTTCTGAATATCCACGATGTCTCATTTTATCAAATACATGTTGGACATACCATTCAGATAACTCTTTGATCTGATCTTTCCCATACTACTTGCATTCGCAGCAAATTATATCCTAAATCAATATTTTACCATAATAAAAAAGCCGCTGGTTAAGCGACTTCTTTGTTTTTTGTATTTCTCTTTCTCTTATCCGTAAATCAGGTTCTTTTCCGTCTTGGGATCAAAGAGATGCATGACTTTGGCTTTGAAGGTGATGTACATTTTGCTGCCATAGCTCAGCTGTGCGCGCTGTTCCTTCGACAGGTCGATGGTGGGCAGGCGCAGGATGATCTTGTCGTCATTCTTTGTGATCAGATGCAGGTGCAGCTCGGATCCCATCATTTCATTGACCTGGATGGTGCATTCGATGGAATTGTCCTGATTTTCAAAGAGCGCCGTAGTGTGTTCCGGACGAACACCGAGGATGATTTCTTGTGTGGTTACGCCGTTCTTCGCAAGCGCATCGTTCTGTTCTTCGTTCAGCGGAATCGTGACACCCAGCAGTGAGACGGAGTATTTCCCGTCGTTTTTGATGAGGTTGGCCTTGAGGAAGTTCATCTGCGGTGAACCGATGAACCCGGCGACAAAGAGGTTGTGCGGGGTGTCAAAAACTTCCTGCGGCGTTCCGACCTGCATGATCCAGCCGTCTTTCATGACAACGATACGGTCGCCAAGGGTCATGGCTTCCGTCTGGTCGTGGGTCACATAGATGAAGGTGGTATCCACACGTTTGCGCAGCAGGATGATTTCCGAACGCATCTGGTTGCGCAGCTTGGCATCCAGGTTGGAAAGCGGTTCGTCCATCAGGAAGACTGCCGGGTCACGGACGATGGCACGGCCGATCGCCACACGCTGCCGCTGACCGCCGGAAAGCGCCTTCGGTTTGCGTCCCAGATATTCGGTGATCCCCAAAATTTCAGCCGCTTCACAGACACGCTTGTGGACTTCTTCGTTGCTCATCTTGCGCAGCCGCAGGGAGAAGGCCAGGTTTTCATAAACCGAAATATGCGGATAAAGCGCGTAGTTCTGGAACACCATGGCGATATCGCGGTCTTTCGGTTCCACATCGTTGACCACGCGGTCTCCGATCTTTACAATACCTTCTGAAATATCTTCCAGCCCCGCAACCATGCGCATTGTCGTGGATTTACCGCAGCCGGAAGGGCCGACAAAAACGATGAATTCCTTATCCTTGATTTCCAGGTTGAAATCGTGGACGGCTTCCACCTTGTTATCATAAATTTTCTTTACGTGCTCAAGTGTTACACTTGCCATATGAATTCTCCTTATTTCCAATCACTGACCACCGGCCACTGACCACTAACCTTTCACGGCACCACCGGTGACGCCTTCAACATAATACTTCTGCAGGCACATGAACAGAATGGTGATCGGTACCGCTACCAAAACACCGCCTGCGCAGAAGCGCGTGAAATAACCCTGATAGTCTGCTACATTGACCCAGCGGTAAAGCCCGACGGCGACATTATAATTCGGTTCGCTTCCGAATGCCACATAAGAGGCGAAAACGAAGTCGCCCCATGGCGCCATGAATGCCATCAGAACGGTATAGATGATGATCGGTTTTGCCAGCGGCATGATGATCTTCAAAAATACCTGGAAGCGGGTCGCACCGTCAATACGGGCACTTTCATCCAATGACTTCGGGATGGTATCGAAAAAGCCCTTGGAGATGTAATAGCCCATGCCGGAGGATGCGCAGTAGATCAGGATCAATCCCGGAATGGCGCCGGATTGTGTGAGCCCCAGCTGCTTCAGCAGAAAATACAGCGTGATCATGGTCAGGAAGCCCGGGAAGAGTCCCAGGACCAGCACGACATTCATGATGAGCTTGCGTCCTTTAAAACGCAGACGGGAAAGCGTATAGCTGACGGAAAGGACCATGATCGTCTGGATGATCGCGCAGAAGATGGCAATGACCAGTGTATTGCCGTACCAGCGCAGGAAATTGCTGTTGTTTTGATCAAACAGCCAGCGGTAATTGTCCAGTGACCAGGTCTTGGGCAGGAGATAATTCACCATACCACCGGATTCCAAAGCATAGGAACGGAAGGACTGGAAAACGAGGAACACAAACGGCGCGAGCCAGATGATGCTCATCAGGACCAGGATAATATAGATCCCGGTGTTGACACGGCGTTCATGGCCTTTCTTGGAGCGGGTCTTCTGCGGTTTGACTTCGCGGATCACGCCTGCTTTTTCATCGATGACAATATCGACTTCGGGAATTTCATTTTGTTTACTCATTGGAAATCCTCCTCATTCTTCACAGACGGGATCAAATTGTAGGCGATCAGGTTGATCACAGCCAAAACGACAAAGACCAGAATACCCATAACTGCTGCCAGCTTGTAGTTTGTGTCACTGACCGTCATCTTATACAGCCAGGTGATCAGCAGGTCGGTGTACCCCGCGTTGCCGGAGAGCTCCAGGGAAAGCGGTTTCCCCTGTGACAGCAGGTAGATCACGTTGAAGTTGTTGATGTTTCCGGTGAAAGAGGTCAGCAGATACGGACCGGTCACGAACAGCATATAGGGCAGTGTGATCTTCTGATACATCTGGAAGGCATTTGCGCCGTCAATACGGGCACTTTCATAGAGGTCTTCCGGGATGTTCATCAAAATACCGGTGGCGATCAGCATCAGGTAAGGAATACCGATCCAGATATTGATGAGGATGATCGTGAACCGTGCCCAGCCCGGCTGTGTCCAGAAAGGAATCGGAGCGCTGATCCAGCCCCACTTCATCAGGTACGTGTTGATCAACCCGTCCGCGGCAAACATTTTACTGACGTAAAGCAGGGAGACGAACTGCGGGATGGCGATGGTCATCACCAGGATCGTCCGCCATACTTTCTTGAGCTTGATCCCCTTTTTGTTGATCATGATGGCAACGAGCATTCCGAGGAAGTAGTTCAGGAAGGTGGCGAAGAAAGCCCAGATGAGTGTCCAGAGCAGTACCTGCCGGAAGGTGTTCCCGTAAGAGGTTGTATCCGTGGAAAGGAGTGTCCTGAAGTTATCCCAGCCGACCCAGGTGAACAGTTTTCCCGGCGGCTGGTGGGTCATGTCAAAATTGGTGAAGGCCACCAGGATCATGAAGATGATCGGCAAAATCGTGAAGACCGTTACGCCCAGGACCGGCAGAGCCAGAAGGGTCTTATGGAACTGCTCATCCATCAGGGATGCGAGGTCGTCCTTCGTGGTCTTCAGCTTATGCCCGGATTTCAGGATCTCTTCACTGATCTTGTTCTGCTTGATGTTGACATACCAGGTATAAATAAAACCAATAATGAAGAAAATCGTCAGCACACCATAGAGCAGAATAAAGAACGAGTTATCTCCGTAAACAGTCCTTCGGCCTTCCTTATGGGTCTCTATCGTACCCAGTGTGCTGAGTTTTCCGAGGTAATAGAGCCCCGAAAACTGGGCATTCGGGAAGAACATATACAGATTAAACAGGGTCTGGAATACAAAAAAGAGGATACCGCGTCCCCACTGGCCCCTGGCACAGGAACCGAATCCCATCACAAAATAGGATACCTTTGTTTTCCAGTCGCCGTTAATAAAGGTCGGCACCAGATCTGCTATGCCATGGCCAAGATTCTTCAGCGCATTCCATATTGACAGAAACAGCTTCTTCAGCCCGTTTCCGATCCTTCCGGGCAATGCAGCTAAAAAGTGCTTTATGTCATAAAGCATCTTGGCCGGCTTGCTTAGTTTCAGATATTCAAGGTCAGTCATAGAGACTCCTTTTTGATCAGTTGGTCGTTTTCAGCTGACAGTCAGCGTTTCCGTAATACCGGCTGTCAGCCGCGAATCGATTTAAAAACAGCCGGAGACATAGATCCCCGGCTGATTCCAAGTCAAAACTTATTTGGACAGGTAGCCTTCGCAGGTAGCTTCGAAGTTCTTCAGGGTTTCGAGCAGTGTGGCATCGTCGGCATTGTCGAGCTTGTCAGCGATGACATCATCACCCAGAGCAGTCGCCAGGCTCCAGTATTCACCCGGATACTGACCCTGCGGTTCGCAGAAAGCCAGCTGTGCGGCCAGAGCGGAGAGAGCTTCATCAGCCTGGACAGCTTCGTTTTGCTGGGCGTTCAGGTTGGACGGGCCCCAGCCAACAGCGTTGTAGCGGGCGATCTGGACTTCTTCGCTGGTGAGGTAAGCGGCAAGAGCATCGCAGGCTTCCAGTTTATCGTCATCGGTCTGCGGTTTGACACCCAGCATCTTGAATCCGCCGAAACCGCTCATCTGATAACCGTCAACAGTCGGCAGTTTTGCGGCTGCGTAGTTTTCGCCGAGAGCTTCCTTCGCGGCAGTGGCGTCCCAGGTACCGTCAACGATCGCGCAGATGTTGTTGGCATTGGAAACGGAAGAGCCGTTGACGAATGCCGGAGAAGCGGCAACTTTGATGATGGATTTCAGAGCCTTGACGCCGTTGTCGCTGGCATAACCGGAATTCATTTTGACCAGCTGGCCTTCGTCATTGGATTCGAATGTCAGCTGTGCGCCGGCACCGAAGAAGAAAGCGGTCTGGTACCAGCCGGAGTTGATTTCCATGTAGAAGTTCTTGCCTGCGGCTTCGCAGTCAGCGAGGATCTGTTCCATGCTGGACGGGTCGGAGAGAACGCTCTTGTCATAATAGAGGAAGTAGCCGTTATCGGAGGTCATCGGGTAGGCGTACATGGTTTCGCCGAGGGTGACAGCGGCAACGGAACCGGCGTCATTTTCAGCAGCGACCTTTTCAGCATTGCCCGGTTCGACATCCAGCAGTGCGCCGGCTGCAACCAGACGGGCCAGCTGGTCCTGAGCGAAGCCGAAGATGTCCGCACCGGCTTCAACGTCGGTGATGATGTTGGAAGCCGCATCGCCTTCACCGACCGGTTCAACGATGACATTCATGTTCGCGTATTCAGGATTTGCGGCCTTGAATGCTTCGACCTGTTCTTTGGTGAAATCAACAACATTTTCAGCGACCCAGATCTTGACATCGCCGCTGTAATCTGCCAGAGCAAATGATGCGAAAGACAACAACATGGCTAAAGCCAAAACAACAGACAAAAATTTTTTCATATTAACTCCTTCTTGAAAATTGCGTATACTACAATACTCAATAACTATAACCCCATCGCAGGAAATTGTCAAAGTTTTGAGAGAACAATTAAAACATATGTCATATTATTTCATGACTTTTATAATATTTTCGCCCTGATTTAAGAAGCCGGTGCTTTCTCAAGGATCACAATGGAATAAGGAGGGAGCGTTAATTCATCCCCATCCAGCATCGCGGTGTCCGGACCGGTTTCGATGTCCGCGCCGATGACGGGAGTACCGGGAAGAAGACAGGTGCCGGACTCTTTCGGTGAAAAATTCATGGCGATCAGGCAGCTGTTTTCGCCCAGTGCCCTGCGCATCAGAAGGATATCACCCTCCGCATGCAGGAATTCATTCCTTCCATTCGCGATCATGGGATAACTGATCCTGGCGTGATTGAGTTTTTTGCAGTAATTCAGCAGTGAATCCGGATCGGCCAGCTGGTCATCCACGGACGGATAGGCGTATTCCTCCGCGGTGATCCCCGGCGGCTGGTCTGTCATATCCCCGTCGTTCCAGTACATGGCAAGGCGCTTGTTCGGGTCATTCCCGCTGCCGACCATGCCGATTTCTTCTCCGTAGTAAGTGAAAACATTCCCCTGCATCATGTTCAAAACACCTTCCGCGAACTTCACAACAGGGAGATTCTTCCGTCCCTGCAGGCTGCCGACCGCGCGGCCTGTATCGTGGTTGCCGAGGAAAGGTGCCAATACACCGTCGGGAATGGCGTCCAGAACAGCCTGATAGCGGTCAGCGAATTTCTCAGCCCGTTTGGAACGGAGCCGCAGTGTTGAGGCGATAAAGCCTTCTGCCTGGGAAACGGGGAAAAGGAAGAAACTGTCTATCCCGCTTTCATAGTATCGGGCGATCACAGGCAGGCTTTCCCAGCATTCCCCCACAAGGAATGATCCCGGTTTCAGCAGCTCGCATTCTTCCCTGATCCGGTGAAGGAATTCGATATTTGCTTCATGGTCACCGGAATAGTAGCTGGTCACGGCATCGAGCCGGAAACCGTCGATCCCGATCACGTTCAGCCAGAAATCCATTATGAACCGGATCTGCGCGCGGACATCTTCATTGTCCGGGTTCAGATCCGGCATTCCGCCTCCGGAGAACTGCTCTTCATAATACCAGTCCGTCCCGTCCAGGCTGACATATTTGTCCGCGGGATATTGCTGGAAATGATAATAATCGATCAGCGGGCTGTTCCTTCCCTCCCGCAGCGCCTTCGAAGCAGCCGCGAACCAGGGATGTCCGAGCGCCGTATGGTTGATCACCAGGTCAATAATGACCTTTATCCCCCGGGCGTGGGCTTCTGTTGTCAGGCGTTTCATATCCGCGAGAGTTCCGTATTCCGGGTCGACACTGAGGTAGTCGGTTACGTCATATTTATGATAGGAAGGGCTTGGATGGATGGGCATCAGCCAGATGCCGTTATATCCCATGTCCCGGATATAGTCCAGCCGGCTGATCACTCCCGGCAGGTCACCGATCCTGTCCCCGTTTGAATCCTGATATGACCGGACGAATATTTCGTACCAGTTATTGCATTCCGCTTCCTTTACATCCTCTCCAAAGACCGCTGCGGCCTGTATGAGCAGGAGAAATATCATGAACAAATAGAAGTTTCTTTTCATCAGGATCCTCCTTGATATGTGATAACGCTGAAGGTACCGGTTAATTATAATGAAAATAGCCCCGGAATTGACCGCCGGTTTTCCCTGTATCCGGCCTGACATTTGTCATGTTTTTTACCTGAATATTGCAATATTGGCTGAAAACTTTTATGATTATTCTGGTTTTATTATATTCGGGAAAAGAATTTCCTTATTATTGGTATTTTTGTATTTTCAAGGAAGGTATTATCATGGCAGAATGGTGGGAAGGTATAACCAAAACATTCTACAAATGCTTCATCCGTGACAACCGCTACAAGCTTCTGCTCACGGGGTTGGAGAACACGATCCGCATTTCCCTGGCAGCAGCCATTTTGGGGATCATCATCGGTTTTTTGCTGGCTGTGTGCAGCCTGTCAAAAAATAAGTTTCTCAACGGGATCCATCGGGTCTATACCGATATCATCCGCGGGACACCTTCGGTCACCCAGCTGATGATCATTTACTTTGTGGTCTTTGCTACGGTCAACTGGCCAAAGTGGCTGATTGCTTCCATTGCTTTTGGTATCAACTCAGGCGCTTATGTGTCGGAAATTGTCCGCGGCGGTATTCTTTCTGTGGATGTAGGACAGACAGAAGCAGGTCGTTCTCTCGGGTTGAACGCCCGGCAGACCATGTTCGAGATCGTCGTTCCTCAGGCATTGAAAAATATCTTTCCCTCATTGGGCAACGAATTTATCACGCTGATCAAAGAAACGGCCATTGTCGGATATATCGGCCTGGTGGATATCCAGAAAGCCGGTGACTTCATTAAAAGCGCGACCTATGAGGCTTTTATGCCCCTGATCGGGACGGCTATCATCTATTTTGTTCTGATTAAACTGCTGACCTTCGGTTTGAATAAAGCGGAAGCCAGTCTGCGTAAATCCGATATCCGCTGAAGGAGGAACTTATGATCGAAGTCAAAGGTTTACAAAAGCATTTCGGAGGGCTGCATGTCCTGAATGGGATCGACGAAGTGATCCATGACGGTGAAGTTGTTGTGGTGATCGGCCCTTCCGGCTCCGGAAAAAGTACTTTCCTGCGCTGTCTGACCCTGCTCGAAGAACCGACCGAAGGTCAGGTAATCATCGACGGGCAGCAGATCAACGCGCCGGGTGTGGATATCAACAAAGTCCGTCAGAACATCGGTATGGTTTTCCAGCATTTCAATCTTTTCCCTCATCTGACTGTGCGGAAAAACATCACACTTGCTCCGGTAAAGCTGAAAAAGATGACTCCGGAACAGGCAGATGCCAAGGCCATGGAGCTGCTGACCAAGGTCGGCCTCGCGGACAAAGCGGATGTTTATCCCGCGCAGATCTCCGGCGGACAGAAACAGCGTGTCGCTATTGCCCGCGCACTGGCTATGGAACCGAAGTATATGCTCTTCGATGAACCCACGTCCGCGCTGGACCCGGAAATGGTCGGTGAAGTACTGGATGTCATGAAACGCCTGGCGCTTTCCGGTATGACGATGGTTGTTGTGACACATGAAATGGGTTTTGCCCGCGAAGTCGGCGACCGTATCCTCTTCATCGATGAAGGTGTGGTGATGGAGCAGAACGATCCGAAAGCTTTCTTCGCCAATCCGCAGAATGAGCGGACAAGGTCATTTTTGAGCAAGGTGCTTTGATTGAGGCTATTATGAGGAAAATCAGAAATATTGTTTTTACGCTGTTTTTTCTGTGTGTTTTGGCCCCTTTTTCTGCTGTAAAAGGGCAGGGTTTACATTGGGTTGAAATGAGACGGGATCTTGGACCGGCTGCAAAACTTGTCGGTGATATTCAGCTTCTGCTTGTATTTGTCAGTACACCGGAACATCCATGGTCACAGGAAGAGATCATAAACTTTTTCAATGTCGTCCAAACTTCTAAAGATTTCATTCTGGATGAAGCAGAAAGATATGGTGTCCCGCTGTCTTTATCAGCCCAATACTTTGAAGCTTCCATCCCTTACGAATTCGATGGCAGTGATTTGAGCAATATTGATCTGTCCTGGTATTGGTATCTGGTGAAAAATTATTTTCATACAGACGGTATGGTTTCCATGCATGAGGCCTATGAGGAACGGTTTGGAAAGGATAATACGCCTTTTCTTTTCATCTTTAATACGCCTTACCGGAACATCACGTATTCAGCGGATCTGTTATTTCCGAATTGGCTGGAAGAGTTTTCGATTTATTATGGACAGCAGCCGCTGCGTGACAATCTGATCGTCCATGAACTGATGCACCAATACGGCGCGGTAGATTTGTATGATTTGAGCAGTGAAGGTGTCGAGGAAATATCGGAACAAATCTTCCCGGATAGTGTTATGCTGAGGCAGGAAGGAACAGAAATCGATGAACTGACAGCATATCTTATCGGCTGGATCGATGATCCGTCTGAGTTATCTGATGATGCGTTATTTTTTCTGACCCTGACCGACGGACTCAGAAAATCACTGGGACCTGATGAGTACGATTACAGTGATATTGATGAATATCCGGACAATTATAATACTTACAATATTTATGATGATTACACAGACTTTTCGACCGGCGAATTCAGTGATCTTCTTTTTGATCTCGATGATTTTGATATGTATGAAGTATATTGAATTACAGGATGATTTCAAAAGATTGATGATCAAGGTCGATGATAATCTTATGACAAATGTCACATTTTTTTTGTGATTTTTAAAAATGGGATTAAAAATATAGCAGGTTATTCAAACGGGTCTGCCCGTTCCTAATAAATGAAAGGAATTATGATGAAAAAATTATTTATTGTTTCCATGCTTGTTCTGGCTCTGGTTCTGACCGCTGCCGCGTCCGCTCAGGATGTTATTACTTTCGGTACCAACGCTGAATTTCCTCCCTTCGAATTTGTCACCGCTGAAGGCGTTATCGATGAATTCGACGGTATTGACATGGTCATCGCCAAAACCATTGCCGAAGAAAACGGCAAGACCGCGAAGATCTCCAACATGGAATTCGACTCCCTGCTTATCGCTTTGCAGAGCGGTCAGATCGATGCCGTTATTGCCGGTATGACCATCACCGATGAACGTAAGGAAGCTGTCAACTTCACGACTCCTTATTATACCGCGACTCAGGTCATGATCGTCAAGGAAGGTTCTGATGTTAAATCCGCAGCTGACCTGACCGGTAAGAAGATCGTTGTTGTCCAGGGTTACACCGGTGAAACTGCTATCCAGGGTATGGGCTTTACACCCAATGACTACACAGCTCTGAAGAAGGGTTCTGAGGCTATCATCGAACTGCTCAACGGTAAAGCTGATGTGTTCGTGATTGACTCCGCCACTGCCGCGAACTATGTCGCAGATAATGATGATCTCGTCATCATCGAAGACCCCGAAGCTTTCGGTGCTGAAGAATACGGTATCGCAGTTAAGAAGGGTAACGATGAACTGCTCGAAAAAATGAATGCCTCCATCGAAAAGATGCTCGAAGACGGTACGATTGGTGAGATTACCATCAAATATACCGAAAACAGCGAAAACTAATATATAACTTTCTCCTTTTTGAAAAAACCGGTGCGGCTTGATTCGCATCGGTTTTTTTATTGGGAAGTAAAGTTGTATAGTATAATGAGTCAAAAAAAGGCTTATCGATAATATAATGAAAGTGAAAAAGATTACTTCTCCGCGTTTTTTTCTTCTGCTTCTTCTTATTGAGATAATACTTCTTTGCCTTGCCGGAATATGGGCAATTCGCGGTATCAGAAGTTTGAAGCCAACGGATATTAATATTCATTATATGACCTGTCTTTACACGGTTTTCCATAATGGAGCTTTCTCAGTAGAGGGTGATATGCTGAACAGCGGAAAAGAAGTTGATTTTCTCTTTGGACCGTCAACACCGCTGAAAAAAGGTTCTTATGTGGCTCATATTGAATTTGAGACAGAAAAAGACCAGTATGTCCTTGCGAATGGCACGAATTCCAAAATGCTGCTGGTCGAACCGCCGGAGTTTGTGAAAGCATCCAAGGGGATTTTAAGCCGAAACAGTAACAAACTTTCCTATAAATTTGAAATACCGGAAGATGTACAGGAGTTTAACCTGATCTTTCATTATAATGGAGAGGGAATTTTTAAAATAAAAAGTCTCGCTGTTAATCCTACAGCGACATATTATAAACGAACGCTTGCTTCTCTGGTCTTCACGTTTGTTGGAATTGATTTGCTGTGGTTTTTATTGAAACAACGAAAAAAGGCTCAACAGGATGTACTGTTGGTTTTAGGCCTGGCTTTTTGTGCCTCGATTCCCATCTTTTTTAACCGGGTCGGTATGACCGGTGGTGATATGGAGTTTCATCTGCTGCGCATTGAGGCAGTCAAACAGGCGATTCTGGACCGTCAGTTCCCGCCAAGGATTCCTTCGACCTGGCTGTATGGCTTCGGTTTTCCTGCTTCTATTTACTATAATGACATACTTTTCCTGTTCCCGGCTTTTCTGCGGATTTTGGGGTACGATATCGTTTTTTCCTACAAGGCTTATCTTTTTGCAGTCAATCTATTCTCCGCTGTGATTGCTTTATGGTCATTCCGGGGAGTTTTCCGCAATAAAAGAATTGGTGATCTTGTTGCTTTTTCGTACATGATGGCACCTTATCGTTTAGTGGATGTTTATATCCGCATGGCAGTCGGGGAGTTTACCGCTTTCACTTTTCTGCCGCTGATCGCCTATGGTGTCGTGAATATGTACAGGGATGATGGGAGCGATTGGAAAAAATATCATCAATATGGTTTTGCACTTGTGTTGGGAATAACCGGTGTAGTGGCGTCGCATGTGCTGACGCTGTTGATTTTGGTTTTCTTCCTCTTACTGGTATTTGTTATCTTTTATAAAAGGTCCTTTCGATGGAATACGCTTCGGTTGTGGATCGACAGCGCGATCCTTTCATTTCTCCTGAGTGCCTATTTTTTGGTTCCGTTCATAGATTATTATCTCAATGTTGATACACTGGTCAAGCAGAACGCGCTGGTTCGCGGTTCTGGGATGATCCAGTATAACGGAATCAGCCTTGGCCGGTTGCTTGCGTTTTTCCCAACATCATTCCCTGTCTCAACCTTCTTCGTTTCTGATACGCTGATGCCGCTGACACCGGGATTACTGCTCTTTCTTGTTCTTGTCATAGCATGTTACCGCAGTTACAAACTGGGTACGAAGAAATATCTGCCGTATATCGGTTTCTCGATCCTTAGTATTTATCTTTCTACGGATTTCTGCCCTTGGAATTTTTTAGAGGCCAATACGCATATCGGGCAGCTTTTGGCTCAGGTTCAGTTTCCTTTCCGTTTTTTGATGATCTCCAATGTTACGCTAAGTTTGCTTTTGGGTGAGTTGCTTGCTGATTTTTCAGTTGAGGGGGGGAATCTGCGGGAGAAGGCGGATAAGATAGTGTTGCTGTTGAATTTCGTATTCCTGATTTTCTTCGTCAGCGACTATAGCTCGGGACGATTGTATGAGAAGAAGTATGAGTATGAGTCCCTGGACAGCTTTGTGACCGGTTTGCTCTATCTGCCGACGGATGCACCCACAGACCGCTATGATTACACGACGAATTTTCTCTCGGATAATGTGGAGAGTGTTTCCCTGCTTTCCAGAAAGATTCATACCATGCGGATCCATGTCGCCAGTGAAGGCGGCGGAACGGTCGAGGTACCCATTTTGAACTATAAAGGGTATCATGTTCGTGATGAGGAAGGAAATGAATATCCCATCTATAAGGGAAAAGGTGGGAGGATCGGCTTCCGGGTTCCGGAGCATTTTGACAGCGATGTGACGATTGCTTTTATTGATCCCTGGTATTGGCGGGCAGGTATTCTTGTGTCCGTAGTCTCTGTAATTATTTTTGGGTTCGTTTGGGCGAGAAGAAAATATTGGAAATTGTCTTATACTGTATGATTTGATAAGCGGTGCGGTGTTCTTTCAGGCCTGCCGATGCCGGATGAAAACACACAGATGTTACGAGATATTTTCATTATTTATCTTTGCGCATAGGAATATTTTTGAGTTGTATTCTTTAAAATTGAATGGTTGTTAAACCAGACAAAAAATGCAATGTAACAAAAAATCACAAATTTTCAAAATGTAGGTTTGTCAATGATGTGTAACAAAATTCTTTAAAAAAGAAGCGGGAGATAACCAGCCTAAAGGACGCATCGGAAAATTGTTATACCAGCGATT
>CADATZ010000023.1 GCA_902791025.1 uncultured Chloroflexota bacterium | reverse complement strand
TGCGGTAGGAAAAAATACCAATCCACAGCATCTTCAACAGCATACCCTATATCTTTATTTTGTCGATTTTGGGTATGACTCTATAATACGAGGAAAAAGTAATGGCACTGATTGTGACCAATAATCGTGAAATGATCGATTTCAAGCCAAAGAAGGATTTCTTTGTCGGGATCGATTCCGATGGCTGCGTGTTTGATGCCATGGAGATCAAACACAAGGAATGTTTCATCCCCAACACCGTCAATGTCTGGCGGCTGCAGACTGTTTCCCGCTATGCGCGGGAAGTCCATGAATTCGTGAATCTTTACTCAAAATGGCGCGGGTTGAACCGCTGGCCGAACATCGTCCGTACCATGGACCTGCTGCGGGACCATCCCGGCGTCAAACGCTGCGGTTTTGAGGTGATGCACTTGGATGGCATCCGTGGATTCGTGGAAAGCGGCACCCAACTCAGTGACGCGGGGCTTTTCTCCTATATGCGGACCCATCACGAACCTGATCTGCAGATCGGTGTACAGTGGTCTTCCGACGTCAACGCCGCCATCGAACGTATCGTCCATGGCATGATGCCCTTCGCACCGGTCAAACCGAGCTTCGAAGCGTTGGCTCCTGATGCCGATTTGGCATGCGTTTCCGCTACACGCAATGTAGATCTGGCGCGTGAATGGACCTACGCGGGTATTCTGGATGATGTGGAGCTGCTCTGCGGTCAGGAAGTTGGGAACAAGAAGCAGATCCTGCACTTGACGGCTGAAGGGAAATATCCCAAAAATCATATTCTGATGATGGGTGATGCTCCGGGCGACATGGAAGCCGCACACGCCACAGGTGCTTTGTTCTACCCCATCAATCCGGGTTATGAAACCGACTCCTGGGACCGCTTCTACAGCGAAGCCTATAAAAAATTCCTTGATGAGACTTATGCCGGAGAATACGAAGCAAAGCTCATCCGTGAATTCGAAAGCCTTCTGCCGGAGGTTCCGCCCTGGCAGAAGTAAATGATTTATCAAATTAAATCAACCAATCAACAAGTCCGGATAATTTCCGGCGGAGGTAATACTTATGAAAATTCTTGAATCAGCCGAAGATTATCTGGAAATGATCCTGGTCATAAAACGGAAAAAAGGAACTGTCCGTTCGATTGACATTGCTCATGAGATGAATTTCTCCAAACCGAGCGTCAGCATCGCCATGAAGAAGCTCCGTGAAGAGAACCTGATCACCATCAACCCGAGCCATGAGATCGACCTGACGCCTGAAGGAAAAGAGATTGCTGAAAGGATCTATGAGCGCCACGTTGTGATCAGTAAGATCCTGATGAAGCTCGGCGTGGAAGAAACCACCGCCGTCAAAGAAGCCTGCCGCATCGAACATGTCATCAGCCAGGATTCCTTTGAAAAGCTCAAAAACGCCGTCAGCAAGGGATACATCAGCTGATACATTTTTGAAATACCTAACGGATAACGGATCTGTGCGCAAAAATCACGGATCCGTTTTTGTTTCTGCGGCAATTACATCAAGCCGAGTCCATGCTTATGATTAGCGGGACAGTCGCCTTCGGCAACAGTCCCTCGTCACCTTGTTTGGAGTTTGGACGCTGAACTTTGAACTCTTCCCAAACCCGATTTATAATTACTATATCGGGAGGAAGGAAAATGAATCAAAGAACAGTTCGTGAATTATCAAAGTCGATACTTTCATCGCTCGAAGAACACGGAGTGATCACCGACCGCAAAGCATCATCCGCTGAAATTACAGACCTTGCGGAGCGTTTGAGCGTATTATTCAACTCCCGCAAGAGGATTTCCTGCACAGACGCGGCAGAAATCTGCGGAACCTATCCGGGAGAGCCCCCGGAAGGCGGCTGGTGCCGGTTCTGCTATGATTACCTACGTGCAAAAAACTTCCCGCAGATCACACTTCCTCCCGACACAGACCATTACGAACACGGAGCACTCACCTTCCTGACGATCCTGCAGACCCTTTTTGATTACGAGCGGAAGCTTCTGCCGTTTGATCCGGCCTTTGATTTTCACTTTCTCCCGCCGGAAACCTATGAACTTTGTGACTCCGCTGATGAATATAAACGCTTTTTAACCGCCTTCCGCGGTGAATTTGTTTATGAACTGATGCGGATCGGCTCCGAGATTACGCCTTTCTGCACACTCAGCCACATCGCCGGTGTCCATCACATCGCGGTCACAATTGCCCGAGCCGTTGAGACCCGGGGAGAAAAAATCGACATCGCCCTGGTCTCCGCAGCCGCGGCTGCCCACGATATCGGCAAATACGGCTGCCGTGAGGGCGAAAACGTTCCTCACCTGCATTATTACTACACCGATTACTGGCTGGAAAACCGAGGCATGGCTGCCATCAGTCATATCGCCTCCAACCATTCCACCTGGGACCTGGAGCTGGATGCCCTCTCGGCGGAATCCCTTTGCCTGATCTATGCGGATATGCGCTGCAAATCCCGTTTCGAAAACGGACAGGAGCACACGGTGATCTTTTCCCTCCATGACGCCTTTGATGTGATCCTTCATAAACTGGAAAACGTGGATGCTGCCAAACGCCGCCGCTACGAACTGGTCTACCGCCGGCTTCAGGATTTTGAAAGTTATCTCGTCTCCCTCGGTGCTGACATTGACCTCAGCGGCAAATTGCATCCCCTTCCCGACTTGCGGGATCCGGTGCTGCTGACCTCCGATGAAGCGGTGGACCGGCTGACAAACCTTTCGATGGAGCATCACCTGACGCTGATGTATCAGCTTTCCAGTGAGCGGAAATTCGGCAACATCATCGAAGCCGCCCACGCCTCCCGGGACTGGAAGCAGCTGCGGGTGTATCTCAATATCATCGACGAATACTGCACCTACCTTTCCGTCCGGCAGAAAATGCAGGCTCTTTCTTTTCTATACGAACTGCTGACCCATCGGGAAGGTGACATCCGCCGTCAGGCAGCCCAGCTGATCGGAAAAATTATCGCGCGATTCCATCTCGTTTACCGCAAAAGCCTGCCGCAGGATGTCCCATCGGACCCGGCAGAGGAAGTGCCCTACAGCCTGTGGGAAGAATACCTGGAAAAAATCATCCGTCCGGATCATAAGACCACCGCGCAGCAGCGTTCTCAGATCGGGTTTACCCTGCATATTGTCATTGACGGCCTGCTGCGGAACTGCCGCACAGAATCGCAATCCCGCTATGTCCACGCCTTACTTGCCAAATACGTACACCCGGAGTCTCTGGATGAAGACACGGCATTCACCCTTCTTGACGCCATCCGCAGCCTGTCCCAGCAATATTATGACGAAAAAGAACGCAGCAGGCTGATCGATTTTTCCGCTTATTTCACTGAAAACGGCGACACACGGCTGCAAACCGCCGCTCTGCTTTATCTTCGTGAAGCCCAGCGGCCGCTGCCGCAGGCTTCAGAACAGATGCGGAAAATCGTGACCGCCGTAAACAACGTCACGGACAGCTCCATTACCCTGCGCTTTCTGAAAGCAAGCATCCTGCAGCGGGCAGGAGACAGAAATGCTGAGGACCTGACCAACTTCTACCGGCAGGAAGTTGCCGACGACATCTTCCTTGATAACCTGAAAACTGCCACCGCCTGGGTCAGCAAGATCGTCGGCATCGAGCTGCTGAAAGCACAGGCCAAACAGGGGCATGTTGATAACATGCTGCATATCTGTACCCATTATTCAAACCTGGTCAAGGTTTCCGAACGCGTCGTTGTGAGACAGGAAGCCGGGGAAGCGCTGCTTTCCGTCCTGCCGCTCCTGCGCCGGGAACAGCGCAACGAGGTCGTTGTGGAACTGGGTAAGGGCATTGAACTTGGGCAGACCGGCATTTCAAAATATATTCCGGATTACCTGGGCCGGGCAGCCCTGCTGCTGCACCCAAGTGAATTAAATGAACAGGTGATCTGGCTGAAAACCCTGCTCGGTTCTTCCGCTGACAGCACCGTTCACGGCGCACTGCGAACGATCGGCGTTTTGCTTCAGTTTTATGGCACCTACCGCGGCCGGTTTTCCGAAACTCAGGAACAATACAATAACCGCCGTTACGAACTGCTGGGATTGCTTTTCCAGGGTCTGGCGCATTACCGCGAAGCGGTCCGACAGGAGGCACTGCTGGTGATCGCACAGCTCTTCGACGGCGGCTCGCTCAGTCTTTCTGAGCGGGCGGAACTTTTCACACTTTGCTGCCGCAAGCTGCTTTTCCTTCTGGAAAAGGCACCGGACACCGACAGCCTCACCTTCTTCTATCGTGCATCCGCTCTTGCGCATATTGAACGCTTTCTTGCACTTTACCGCATCGAACGCGGCTCCTTCTCCTTTGAGGTTCCCACCAAAGTGGCATTTTTCCCCGGCACCTTTGACCCCTTCACCCTTTCCCATAAAGGCATCGTCCGTGCCATCCGTGAGTTGGGCTTTGAGGTCTACCTGGCCGTAGATGAGTTTTCCTGGTCTAAAAAACCGCAGCCGCATTTGATCCGCCGGCAGATCATCAATATGTCGGTGGCCGGAGATTTTCATGTGCATCTCTTCCCGGACGAGATCCCGGTCAATATCGCCAATCCGCATGACCTGAAGCGGCTGCGGGAGCTATTCAGTGGTTTTGATCTTTATCTCGTCGCCGGCGCGGACGTGATCGCCAATGCCTCTGCTTATAAGAAAGCTCCGGCTCCATATTCCGTCCACTCCATGAATCATATCATCTTCCTGCGCCCGGACCAGCCGGAGCTTCCATCCCGGGAAAACATGCACCTGACCGGAAACCTGATCGAACTGCGCCTTCCGCCGGAACTGGAGGACATCAGCTCCAGCCGTATCCGTGAAAATGTGGATCAGAACCGGGATATTTCGCATTATATCGACCCCGCCATTCAGGACTTTATCTATCAAAATGGTCTCTACCTGCGGGACCGGCAGGACAAACCACTGCTCACCGCATCAGAGATCTCATTTGAATGGCTCACACCTCCCTACAATCCCACGCTCGGACTTCCCGATGAGATCGGGAAACTCGCCGCGGAAGCCAAACGGGAAGGGGAAGAGCTGCTGCTGATGCGCCGCAATGCCTCCTGCGTGGGAGCACTGTCCTGGCGCTATCTTGGTACTTCAGACCTCTACGCTGCCGTACGGGATGCGGCCCTCGCCGACCGGATACGCCTGCGGGCATCCGGCAAGATCCTTTTCATCACCGGGATCTCCGCACAAGGTGATAATGCCCAGCTGCTGATGAGCGAAGTAATCGCACGCTCGCTCGCCGATGAATGTGTTTATGCGGTGTGCAAGCCCAAAGAAGGAATGACGGAGGAACTGGAAGACCTGCTGCTCCGCCAGGGATTCCTGCGCAGAGAAGGCCCTGCACCCTTCCTGGAGGTGGATATGCACACACCCATCGTGCTCATCCGCAACCTGGAAACGACCATTCAGGAGCCGCTTGCCGGCGACCCGCGCATCCGCGAGGTCATCAGCCGCTGTCACGCGCGAATGCAGCATGCACTTTCCGAGCTTTATCCCGGATCACTCGTGCTGACGCTTTCTTCTGACGTAATCCACCAGCGCCTGCTGGAACGGATCACCGCTTTCAATCACGTACCCAGCATTCCGCTCACCCCGCGAATGTTGGGGGAATGTATGTGCGTTCCCTTCGGGAAAATGCTGCGCGGCAAAATCCTGCCTAATACAGTCACCAAAACCATCCACACCGACAAGGTCTATTCGCCGGATCTTCGTACCCGCACTATCGAAGCCTTTCCACATTATCCACCGATCCCCTACCAGATCCGCACCATCAAATCCTTTGACCGTCCCGTGATCCTGGTGGATGACATCATGCATCCCGGTCACCGCATCCGCGCGTTGGATCCGCTGTTCAAACAGGAAAAAATCGATATCCGTCTGGTTCTGGTCGGGATCCTTTCCGGTCATGGAAAAGACCTGATGAAGGAACGCAATCTGCCGGTTGACGGGGCTTATTATCTGCCGACCCTGCGTCAGTATCTGGTGGAGTCCACGCTCTATCCCTTTATCGGCGGCGATACCGTCAAACGGGATCATGAACCTGTACCGGGCCTGCTGCCGGGGATCAACCAGATCCAGCCTTACGCTGAACCGGAATTTGGTCCGGACTGCTCCCGAAGGGCGGTTTTTGATCTCTCCCGATGCTGTATCGAATCGGCACAAGAAGTGATGCTGATGCTGGAACAGGTCTATCGCGAACAATTTTCCCGTAACCTGACACTCAGCCGTCTGAGTGAAGCGGTGATCCTGCCGCTCTGTCCGGATAAGGGCGCCTGTCTGCACTACGACCCGAATCTGGCAGCTTCAGTTTACCTGGAAAATGATATGGAACAATTGATGAGGGCGTATATATGGTGAGTAATAGTAGTCAGCGGTCAGTGATCAGTGGTCAGGATTCAGGATCCAGAGGCCAGGAGCCAGTGGGCAGTGGACAGAAAACGGATAATGGGTTTTATTATTATGAATTGAATGGGCGGCTGCTGGCGAGTTTGGTTGAACGTCCCGAATTAACTCTCGCTGTGCCGCGTGAAGCGGAGCGGGTGTTTTTCCTGACCGATGGGGACCCGGCAAAGGGACGAGGCAGTTTCCGTGCCGCTCATCCCGGACAACTGGCTGAACCGAACGGACTGAACATTCTGGATGCCTCCCGGCTGCCTGATTTACCGCTGGATGAGACTTTATCTGCCGCATTGACAGCCGGGAAGCTGACTGTCGTCAATTGCGGGAGGAACGGCTGGGAGCGGATGCTCAAAGAAACTCCTCTCCCGGGGAAGAAACGCGTCAACATTCTCGCCATCGGGGACGTCGGAGCGACACTGATGATGGGGCTGAAACTGCTGGGCGGGGATGTGATCTCACAGATCGGCATCTGCGACATCGCGCCGCAGCTCACCGCCCGCTGGGAGTTTGAAATGGGCCAGGTAGCGCTGCCCTGGAATTATGACGCATTTCCCGAAGTGGTTGTGGTACCCCGGGAGGAATTATTCGACTGTGACGTGTTTGTCTTCGTCGCTTCCAAAGGGATCCCTCCGGTCGGCTCACAGGTAGCCGATGTACGTCTGGCCCAGTTCGGTGCCAATGCCGGACTTGTCTGTGAATACTCTCATATGGCAAGGGAACAGGGCTTCAAGGGCTTGTGGGCAGCCGTTTCCGATCCGGTCGATCCGCTGGCAAAGGTTGCCTATATGAACAGCAACCTGGATGATGAAGGCAACTGGGACGGCAAAGGTTTCCTTCCGGAACAGGTACAGGGATTCGGTCTCGGTGTGATGAATGCCCGGGCTGCGTATTACGCCAAACGGGACAAGCGTTTTGAATCTTTTTTGAGCAAAGGACGGGTTTTCGGACCGCACGGAGATGGTCTCTGGACCGCCAATTCTCTCACCGCCTATGATGATGAGCTTTCCCGGGAGCTGACAGAGCTGACCAAAACCGCTAATCTGAAGATGCGGGAGCTTGGCTTCAAACCCTACGCGGCTCCGGCACTTTCGTCAGGAGCTTTATCTCTGCTGCTGACACTGCGGGGCGAATGGCATTACGGCTCGGTTTTTATGGATAATGTTTATATGGGCTGCAAAAACCGTTACACACCGTATGGAATTGAAACGGAACTGCTGGACGGCATCCCGGATGCATTGTATGCACACCTGAAGGAAGCCGTGGAAAAGCTGAAAATGATCATCTGAAAGGAAAGCGCCGATGACCCTGACCGTCATAAAAATAACCGCTGATGACCATGCCGACAATGAAAGACTCGACCGCGTTTTGAGCTCCGCTCTGCGTGATTTTGACTACCGTGTGATCCATGGGATCGACGAAATCAATACAGCTCCGATAGGGGGAAATCGGCTGCTTTTTGCCATTGCTTTGGGCAAATATGGACTCAATTCAGCTTATTCCCGGCTGTTATATATACTCCGCTCCCAACCGTCATGTCTCGAAGGCTGCACTTCCGCAATTCTGATTGATGGAGACAGCGAACTCTACACGAAATCCACCGGCACAGAGCTTGCCTTTGCCTTGAATTCTGCCGGTTCCGGACTGATTGGCCGCCCACTGGTGGAAGGAACCGGTTCGCTTTACAATTTCCGCGTTCAGGCAAAGCTGATCGGTGTTGACTGCCGTGGCGCATACCTCGCCGCTGTGCGGGACCTCGTGGATCGGCTGCTGAAAACGGAACTGCCAAAAATCGAAAAACCCCGGATCCTGGCGCTGCACGCCTCCTCACACCACACCTCTAACACCATGCAGCTTTGGGAACGGCTCTCTGAACGTCTCGCGGGGTCCTGTGAAATTCGGGAAATCGGGCTGCGCAACGGGACGATCTCCGATTGTTCCGGATGCCCCTACACCATGTGTATCCATTTTGGTGAAAAAGGACGCTGTTTTTATGGCGGACTGATGCAGGAGGAAATCTGGCCGGCTGTACTGGAAGCGAACGCGCTCATCATGCTCTGCCCGAATTACAACGATGCACTTTCGGCGAACTTGACGGCTTTCATCAACCGCCTCACCGGTCTGTTCCGGCAGAAACGCTTTTATGACAAAGCGCTTTTTTCCATCATCGTATCCGGTTATTCCGGCGGGGATATTCTTGCCCGGCAGTTGATTTCGGCACTAAATATGAATAAATCCTTCTATCTGCCGCCGTATTTCGCGCTGCACCAAACCGCCAACGATCCCGGAGAAGCCCTCCGCATACCCGGAATTGAGGAAGCCCTGGACAATTTTGCCAAAAATATCCGGCATACACTCATATGCTGATTATTCAATTTTCAAAATTTATTTATCAATTTTCAAATTTTAAACATCAAATTTCAAAGTGATTTTGAAAATCGTTATTATTTTCAAAATTTTTCGCTCTATTTTCAAAATATTAAACATCAAATTTCAAAATCTATTTTGAAATTTGATATAATATTTTTGGAAAAGGAAGTGTGATATGCAAATTGAAGAATTAACTACTCTCGTAAAAAAATTATTTTACAAAAGACCGAAGGGAAAACGCTCGAATTGAAATCCTGCCGCGGTGGTTTTCCAAACAGAATTTACGACACACTCTCTTCATTTTCCAATCAAAATGATGGAGGAATCATCATTTTCGGAATTTCCGAAAAAGGAGATTATGAAATCACTGGGGTTTATGATGTACAAGACACGCAAAAACGAATCATGGAAGCCTGTAACCAGATGGAGCCTAAAGTTCGTGCTTTGCTGACTTACGCTGAAATAGACGGAAAATTTGTCGTTTCAGCTGAAATTCCTGGGGTTGAGGCAGCGCTCCGGCCTGTCTTTTACAAAGGAGCCGGCAGAATCAAAGGTTCTTACATAAGGATCGGAGATGCCGATGAATTAATGAGCGAATATGAAATCTACAATTATGAAGCTTTCAGAAAACGGATCCGAGATGAACTGCGCGTTGTAGACCGGGAAAAACTCAGCTTTTTCAATACAGGGCGTGTTGCAGAATATCTGGATGCTGTAAAAAAGGATCGAAGAAACCTGTCTGAAAATTTATCTGATGAAGATATTTTTGAAATGATGGGAATAACCAGCGGTGGAAAACCGACCCTTGCCGGTGTGATGATTTTCTCACGATATCCGCAGGCATTTTTCCCGCAGCTGTGCATTACCGCTGTTGCTGTACCCGGGTTGGAAATCGGAGATACAGAAAACGATATCCGGTTTATTGATAACGTACGAATCACCGGTGCTATTCCGGATATGATTGGAGAAGCTGTTGATTTTGTCAGAAGAAACTGTCGTGTAAAAACAATAATAGACGAAAACGGAAATCGAAATGATCAAATCGAATACCCGATGAAAGCAGTCAGAGAGGCGATACTCAATGCACTGATCCATCGGGATTACAGCATGTATACCGAAACAATTCCCGTTTCCGTTGAGATGTATCGGGACCGTATCGTTTTTCGTAATCCCGGCGGGTTATACGGCGGTGGGTCTTTAAATCAATTAGGGAAAAGCAGACCGGAGACCAGAAATCCAGCCCTCGCAAACATGGCTGAATTGTTGCGGATAACGGAAAACCGCTATTCAGGAATACCAACAATTCGGAACGAATTAAAAAACGCCGGATTAGAGGCTCCGTTGTTTGAAGAAAAACGCGGTGATTTTATAGTTACATTTCGGAACAATATTTATAAACATGATGAGCAAAAAAACTCATTAGACAGAAGTGCCTCGATCATACAATTTTGTCAAAAACCCAAAAGCAGAAATGAGATTGCCGCATTTATCGGGAAAACCCCTTATTATGTAATGAAGAATTACGTACAACCGCTGATCGAATCCGGAAGGCTGATGTTAACAATACCGGATAAACCGCAAAGCAGAAATCAGAAATTTGTTAGTAATATAAGTTTATAAAATTTCATAATATATTATTATGCAACAATCATCGTATAATAGAAAATACCGGGTTTATTTATTGTCTTGCTAAGGCTCTTACAAATAAACCCGGTACCGATAATGCCTGTTATGAATAGGTAAATGAACAATATGAAAACGATTTGGGAGCGGCATAATAAATTGATCACCTATACCGGACTTCTGGTGATGGGTTTACTGTATCATCTGCCGCTTCAGAAAATCGCGGGAATCCCCCATTATCCTTATGAAGACGCTATATTCCACATCTCCCGCATTATCGGGATGAGCAATGTCTGGAAATCCCCGGTCAACTTTTTGAACTTTCACCACAACGGCTCAATTGTGAACCTCTGTTACCCATGGCTGATGAACTACCCGGCATATCTGCTGTACCGGATCCTCGGCAGCTATATCTCCGCCTATAAAGCATATTATCTGTTCCTCACGATCATCACACTGTTTCTCGGCTATGATGTTATGTATAAAATCTCAGAAAACCGGCTCAGCGCTTTTTCATTTACAGTGCTTTACGCCTTCTCATCCTATCGCTTCGAGAATCTTTTTCGCCGCTCCGCCATGGGCGAAGTGACTGCGATCACGCTCTGGCTGTTGGTATTCTTTGGACTGTATCATGTATTTTTCGGAGATCAAAACCGCTGGGGATTTCTCACGGCAGGTATGGCATTGTTAGCCTATACACATAACCTATCACTTCTGATTGCTGCACTGATTACCGGACTCACCTTTCTTATCTCAGTTTGGTTTTGGGATAACAGAGCTACACGAATCCGCAGCCTGGTCTATGCCGCAATCAGTGCCATACTTCTTTCACTCGGCTCTCTGGTACCCATGCTGGAGCTTTTTTCCACGGACACTCTGCATATTCCCAGTGGATCGGGAATGTCCCTGCAGCGTTCGGTATTAGATCTCCCCACACTGATCGGGAAAATGCTGCGGAATGAAACCTCAGTGCACAGTGTCGGGCTGATTGTGTTTCTCGCCTGGCTCTGTCTTTGCGTGTTTTTTATTGTAAAACGGGCTAAAACCAGGAACATTCCGGAGAATAAAGCCATGAACCTTTTTGCCCTGACCGGCACGCTGGTTTTATTCGCCGTGAGTAGTCTGCTGCCTTGGGAGTGGATCGGTTATCACACCTTTTTGAGACATATTCAATTTGTCTGGCGTCTGAATACCTGTCCGACGCTTTTCATTTTGGCCGCTTTTGCCTGGTATCTCCCGCAAATGCTTCCCTCACGAAAAGCAGCTTATTTGTTCATTCCCGTCATTTGCCTTGCTGCAGTCGGAATTCATTACCGCACATTTAATACCCTAAAAAACCTGGACCACAGAAGGATTTTCGAAGATTACGCGGCATCCGGCTACGCCCCAACAATGGATTATGCTCCTCTCCGGGCAAAACAATACCGAGATGAGACCCATGATCCATATCTTGACGACATTCTGCTGCTTCATGAAAACGGAGAAAGCACTTTCGTAGATGCCGAAATAAACATTTCAGCAGACGGAAATATTTACGATGTGATCATCGACACATCTGACCCGATAAATAAACCCATAGCTATCGATCTTCCCGTGTATCACTATACAAATCAAATTTGTGAACTGAACGGGAAAGTCATTCCCAGCCATATTTCCGCAAGGGGAGGAACGCTGATCAATATTGATCCGGATGAATCAAAAAATAACCAGATCCGCATCTATTATCTCTATACAGACCTGGCTCATGCTTCTCATATTTTATCAGGAGTCTCAGCAATTCTCCTGAGTATTTTTTTTGTCAGCAGGAAGAAAAATAACGAACAACAGCTTCACTCATGATCAAAAATCGCTTTTTTCTCCAGTAAATGTGCATATTGCTCTTTCCACTGCTTATGCCAGACAGAATGATCATAAGTATCAAGAGCTTCCCGTTCCATATCAATTTCGATCAGCAGGTCATAGCGGTTTTCACGTTCCACGACATTGGGATAAAGCGTCACGCCATGAATACCGGGAATTTCCGTCGTATGTTCAAAAAGCGCTTGAATTTCCGGTATCAAATCGACTTTCTGCTGCTTCGTCACCTCAGCGTTATATTTGATTAGAATATCATGTTTCATTTGGATGGTTCCTGTTTTACCGTGATTTTGTCGATCCACTCGGCAATCGCGTCAAAGAGTTCCTGCTTGTTCGGTTCATTATGCAGCTCATGATAGCCGCCCTCGAAACGCTTGTACGTTACGTTTCCTTTAAGGTTAAGTGCGAACTTCTCCGCTGCGACAGGGTCGACCAGCCTGTCCGCACTGCCCTGGGCAAGGAAAACCGGAACAGGATATTCCTGATCATAGGCTGAAAGATAATGTCCCCAGTCCATCAGGTCAAGACCAAGCGTCACAGAGACCTTGTCATGACATAAAGGATCATTGGCATAACTTTCCGCAACTGATTTGTCATGAGAGATCCCATCGACCGGCAGTCCGTTGGAAACAGTCACGTTCGGTGCAATTTTCTTTAAGATTCGCAGCATTTGAACAATTTCCGGCTTCATGGGATTTGCCAATCCAATTGCGGGACCGGTAGCAATAATTCCGGCAACATTTTCCGGATATTGCGTACCATAAGAAAGCACAATACCACCACCCATGCTGTGACCGTAAATGATCACGGGAATATTCGGGCTATGTTCCAGTAATTCGCCCTTTAAGCTGTTAATAATGGAAAAGGCATCGGCATAACTCATACACCCACGTTTGCCATCACTTTTGCCATGCCCGATATGATCAAAGCTGTATACCGCATAATTATTTCCGGTCAAAAACGCCGCCACACGCTCATAACGGTCGCAATGTTCACCGATTCCATGAACCAGGATAATGTTCACACGAGGATCCCGATCCGGAAGCCAGGTTTTGGTATAAATTTTTCTTCCGTCCGTCATCAGGCGATTTCCGCTCTTTTCTCTCATAAGCACCTCCGGTTAGTCTTTTGCGTTAAGTATATTTCATTTCCCCGGTTTTGGGAATATTTCGCGGCTGTGGATTTTTGCAATTTCACTTTCAGAGTATAATAAGTTCGGGAAAATGTATATATTCAGAACCTGAGTGACGCATATGAGGACAGGCGAAGCTCCTGCTCTGAATCATATCGAGCGAAGCTCGTACCACTCTGAGCAGGTTATTTGTCAGTCCCCGTCTGCTTCATCCTGACTATTTAATTATATAGAAAATATCGAGAATCTTATGGCAGAAAAACAAAACAAAGGAAATAACATGAATCGCGTGGCACGCTCAGCGCTGGTACTGGGATGTGCCATGATCTTCTCACAGGTCTGCGGACTGCTTTCAAAATCGATCCTTGGCTCGACCTTTGGTGCTTCTGCTGAAGTGGACGCCTATCTTGCATCCAACCGTCTGACAGAGCTTATTTTCAACCTGATGGCCGGCGGCGCTTTGGCCAGTGCTTTCGTACCGACCTTCAGCGCCATGCTGGATAAGGAAAATGAGAAAGAAAAAGCCTGGCTGCTGGCCTCCCGCATCGGGAATTGTCTGTTCCTGGTTCTCCTGTTCCTCTGCACCCTGGGCTTTATCTTTGCCGAACAAGTGGTGAAATACATCCTGGTTCCGGGGTTTTCCCTGCATGATCCCGAACTGCAGGTGCTGACTGTCAAGCTCCTGCGCATCCAATTGCCTTCCGTGCTGGTCTTTGGTATCAGCGGCCTGATCATGGGAATCCTCAACACAAATGGGAATTTCCTTTTCCCGGGTCTTGCCCCAGCCATGTATCAGGTCGGCATCATGATCGGGGTCGCCGTTCTTTCCAAACCGCTGGGCATCGAAGGCGTCGCCTTAGGTGCTGTGCTTGGATCTGTACTGCATTTCCTGATCCAGTTTCCGCACCTGCTGCGCATTAAAGGCGCCCGTTATTATGCTTCATTAGGGTTGAAGGATCCGAACGTCCGTGAGATCGTCAGGCTGATGATCCCGCGGCAGATCGGTGCATCCGCGGTCCAGCTGAACTTTCTCGTTGACAATTATCTGGCATCCTTTCTGGTACCGGGATCCATTTCAGCCCTCAGCTGGGGGCTTTCGCTGATGCTGATGCCGCAGGCAGCCATCGCCCAGTCCGTAGCAACCGTTTCGCTGCCGATGTTTTCGGTTCAGGTCTCCAGAGGCGAAACGAAAGAAATGCGCTCCGCACTGGCATCCGCTTTGAGGCTGGTGCTGATGCTGGCCATTCCGGCTACTGCCGGTCTGGTGATCCTGAGCACACCGATCGTCCGTCTTGTTTTTGAAAGACGTTCCTTTACCTCTGAAATGACCGATATGGTCGCTTGTTCACTGATCTGGTACGGGGTCGGGCTGGTCGGTCACTCCGTGGTCGAAGTCGTCTCCCGGGCGTTTTATGCCATGCATGACACGAAAACCCCGGTAATGGTGCTTTTCGCCTCCATGGTGCTGAATATGCTGCTGAATATCGTCCTGTCTAAATTATTCGGAGCACTGGGGACCTACCCGCACGGCGGTCTCGCATTAGCGAACTCCATCGCCACCGCACTGGAAATGTGCGCTTTGCTTTATTTTATGAACAAGAAACTCTCCGGTCTGGAAGGAAAACGAATCCGGGACGGTGTTCTGCGCTACAGCATCGCCGCAGCTGCCATGTCTGCCGGGCTGCTGCTTTGGCAGCATTTCGTCCATGCGGGAACGCTGGTAACCGTTGTGGGCGGGTTGGCAATCGGCATAGGGATCTATTTCGCTGTTTGCGCGCTGCTGAAAGTGGAAGAACTGGGCATGCTGAAATCTCTCATCAAAAGAAAAAAGCATCGATTCAGGGCGAAGCTCCTGCTCTGAATCTAAGAGCGCAGCTCGTTCCCTACAGAGCAGGCAGCCCGCACAAAAAAACTGTACTGCGTGCTGCACTGCCAAGTACTGAATAGTTACTCAAAATATATTAAACAAAAAACCGGGAGTGAATATTTTCCCGGTTTGTGCGCTGGGGGGGAATCGAACCCCCACGGCTGTGCGCCACATGGCCCTCAACCATGCCTGTCTGCCAGTTCCAGCACCAGCGCATACAGGAATTATTATATACAATCGCTTCTTCTTGTCAAGAAATCTCTTTTTTTTCATGACAGAAAAGATAACCAGGCGTGATTTTACAAATGTCATGAATTTAACAAATTCTCTTGACGAAATAACTCAGCAGGTGTATAAATAGCAAGTCGTTAGGAAATGCCCTCTTAGCTCAATTGGATAGAGCGTTTGCTTGCGGAGCAAAAGGTTGGGGATTCGAATTCCTCAGGGGGCGCTGAAAAACCGGTTTCAAAACCGGTTTTTTTATTTTTGATAATACTCACATAAATCACGCAGGAAACATTCCTCACACTTTGGCTTGCGGGCGTCGCAAAGGCGGCGGCCAAGCAGGATCAGGTTGATGTGTGCGGGTCCATAGACCGCGGGATCAAAAAGATCCAGCATCAGCAGGTGCGTCTGGTTGACGTCCATTTTCTCCGGACGAAGGCCAAGCCTTCCGCTGACGCGATAGATATGCGTATCCACAGGAAAAGCGGGCATTCCGAGGGAGAACACCATCACAATGGAGGCTGTCTTTAGCCCGACACCTTCAAAAGAGGTCAGCCATTCCCGTGCTTCTTCCGGTGACTTTTCTTTAAGGAAAGTTAGGTTATAATCCGGCTGGACAGCGGAGATCGCCTTCAGAACTTTTTGAATTCGGGGGGCCTTTTGATTTCCTAGTCCGGCATTCCGGATACATTCGATTACCTTTTCAGTCGGAGCATCGCGAACCTCGTCCCAGGTTGGATACGTTTCTTTAAGCTTCGCAAAAGCCACGTCACGGTTGCGGTCATTGGTATTTTGTGAAATGATGGTATTGACCAGTTCATCGACGGCAGGCAGCGTGTTCCAGTCAGGCATACCCCAGTGTTCCATCAAACGATCGTAAATGATCCCAGCTTTTTCTTTCGCGTCCATGCTGCCTCCATATTGTGAATGATGTCATAATTATACTGTAATTGTTCGGAATACGGAATTTCAGGGCAAGCCGATGCAGCCGGTTCTGCTGATTCCAACTGAATTATCCGGCTTTCCTGCATTCCAACTTCTAACTTCTAACTTCTAACTTCCAACTTCCAGCTTCCAACTTTTGACTTAAATTCATTTTTGGCACGGAAATTGATACTTATAAAGAGTCGATGTAAAAAGAGACAAAAAGTCGGGGAAATTAAAAAATATTAACGATTTATAAGAAATCCCGACAAAAAAGGCCAAACTTAAAAAAAGCGGGAACAAAAAAACAGATTCATTCGTTCAAATAAAAAAGATTGGCACACAAATTGCTACTATATAAGACAGGATACAAGAGGTTATGAGCAGATTACGTGCACTGGGAGTTGACATCAGTTTCTGGCAGGGGAAACCGGATTTCGAAAAAATGCGAAAAGCAGGTGCCTCCTTCGTTTATGTGAAAGCGAGCCAGAATTTATGGGCTGATAAATCATTCCAGTACAACTGGGAAGGCGCGAAGGAAGCCGGATTGCTGCGTGGTGCCTATCATTTCTATGATATGCGCGAAGGGTCGGATACACCGAAACGCCAGGCTGAATATTTTGCCAATCTGCTCGCTGATGATCCGGGCGAACTGCTCCCGGCACTGGACTTTGAAAGTCCCGGCATTGCAGGCTACCCGGACTATCCCGATCATGATCAGTCGGATAAGATCGTCCGTCAGTTTTCGGACAAAGTAAAGCAGATCCTGGGTGTGACCCCGATCCTTTACACTAACCTTGCCGGCATCATGCATCTCGATCCGCTGACCGAAATGGTGAGAAACATGGAATTGTGGATCGCCTGGTACAACCTGAAGGCCCACCGCCCGAAACACGGTGTGTGGAATGACTGGCGGATTTGGCAGTACAAATCCACCGGCGACGGTATTGCTTTCGGCGTTGAATCGAAAGGTCTGGACATGAACGCGTTCAACGGCACAGTAGAGGATCTCTACGATTACGCCAACGGGCTCGGTCTGTCGAAGCGGGTATTAAGTTTGTAGAAAACATAGTTGGGGCGAAACTCTCTCTCTCTCCTTACATCGCCCCAGGGTATCTATGTTTCGTTTCGTTCTCTCTCCAAGAACGAATTTCTAACCATTGTCATGAGGGCGTCCTTCTCCGGGGCGCCCTCGACAATTTAAAAGGGACTGAGGCCATCAGCGACTGTCCCGAACGACATGCAGCGGTATAAACCATATTAACAATTAAAAATTAAGGAAAGCAGCCAAAGACGACTGTCCCAAACGACATGTAACGGTATAAACGATTTTGATAATAAAAAAAGGACAGCTGCTGAAAGCGGCTGTCCCGATTACGCGACACGGAAGCCGGTCATCTGTGCAGGCTTTGCTGCAGCAGGTAACCGGCCCGAGTGCCTCATTTTGAATCAGTAATTTTTATTCGATGGTGATCGTCTTCTTTTCCGGCAGCTTCGGCTGATCCTTCTTCGCGACGGTCAGGTTCAGCACACCGTGTTTGAAGCTGGCTTTGATATCTTCCTCAGTCAGGTTCTCACCGACATAAAAGCTTCGCTGCATGGCGCCGGCATAGCGTTCCTGGCGGATCAGCTTACCCTTCTTATCGGATTCGTCCTTGTCCACGCCCTTCGCGGCGCTGACGGTCAGATAACCATCCTTCAGTTCCAGATTGATCTCATCCTTGCTGAAGCCCGGCAGGTCAATATCGACTTCATAATGATCGTCATGTTCGTGAACATCTGTCTTCATCACGCGGTCCGCGTGCTTTCCGTACAGCTTGCGCTCCGTGTGGTCAAAATCACGGTCGAATTCGCGGAAATCCGGGAAATTGAACCAATCATCAAACAAATTCTCTCTAAAAACACTGGGCAGTAACATAATAACTTCCTCCTTACTCATTCACTTTTTTTGTTACAGAGCTTGGGGAAGGAGCGCTTTGGTCGCAGAAGCTTTCACTTCTTTTGATCTTCTCTGTTCCTCAGTTCATTTTTCTTATATTGTTTAATATAGTACGGTTTTGTCAGAGGAAGAACAGATTTTTGTCAACGATTTGTCAATATTTCCGGGACTGTTGCCGAAGGCGACTGTCCCGACAATAGAATGGTAACCACGGACAGATATCGATCGGGACAGTCGCCTTCGGCAACAGTCCCATGACAAATGTCACTATTTTAGAAATTATATTATCTTAATTCTTGACAAATAACAAGTATGATATAGAATATAAATAAGAATAAATATACTAAAATATCAGAGGAAAACCAGAGCCTAAGCAGCCCACATGGGGACAGGCGAAACCGATTAGAACTGAGATGCACATGGGGACAGGCATGCTTGTGCGGGCTTCGCCGCACAAGTTGCCAGACCCCACGTGCTCCGGGCTGAATCGATGCATCTGAACTTTGAACTTTGAACTTTATTACGAAAGGAGCGGACTGAAAAATGGAAACGAACATCATCAATCACGGCGTATTGACCGGAAATAAGGTTTCTGAACTTCATGATGAAGCGTTTTCCGAATTCAGCAACGCTCCTTTGGAATTTGAAGAAACGGCGGTCGTTTTGTGGGATGACACACAGAAGGTTTATTGCCATGCCTGCACCGCCAACCGGTTTTCCGAGAATTACCTGATTTATTGCAGTCAGCTGGAAAAGAATATCAAACAGCTCGGTTCCTTCTGCCTCACCAAAGCCGTTCTCGAACAGAAAGGGATGGCGTTCCCAAAACTCAAGGACATGAGGATCCATGAACTGGTCTGCATGGCCTCCTTCCATTTCCGCAAAGCTCACGCGGCACTGGAAGGGATTTACCGGGACAACAATGTCCTCGGGATGACCTATCTGGACTGGGAATTCCGCTGGGTCGTGCTCTGCAACCGCCTGAAGGCCACCGAGGTCAAGATCCAAAAGATCAAAGAAGGCAAGATCAATGTGGATTCCATGTTGCAGGAAGCCGAGACTTTCAAAGGCGAACCACGCACCAATGCGGAGCTTCAAAAGCCGAAAAGCCTGAACATCAATCCCGCTGCTCTGCCGCTCAACGGCTCGATCGCCCGTGAGATGGTGAAATCGGAGAAAGAATCAGCCCGAGAAGCAGAGCAGATCCAAAAAGAAAAAGAGCGTATGCTGAAACAAGCGGAACGTCTGGATCGGCAAGCCGCACGGATGACAGGTGGGATTGGACTGATAAAACCTTTTGGACTGGATAAAGAAGATATGGTCCTGGTGAAGCGGAAAAACGCGGAAGCCTTGCGGAAACAAGCTGAAGAACTAAGCAAACCGCGGGAGCCGGAACGCATCCCGGGAGAGCTGACCGAAGCGGAAGCCCGGAAGATCCTGATCGAAGACGCGATGAAACGAAACGATCAGACAGCGCTTCTGGCAATTCCGAAAGAGGATAGCGATACACTCCATGATCGATGGCTGCGATATACCGCTCGGGTCGAACGGGAAGCGATCCAATCCAGATATGGACCCCCGCCGGAAACCCGCAAAGCCCTGCGGGAGAAGCGGAAGAAGAAGAGGAAATAGGGGCCAGGATTCAGGGGCCAGGGACCAGAGGAGCCGAAATCGGTGGATTTCGGCTGTCTTTGCGTTCGCACCGTGGTAAAGCACCGGTGCTTTCTTCTGATTCGCTGACTTATTCGAACAAAATCGCGTTCAGATTCAGATAGGTGATGTTGTTTTCATCTTCCGCGGTGATCGCGCTGTAATAAACCCTCAAAGTTCTTCCGTCCGGCAGTTGGACCTCAGCCGAAATGTTGGGTGTTCCCGTCTGCTGTTCCGCGTACGCGGAAATACAGGCGTTGATGAAATCACGGATATCCGCTTCCAAAACCGCGTTCCCGGATTGGTCATAAAAGGTCACCTTCTCCGGGTCAATGGTTTCCGGCTGTTTTTCCGCATTCATATTGAAAGTAGAAAGCATTGTCAATTTGTGATATTCACTGACATCCATATCCGTTACCGGGAATTCGTAATAAATGTAAAGATAGCGGTCAAACTCCGGCTGGCCGATCTTGCCGCTGGCTTTGATGACCTCGATCTTTTCCGGATCTGTAGAGGCAATAGCGGCTTTCCCTTCCGCGTTCCCGGCAAGATAATAATAAGCACCGGCGAAACTGCTCTGATCCTTAGAACGCAGCGTATAGAAATCCGTGCCGATATAACGGTCGAAAATGGCTTTCTGAGAGCGGACTGCTGTTGTGTACATATTGAAGCCCGGCAGCGCAAGGGATATCACCGCAAGTACAGCGGCCACAGGCAGCATAATACCGGTCTCCCGCTTCCGCAGTGCGTAGACGAGAATATAGATGACCTCAAAGACCATCAGCGCCAGACACAGGTAACGGAACGGCGTCATTCCAAATTGCAGGATGCGTTCGCGGATGGCGTATCCCTGCAGAAAGAGGAACGGTATGAACACATATGGGAGCTTCGTTCCGATTCGCACCGGCCAGGAATCCGGTTCAAACGTACCGATGAGGGTCCAGATCGGCATACCGACAATAAAAAGGCCTGCCAGAATGCGGAAGATCTCATTGGAAGGGACGACCCGGGTGATGATGATTTTTAGAATATAGCCGTAAATCACCGCAAAGGCAGCCAACAGCAGGATCATCAGCAGATATTTGACGATCAAGGTGAAAAATCGCGACTGTTTTGTGTCAAGGCTGATCTGGGCGTTCAGCAGGCCGCTGCCTGTCAGAAAACCGAGCACCAGAAATTCAGCCCGCAGGATAAGCATAAAATGTTCACCGTTCAGGAGCAGCGTGACAAACACAGCCATGATCATCGCGATCCCGGCTCCTGTGACGGCACAGATGATCCATAATCGGCAGAGATTGTGAACTACACGGAGGCAGAATTCATTGAATGCCAGACCGGAACGTTTGTAATTCCCGTAAACGCCCAGTGTGATCATCACGATCGCATAAGCGGTTGACCAGTGGGAGGCTTTTTCCATAAAGAGGTCCGTTCCGCTATTGCTGAAATATACCAGACAAGCCGCGATGAGCCCTGCCGCTGCGTTTCCGGCCCACTTCAGGCTTCTTTTCGTTCGGAGAACCGTCTCCGCAAAGAAAGTCCCGAATCCCCACAAGAGCAGGAAGGGAATGCCCTTTGTCTCCATAAACTGTCCCAATTCACCGCTCTGGTCAATAAATACCGAGGTAGTGAGGGAAACGAGGATGATCAGCCCCAGCGTTACCGGATATCGCCCGGCTATCCGCTGAAAATATTCGTATACCTTTTGAAATGTGAGATTAAATTTGCTCATATTGTTTTAGTCCTTATTTGTTTCTCTATCATTTCTCTTCATACTATCACAGAAAAGAGCTTTCAGCATATCAAAAGCTATCAAATAACTATCAGAGAGACGCAGCTTGGACGAAGCCCCCGTGACTAATCATGTTCTGGTCAGAGCACCGGGCCGAGTGCTGCTGCGGCAACGCCCGCACAGCTTCCCGGCTTCCGAGCTGCATCGCTGTGAAATTGGCAAACCTTTGAATGGTAACCCCGGTGTGTATGTTTATGAAAAGTTTATAAAATCTAAAATCTGCTGAAATCTGAAATCTGAAAAAGTCACAAATTTTATCAAATTTATTGACGAATTTGCGGGATGGTGCTAATATAAATGCGTTGTGTGATGGGCGTGTAGCTCAATGGCAGAGCAGCGGCCTTTTAAGCCGTTTGTTGAGGGTTCGAGCCCCTCCACGCTCACAAAACAATTACTCTCCTTTTTCGGGAGGGTATTTTTTTCATCTATAGCTTATACATCCTTATGGAGGTACCTATGGCTGACACAGTCTTAACCCGCGAAGGCTACAATAAAATTGAAGAAGAACTCGAATATCTGCGCAGCGTAAAACGCGTTGAAGTTTCCAACCGTCTGCATGCCGCAATCGAAGGCGGCGGAGATGATCTTCTTGAAAATGCAGAGCTTGAAGCCGCAAAAAATGAACAGGCCTTCGTTCTCGGTCGTATTGACGACCTGGCTTATCTGCTCTCCAACGCCAAAGTGATCGATGAACCCGTCAAATCCGGTGAAGTTGGCGTCGGTACATCCGTTGTCATTCTGGAAGAAGGGGAAGATGATCCTGAAACCTATACGATCGTCGGTGCTCCGGAAGTTGACCTGATGGCTAACAAGATCTCCAATGAATCCCCAATCGGCAAAGCTGTCATGGGACACCGCGCCGGTGAAACCGTTGAAGTGGAAGCACCTGCCGGGTCTTACAAGGTCAAGATCCTTGAGATAAAGTAGTTCAGAGGTCAGTGGCCAGTGTCCAGTGGCTGGATAATTTAGCTGATATTCATTCTTTTCACAGCAATTGTTTTTAATCAAAAAGCGCACCTGTTTATGAGATGCGCTTTTGATTTATTATTCAATTATATCTCTTCGGAATAAAGCACGTGGGGACTGGCAACTTGTGTCGCAAAGCCGACACAAGCGTGCCTGTCTCCATGTGCGTCACTGCGGGTTCTGAATAGATACTGCCGGCACTTCTTTTCCAAGCCGTTTGTACATGGTCTTTCTGACCGCTCTCAGAATGTTTTCATAGCCTGTGCAGCGGCAGAGGTGACCGGAAAGCAGCTTGCGCAGCTCCTCATCGGTATATTCTTTCCCTGTCTCAAGGATCTCGACTGCCGTCATGATAAAGCCCGGCGTACAGAAACCGCACTGAATGGCGGTCTCATCGATAAACGCCTGCTGGATATCGGAAAGCTCTCCGTTGGGACCTTCCAATCCTTCCAGCGTGCGGATGTGCTTTCCTTCCGCCCAGACAGCCAGGTAAATACAGGAGTTGAAGGCTTCACCGTCGATCAGCACATTGCACGCGCCGCATTCACCGACTTCACAGCCCTTTTTGACAGACGTCAGATGATATTCATTCCGCAGCATATCCGTCAGAGAAGCACGGACATCGACCACTTTTTCAACATCTTTCCCGTTGATATTGCAGTGAACTACTTTATACTGGCTCATTTGATCTCTCCTCCGGCTCTGTGAATGGATTCAATCAGGGCTCGTCTTGCCATTTCCACGGCGATATGCTGGCGGAAGGCTTTACTGGCCCGCCAGGAATCACGCGGATTGATATCAGACAGGACAGACAAGGCAAATTCATTGACCATTTCTTCCGTCATCGCGCTGCCATTGGCAACAGCCTCGGCACTTGGGGCACGCATCGGAACAGGACCGGCAACGCCGTAAGCGATCCGGCAGCGGTCAATGGTCTGTTTATCTGCACTCAGGCGAACATTGACACTGCAGCCGAGGGAAGCGATTTCCATCGCGTTCCGCATCCCGTACTTGATATAATGGCCGAAAGTATTCTCATAACTGGCCTTCGGTATCAGGATCGCTGTCTGGATCTCGCCCTCATCAGCGCGGATATCAACGACACCGGCTTTGATATAAAAATCCTTGATAGGAATGCGGCGGATACCGTTCACACCGGTCAATTCAACGATCGCTTCCCACGCATGAAGGGTGGAAGCGGAGTCAGCCGATGTCACACCGTTGCATGTATTGCCCCCGATGGTCCCGATATTGCGGATCTGCGGAGAACCGACCTGATCCACAGCTTCACCGAGCACATTGATATATTTCTGAATGATTGGGTCACGGGTGATATGAGAAAAGCTGGTCAGCGACCCGATGCGGATGTTTTCATCCTCATCAAGGCTCACACCGCGCATGGCGTCGATCATGTAAATCGAGATCAGTTCCTTCCCTGCCCGTTTTCCTTCGCGCATCTGCACCAGAACGTCAGAACCGCCGGCGATGATTTGGGCTTCAGGATGTTCCAAGCGAAGCTGAACGGCGTGCTGAACGCTTTCGGCTTCGTAAAGAGCTTTCATGTCGTACATATTATTTTCCCTCCTTATCAAGCCAGCAGTCATGGATCAACCCGGCTTTACTGAGTTCAGCGAAAAGAACGTGAGGGTTGATCGGAATGCGATTGATCGCTACACCGGTCGCGTTCAAAATCGCGTTGCGGATGGCGGCTGCCGGAGAACAAGCCGGCGGTTCACCCAGGGATTTTGTCCCAAACGGTGAAGTCGGTTCCGGATTTTCAATGAAGTACCCTTCCAGATGCGGATGATCCATAAAGGTGGAAAGTTTGTAGTCCAGCAGGTTATTGTTCAGCGGTTTGCCTGTCTTTTCATCAAAGATCAGCTGCTCGCTGAGTCCGAATCCAATTGCCATGGATTGGCCGCCATGGACCTGTGCTTCGGCCAAAGCGGGGTTGATTACTTTCCCGCAGTCATGAACGTTAACGATGCGGGTCACCTGTGCCTTGCACATGGCGATATCCACTTCGACTTCCACAAAGGTACAGCCGAAAGAGTAAGCATTATTGCGGATGGTATAGGTGGATTCCGCGGTGATGTGTTCGCTGTGGACCGGATTGTACTGGGCAGTCATTGCCAGTTCTTTCAGGCTCATCAGCACCAGTTTATCTTCCTTGCGGATAATGTTGCCGTCCACAATATCCATGTTATAAACTGCCTGCCGAGTCAGGTCGCTTGCGTATTTCAGGATCTTTTCACGCAGCAGGTCTGCTGTCTGACGGATAGAGAAACCAACGACATAGGTCTGACGGGAGGCATAAGCGCCGGTCCCGGTCGGCGTAATGTCCGTGTCCTGGCAGGAGATCACATGGACATCTTTGTAACTCTTCAGTCCGATGGCCTGTGCGGTCATCTGGGCGTAGGCTGTATCGGCGCCCTGCCCGATTTCGGTTTCACCGCACTGCATGGTCACAGTTCCATCCAGGTTCAGCTGCATGCGGTTGGAAGAGGTTTCCAAAGAAATCGGATAAACCGCGGTGTTGTACCAGAAGGTCGCAAGTCCGATCCCACGGCGGATGTTGCCGGTATCATGACCATACTCCCTGCGTTTGCGTTCGTAATCGATGATTTCCGCGCCTTTTGCCATACATTCGCGGTAAGTGTCATAGTAGTTTGTATTCCCGGAGAAATTGTCATGGAAGCCCTTCGGCATGATGTTCAGCCGGCGGAATTCCATCGGGTCCATACCAACCGCTATCGCGCAGTCATCGATATTCGCCTCATCCGCAAAAGATGCCTGCGGCATACCGTATCCGCGCATGGCACCGGCTGCCGGACGGTTCGTATAAACGGTCCAGGCATTGCCTTCATAGACCGGACAGGGATAATGCTGTGGAAAAGCATTCAGCCCCTTTGCCGCAATGGAATGTCCGTGAGAGGCATATGCACCCTGGTTGGAAAAGACATCCACCTTCCGCGCGGCGATCTTGCCATCTTTCCTAACCCATGTCACGATATGGTAGCGGATGGCGTGTCTAACACGATTGGAAACAAAGGTCTCTTCCCGGGAGCAGTCGATGCGCACCGGACGGCCGCCGACCTGTGTGGTGCACCAGGCACAGAGCGGTTCATACAGGGCATCCTGTTTGTTTCCGAAACCGCCTCCGATGTAGGGCTTGATGATTTCGATATCACCCCAGGGACGGCACAGTGCCTGTCCAACGATGCGGCGGATAATGTGCGGGATCTGGGTGGAAGCAACGACAACGATGCGTCCATTTTCCATATAGGCAAAGCAGCCATGATTTTCAATATGAGCATGCTGAACGGTCGGAGTCTCATACCAGCCCTCAACCTTGATCAAACCCTCTTCTTTGATGGCTTCTTCATAATTGCCCTTGATATTGGTGGTGTGCTTCAAAATATTATTCGGGAATTCATCGTGGATCTGCGGAGCTCCGTCTTCCATCGCCTTCTGCACATCCAGCACAAAGGGCAGTTCTTCGTATTCAACCTTCAGGGCACGAACGCCCTGATTGGCTGCGACTTCATTTTCAGCGATCACAACCGCGACGTCATCTCCCCAATAGCGCACATGCTGATTCAGCAGATGACGGTCAGCAGTATCCTGATGGCCCGGATCCATTGACCATGGATGTCCTGCTGTTGCAAACGGAATATCCGGAACATCAAAGCAGGTCAGGACCTTGACCACGCCGGGGATCTTTTCCGCCGCGGATGCATCCACAGATTTGACAAATCCATGGGCAATTTCCGAATGTTTGATCCGTACATAGAGCGCATTCGCCGGCATACGGTCTTCATAGTATTTTGTTCGTCCGGTTGCTTTGTCGTATCCATCAACGCGGGTTTCTCTCCGGCCAACGATCATACACAACTCCTTTCGATCTTCTCCGATTCAATCTAAACAGTTCAGCCTATAATAGGCCAAATTAATTATAGCATTCTTCAAAAGTTCTGCGTAACTGCATTGTTTGACATATGTAATTTAATTATTAAGTATTATCGTGTCTATTCGGAACCCAGTGACGCATAGGAGGAATAGTACACTTGCGTCGGTTTCAGTCATCATGCTTTACTGAGGTATATATCTCTGATTTTTTCCTGTTCTTCCGGTGTAACATGAAGAGCCTCTCTGAGATAATTTTCAAAAGTTCCATAATGCTCTTCGACAGCGGCATAGGCAGTATTTATAAATTCAATATTTGCGGCGAAAATAAAATTGACAGCTTTTACCGCGGCATCTGCCTTTATACCGGGCATAGACAAAATCATAGCGGTTAAATCTTTGATTTCCTGTGCCAGACAGACGTTTGTATACAAATAATCTTCAATAATGTCTTGCCTGCTGATTCCCAGCAGCTCCTGAACGATGACCGTGGCAAACCCCGCCCGATCCTTACCCGCGGTACAATGCCAGAGGATTCCTTTTGAATGATTTTCAAGCAGCATGTGAGCAAAACGTTCGTATTGACTGACAGAGTGTTCGTTCGTGATAAAACCGTCATACGTTTTTGACATATATTTCAAGGCAATGCCTTCATCCTGCACCATTTTCTCACGCACCTCTGCAAAAGACTCCTTATCTCTTGTCACACCGGAACGCCGCTCATCGAGAATGGGCAGGTGACAGTATTTCACACCACTGATAGCGGGTTCCGGTTTCTCCTGACATTCCTGATTCGACCGGAAATCGATGGAAAGCTCTATCAATTCGGCGAGTTTTTCAAGATCCTTTGATGAAGCTGCAAACAGGTGCCCGCTCCGATATAATTTTCCCGGAAGAACTTTCCGCCCATCCGCGCCGGTCATACCACCCAAATCACGGGTATTCGACAGTTTTTCAAATTCAATTCTTTGGCTGAGCATTTTTCTTCCTTTCCCGGTCACCGTGCGATGTCTAATAAAGAATCATCCTCATTGGCCATCCGGATATCTGATTTTCCTGTCAGTGTATCCAACAGATTTATTTGTTCCTTTGTCATGGACCATCTGACAGTTTCTGTATTTTCTATCGCCTGAGACAGTGTTTTTATTCCCGGCAGCGGAACGATTCCTTTACTCATGATCCAATTCAATGCAACTTGTGCGGGATTTTTCCCGTTGTTTTCCAGGCCGATGTGGTTCATTGTCCGCAGCAGAATATCCATGCGCGGTGAATAATAGCGCATCATCATTTGCCGGCGGATTCCGGAAGCCGGTGCTTCGGTGTTATATTTCCCTGTCAACATTCCCATGGCCAATGGCTGCTGAGCAATCACCCTGATATTCTGGGAGCGGCAGAAATCCAGCAGGCCATTTGTTTCTATAGACCGTTCCAAAAGATTGTAAGGGGTTTCAAGACAGGAAATAGAATAACCAAACCGACTTAAAGCCTCATTAAAGGTATCCAACTGTTGAAGAGTAAATCCGGAAAGCCCCACCTGCTCAATCAAACCAAGATCCAAAGCTTCCGCAGAAGATTCAGCCAGACGGGCGGCAGTCATTCGACCGACCGGCGGACAAATTTGATAAATATTGATTTTATTCAGCTTTAGCCTCAATAGAGACTGTTTCAGTGAATCCATAAAATCAGAACGGCGTAAATGCCAGACACGCGGAACATATTTGGTTGCTATCAGCAAATCTACCGGAGTTTGAGCGTTGAACCTGCCAAGGATAAGCTCGCTTTCCCCTTCTGCAAAAGAAGACGATGTGCTGAAAAAACGGATCCCGTCATTGATGCAGCGCCGGAATGATGCAAAGAGATCTTCTTCCCGATAATCCCTTCCATAATCCCAAATCAGCCGGTCTCCCCATGCCCAGGTGCCGATTCCCAGGTTTACTTCGGTTGGGAACATTTTTCCTGCCGTTTTTGCTGAATGATGCGCCGCGCTTTCAAACACACCTTCGGAAAGCCGAATATCTGATCGAACGGATTTTGTTTGCTGACTTCATCTGCATAAATCGTCGGAATGGGAACCCACTCTATCTGCCAGCCTTCCGCGATACAGATTGCGATCATTTCAACTTCAAAGTGATAACGGGATTCATCAGACAGGAGCATTCGTTCCATCAGAACACGGTCCAACATGCGATAACCGGATTGATTATCCGGTATATTCTCTCCGACTGCCGCGCTGAATAGAGCTTTCCCGATCTTGTTGGAAACGCGGCGAACCAGTGGAATTTCTTCATAATTTCTGGCGCCGATGATCAGATGGGCATGTGTTTCGTTAAATTTGGCAATAAAATCTTTAATGCAGGCAGGGTCATGCTGTCCATCGGAATCCAACATGATCACCGCATCATAACCGTTTTCCAGTGCCCATTGATATCCATCTTTTAGAGACTGCCCCTTACCGCAGTTATAGCCCCGGGAAAGCAGGTTTACGCCCGCATCCCGTGCAATTTGAGATGTGTTGTCTTTGGAGCCATCGTCAACGACCAGAATGTCGGTTATTTGCTTTTTGACCGCTTTTAAAACGCTTTCCAGATGCGCTCCTTCATTGTAAGCCGGCAGCAGCGCTAATATTTTCATGTTTTCACCGTTTTTCATCGAAAAAAACAACTCCTGACTACTGACAAGTGTCTGTACACTCCTATAATTATAGTATAATTCACAATTGCGATTCGCGACCGTCGAATCCGAATTTGAACAATTACTAAGGATGCATTTATGGCTCAGACTACTACCCCCTGCCCACGCTGCGGCGGACAAATGATTGCAGATGTACAACAGATTTTTGATGTTGGTGTTGATCCTATGGATAAGGAACGATTGCTTCGCGGCGCAGCAAATATTGCTGTTTGCCCGGCCTGCGGTTATCAATCTCAAATCGCGATGCCGATCGTTTATCATGATCCGGAAAAAGAACTTCTGCTGACTTATTTCCCGGCTGAGTTAAATATGTCTCTGCCAGAACAACAGAAGATCATCGGTCCGTTGATCACGAAGGTTGTCAACAGTCTGCCTCCGGAAAAGAAGAAAGGATATCTTTTCCAGCCCCGCACGATGCTGACCTTTGATACATTGTTTGAAACGATCCTTGAGGCTGATGGTATTACGAAAGAAATGCTCAACGAACAGAAATATAAGGGTGAGCTTATCCGCCGTCTGCTTCAAACCTCACCGGAATCACTCGTTGAAGTGATCCACCAGGAAGAATCCCATATTGATCAAAGCTTTTTCCTGATGCTGAACAACACATTGGATGCGGCTGTCCAGATGCGGGATAAAAATGCCTTTGAAACCCTGAAAAATTTGCAGGAGGTTTTGTTCCGTGAAACAGAATATGGACGGGAACTGAAAGCGAAGGCAGATTCAACACAAAAGGCTATTACCGATTTGCAGGCTGTTGGTGAAAATCTCAACAGAGAGACGCTGCTCGACCTGGTTCTCAATTCGCCGGATGACAGCTATCTGCAGACCCTTGCGGGACTGGCTCGAAACGGCATGGATTATGAATTTTTCTCAAAGCTTTCAAGCCGGATCGATGCTGCTGAGGGAGAGGAAAAAGAGAAATACTCAAAAATCCGTGCTCAGCTGCTGGAACTGACAAAGCAGATCGATAAAGCATTGGCGGAAGAAAAGGAAATGCGGCGGAAGCTCCTGGAAGAAATTCTCAAACAGGATGATATGGAATCAGCTGTTTATCAGGTTGTCCGCGCTATCGACCAGCCATTTACAGATGTTGTCAACGAAGAATTGGCTGCTGCGAGAAAAGCCGGTGACTTTATGCGATCCGGAAAACTTCAGAAGCTCCTGGATATCATTCAAAAACTTTATACCGCTCCTGAAGAAATTCAGCGTCTTGAACAAATGCTCGGTGCTGAAACTGAGGAAGCGCTCAAGGCATTGATTGACGAGGAACCGGAATTGGCAAGTCCTGAGATGAAAAAACTGGTTGCTGAGTTGATCGAAGAAGGAAAATCGCAGAATTCGCTTACCCCCGAGGTGACAGAAAAATTGCAGATGATCCAAAAAGTGCTTGATCAGGCATGAGTTTTGAGATCTCAGATCTGAGATCAGTTATAAACGATAACAACGGAAAGGTTCCGGCTGCTTGGAGTAAAGACAGCCGAACCTTTTTTTGTTGTTAATTCCATTGCCGCAATGAATATGTTATAATTTACAAAATTGGAAATAACCGGCATGGAAAAAAACAAAAAAATATCACCATTTGTTAAAGGTCTGCGGGATGGGCTGCCGATTGGAGCAGGGTATTTTGCCGTTGCTTTCGGCTTGGGAATTGCAGCACAACAGACCGGAATGACCCCGCTGCAGGGGTTCATCATGAGTTTCTTCAATCATGCCTCCGCCGGAGAATATGCAGGCATCGCTGCAATCAGAAGCGGTGCGGCATACCTGGAAACAGCAATGCTGATCCTTATCGCCAATGCACGGTATCTGCTGATGAGTACCGCATTGAGTCAGAAACTCTCCCCAAATTTGTCTTTATTTCACCGGCTGCTGATCGGTTTTTCTATCACCGATGAACTTTTCGGCATTGGTATTGCTTATCCCGGATTTCTGGATCCGTTTTATATGTATGGAACATTTCTGACGACGACCCCCTTGTGGGCATCAGGCACGGCAATCGGCATCACTGCCGGCAACATTCTGCCCGATATTGTGGTCCGCTCCCTGAGTGCGGCAATTTACGGTATGTTTATTGCGGTAATTATTCCGCCGTGCCGGACAAACCGGAACATCACAATTGTTGTTTTGGTCAGCTTTGCGCTAAGCTGGCTGATGTCAGTGATTCCTGCATTTGCTTCTATTTCCGAAGGTTTCCGTATCATCATCCTGACTTTGATCATATCCTCGCTGGCAGCCTTTTTTATGCCGCTGCCTGAAGAAGAGGTGACCACGGCATGAATCGTAATATTTTGGCTTACCTTTTTGTTATGTCTCTGGTCAGTTTTATTATTCGTGTTCTGCCAGTGACCCTGATCCGTCGGCAGATCAAAAATCGCTTTATCCGCTCACTGCTTTTTTACCTGCCCTATGCAACTCTGGCAGTGATGACCTTTCCCGCGATTCTTTCAATTTCGGAAAACCCGCTCTGCGGAGCAGCGGCTTTTGCTGCTTCATTGCTTACTGCCTGGTTCACGAAAAACCTGTTCCTTTCCGCGATTTTCGGTTGTGCCGCGGCCTTTCTGACGGCACTCTTGATATAAACTGAGTTTTAGTCGAATTCTATTGTTTTTCACTTGACAAATAAACTTAATAATGTATAATTATCTATATATTTATAGAACGTATATTTTGTTTTCTTCGAATAGTTTTTATATTTTATGTAACAAAAAATATTAGAGATTCTCAGTTATGTTAATCAGCAAAATATTTTTTCTTCCATAAAAAATTAATCTGTTCAGCATCTGGCAGAGCTGTACGCAGTAGACAGGTGTGGTTCGTTCTGAAAAATTATTAAAATGATTACGAAAGTTGTAACAATCGGCATTATCAATTTTTATAACAGTGGTAATATACATAATTATTTATAATACTTTTGCTGATTTACAGTCGCAAACAGTATAAAAGAGAGCGAAATGGAAACCCGGTATACAGCAGCTTTGATTGCCTTTTTAGGCGGAGCGATGATCTCACTGATCAATGCTGTCATAACTGCAAAACAAGTCAAATCAAATAAAGACAGCATGGGAAATGCCTCTATACTGAGGCAGATCCTCAACCTGATTTATCTGGTTGTTACATATTTTGTTGTCCGAAAATTGAATATCGAGGTTTTTCTTCCGCTGCTCGGCGCAGCTATCGGGCTGACAGTTCCGTCTGTATTGTTTGCGATAACAATAGCAAAAAATATGAAGGGAGATGATTGAACATGGGCGAAGCATCAGAAGTTGTCATTCCGCTGTTCGGCTTTTTGGATATCACCGGTGAAGTCATCACAATGTGGATCATTATTGCGCTGCTTGCAATTCTTTCCATTTATCTGAGTAAACACCTGAAAGAACGTCCCGGAACACTTCAAAACATCATTGAAACCGGAATCGAATATCTGGACAACACCTTCTCATCTACCCTTGGACATAAGCGTGCCCGCAGATATTTTTATTTTATGGGTTCACTGTTCATATTCATCATCTTTTCTAACTATTCTGGCCTTATTCCCGGCGTCGGTTTGACAAAATATTTGAAAGCGCCGACCTCCTCGCTATCTGTGACAATCGGTCTGGGCATCTGCACTTTTTGTTTCCTCCAGGCTGCCAGTATGCGGGCAAAAGGAATTAAAGGGTATATCAAACATTTCATTTCACCAATCATCGTGATGCTGCCGCTGCTTGCACTGGATGAAATCATTAAACCGGTTTCTCTTTCCCTGCGGTTATTCGGGAACATTTTCGGTGAAGAAATGGTTATGGAAAAATTTTATGAGATATTACCAATCGGTGCACCGTTGATCATGATGGCTCTTTCTCTGCTGTTCTGTGCTCTCCAGGCAATTGTTTACACTACGCTTGTTTCAATTTATCTGGATGAAGCAACAGAGGTTGAAGAGTAAACATCAATAGCTTTCTGTTTTTACGAAGAAAACGATTAATATGTTTTTTATTCAAAGAGCTATTGGGAATGCTATAGAAATTAACATGAAATATTAACAAAAGAGGTAAAACATGAGTGATAATGCTGTTTATGCTATTGGAGCTGCTATTGTTATGACAATCAGCACCATTACGCCTGCAATTGCGCAGGGTCTGACTTCCAAAGCTGCCATGGAAGCCATCGCACGCCAACCGGATGCAGCCGGCAATATCCGATCTACACTGATCGTTGCACTGGCTCTGATGGAAGCTTTGGCAATTTACGGTCTGCTGATCGCATTTATGCTGATTTCCAATATTGGACAATAAAACGGATAAAAAGTCATGACGATTCAGATTTCATTAGTTATCTGGACGATCATCGGATTTGTAACGCTTTCGTTCATTCTCAATCGTTTTTTGTTCAAACCTATTTTGAAGGTAATGGATGAACGAAACGAAAAGATCGAAGCCGCCGCAGCAAATCGTCAGATCGAGCTTGCCCGCAGGGAGAAGACAATCAAGGCACTTGAGATTGCCAAAGCCGCCCATGAACAAGAGTTGCTAAAAGCCAGACAGGCGGAACTCGAAAATGAACGAAAAAAAACCGAGACCATCCTTGCTGACAAAAAAGCCGAATATGAAGCCGAGCTTGAAAAAATCCGTCAGAAATACAGTACGGACACGAAGGCTGCAGAAGAAAATCTCTCCGGCAGCATAGATAAACTGGCCCAAAAATACGTTAAAACGCAGATTTTATAGAGGAAAATATGCCGCGATTTATTTTCACAATCATCAATTTCTTACTGCTTCTCCTGATTATATATCTTGTCGGGAGGAAGATGATCGTTAATATTTTCCGCGGCAGAAAAGAGAGAATTAACCAGAGTCTTGATATAGCCAGTCAGGCACTTCCTGAACCGGAAGAATATGATCCCCCGAAACCGGAAGACGATGAAAGTCATAAGGCTGCATTGGAAGAAGAACTTGCGATACGGAAGAAAAAACTTGCTGATCTGAAAGTTAAGTTTGAAAACGAAAGTGAAACTTTACGCCGTGAAAGTTTGTTGAATTCACGTTCCAACCTTGTCCAGCTTACGATGGACAAAGCGCGTGAATACATGAAATCGGAAGAATTTCTTCAGTCAATGAAGGATCAGGAAGATAAAGTCGCTGACCGCATATTGAGTCTGATCAAATTGACTCCCGGTGACATGATGTACCTTGAAAAGAAGGGCAAACTCTATGTCTCCCTTTTTTCCTCGTATCCGCTCAAACTGACGACTATTGGACGGATCCATCAGGCCACTGATAAGCTGTTGGAGGATGTTGGCGGTATTACTTCTTTCCGCATCGTGGATGATGAAGAAGGCTTGATTGGCGGTTTTCGTTTGAGAATCGGTGATACCGTTTATGATTACACCGTAAAAGATCGTCTGTACATGCTTCAGGAAGCACTGAATGACATGCCGATCAAAGAAACAACTTTCGAAAACATGCTGAACAAGATGCGGAAAACGGTCGATAAGATCAAAATCGATGTTGATATATTCCAGCTTGGGCGTGTACTTTCTGTTTCAGACGGTATCTGCTGGCTGGACGGGCTTGCGGACATCATGTACGGTGAGTTGGTGGAATTTCTGGATACACCAAAGAAGATGTATGGAATGGTTATGGATGTTCAGCCTGACAGGATCGGCTGTATGATTTTTGGTAAATTCCAGCACATCGAGACCTATTCCCGTGTCCGCCGGCTTGGTCGTATGGCTGAAACACCTGTAGGCGAAGAACTTCTTGGGCGTGTGATCAGTCCTACCGGGGAACCTATCGATGGAAAAGGCCGCATCTGGAGTCATGATACCCGTCCGATAGAATTTGCTGCTCCGGCGATTCCCGACAGGCAGCCGGTCAAAGTTCCGTTGGAAACCGGTATAAAAGCCATTGACGCACTGGTTCCGATCGGCCGCGGTCAGCGTGAACTGATTATTGGTGACCGTCAAACAGGCAAGACTTCTATTGCTGTGGATACAATCATTAATCAGAAAGACAAGGATGTTATCTGCATTTATGTCGCGATTGGGCAAAAAGAAACCACTGTTGCCTCAATCGTTGAGCAGCTCGAAAAATATGGGGCAATGGATTACACAACTGTCGTCTGTTCTTCAGCATCCGATTCTGCCTCTTTGCAGTATATTGCCCCGTTTGCCGGTACGGCAATGGGTGAATATTTTATGTACAAAGGCAAGGATGTACTGATTATTTATGATGACCTGTCCAAGCACGCCATTGCGTATCGTGAACTTTCATTGCTGCTGCACAGACCTTCCGGCCGTGAGGCATATCCTGGTGACATATTCTATTTACACTCACGCTTGTTAGAACGCTCCGCAAAGCTTTCTGATGAAGCGGGCGGTGGTTCCATCACCGCGCTGCCGATCATTGAGACGCTTGCCGGTGACATCTCCGCATATATTCCGACCAATGTAATTTCCATCACCGATGGTCAGATTTTCCTTGAAAGTGATTTGTTCAATTCAGGTCAAAGACCCGCGGTCAATGTCGGTCTGTCTGTTTCCCGTGTGGGCGGGTCTGCTCAAACAAAGCTAATGAAGCAAGTCGCTTCAAACCTGCGAACCGGCTTGGCGCAATATCGTGAATATGCTTCATTTACACAGTTCGGTGCGGATATTGATGAAGCCACGCGGAAGACTCTTGCCACAGGAGAACGCATGATGGCTGTTTTGAGACAGGATCGCTTTATGCCGATTCCGACATGGGAGCAGGCGTTATTGATTTATGCTGTTTCCAATGGCGCAGCAGACAATTATGATCCGGGAAAAATCAGAGATTTTGAAAAGAAACTGCTCGATTGGTTCACGAGCAGCCAAAAACCATTATGCGATGAGTTGAAAACCGGAATGAAGATGAGCAAAGAAGTTAAAGCCTCATTAGATTCTGCTTTGGCTGAATTCGGGAAGCTGGCCTGAACATGGCAAATCTTCAAGTGCTGAGAAAGCGCTATAAGAGTATACAGGCAACTGCGGACATGGCTTCAGCATTGAAGACCGCTTCCACTGTTAAATATGCAAAAATTTCAAGGGTTCTCGCGAACATAGAAGCGTATTCGCGGGCTTGCGATCAAACGCTTGCGCTTTTTGGCGATATCGGATTGAAAAGAAAAGCAAAAACTGTCAAATCACAAAATTGTTTTGTTTTTCTTACAAATGATCGTGGATTCTGCGGTGGATTCAACAGTGAATTACTGAAGTTTTTTGAGACCAGATTGGCAGAAGAACAGGAACCGCCTGTGCTGTTTGTTTACGGACAAAAAGGTATCTCATTCTGCAAGGGTAAGGGGATTTCATTCGAAACATTGAATCTTGCAGATGTACCAACATATGCAGATGCGGAGTCCCTGACGAACAGGATATTTAATTTGTATTCTTCAGGTGAAGTCGATCGTGTTTTCATCATTCACCAGCATTTCGTCAATATGATGGTGCAGAAACCGACCGATGAGTTGGTTCTGCCTCAGCAGCAAACAGAAAAAAAAGAAAATCAGGATATATTATTTTTACCGGATATGGAAACAGCTGTCCAAACACCGTCCATGTATTGTTTGACGAACAGTATTTATCACATTCTTCTCGGACATTGTGCGGGAATTCAAGCAGCAACAACAATTGCGATGCGGAATGCTTGTGATAATGCAGGTGAATCATTGGAAAAACTGGAAACCTTGATCAATCGTATCAGGCAGGCTGAGGTTACAAACAGCGTGATTGAAACATCATCTTATTTGATTTCTGAAGAATAAGAAATGAGGAACGAATAATGGCAAAGGGAAATGTCGGAAGAATTGAACGAATCAGCGGACCGGTCGTGGACGTAATATTTGAAAATATCAGTCAGGTTCCGGATATTTTTCATGCGATAGAAGTTCCTGTCGGTGAGCAAATCGAAGTATTGGAGTGTCTGCAGCAGCTTGGAAAAGGCGAAGTCCGATGTATCGCCATGCAGCCAACCGACGGGCTTTCCCGAGGAATGCAGGCATATGATACTGGTGCTCCGATCAGTGTGCCGGTCGGTGATTGTATGCTGGGCCGCATGAGCAATGTGCTCGGGAAACCGATTGACCGCGGCGGGGAAATCGTTTCGGATGAGTATTGGCCGATTCATCACTCAGCACCTAAATATACAGACATTATCCCTTCCCAGGATATTCTGGAAACTGGGATCAAAGTGATCGATCTGATGACGCCATATGCCCGCGGCGGAAAGATTGGTCTTTTCGGAGGTGCCGGCGTAGGGAAAACCGTTCTTATCATGGAATTGATCCGCAATATTGCTTATGAACATGACGGTTACTCTGTTTTTGCCGGTGTCGGTGAGCGTTCCCGTGAAGGAAATGACCTGTGGAATGAAATGAAAGATTCCGGTGTTCTGAACAAGACTGCGCTGGTGTTTGGCCAGATGAATGAAACTGCCGGTGCCCGTCTCCGTGTTCCTCTGGCCGGTTTGACTATTGCGGAATATTTCCGTGAAAACAGTCATAAGGATGTCCTGCTCTTCATTGACAACATATTCCGCTTTACCCAGGCTGGGTCAGAAGTATCTGCTTTGCTTGGGAGAATGCCTTCCGCAGTCGGATATCAGCCGACCCTGGCATCTGAAATGGGTATGCTGCAGGAACGCATCGTTTCTACTCACAATGGGTCCATTACCTCTGTTCAGGCAATTTATGTCCCGGCAGATGACCTGACTGATCCCGCTCCTGCCACGACTTTTTCTCATCTGGATGCCACGACAGTTCTTTCACGTAATATTGTGGAGCTTGGTATCTATCCGGCAGTTTCTCCCTTGGAGTCTTCTTCACGAATGCTCACGGCAGATGCCATCGGACAGCGTCACTACGAAACAGCAAAGGAAGTTCAGCGGATCCTGCAGCGGTATCAGGAACTTCTGGATATTATCGCGATCCTTGGTATGGAAGAGCTTTCCGAAGAGGACCGAAAAACGGTCAACCGTGCCCGCCGTGTACAGCGTTTCATGAGTCAGCCATTCCATGTTGCGGAAAGTTTTACCGGAATCCCGGGTGAATTTGTGCGAATGGAAGATACAATCAAGGGATTCGAAGCCATTCTTGGCGGAGATTGCGATAACATTCCTGAACAGGCATTTATGCTTTCCGGAAATATTGACAGTGTTTACGCGAAAAGCAAGGAATTATGAATGAATTGACATTAAAGATCGTCACACCGGAAGGAACAGACCAAACAGTTGACTGTGAATCGGTCATACTCTGGATGGCTAGCGATCATAAGGGAAAAGGGGAAGGCAGCATCGGTATACGGAAAGGTCATACCGATGCCGTAATTGCCCTGGGAAACGGACCTCTGCAGGCCTTGTCAAATGGAAAATCTGTCTTTTCAGCCCAGACACAAGGAGGCTTTGCTACGGTCTCTCACAACGTTATAACTGTCGTTACGCCGCACCTTTCCCTCTAAAGTTTTATTTGATGCGCTGAAAATTGATCATTGTCAGGCTTTTTGAACAATCTGAACTGGGGCGGAAATAAACTTTTTCAGAGGCAGGAAGCCGATTTTGATCTAAGATTTGGATCCAGACCGGTTTATCGAAAGCCTGTACCGGACGGGCAAGTGTGATTTCATAGCCGGAGTCACCATATCCCGGGAAAAGTCCGGAGAGAGTTTCAATGAGAGACCCATCCGCAAATCCGACCTGCACATAAAAGCCGATCTGTGGTTGGCTGCGTTTGTCGATCAATACGCCGGCAACCCCCATCCAGGTACAGTCCGCATTTGGATAAACCGAAGCGGCGTCAAATGTACCCGGGCTTCCCATTGTTTCGAACCAATATTCACTGTATTGAGCAGCTCCCTGGCTGAAGTGTTTTGCAGTCATTGTACTCTCCGCCTGAGCCAGCAGTTCAGCCGCATTTCCCTCAACAGTCTTGCGGGGACGCAATTTCGGAGTTGGGGTCAATGTCGGTGTTGGAGAGAGCGTCGGCGTAAACGTCATTGTTGGTGTCAAAGTCGGTGTCGGTACTGTTGCTGTCGGAGTCGATGTAGGCGTGGGTGTGCTTGTAAGAAACAGGATCTCCTGAGTCTGTTCATACCAATAGGTTGGATTTTCCAGAGGAGCTTTGAATCCATCACCGATTTGTCGAAGCGCGATTTGTCTGAAAAGAACAGCTAATAAAAAGATTATTCCAATTGTCAGAATAACAAGAAGCCACTTAATGCGCCGTTCCCGCTGCTGCCGTAATCTGCGACGGTTCCGCAGATCCAATGGATCCGGTTCATAAGACTTCTTTTTGGGACTCATAGGCTAAAGATTCTCGATAACAGCCTGACTTCTTTGATTTTCCAACCAGTCAGAAAGTGCTTTCCGCTGAGCAAGCTGTTCCACTTGCGTATCCATACTGCGCCCAGTTTGTTTTTCTGCGACATAGAAGACGTTATAGACACCGTCTATTTCCATAATATCAGTATGTTCACCGGCATTCAAGGCAAAAATCTTATCCTCAACATCCTTTGAGAACAAAACACCCCGCGGGAACCAGCTCATATCTCCGCCAGTTGCTTCATCATAGTTTCTGGCCATTTCCGTAAATGAAACACCCATATTCAAACGGTTGAGTACATCGTCCAAATCGCCCCTGCGATATGACCAAATACGGTAGACATGCAGCTGCTCCTCATTTTTCAATTGTTCAAATATGATTTCTCTCATATTCGCAGCCGCCAATTCTCGTTCCAAAGCTCTGCGGAAACTATCTTCGCTGTAATGGTTTTTCGACTGCCATTCTTTCACTGCATCACAAGAGCCGAGAGAAATACAAAGCGACTGTGTTTGTGTATCCAAATCTACGTCATCAGGAGCAACTCCTTGCATTTGTGCAGCCGAGAGAAAAAGTGTTTCGTCGATCAAATCATTCAATGCCTCTTCACGCAATAAATTGTCATCCGGAATGTCTTCTCCCGCCTGTTCATAAGCATCACGAAGCTGAGCCTTTTTACCATCTAAATCTTCGATTGCAATATACAGCCCATTGACACGCGCAGCTGATGGAGGAATCGTTGGTGTCGGCTGTGGAGTCGGTGTCTCGGTCGGTACAGGTTCCTCTGTAGGCGTAGGCGTGGGATCCGCATGAGGGACGCTGCAAGCGGAAAAAACAAGCATAAGACAAAGTATTAATTGGATCAAAATTTTATTCATAAACATAATTCTATCACCATTCACAAAAGTTCAGAGCCTTCCTGATTTCACCTTGTATCTGCAATCATGATGTAATTATAAAAAAACATTCAAAGAAACAGTTGATATTCTCAGGATTATGTTAGAATTACATTGCAGAAAATGAAAACGAGGTTATGCATATGAAAAACGCCCTGAAATGGTTCCTTCCCGGTTTTTTTATTCTTGTACTGATCACAGCCGCGTCTGTTCATCCGCAGGTCAGCCTGGATGAGCAAAATGCAATTATTGACGCAGTCGTTCAAACCATGAATCCCGAAAGCATGAAAGCTACAGTTGCCGCAGAAGTCAAAGCTGACCTGATCGGAAAATTTTATGACGCAGGATATGTAGGACTGGCGGCTGCCCTAATGGACACATCAGAAACATCCGATGAACTTCCGGCTGCGCCTACACAGACGATGACCCCGACGCCGGAGATGCTGGTCAACGCGGGAACTGCGGATCCCTCTGCGGAGAGCACACCGGCTCCGGCGATTACACCAACCCGCTTGATCGAAACTAACGTCGCTGACTACTACGATGGCGCAATTCTTCAGGAAGACGGCACATACAGAGGCCTTCATGCGAAATTTGTCCACTCCTATGCCTATGCAGTCGGCAGCTTTGATGAAAATGGGCAGATTCGCGAATACAGTAACGCATTTACCCCAAACAAATGGTTCAATGTGGACGTCGTTTTTGAAAATGACGGCTCACTGGTCTGGCCTCCGCGTATGGAAATGCGTCATGTCGGCAATGTCGGTGAATATACAGGAACTGAATCCGTTTCCATCGACCGCACTTATGACCCAATCCTGCCGGGAGAACGCGCCTCTTTCACGATTTCCGCTTACGGAAGCGAAAATCTCGGCTGGACGACCTTCTATTTTCAATTATTTGACGCAGATTCCGGAACCGTCATCGAAGGCGGACAGGGATCCTTTTCATACAACGCTTACTAAACATCCATGGGGACGGAGCAGAGACTCCGTCCCTTTTTTGCTTTAAAGACCGTAAATATTACTGTACTTTTCTTTAAGGTAACGGCAGTATGGTTCCGGTGTGAACTTTGCCCCGCAATACTGCTCAAAAAGCGGAACCGGGTCCATCATCCGTCCGTAACGAAAAACCTTTTCCTCAAGCCAACTGACTACAGGAGCCAAATCTCCCCTTTCACAGCAACCTGCTGTATCAACATCCTGTTTCATCCGCTCATGCATCTGGGCGCCATAGGCATTTCCCAGAGCATAGGTCGGGAAATACCCAAAGTACCCGCTGCCCCAGTGAGAATCCTGCAGCACACCCCTGGTGTCGCTCGGAACCTCAATACCGAGATATTCCTGCATCTTTTCATCCCACAACCGCGGCAGATCCTTCACCGCGATATATCCGCTGATCAACCCCTTCTCCAGCTCATACCGCACCATCACATGCAGACTGTATGTCAGTTCGTCCGCCTCGGTACGGATCAGGGAAGGTTGAGCGATGTTCATCGCCTGATAAAACTCCTCCGTACTGACATCGGCAAACTGTTGCGGGAAGAGCTCTTTCATCTTCGGCAGGATAAAACCACAGAATTCCCTGGAACGTCCGATGATATTTTCAAAAAAGCGAGAGATACTCTCATGAATACTCGAAGAAGCACCGGAAGCCAATGACGTAAACCGCAGATCCTCCCCGGTGTGCAGCTCATAAAGCGCGTGACCACCTTCATGCATGACGGAATAGAAGGAACTCATCACTTCGGCCAGATGATAATGCGTGGTGATACGCACATCATCCTTATTGAATTCCAAGGTGAAAGGATGTTCCGTCTCCCCGATGCTGCAGTGATTCCGGTCAATCGTAAGGACTTTCATCAGGAAATCGGAAAGCTCCCGCTGTTTTTCGATCGAAGCTTCCTGATGGAGAAAATCGGAACGCGGCTGCCAGCTTCTTTCTGAAATCTGGTGGACCAGCGGCACGATGGTCTTTTTCAGCTCATCAAAGAAGGCATCCAGAAATTCTGTCGTCAATCCATATTCATAATCTTCCAGCAATACATCATAAGGCTTGCGAAGATGCTGCGGATCCCGATAATCAACAAAGCGCAGCTGACTTTCGACGATTTTCTCAAGATAAGGGGCGAACGAGGCGAAATCATTCTCCCGCTTGGCTTTCACCCAGGCGTTCTGAGCTTCAGAAATCAAAACGTCATAGGCGACATATTCTTCCTGCGGGATAGCTTTCATTTGATCATAATCCCGTTTCAGAACTTCGGCCTGACGGGCTTCCCTTACAGAAAGCTCCGCCTTATCAGATATCAGCGCATTGAGCAGCTCTCCGGTTTCTTCAGAGGCAAAAGCCTTGTAATTTTCATTGCTGAGATATTCCATCACAGCGCTACGGCCCACAGTGGTATCCTGCGGAGCAGCCGTAGTCGCGTCCAGCTCCACCAGCGAGGAAAGATGGTGGAAAACATAAAGCGACCGCTCTAAATCATTCAATTGTTTGGTAAGTTCTTCTGTTGTTTTCATGTTCATCATCACGCTTATTAATGCAGCTTTTTGGCAATAGCACCAAAACAGTCAAGAGATCAGCATCTTCTGACTACTAATATCCCAATTTGAGACACATAAGTACGTCCAAACTATCCCCTATATCCTATTCCCTAAAAGTTAATCATCCAAAATCAGCGCCGCGGCACCGATCACACCAGCCTGTGAACCCAATTCGGCGATCCGCACCGGCGTGTTCCGCGTATTATACAGCGAATAGGTTTGGACATAATCCCGGATCGGTTTCACCAGCAGATCGCCCTGATCCGCCACCCCGCCGGAAAGCAGAATGATATCCGGATTCAGCGCATGGATCATGGAAACAGCCGCGGCCCCGATGGCTCTGCCACAATACTCCACAACCTCGCGAGCGAGCGGATCTCCGCGCTTCACCGCCTCAAACACCTGAAAACCGCTGACATCCCCGATCCTGCCATCTGCCAAGTCCAGCATCATCTTCCCACGCTCCGGGTCACCGGCAATGCGTTTCCGTGCAATGCGGCCGATGGATGTACCCGAACCGTAATCCTCAGCAGGTCCCGGCACACCGGCAGCGGAAAGTTCTCCTTCAAAATCAATGATGAGGAACCCCAGATGTCCTGCAGTACCCTGCGCACCCTGGAAGATTTTCTTATTCAGTACAATTCCCCCGCCGATCCCGGTACCAATCGTGAACCCGACGACATTTTCAACATCGCGTCCGGCACCGTAAATTGCCTCCGCAAAAATCGCGGCCTGTCCGTCATTGACGACCTTCACCGGCATTCCCAGCCGGGCGGATAAAATAGCGGCAATCGGCACAGGCGGGTCGATCTTGATGGAAGGATCCCCGTTATGACCGAAAAGTTCGCCCTTCAGATTGACCTGACCACAGGTGCCGATTCCGAGACCATCGACCCGCAGTCCCTGACAGACGGGACCGGCAAGCATTCGCTGTGTAAGAGCTGTCAATTGATCCAAATAAACCGGACCGTTCCAAATCCCTTTGGATGGCTCACGAATCTCAAACAGGATCTGCCCCTGATCATTCACCAGCGCACAGCGCAGATTGGTAGCCCCGGCATCAATGCCGATCGCATAGCGCGTCATGATTTCGCCTTTCCCTGCGGACTGAACTGGACAAAGCGTTCGGTTATCATCCACGGACGGGTGATGGCAGAACCGATCACGATGGCGTGAACCCCAAGGCCAAAGCCGCGTTCCACATAAGGCGGCTCCCAGAAATGACCTTCCGCAATCACCGGTCGGCCGCCTTCTTTGACCATTTTTTCGATCAAAGCCCAGGGCGGTGTGTATTCGTCTTCAGTCGTACCGACGCCGGAAAGTGTCGGGGCGATGATGTCGGCATTGGTACGCATGGCGTCTTCCATGTCGTGGCAGTCCGCCATCACCGGGACGTTCAGCTCGTTCCGAACACGGTCGACCAGCTCTTTGACGTCCTCGTTGTTCGGACGTTTGCGGCCGGTGGTTTCAATGGCGATGATGTCCGCGCCGGCATCTGCAAGTTCTTTGCAGTCCGCGAATGTCGGGGTGATCATGATGTTCCACCAGGCATCTTCCCAGTGACGTTTCCAGATGCCGATCACCGGCAGATCGGTAACTTTCTTGATGGCTTCGATATCCACCACGGAATTAGCACGAATCCCGGCGGCTCCGCCAATTTCCGCGGATTTGGCGAAAGCAGCCATGAACTCCGGACAATGGGTCGGGTCGCCTTCTTTAGATTGGCAGGAAACGATGATCCCGCCCTTTAACTTTTGCATCATTTGGTTATAAGCATTGATATCGTACATGGTAAAAACGCTCCTTGTTTAATGAATAGCTTTTTATCATAAAAGTTGATACATAAACCGACAACTTTCATCATATCTGGGTTTAAGACGTTTATATAAATCTCTTTCAGCTTCGGCAGATAATTTTTGAAAACCGTAATTCATATAACGTGTGATTAGTTTATCATAAGGAAGAGCAAATATATAAATCATTTTTATTCCTATATAATGTGCTGCAGTATTCACGATGGGAATAATAAATTTATTAAAGATTACTTTTCCTACTCCTTTTTGATACGGATAACTATTAATATATTGGCTGTTTACCGCAAAATTTGCTAACTCGACTCCCGGCAGAGTATCAAATTCACGAATAATATCCTTTTTCCCGGATTTTATATTTTTAATTTCAACTTCTGTCTCATTCAAAGAAATCAACCCTGCTTTCAAAGAAAAATACCCTACACATTCATCTGTTTCATTGTCACGCACAAGATATGAACGCATTTCATGTGAGTCTTCGTCATTACAGGAGTATTCCTTAAGATAAATATCTAATCCTTTGCCCTCTGGTGCATCAATGGAAAAAGTATTTATTGCAGAGAGATCACGAACATCATTTGGATTGAGATGCTCAGCATAAAATAATTCTGATTGAATCAAACCTTTATTTGGCATCATTCTTTCGCTTTTCCCGCTCAGCTTTCATTTGTTTCTCAAGCATATCGGCTTCATCCATCATCTTTTTGCGATCAGGAACAGGAGAATTAAGTATTTCATTAAAAATTCTCAATCCAACTTCCCTGGGCATGTTTGTCATGCTGGGTTTATCATATCTTATCGTAGAATTCATTTTTTCCCCTTTCCAAAGCATAAAATATCATCAGAAAAATTTCTATCAAAACCTTTTGTTATCAAGCTTTTTATCATTAATAATTTTATCCTAATTCCGCAGGCTGTGCAGCGGGGCGGGGATGTGACCGCCGCGGGCGATGAAGGCCTCGGAGGAGAAAGGATGGACCGGGATGATCGGTGCATGACCCAACAGACCGCCGAATTCGACGTAATCACCGACCTTCTTCCCCGGCGCCGGGATCACGCGGACAGCGGTTGTCTTGTTATTGATCACGCCGATAGAAGCCTCATCCGCGATGATAGCGGAAATCGTGGCAGCGGAGGTATCGCCGGGCAGCGCGATCATGTCCAGACCGACGGAACAGACACAGGTCATGGCTTCCAGCTTGTCCAGTGTCAGCGCACCGCAGGCAGCGGCTTCGATCATACCGATATCCTCACTGAGCGGGATAAAAGCACCGGAAAGACCACCCACCCGGGAAGTCGCCATCACGCCGCCCTTTTTGACCGCGTCATTCAGCAGTGCGAGAGCAGCAGTGGACCCATGTGTTCCGCACTTTTCCAGCCCCATTTCTTCCAGAATATGAGCTACAGAGTCACCGACCGCGGGCGTTGGTGCCAGAGAAAGGTCGACAATTCCAAAAGGTACATTCAATCGTTTACTAGCTTCCATTGCCACCAGCTGTCCCACGCGGGTAACCCGGAAGGCTGTCTTTTTGATGGTTTCCGCAACCACATCAAAAGGCTCTCCGCGCACCGCTTCCAGTGCCCGCTTGACCACACCGGGACCGGAGACACCAACAGAGACCGCGCAGTCCCCTTCACCCGGTCCATGAAAAGCACCGGCCATAAAGGGATTGTCCTCGACTGCGTTGGCAAAAATCACCAGCTTTGCGCAGCCCAGACCATCTTTGTCTTTTGTCTTTTCTGCCAGGCTTTTGATCGACTCGCCGCACAGGCGGATCGCGTCCATATCAATTCCGGCGCGAGTGGAGGCAACATTAACACTGGAACAAAGCAGCTCGGTTTCACTGAGCGCCTGAGGGATGGAAAGGATCAGACGGCGGTCCGCCTCTGTCATGCCCTTTTGCACCAATGCCGAATAACCGCCGATAAAGTCCACACCGGTCTCGTGAGCAGCCTTGTCCAAAGCACGGGCAATGGGCAGCGGATCGCTGATCGCACCGGTGATGAGAGAAATCGGAGTTACGGAAATGCGTTTATTGACGATCAGCACGCCGAATTCCCGTTCCAGCTCTTCTCCAACCTTCACCAGGTTTTCAGCCTGTCTGATGATTCGGGAATATACCCGGGCTGCCAGGCGCCGGCTGTCATCACATACACAATTGAAAAGGGAGATCCCCATCGTGATCGTGCGCACATCCAGCTTTTCCTGGTCGATCATACGCAGTGTTTGAAAAATCTGATCCATCTGAATCATACGGTCCTCTTTCGCTAACACCTAAAACCTAACAACTAACACCTATATCTGATGCATTGCTTCAAAGATCTCGTTTTTCTGAATGCGGATCTGTACGCCAACCTCAGCACCGAGCCGATTCAAATCATCTTGCAGCTCGTCAAAGGAACAGGTCGGTTCGGAAAGGTCCACGATCATCACCATATTGAAAAAACCATCCACGATTGTCTGAGAAATCTCCAGAATATTGATTCCGGCTTCATATAAAACATTGCTGACCCGGGCAATGATCCCTTTCCGGTCAAACCCGATCACGGTAACGACTGCTTTTGATATGACAGACATTATCCACCTCCGCCTTATGCTGTATTCTTGTCTGATGCTAACTATACCATAAATTAGGGATTAGTGGTTGGGAGTTAGGTGTTAGCTGTTAGGTGTTGGGTGTTGGGTGTGTTAGGTGTTAGCTGTTAACTAAAAACTAATCACTATTAGCTGGAATCCTTATCTGAACACTGAACACTACCTTCTACCTTCTATCTTCTACCTTCTACATCCCACCTTCTACATCCTACCTTCTACATTCTACATCCTACCTCCTACATCCTACCAGCTAAAATACCTCCGTTTCCGTTCCTGTTCTCTCTGCATCTGCTGGGCCAGCTTGATCTGATCGATCAAGCTATCATGGGAGAGGTCGTTGCGGACATTGAGCTTGCCGTTTTCGAAGACCGCCATCGCTGCAGACATCACCAGATCGTCGTGTAAATAGCGCCCGGTGGCCTGGTCACGGGTGCCGTCCTTCACGCCCCAGCTGACGTTAGACGGATTCCCGGTCGGTTCAATGCGGCAGGCGCGCAGCTCGCGGTAAAACATCTGCTGCAGCAGCTCCGGTTCCTTGAGAATCTCATAGCGTTCCTTGCCGGGCTTGAATCCGGACTTCAGTACGTCAATTTCGTTCCCTTTGTGCTCGAGCCATCTTCCGGTATCGACCATGGCGAGGAAGTCCCACGCCATCTTGGTCTTGTTGGCGGCGGTGATATCGATCGGACATACTTTGCTCTTGTATTTTGTGAGCAGAATATCGCTCAGCATCGCACCGAGACCGGAGTGGTCGATGAAGATGCGGCGCGGCTTCCACAGATCAATGTCTCCGCAGATCTCTTTTTCGAGGAGATCCGAGGGAACATTGCGGAATAGACGGCGGTTGACGACCTTCCAGACGAAGTTTTTAGCGTCATATTTCTTGCCATTCGGCAGGATGACCTCGCAGATGGTGACGACGGTAGCATCCCGGCGGTCGGAGAAGCCGTGGGCGCGTTTGTCTTTCGCCTGCACTTCATCGGACCCGGCAACATCGATGAGGAAGACGTAGCATTTATCTTTCTCAGGACGGTACAGCGGGTCATGGTCACCTTTCATCTTGTTCATGCGCTCTTCGGTGAACATGGACGTCAGGTCGGTGATCTCCTCACAGAAGAATTGCGTGCGGATCGCGGGGTGTTCCCGTCCTAACAGCTCGATCTGAGAACGGACAAAACTCTCGTATTCCGGCACTTCTTTCCCGACTTCGACCGCTGTGGTGGTGAAGACATGCTTCCGTCCGTCCAGCTCTTCTTCCTTTTGGGCAAGCCGCGTCTCCCGTGCGAGCAGGGTCTGGTCATCCCAGGCGGTACCCCAGAATACCTGCACTGCGTTATTGGCTGCTGCCATAGGAGCGGCTTCCCGGTCATATTTCTCCGCGGCTACCATCTGGGCTTCGTCCACCTCGAGCAGAAGCTCCGCCGTAGCCCCGACAATTGCCGCGTTCGGTGAGGCCGAGAGACATCTCACGGATGTATTTCCATACGTTATTTCATCCTTTTTTACCCGCACACGGGGACGGTTACCCCGTGCTTCGCACGAGCGGGGGCGGTTATCCCGTACCTCGTACGGGGAACCGTCACCTGAATTAACGGCGCCGTTTCTCCGGATTGAATCCCGTGAGGCTAAGCTTCCTATTCCATCAGAAGCCTCGTCCCCCTCTCGCTGGCAACAATACCCTGCTCCGTAAGGTGCAGGCACCGCCTGATTACGAATCGGAGCAGGAGCTTCGCTCCCTTCCGAAGTCACATTCCCATCTCGCTGACGGTCCTCATCTGGTGACGGTTCCCCGTACGAGGTACGGGATAACCGTCCCCGAGTACCTGACAGGACAGAGGCAAGGCGTTCTGTCGAAATCTTTCCCTGATTCTTTTCCGTCGGGATGATCTTAATGATGTTCCCACCCCGGTGTTGGTTGGCGGCCATCAGAGCTGCCTCCAGCTGCGCCTGGGTCTCGTTTTTTCCCGACTGCCGCGGGAACATCACCGCGAACCGCCCGCCCCGCCCGCTCATCGCCGCGTCAAAGATATTCCGCAGCGCGTCCAGTTGATAAGTCCGCAATTTTTGCCGATTCATCAGACTCCGCAAACCCGGATCAAGGATTCGTTCTTCATAAAGAAAATTCTCGTTATTCATATACCCTCTTTTCAAATTTCAAAAAACAGTGCCTGGTTATCCCCGTACTACGTCCGGGAAACCGTCACCACCCGTACGTGGTACGGTCCAAGGGCTCCCGTCCGGCAGAGCAGGAACTTCGCAAAACTTCGCGGCAGCAATTGCCGGCCCGGTGCTTTCCTAACTACAGACAGCCGAAATCCCTCCGGACTCCGGCTTTTCTCACTATTTCCTATTGCCTATTTCCTATATCCTATATCCTATATCCTGCTGCCTACTGACTCAAAGGATAAACATCATCGTACCGCAGCTCCGTCCCCGGAATCTTGTCATAAGCCTGAATCTCATCTTCATACTGCTGATGTTTCAGGATCCCCGGTGCGGCGTCCGCTTCCTGCTGCTGGTAGTACCGGTAAATGTACTCCCCTGTCCAGC
>CADATZ010000022.1 GCA_902791025.1 uncultured Chloroflexota bacterium | reverse complement strand
AGATGTGGCGACGCACATGGGGACAGGCACGCGACCTGCTCTGTATGGTACGAGCTTCGCTCGATTGTATTCAGAGCAGGAGCTCTGCCCGCGTTGCGACACAAGATGCCAGACCCCAAGTGCTCCGGGAATGGCAACTTGTGCGGCGCAGCCCGCACAAGCGTGCCTGTCCCCATGTGCGCTGACGTATTACGGTTGCTCCAAAGCGCAGCTCCTGCGGGAAAAGCATGTACTGCGGAAAGGGTAGATTCCCGTGAAAAGTATGCTGGGAGGGAGAAGGCGTACGTGCGCTTTACCACAAAATTGTCCATTTGTCAACCGCCAATATTGGCGGTTTTTTTTTATGAAATTGTGTGTATACTGTTTATCAGGGTTCAGGATTCAGGATTCAGGGGCCGGGGGCAGGAGCAAGGAGCATGGGACAAGTTGGTGTCAACATCCTAACACCTAATCCCTAACACCTACCACCTAATACCTAATATCTAAGGGAGGAGAGAAAATGGCATACGAAAGACATCAGCAGATGCTTGCGGAAGTGAAAGAAACAGCAGCCGGCATTAAAAAAGATGCCGGACTGTCTTCCAAAGCTTCTGTTCGCGCTGATTTTCTGAAGGAAGATCCGAAGTCTTTCGGGACCGAAAGTATGTCATATGTACAGGTTGCAGCCGAGATAATCGAAGAGAATGAAGAACTCTTAGCGCTTTCCCGTCTCTGCGACCGCTTCGTCCCTCAATATCTCAAGATCTGCAAAACATTGGAAAAGACCGTTGAATATCTCGGGAGTGTCTGCCTGACGAAAAGTGCCATGAAATATTACGGGAAGGATGTTTCACTGATCAGTCATTTGACAATTGAACATCTGCATCAGATGCTTTCCTTTAATTTCCGAAAAGTCAAAGCGGCACTGGATGAAAAGAAAAACAAGCTGCATAAATTTGATCTTGATTTATATAACCAGATGCTGAGTTTCGCGAAGGTCATGCAGCGACTGCGTGTCACGGAAAATCGTGCCCTTGACATCAAACTGGGTCTTGAAGAACCTCGTCAGCAGATAAAGAATATAACAAATTTTTCCAAATCTGAATCTGCCTCAGCGGCTCCTTTGCGTGAGCTGCCGTCTTATCCGATCCATTATGAGGCGATAGCGGATGGGATCAGGGTCCAGGAGCCAGGTGCCGGGGATAAGAAGGAGCAAGGAGCAGGGAGTACAGTTTCTGAAAGTGCTTCTCAGAAATCCAAAACCGTCGATCAGAATGCGGTGCTCTCGTCCCGGGATTTCGAAAGACAGGCGAAGTTTAATGCGCTGAACGATGAGGAAAAGGTCCTGTACGCGGAGGTGGTGAAACGGCCTGACATTGTGACGGAGATGCGGAGCAAGCTCAGGAATGTCGGATACTGCTGCCTTCACGAAGCCGAGATCCGCTCGATCCGGAAGATCCTGGCAGTGATCGATTCAGGGTAGTGTTTTGGGTCAGGATTCAGGGCCCAGGGACCAGGAGGGGCAAGAAGCAAGGAACAAGGATACAGAAGATGGGATATAGGGTATAGTGGATATATTACCCCACTATATCCTATTCTCTATTTTCTGCCTTCAGACGTCTAATGTCTAAATATCTGGTCCCTGAACACTTCATTCTCCTTTTCCCTGCAAAATTTCGAGGCCATGGGCGAGGGCAGGTAGGATGGCTTCCAGGTTTTCTTTTGCTCCTTTGGGACTGCCCGGCAGGTTGATGATGAGGCTGCGGCCCCGGATGCCGGCCTGTGCTCGTGAGAGCATGGCGCGGGGGGTGATGCGCAGTGAGGCGGCGCGCATGGCTTCGGGAATGCCGGGAACCATACGTTCACAGACGGCGAGGGTGGCTTCCGGGGTAACGTCCCGGGGAGAAAATCCGGTGCCGCCGGCGGAGAGGATGAGGGCGATTTTTTCTTCTGCAAGGCGGATGAAGGCGGCTTCGATCTGATCCTTCTCATCCGGGATCAGCAGGACCTCGCGTACTTCGTAGCCGGCTTCGTTGAGCATTTCGACCAGGGCGGGTCCGGTTTTGTCTTCGTAGACGCCGGAGGATGCCCGGTCGCTGATGGTGATGATGGCTGAGGTAAACATATAATCTCCTTTTTGCAAGACGGTTATCAGTGATACAGTGCCGCACATGGGGACAGGCGAAGCTCCTGCTCTGAATCAACAAGGCGAAGCCGATTCCTGACAGAGCGGGGCTTGTGCGGGCTGCGACGCACATGGGGACAGGCACGCTTGTGCGGGCTGCGCCGCACAAGATGCCAGTCCCCATGTGCTCCGTGTGCTCCATGTGCTTCTTTTTATTTTCCGAATGGGCAGATGGGGTAATGGCAGCTGTCACAGCCGAGGCAGAGGCCGCCTTCTCCCATTGTGGTGAAGTCGCGGCGGGTCAGCTTGATTCCGGCGGCGATGCGGGGCAGGACGAGGTCAAAGATGGTGGCTTTGGCGTACATCACACAACCGGGGAGTCCCATGATGGGCATGCCGTCCCCATAATAGCCCAGCAGGAACATGGCGCCCGGAAGGACCGGCGCGCCATAAGTGACGATGCGTGCACCGCTTTTTTTGATGGCTCCGGGGGTGTTGTCGTCCGGGTCAACGCTCATACCGCCGGTGCAGAGGATCAGGTCCGGTTTCTTCGCCCGCATATCAGCGATGGCTTGGGTGACGTGATTGAGTCCGTCATCGGTGGTGACATGGTTCCGCATCTGGATGCCATAGGCTGCCAGCTTTTGCGCAAGGACCGGGGTGAATTTGTCCTCGATCCGTCCGTGATAGACTTCACTGCCGGTGGTGATGATGGCGGCTGTTCTGAGCTTGAAGGGGAGCAGTTCCAAAATCGGTTTCTTCCCGACAGCGGTTTCAGCGGCGATCAGCTTCTTTTCGTCGATCACCAGCGGGATACAGCGGGTGCCGCAGAGTTTATCTCCCGGCTGGACAACGGTGTTGCCGTGGCGGGTGGCGATCATCAGTTCATCGATCCGGTTGACCGCGTTGAGCCGTTTGCTGTCGACCCGGAACAGTCCGCGGATCGCGGCTCGCAGTTCGATCTTGCCCTCTTTGACTTCGCTTGCGTTCATGTTTTCATTGCGGCAGAGCGCGGCGAGGCGTTCGGCGGCTTCGTTTTCATGCAGGATGCCTTCCGTCTTTTCCCAGACGTAGAGATTTTCCTTCCCCATGCTCAGCAGTATCGGGATGTCTTCTTCGGTTACAATGTGACCCTTGCGGAAGCGGGGGCCTTTGAATTCTCCGGGAATGATTTGTGTCATGTCATGACAGAGCACCTGTCCGACAGCTTCTTCAGTTTTGATCAGTTTCATAAATTCCTCGTTATAAGCCTGATAGGAATAGGATGGCGCAGCACGGAGTATAGTTTTACTGCGCGGCAGCTTCAGAGATGTCCACGTGTGCGTCTGTATGCTTTTGACGCAGCAGTGACGCACATGAGGACAGGCACGCTTGTACGGGCTGCGCCGCACAAGTTGCCTGTTCCCATGTGCTTCGTGCTTCGTGCTTTTTCTTCACCATTCACTATTCACCATTCACTATTTTGATCTCATCGCCCGGTTTGACTGTGCCGCCGCGAAGGACAATGGCGAAGATGCCTTCGGTGGGCATGACACATTTACCGGTCGTCTGCTTGATGGCGCAGTCGTTGTGACATTCCTTGCCGATCTGGGTGACGCAGAGCAGCGTTTCGCCGATGGAAAGCTGCGTGCCGACGGGCAGGGTCTTCAGGTCAATTCCTTTTGTCAGGATGTTTTCCGCAAAGGCGCCGGGTTTGAGTTCCCAGCCTAAGGCGCGCATCTTCTCCACGGACTCATCCGCCAGCAGGCTCACCTGACGGTGCCAGTTTCCCGCGTGTGCATCACCGGCGATGCCGTGCCCGAAGACCAGTTTGATCTCCGGTACTTCGTGTTTTTGGATACCCTTTTTTTCGCTGAGGCAGACAGCGGTCACTTCAGACTTCATAGCGTTCGTAGTTTCCTCTCACTCCGCCGGTCTTTTTAAGCAGGCGGATATTGCTGATGGTCATATCCTTTTGCAGCGCTTTGCACATGTCATAAATCGTCAGCGCAGCCGCTGAGACCGCGGTCAGCGCTTCCATTTCCACGCCGGTCTCGCTGTGACAGCGAACTTCTGAGAAGATATCAATGCTGTTCTGGTTGACCGCGAAACGGATGTCGATGCCGGAAAGCATCAGTGGATGGCACATCGGGATGATCTCCGAGGTGCGTTTGGCTGCCATGATGCCGGCTACCTGTGCCACGGAAAGGACGTCTCCCTTGGTGATCCCGCCGCTGCGTACAGCGGCGATGGTTTCCGGGTTCATGTAGATCGTCCCGGCGGCGGAGGCGGTGCGGTGCGTGACACCCTTGTCGGTCACGTCAACCATTTTCGCGTGTCCCTGTTCGTTGAAATGAGTGAAGTCCATATGTATGTTTCCTTATGTTTTGTGAGCATATGCTGCGCACAAAAGGCTGCGCACATGGGGACTGGCACGCTTGTGTCGGCTTCGCGACACAAGATGCCAGTCCCCACGTGCTTCGGGTGGTCATCCTCCGATTTGGCTCATCAGGCGGTTTACTGTGCCTGAGATGCCATCACGGTTGATGTGGTGCTGCGACGGCTTACGAAATATACCGTCTTTCACTGCCTCTGTCAAGGCATTTCCGTGGAGGCCGCGCAGCGGGATCTCCATATCGGAATGGAGGCAGGGTTTGAGCATACCGTCCGCGGTGAGACGGATACGGCTGCAGTTCCGGCAGAAGCTGTGACTCAAAGGTCGGATCAGTCCGACGGTGCCTGCGGTTCCCGACAAACGATATAATTCCGCGACGCCATCGGATCCGACAGGTTCCAGTTCCGGGACCCGCTGCAGGACTGTGGCGGCATCCAGGAAAGCGGATTTCGGCCAGATCCGTGCTTCTCCGATCGGCATCAATTCGATGAAGCGGAGGCTGATATCCTTTTCGCGGGTCAGATTCACCAGATCCGGTATTTCATCATCGTTGAATCCGCCGATCAGGACGGTGTTGATCTTTGTCCCGCAGAACCCCGCATCCTCCGCGCTTTGGATACCGCGGAGCGTGTCGCTCAGATCCCCGCAGCGGGTGATATAGCGGAAGCGGTCTTGCCTGAGGGTGTCAAGGCTGATGTTGAGCCGGTCAACGCCGGCTTCTTTCAACACCGCTGCCTTTTCGGCAAGCAGGGCGCCGTTTGTGGTCAAGGTCAATTCATGGAGGTCCGGCTGCTGCTTCAGGTTCCTGCACAGCGTTTCGATGCCTTTTCGTACCAGCGGTTCCCCACCGGTGAGCCGGATCTTGCGGATGCCGCATTCGATCGCTGCTGAGGCGATCTCAGCGATTTCCTCCAGACTGAGGATCTCCGCGTGTTCCCGTTTGAGAACTCCTTCCTGAGGCATGCAATACCGGCAGCGGAATCCGCAGCGGTCCGTCAGTGAGATCCTGAGATAGTCGATTTCCCGTCCGAATTGATCTTTCATAGCTTTTAAGGTGTTGGGGATTGAGGTTTGTGGGTCAGGTGTATTGGCCATTGTTCACTAATCCTTAATTCCTAATTCCTAATTCCTAATCCCTAATTCCTTTCTTCCTTTCCAGAAAATTGATCACCAGCATGGCGGCAGCGGAGATGGCGATATTGATCAGCACCCAGGTGAGTGCCATTTTGTCATTCCCGATACGCCATAGCTGGTAGACCTCTGTGGCGATCGTGGCAGTACGCCCTGGGGTGTAGCCGGCGATCATGCTGGTGGCTCCGTATTCACCGATCCCGCGGGCAAAGGAGAGAATGATGCCGGCGAGAATTCCCTGACGGCAGTTCGGCAGGCGGATGCGCCAGAAGATACGAAAATTTGAAACGCCCAGAGTTCTTGCGGCGTCCGCAAGGGTTTCGTCAAAGCTTTCAAATGCGGCGCGGGCCGGCCGGTACATCAGCGGAAAAACGACCGCGGTAATGGCGAAAATCGCTGACCACCAGTGCATCGTCAGCTTGATGCCGAGCTGATTATAAAACCAGGCGCCGATGATTCGTTTGGGTCCAAGGACGCGCAGCTGCAGATATCCGACGACTGTCGGCGGGAGAACCATCGGCAGGGTCAATATTACGTCAAGGATCCCCTTGATCCACCGAGGCGTTTTGGCAATATAATATGCCGCGGCGATCCCGGTGAAAAAGACGATCACCGCGGAGATTGCGGCCACCCGCAGGGAGTTGAAAAGCGGAAAGAGGTCCATAGCTTTTTAAGGGTTAGGAATTGGGGGTTGGGGATTAGGAGTTAGGGAGTAGGGGGGTATTTCTTACCTTCTGCCATCTGCCATCTAACATCTAATGTCTATTGTCTAACTTCTGACCCCCAACCCCCAATCCCTAACCCCTACATCCTACATCCTACTTCGTGAGCATGGTGAAGCCGACGGACTCAAACACCTCCGCTGCTTCTTCGCTCTTCAGAAATTCCAGAAATGCTTTGGCTTCTTCCGGGTGTGCGGAATCTTTCATCACGGCGGCGGGGTAGATCACCTGGCCGCACATTTCTTTTGTGGCGGTATCGACCGGTTTCAGTCCGGCAGAGAAGGCATCTGTGGCGTAGATGATCCCGGCATCCGCAATCGATTCCACAACCGCGGTGGTGACTTCCTTGACATTGGAGCCATAGGTCAGGTTTTTCGCAATTTCCGCTTCATTCAGGTCGTAATAGTTGAAGATTTTCTGTGTGTATTGTCCGACCGGGACGTCGCTGTTGCCTACTGCCAGCATCACCTTGCCGGTTTTCAGTGCTTCCGTGAGATCGTCAAAGGAATTGATGTCCGCCGGGTTGCCTTCCGCGGTACAGAGCGCTACCTTGTTTTCCAACAGGTTGACGCGTGTACCTTCCATGATGTAGTCAAGTTTCTCTGGATTGGCTTCTTCAGAAGCAGTGATATCAAGCTGGTTCATCTGTTTCGGTGCGGCTGAGATGAATACGTCACAGTCAGCGCCTTCCTGGATCTGCGTTTTCAGTGTTCCGGATGAATCGAAGGTGTAGATCAGGTTGACATCTGGTGCTGTTTCTTTATAAAGATCGGCGATTTCGGTCAGGGTTTCTGTCAGGGATGCCGCGGCGAAGACGATCAAATCGATATCTTTGGCACAGCAGATTGCCTGTGTTGTGAAAATCAAGATTGCTGTGATGATAAGCAATAATTTTTTCATGTTTCCTCCTTATATAATTATTAATAAATTTCTAACTTCCGAGACCTTTACAAATTTCTAATATTGTGTATAATATAGAACATAACCGATGAGCAGGTAATTGTTCTCATTCTGAATAGTTCAGGCAGCCGCCGATTTCAATTCCATAAATATATCAGAATGTGTTACAATTCAAAAGAGAAATCGTTCGATATTGTCAATTCTTTATTCGATAATATCGAATAATATTTAATAAAAAAATATATGGAAAATAAAATTATTCTCTCGGTTGATAAATCCATGCAGCTGCTGGATATCCTGCTGAAATCCCGGCATCCCATGAGTTTGAAGATGCTCGCTGAACGCTCCGGATATCCGAAGAGCACTGTCCATGGGCTGCTTTTCACGATGATGCAGCATGATGTTGTCCGGCAGTACGCGGATGGACGTTATGGGCTGGGCATTCGATTATATGAATATGGCACCGCGGTTTCGGAGTCCTGGGACATCAGCGCGCTGGTGCATCCGTCGCTCGAAAAGCTTTCGGAGATGACCGGTGCGGGGACGTTCATCACCTTTTTCGATGGAAAAAATGTGATCTCCTTCGACCGCTGTGTTGGAACCGGCGGACTGCAGGTCATCCCGGAGGTTGGGATGCGTATGGCTCTGCACGCGACTGCTCAGGGGAAGCTGTTCCTTTCCACGCTGAGCCGGTCACAGGTCCTTCATCTGCTGCGGGAATTCGGAATGCCTGCCTTTACCCCGCACACGATCACGGATCCCGAGCAGATGCTCGCGGAGCTGGATGCGGTGCGGGTGAGAGGATATGCCATTGAGCATGGTGAGTATCGCCGCGGTCTGATGGGTGCTGCTGCGCCGATTCATGAAATTGATGGTAAAATCCAATATGCATTGGGTTTTGTCGGACTGTTCCGGTCGGTAACTTCCGACGATTTTCTTTCGGCTGTGGAAAAGATGCTGACAGTCGCGAAGGAAATATTATGAAGATTGGTTTGAAAGGTTTCGTATATGAGTCATTTTGATCCGGAAAAAGATGCGTCCCGTTTTGTCCTGCTTTCTGATATGATCCCTTCGATTATTCAGGAGATCCGGTATTTTTCGACCTATAATTTTATCGGTGAGCGGATCGATGGTTACGAGGAGCCGATTTCTCTGCTGACGAGAGAGGCGGCGAGAGCGCTGAAAAGTGTCGCGAATGAGATGAATGTCAAAGGATATCGGCTGAAGATCTTTGATACCTACCGCCCAACGACTGCGGTCAAGCATTTCATCCTGTGGGGCATCGAGGATCAGGATGTCCGTATGAAGCCTTATTTTTATCCGAACGTGGTCAAGCAGGAGCTGTTTTCGAAGGGATATATTGCCAAAAAATCCAGTCACAGCCGCGGCAGCACGGTTGACCTCACGCTTTTGGATATGTCTACCGGCAAGGAACTGGATATGGGCAGTTCTTTTGACTGGTTCGGAGAAGAGTCTCATCCGGATTACCGCGGTATTACCGATGAGCAATATGAGAATCGCATGTTCCTGCGGGAGGCGATGCTGCGCAATGGGTTCACGCCGATCGACTGCGAATGGTGGCATTTCACGCTTGCCGATGAACCCTTCCCGGATACGTATTTCTCGTTCCCGGTCTCGATGGATTCTTTGCGGAAATAATTTCGAAGTAAATAAAAAAGCCCCGAGCAATTCGAGGCTTTTCGGATTTGATTTGCTGATACTTATTTCGCAGCGGCTTTCACGATTTCGGTGAAATCCGGGGCTTTCAGGCTTGCGCCGCCGACGAGTGCGCCGTCGATGTCGGGTTGGCCGAAAAATTCAGCAGCGTTGTTGCCCTTCACAGAACCGCCGTAGAGAACGCGGATCGCCTGAGCGGCTTCTTCGCCATACATGGTGGCGTAGGGTTTGCGGATGTAGTCAGCGATGACTTTGTTGGCATCCGGGCCGGTGGCTGCAAGGCCGGTACCGATTGCCCAGACCGGTTCATAGGCAACGATGATTTTCGCTGCATCTTCAGCGCTCAAGCCTTTGAGACCTTCGAGAACCTGTCCTGAGACAACTTCTTCGGTCTTTCCGCCCTGGTTTTCTTCAAGAGTCTCACCAACGCAGACGATCGGGGTCAGTCCGTGCTTGAGAGCGGCAAGGGTCTTTTTGTTAACGGATTCGTTGGTTTCACCGAAGTAGGTGCGGCGTTCGCTGTGTCCGATGATGACATACTGTCCGAGTTCAGCGACCATGTCCGGGGCGACTTCACCGGTGTAGGCGCCTTTTTCTTCCCAGAAAAGGTCCTGTGCACCGCAGCCGATTTCTGTACCCTTTACACACTGGGAAACGCAGTAGAGTGCAGTGAAAGGCGGGCAGACCACGCGGTCAACTTCGCTGATCCCATTGATCATCGGGATGAGTTCTTCCATCAATTTAACACCATCAGCAACGGTTTTGTTCATCTTCCAGTTGCCGGCGACCATCGGTTTACGCATAGTTTATTTCTCCTTGTTTGTAAAAAGGGATCGGGTCCCTTTGAGTTCACTCTTATGATTATATATCAGATTTATTCTCTGATGGCTTGAATTTCAAAAAACATGAAATTCGTGAAATCTTAAAAAAAACCGCCTTCCGGTTTGCGGCGGAAAGCGGTTGACTTAGGATCAGTTTTTGCTTCGCAGACGGCGGACGCCAAGTATAACCAGCAGCAGTCCGGCGAGCAGCCCAAGCATGGACGGAATATTCCAGCCTTCCGCCATCCCCGTGTGAGGCAGTTCTTCAGGAGTGGGCTGAACTGCCGGCGTCTCGAAGGATTCCACGACAACTGCCTCGATCTTTTCAGAAGAGGGCGTCTTGTAAGGCGTATTCGTCGGCGTAGGTTCATCGTTTTCCGATGCGGTTTGCTCGTCTTCTTCCCATAATGCCGGATCGTCAAGATCTCCGTCTTTGGCCTGTGTATCGTTGGCGGTTGGTGCAGGAGTTTCCGTTACATCCAGACGTACCGGGCCCTGAGCTGCTGCAGTCGGCATCATGATAATGGTGATCGGTGTGGCAGTCGGCTGAACAGCGGTGGGCGTAGGTGTCAGCGGAATCACTGTCACCTGCGGAATGGGTGTCTGTGTCGGACTGGCGCCAAAGATATTATTGAAAACGTTCACCAGCCAATTCGTATCCTCGGGCGTGGCAGTGAGATCAGGTGTGGGTGTTTCCGTCGGCTCTGATGTAGGTACGGTGGTGGGAACAGAGCCTGAAGGAACATAATCTTCACCGAAACGTTCCTGCTGAAGCGCCGTTGTTTGGTCAGCGGGCAGCGGATGCAGCGTGATCTCAATAGGCTTTCGGTCCTCTGAACCGGTTTCTGCGGTTCCATCTGTACCCTCAGATGCTTCATCTGTGCTGAGGACAACCTGGAGCGGCGTTTCATCGAGCCATATGATTGGCTGTTCTGTCCGGTTCTGCGGATCTTCTTCCGGGTCGAGTTCGGTCAATTGCAGTTCGTATGGTTTTCCTTCAACAGTGAAGACCGACGTCTGTGCATCCTGTTTTGGTGCTTCTGTGGGTGTTGGAACCTCTGTTGCTGTATCGGAAGCCTTGTTTTCTTCACGAGTATCGGTTTCAGCTGTTTCAACGGGTTGTGCTCCGGTATTCGCGGCAGCAATTGATTCCTCTTCCTGCGGTTTGATTGTAACTGTATAAGCCTTGTCATTCAGCCAAACAACGGCAGTTGAATTTTTCTGAAGGGTTTCATTTTGACCAATTTCAGCAGTCTCAGCTTCTGTAACTGTTTCATCTTCCCCGGTGACAGGAGTGGCAGGGAGTGTTGCTGTTGGTTGAGTGGTCCGTTCCCTGACGATGACTGGCGCAGACTTTTCATTTGTCTGGTCTGATCCAGTCGTTTCCGGTTTGGAATTATCAGACGCGGATATCACCGGAGACATGTCCATGAGATACGATTGGCCTCCGATTTGAACGATTTTTTCTGTTTCAGTTTCCGGCATTGCCTGAATTTTTGGTTCGCTGACCGGTTCCAGGTGAACTTCATAAGCACGATCGTTCAGCCAGTAATATTCAGAAGCTTTTTCGTCTTTAGCAATCGATTGTTCTGTGCCTTCGGATTGAATTTTTACGGAATAGGGCGCCCCATCGATCCAGTAGACAGAGGAATTATCATTTGCCTTCTTTTGTGTGTCAGCCGCTCCGTTTTCGTCAACCGGGAGCGGAGCGAGTTCCATATCAACCCCCTGAATCGTGCCATCAGAAAATACCGGCTGGATATATTGCGAATTCATCTGGCTGCCTTGTGAAAGGAACCGGGCTTCCAGTTCAGATGAATCAAGTTTTTCGTCATTGATTCCGGTGAACAGTGCAGGTTCAACAGAAACCGGCTGGGATGTGGAAACATTAACCGATGTTACAGTGTTGCTTGCTGTATGCAAAGCAGGCTGTTGGGCTGCTATAACTCCGCCGATGACAGCGGCACCGGCAAGGATCATCAGCCATGACGGCATTTTTCCCCGTGAGTTTTTATTCGTTTTTTTCTTCTTCTTGTTCAAACTGAACTCTTTGTCGAAATTATCCGGTTTAAATTCCATGGTCTCTCTCCATTTTCTCAGCGATTCAGCCTGGGTTTTTCATCCTGCAGCAGCTCGATATTATTGACAGGCAGTGTAATGTTTGTATCTGCATCAATACAGATGGCAGCACGGTCTCCGATTGGTTCTGTGTTTTCGTCACTATCACTTTCCTGTGGAAGTAATTCTGTAATATATCCGATCTCCCCTGCATAATATCCATCCAGAATGCGGACACGGCTTCCGACGGAAATATCTGAAAGACCATTATTTTTATTTGCTGAGATATCTTCCTGAGGAATGATAATCTCAGCGGTTTGCGGCATATTTCCACGGGCCGGGGCAGAATACAAATAAGCACATTTTATGATGTTTTCACCAAGTACATTATAGATCGGTTCAGAGATACGTCCGGTACCGATACTGTCTGTTACGATGACCGGGAAAGGAAGCTGTTCGGCGATTGGTAAAAGGGCGGACGGAAGGGAACCAAAAATCAACCCTCCCGGTGAAAGGCGTGCTGATGACTGCAGAACTTCCGGGTCGTAGCATGTATTGGCAAAAACGACGGAACCTGCCATGGCCATAGAAAGACTTTCTGTAGTGAAAATACCGTCTTTTGCAATATCGGATAATGTCAGCAGAATCCCTTGTCCGGTTCGATTATTTCCCCAAATCCCAGCAGCGTAAGCGCCGATTGTTTCGATGACTGCGCCGCGATCAGGAATAATTTCAGTAACTGTTCCCGGAAATCCTGCGCTGACTGTTTCAAGATCTTCCGCATCAGCTTCAAAAATCAGATTACCGGAACACACACCAAGAAATCTTCCGCTGTAAAGAGCGTTAAGCGTACGGGTTTTTCTGTCAGCACGTCTGGCAATCGGTTCGTTGATGGAGACAAAATCGCCTTCGTTGATCAAAAGATAATCCTGAACCCGACTTCCTCGTGAAAGTTCGAGGGCACCAATGATATCGATTGAAAAATGTGTTTTCCAGATTTTTCGCCATGCAATTTGCATCGTAGGATCAGTAAACTGGCCGGGAAAGACCATTACAGTCCCGTTTCGGGTTAATTTTCGGGAAAGGCGTACAGCACCCGATGAAATGATTTTTGCAGTGGCTGTCTGCATATAAATTCTCTCTCCTAAATTTCCGACCGCTTTCAGTCTCTCCAACTGCCTAATTCTGTTTTCCAACGCTCCAGCAGGTTGATCTGTGCATTGCGTTCTCCCGGCATTTCAAGCTTCTCTCCGCGCATATCAAATACCAGACCAAAACATCCGGCTTTGAAGCCAATCGACGTCCAGGTGGGAACGCCCGGAATTATCACGGATTTGTTGACATTAAACCAGTCCAGTTCATAATATCGGCCATATTCCAGCGGGATGCGTTTAATACCTCCCTGAACAATATCAACTTTCTCGATGTTTCCGCTGTCGTCACGCAGGGAAACACTGAAAGCCTTTTTTCCTTCTTTCAGTCGGCTTATCGGCGTAACAACACGTCCAAGATTCAGGAACATTGAAGGTGAGGTAACCTGTGCGGCAAGTTCGCGATTCACTCCCGCCAATCCTCCAACAGCGCTGGCAAGACCGTTCATGTCGAGGTAGTAATCTGTCATTCCGAATGGATGCAGACTGTTCATTCCGATGCGGAGCGCATCGCCGGGATCTTCCACATTCCGCATGACAGCCCCTCCAAGGAGAATTGTACCCAAAGTACCATCGGAAAGCTGTTCTTGCTGCGGATTGTTCCTGATAGCGGATTTGATCAAAAAGAGAGCCAGTGCTTGTTCAATTTCAGCAGAATAACTGTTTGCAGGAATAAGTTCCGGATGTACAGACTTGTTCAGGATGTAATCATTGAGTTCACTTTCCTTCAGCTGAAAACTGATCCATGGCAGTATTTCAGAAGCAGGAGTTGATTTGAGAAGTTTTGGAAGTGTACGACCAATACCTGCTTCGGATCTGCTCATTTCCAATCCGAGATTCTGTCCAAAAGCTGCAATTGTCCGGTTGGCTCCAACCTCAATACCCAGGACGGAGTGATTTGCACGGTTGATACGGCTCAGCAATCGGATGCAGCGCCCGTATGCAAAATCGCCGGAGATTGCGGCGCAGCCTGTTTCCTTTTCAAGCTGTGTAATAGCAGGGTTTTTCTCCCTGCCGAATTTCAGCATACATTTCTGAAATGCTGTTGTAGGTGAGAGAACAGCTTTATCCGTTCCGATGATGTTATCGGAAAAGCTTATATCTGTGAGTTGATGAAATACTTTATCAAATTGTCCGCGAGCTTCGGAATTTCCCATGTAAAGGATCGATGGACGATTTTTTTCATCGATGCTTTTACATGCCAGCAGCAGGATCTCTCCAAGTCTGTAAACAGCTTGTTCCGCTCCATGTTCAGATCCGCCGCAAATCAGAACAATATCCGGATCGGCAGCCGTGACAGCTCCGACGTTGTCTGTCATTGATTTGCCATCCATGGCGCAGATTCTTGCAGCGGCAGACAAGCCATTTTTTCGCAATAACTCCTCCATGGCTTTAATCGATGTATCGTTCGTCAGTCCCATGAGAACGACGCGCGGCATTTCACCGCCGCTCCAGGTAACGATCACCTGATCCGCACCGACCATTCCAAGTTTTTGCGGTGTGATGATTCTGCCGGCATCATCCAGAAAATGCCGGTCAAGCGCGGATTCAAGTTTATGAATGGCATTGGAAACAGAAAGATACTCAACTTCACCACCGTCTGAATAAACGGTACGGCCGGAGGTTGTCCCGGTGAAATGATATCGTCCGTTTTCCCGGTCAAAAAGACTGACACGGGTATTGATTGCACCAATATCGATCGTCAGTACAACATCAATACTTTCTTCGCGGACTTCAGGCTTTTTCTCCTGTTTGCTTTCCATCTCAGTTCCTTCATTTCAACAGGGATTGGATCGTACCGATCAATCCTGAAATATGGTTTACAAATAAATTGGCGGCGGTCAGAAATACTGCTGCCGCGATGGCGCCGAAACTGAAGCCTACAACAATACTGCCAAATATCGGTTCAGACCGTTTTTCGGAATTGGTTTTCCCGGGCAGAGTGTAGTGTCGGGTATAAAGTAAGGCTGTTATGGCACTGATAAGGAGTGTGCCCGATTTGATCCAATACCAGACGTCGGATTTTTGATCCGAGGATAGTGCTGCTATTCGGAATTGACCGGCTATAGCGCGAATAAACGATGAAATCGAACCACCTGCAGCCCCGAGAACGAGAACGACAGCACTGATGCTCATGATGATCGTCATAACGATCTTTCCACCGGTTTTACTTCCTGTATATGCCTTACAAAATAACAAAAGAATTCCGACTGTGACAAGGACAGCTCTGACAATCTGGATCGTACTGAGATGGGTTCTTTTGTTGATCAAATCAAGGATCATCGGATAAAAATATCCTTCAATCAAAAGAACACAAATATAGGCAGATATGGCACCGCTTAGAATCGATGCAGCCAGACGGAAAAGATAATTATCTCCCAGAATCAGGCTGAATGCACACAGACTGAGGACCAACCCTCCGATTACAAAAATAAGCTCATATCCTTCAGCCATTTTCGGGCTCCTTTTCCGTGCTTTGCTGTAATTCATCCTGTTTAACATCGGATTTTCTTCCGTATTTTGGTTCTGAGCTCATTACTTTTCCAACAATTCCAAAGATCCATGCCAAGGGAACAAGAGCTGTAAGATACAAGACGGCTGCTTGTGTGCTGCTGAGCGTTTGCTCCTGTTCTCCATACTTCTTGATATTTGAATCATTAACAAGCGCTGCTGAGACCAAACCAGCTCTTTGATAGGTTTCGATCACCGGTTGCAATTGTCCCGGTCCCATTACATAAAGGTGGTGCTCCCCGCTGCTGACAGCGAACTGTTCGGCCCAGTAACGGACTGAGCTGGTTTCAGAAGTAATCAGCCATGTATGTTCAGGAATATTTCCAAAGGCGAGTTGTGTACGAACGGAGATTACACCAGACGGCCACCATCCGGCGAATTCAGCTTTTTCTCCGGTTTTAGCAAGAAGATGATATGCACTGGACATTGCCGCCGGATTAACTGCCGCTACCCGGACTTTCTCAGACATTTTTTCAAGATCGTTAACAAGTTTTTCAGCTGCGTTGTCCAATAAACTGCTGTAAGCCGGTGTGTAATCCACAATAATTAACTGATCACCGTTAACAGACTGTATTTGATCGTAAAAATACTCAGAACTATCTTCTGTTGGGATGTCAGGAATATCCATAGATCCGGTGATGTTTGTCGTGAGAATGACGACGGTTCCGCAAATTGCCAGTAAAGTCAGGAATAAACGTGCTAATAAGCTTATTTCACGGTTGTTTTTTTCTTTTTGCGGCTGAACGTAATTTTCAGCCTGAATGATTTTACCGAGAATCGATGAAATCATTCGCTGTTGGTAAGTCGTACTTCCCGGATCATCCGGAATTCCGCTGCGGGAGAAGGTTCTATAAGCCGGATCCTCCGGTGACTGCGGAAGAGACATGTCTGCACTGCCAAAAAGATCCCAGGGGATTTCCATTTCTTCTTCAGAATCCATTTTTTCGGGAATCGATTCTTCTGAAAGTCCATAAGGATCAGTATCTTTTTCTTCAAGCTCCCCATCATCAGGAATCAGCGGGTTGTCAATGACATGCGGAACAAAAAACCCATGAATCGGTTTCAAAATATCTGCAGCTTTATTGGCTATACTGTTTTTCTTGTTCTCCTGCGGCTCCTTTTGTGAGTCAGTATCTTTGTCCTCCGAGTCTTTATCGTCTGTATCTTGAGATTGTGTTTCCTCAAGCTGCGCATCTGCTGGCTTATCCGAATTGCTTACTTCATAGCCAATATTGCGAAGGATGCGGTCAAGCATTTCCGCACTGGCTGCGTTGTCTTCTTCATTGATCGTAATTTCTGTTATATCCGGTGCGGATTGTGCTGCAGACTCATCTGATGGATGATTTCCTGAATAAAAAACGGTACCATCCCGATTTTCATTTTGTTCAGATGGCGTGAGCGAACCGGAATTACTGTTGATTTCATTCAACAGGTCGGAGATGAGGCTCCCATTTTCAGGCTGAAACTCTTCGGATTCAGGGCTGCTGCCACTTGATTCGCTGCCGATATGGTTTTCACCGAATATTTCTTTAGCATCAGCGACCTTTGTGGGATTTGTGCTGTTTTCCAGCTGCGGATCATCCGGTTCCATGCTTTTGACAGTATTTTCAGATTCTTCCGGTTCAACCAGCGGCGGATCCTGTTCCCACCATATTGAAAGCTGATGGGCTGTTTTTGATGTATTTTTATTATCACTGGACGGTGAATGGTCATCCCATTTCTTTGCCGGCCGTTGATGACTAAAATCAGTAAGCAGAGAGATGGAACTGCTTTTATGTGCTGTTTTCTGGGGCTTACGGTCTTCCCATTTGCGGGCAGGCCTCTGGATCAGAAAATCAACGATACCCGGAATATCCTCTGTTATAGTTTTAGGACTGTTTTCATCAGGCTCTAACAGTGGTGGTTCGATCATGTTTTGAAGCGGTGGCTGATAAACTGTATCCGGTTTATTCGGCTTTTGCGGTTTTGAAACCTTTACCGGAGTATTGGGTTTCCGATTGTCTGTAACGCCAAACAGCATGTCACTGAATGCGTCAAAATCCATCGGTTTTTTCTCGCTTGGTTTTAGTTTCGTAGCAAGCCAAACTGGTACCGGGCTGTCTAAATCGGGTTCTTTTTCTTTAACCTGTTCCGGTTCGACATTTGTGATTTGTTCGGGTTCAACAAGAGCAGGATCAGCCGGGAACATTTCACTTGGAAGGGCTTGAAGGTTAGCTTTACAAACCTGGCAGAATTCACTTCCTTCCGGATTTTCACTGCCGCAAATTGGACAAATGTTTCTGTGAATCATTTATCCTCCTTTGACGGGAGTTTCCCGGAGAAAAGAAACCGCAGTCCTATGACAGCTGCTCCTATGGCAACACCGGTCAGCAACCCCATAATGGCTCCACGGGGAATACTTTGGATCCATTCGATAATGTCGGTAAATTGTTCCGAACCATTTATCATTCGTGGCAGCCCACTGTAAATTATGAGGAAAATCAGCATTCCAATGAAAAAAGAAACTTTCATTGCCGAAGATGCCTGTTTTGGTAAACGATATACAGCAAAAATCAGGCTGAGACACACGAGCCCTGCTAATGCGGCCTCAAACGTTTGCTGAAGAAAATAAACGACACGGTTCAGTTCGGATGATTCTGGACCTTTGATCAAACCGAGTGTGAGAACTGCCAGAAAAACACCAAAACCGATCGTACGGATGATGCGCATTCCTCCGTCGTTTCCGATTTTCCGAACCTGAACAATAGCTGCATCTGCGATTGTAAAAAGCAGCAATGCAGCGGCAAGCCGTTCCGCCCATAGAAAAGTCTCAGCTGAAATAGATTGAACGATAGGTTGTTCAATAAAAAAGGATACGAAAAGAAATCCTCCTGTGAGGATTGAAAGAATCGCAAGCAAGGTTCTCGATTTCTTCATTTTTCTTTCTTATCCTGTTCCGTTATTTCGCGCTTCTATGTTTTATAACACACATTTATCCCTATGTAGGATTTAATGTTAAATTCCGGTTAGCCCGATACCGGCAAAAATGAAAATTGCACTGATTACAAGCCAACGGAGAACATCCATTGTCAGGAGCGAGGTGTTTGTTTTCTCTTCGTGATCCAAAGAATCGGAAATTTCTGTGAATTGTTCACCAACATAAACAACATCTGCGTTTACAGAGGCGACAGCTTGCGAAATCAGGTCATCTCCCCCGACACAGAGGATTTCGCCTTTTGAATATAATGTGTCATTCAGGGCAGGTGAAGTGCCGAAAGAACCAAGATTCAGATGTAATGCGGAAGGTTTCATTTCGAGGACAGCTGCATTTCCGGCTGTATGGAGAAACGGAGACGTCCCGGAAAAAGAAGCGCAATCCGCATAATAGGAACTGCTGTAATCAGCCGCTTCCATTCCCATTCGAACCGCATCTTTTTCAAGATTCCCGGCGAAACCTCCTGGAACGGTGATAGCCCATGGTTCATCTGCATATGCCATCTGTGCAGAAACGGTTCCGGTTGTATGTGCGGCAGCTAAGATACATCCACCGCCCATCGCAGTCTCTCCGCCATCACTGATATCCAAGTGGATAGGAGCTGATTCTTCAAGGCTTCTTGCGATCCGACTGCGGATCAATCGATCTTTTGTCCGATTGTATGCCCTGCTTGCCAATTTGCTTTTGTTTCCGATCAATCTGCAGATCAAATATATACCTGCCATAATCAGAATCATAACAGCTGTCAATCTTGTCGTTTGCATTTCAGCCTTCCTTAAAATTTTGTTGCCTTTATTAATTGCTTATAAGTATAGCATAATATTAGAGAATTGGTATGAAAATTGCATATATTAAATTTTTTTAATTTTGCTTCAATTTTATATTAAAAAATTATAGTTACTAAATATGCTTTTCATTAACAAAACTCTGACTATATTTATTCTTTAAGCTTTATCAAGACTTGTTTTAAGCTATTTAAAGAAAGATTATTGCCTTTCTCATTTGCTGCCACTTTTTTTTGAGCAGTTGCCTTTCGGCAACAGTCTGTGTGACTTTTACTTCTTTTTTCCTGCTGCGTAGCGGTACCAGGCTATCAGCATGTCTCCAATCAAAATGCCTCCGAGTATATCCGTGAGCCAGTGCACACCAGAAAACATGCGGGCAACGATAACGACAAGCATTACGAGAAGGGAACAGGTGATAGCAGTGATTTTCAGGTTTTCATTTTTAATATAGATATTCCATTGATCAACGGTGGAAACCATCACTACCCAGGCAATCATAACATGTGTAGAGGGAAAGGATGATTCCAGTCCTTTATCGCGAATCACAGGCCTGTAGTTGATGATTAGTACCTTGTCAAAAAGCAGGTAAAGCGAGGCCGTCAGGATATAGAGCAGGATCAATACAGAAAGATTCCGGTCAACTTTGGATAATGATTTCCGTTGGATCAACTGGATCAGGAAAAAAACAGCAAAACCGGCAGCGGTAGCGAAACAAATGTATCCGGCGTATTTACTGAGTTTATAAAATGTCTCGTTTTGTCCATGGCGGGCAAAAAAATCGGTGTTGATGGTAGCAAATCCAAGATTGGTGCCTTCCACACCAACAGGCTGAACGTCAACGACTGAAACAAGAATCGTTGCTAAAACTGCTGCAAGTGTCATTAATAATGCTGTTCGCAGGCTTTCTTTCGGTACTCTTTTCATAGCACACTTCCTTTCTTATCTGACTTCAATTTCTAAAGTCCAATATCTAACGACTGATGTCTGACTGACAGCTGCCGGCTTCTTCTTCAAGCGCTTCAATGTAGAAACTGACCGGACGGAATCCGTCATTGCAGGAGATCATCGCGGAACGCGGATTTTTCATCCAGCCTTCATAGATGTCGGTTCCGCCATGAGAAAGCGTAAGTACAAATGCAGATATTGAATCCCAGGCACTTTGACAAAACCCTTCCGGTTTTTCCCACCCATCGGCGATGAAAACTTCCCCCTCTTTGTGACAGCAGGGGTCTTTGATCGGGTTTTCATAGTGTTCGGAAAGGTCAGGGTAATTTGCTTTTCGTACCACTGTGATTCTGCATTTGTTTGCCATCGCTTATTTCTCTTTCCCTGTTGCTAAAGGTATGAAATAACAAACCGACCTGCATTGCAGGCTGATGGAAACAAAGAAGAAAATTATGTGCATGAAAATAACGGGAAAAGGTTGCTTTTCCATTTGTTCTCTCTCCTCTGTTTTCAACGTGACAGTCTCCGGTCTGTTTCTCACGTTGAGTTATTTCGATAAGCTCTCCAACAAATCTTAATAACCGTATCCATTATAAATGATTTTTTGACAAAGCACAATATTTCCATAAGAATAAATCACAATAAAAAAAGGAAAAAAGGAAACCGCCAATATCGGCAATTGACAAATGCTCTTTTTTTGGTATAGCGGGATAAATCGTTTGTCGTAATGATTGTTAGAAATTCTGATAATTTTCTTATTCATTTCTGTTATGATATTTCCAGCTAACCAAAATTCATTATTTTGGCATATTCTTATTGAGTTCAGTTTTTAACATCTGTTTCTGATGGATGCATTATGAAATTACCAGATAAAGAAAGATAAAGGATATATATAAATGAGCAGCAACTGGCTGACGCTTTTTATCGATTCATTTCCAAAAATTCTGATTCCCGGACTGACACGGACGATTCCTCTGACGGTGATTTCGTTTTCCATTGCCATGGTTATCGCAGTGCTGACTGCTATGGCACAATATGCGCGTATTCCGATTCTTTCGCAGATCATCCGCTTTTATATCTGGGTGTTTCGCGGTACACCGCTGCTGGTGCAGCTGTTTATTGTATTCTACGGTCTTCCCCGGGTTGGGATCCTGATCGATCCTTTCCCTGCGGCTGTGATCGTCTTTTCATTAAATGAAGGCGCGTACGATTCCGAAACGGTTCGTGCCGCTCTGGAATCTGTCCCGATTGGACAGATGGAAGCCGGGTACTGTGTGGGGATGACCTATATGCAGATCATGCGAAGGATCCTCCTGCCGCAGGCTATGCGTACCGCTTTCCCTTCTCTTTCCAATTCGCTGATCGCGATGGTGAAAAGCACGTCTCTCGCGGCTAATATTACCGTAACGGAAATGTTCATGACAACACAGCGTATCGTTGCACGTACGTATGAACCGCTGCTGCTTTATCTTGAAGTCGGTCTGATTTACCTGATCTTTTCCACGCTGCTGACGTTCCTGCAGGGATGGGGAGAAAAGCGGCTGGGTGCCTACATGGAAAAGGAGGCCTGATATGCTGCTGGAAGTGAAAAATGTCAAAAAGCATTTTAAATCCCTGGATGTACTGAAAGGAATTGATCTTTCCATCGATACCGGAGAAGCTGCTGTGATCCTCGGCCCTTCCGGCGCCGGGAAGACCACACTGCTGCGATGCATGAATTTTCTTGAAACACCCGATAGCGGCGAATTGATTTTTGAAGGACAGCGGTATGATATGACACATATGTCAAAAAAAGAAATCAGGAACTATCATCTGCAGACTGCTTTTGTTTTCCAGAGTTTCAACCTTTTTCTGAATAAGACTGCGCTTCAAAACGTGACGGAAGGATTGATCATCGCCCGGGGATTGGACAAAAATCAGGCGGAAAAGAAAGGTCTGGAGGCATTGGAACGGGTCGGTCTGGTCACGCACAAGGATCATTTCCCACATCAGCTTTCCGGTGGACAGCAGCAGCGTGTCGCAATCGCACGGGCAATCGCAGCGGATCCGAAAATCATTTTCTTTGATGAGCCGACCAGTGCGCTTGATCCGGAATTGACAGGTGAAGTCCTTTCCGTTATGCGCTCCCTTGCGGATGACGGGATGACGATGGCAATCGTCACCCATGAAATTGAATTTGCCCGTACAGTTTCCAATAAGATCATTTTTATGGAAAATGGTGTGGTTGTGGAGTCCGGTCCGACGGCAAAGATGTTTACGAATCCGGATAAAGAACGTACCGCGGCTTTTTTGAAAGTAACGGGAAAATAGGTGTTAGGCATTAGGCATTAGGCATTAGGTATTAGGTATTGACGATTAAATGTAAGTCATATTTATACTTTTGAATTTTATTATTGGTATCTTCTCACTAACACCTAAAACCTAACACCTAATACTTAATACTTATCACCTGAAATAAAGGAGTTTTTATGAAAAAATATTTGTTGTTGACTCTTGTTGTCAGTTTATTGATTACTGCCTTTGTTGGCAGTGTGAGTGCTGCTGATTTGCTGGATGAAATTCAGTCAAAAGGCCAGATCACCATCGCCATGGAAGGCACCTGGTCCCCTTGGACGTTCCATAATGAAGACGATGAACTTGTCGGATATGATGTGGAAGTCGGAAAAGCACTTGCTGAACGCCTGGGTGTGAAACCGAACTTCGTTGAAGGTCCCTGGGATGGCCTGCTCGCGGGGTTGGAAGTTGGTCGTTATGATATCATGATCAACGGCGTTGGTATCACCGAAGAACGGCAGAAAAAGTATGACTTCTCTGTGCCTTATGCTTACAACAAGCCGGTTGTCATCGTTCGCGGCGATTATGATGAAATCCATACCATGGAAGACTTGAAAGGAAAGAAAACCGCCAATACGATCACGTCTCTCTTTGCTGAAACTGCTGAAAAATACGGTGCAAACGTGATCGGCGTGGATGACCTGAACCAGACGCTGGAACTGGTTCTGAGCGGGCGTATTGACGCTACACTTAATACGGAAGTGACATATTTTGAGTATATGCGCGCCCATCCGGAAGCCAATCTCAAGATCGCTGCTTACGGCGAAGATGTAACAGAGATCGGCATTCCGCTCCGCAAGGGTGAAGAAATCGCCACTTTGAAGGAAGCTATCAACGCTGCTCTTGCCGATATGGCAGAAAGTGGTGTCCTGACTGAGCTTTCCGAGAAATACTTTAATACGGATATTTCGAAGAAGTAAGAAGTTAGAAGTTAGAAGTTTTAAGTTGTAAGTTAGAAGTTAGATATTAGACTTTAGACGTCAAAACTTGGCTTGCATGAAAAGGAATGGGATAATTGAGATTTCCCATTCCTTTTTTTTTTGACAGACATTCCAATAATTAGTATCTAACAATTAGTTTCCAACTCCTAATTCCTAATCCCTAACTTCTTATGTCTAATGTCTCATTTTTTATATCTGATTTCTGATTTCTGATTTCCCTCCGTGGTATAATTTATTGGTTATAAGAATAAATTACCGACGAGAAGGCGAGACTTTTATGGAAAATGACAATGTAAATCGAGTCGATCTTGACCAGCAAATGCGGGATGCTTACCTGGATTATGCGATGAGCGTTATCGTGTCGCGCGCGCTTCCGGATGCGCGCGACGGTTTGAAACCCGTTCACCGCCGCATTCTCTATGCCATGCAGGATATGGGGGTGCGTTCCACTACCGCACACAAAAAATCTGCCCGTATCGTCGGTGAAGTACTGGGTAAATACCATCCGCACGGTGACGCATCCATCTACGATGCTATGGTCCGTATGGCGCAGGACTTTTCCATGCGCTACCCGCTGGTGGACGGTCACGGGAACTTCGGTTCCATTGACGGTGACCCGCCGGCTGCTATGCGTTATACGGAAGCAAGAATGGCGAAGATCACGGACGAACTGCTCGCGGATATCGATAAAGAAACCATCGACTTCATGCCGAACTTTGACGGCTCCGAAAAGGAACCGGTCGTCCTGCCTTCCAAGGTGCCGAATCTGCTGCTGAATGGCTCGAACGGTATTGCGGTCGGTATGGCGACTAACATTCCGTCTCACAACCTGCGTGAGATCAATTCCGCACTTGCTTATATGATCGATAATTATGATCATATTGAAGACATTACCGTGGAAGACCTGATGCAGTTTGTCAAGGGACCGGATTTCCCGACAGGCGGTATCATTATTGGTCGGGAGGGTATCAAACAGGCCTATACCACAGGGAAAGGCCGCATTATCGTCCGTGCCCGCTCTCATGTGGAAGAAGGCAAGGGACGTTTCCACATTGTCATTACTGAGATCCCTTACCAGGTCAACAAGACCACGCTCCTCGAGCGTATCGCGGAGCTGGTAAGGGGCGGGCAGATCACTACCATTCATGACCTTCGTGATGAATCTGACCGCGACGGTATGCGTATCGTCATCGAATTGAAAAAAGAGGCACAGCCGCAGGCCGTTCTGAATCAGCTTTACAAACACACCATGCTGCAGTCTACTTTCGGGGCGCAGATGCTGGCGCTGGTTGACAACCGCCCGGTTTATCTCTCCCTGAAGAGTGCGCTGGAAATCTTTATCAAGCATCGTCTGGAAGTTATCGAACGCAGGGCGGACTTTGAGCTTCGCAAAGCAAGAGCCCGTTCTCACATTCTTGCCGGTTTGCTGATCGCCCTTTCCAACCTGGACGAAGTGATCCGCATCATCCGTAATGCGCCGGACAGTGATTCCGCAAAGACTCAGTTGATGGAACGTTTCAGCCTGACTGATATTCAGGCACAGGCTATTCTGGACATGCAGCTGCGCCGCCTGAGCGCTCTGGAACGCTGGAAGATCGAAGAAGAACAGAAGCAGCTCATCGAAAAAATCGCTGACCTGGAAGACCTGCTCGCTTCCAAAGAACGCCAGCTGAAGGTTGTTGAAACCGAAACTGACGAGGTCACCCGTGTTTACGGTGACGAACGCCGCACATCAATTGAAGCGGATGAACTGGAAGGCTTCTCAGAAGGCGACCTGATCTCCGAACGTGGTGTTTTCGTGACGATGACCGAAAACGGTTATATCAAACGGGTCGATGCCACAACCTACCGCCAGTATAACCGCGGCGCGCAGGGTGTCACCGGGCACACCATGAAAGAAGAAGATCGTGTAGCAAAAATTATGTTTGTCAACACGCATGATAAGATGCTTTTCTTTACCGACAAGGGTAAAGTTTATGCGGAAGATGTATTCCGTATTCCGGACAGCAGCCGTACCGGCAAGGGGTTGCCGGTAATCAACATAATCAACATTCAGGGTGATGAAAAGGTCACTGCCATGCTGCCGATCCGTGCCGCGGATACTGAAGGGTTCCTGGTGATGGCTACAGCCAATGGCAAGATCAAACGCAACCGCCTCAAGGATTACCTGAATATCCGTGCCAATGGTTTGATCGCTATTAATCTGGATGAAGATGACCGTCTGACCTGGGTTGAGCTGACGGATGGAAATATGAATGTGGTTATGGTCAGCCGCAACGGGAAATGCCTGCGTTTCAAGGAAAGCTCCATTCGTACCATGGGTCGGACTGCCCGCGGTGTGAACTCCATGAAGCTGTTGGGTGATGACCGCCTGGTTTATGTGGGCGTTGCTCGGGATCAGGATGATCTGCTCATTGTTCATGACAAGGGTATCGGGAAACGTACACCGGTTGCACTCGTTCCGATCCACGGACGTACCACCGGTGGTCAGAAAATCACCAATACAAATGCCTTTGAGAAAATCGGCAGAATCGCGGCGGCTCTGGTGCTGCACGCGAATGATGATGTTACGTTCATGAGCTCCACCGGTCATGTGGTGCGTCTGCGCGGTGCGGTGATCCCGAGCCTCGGACGTGCTGCCCGCGGTGTCCGCCTGGTCCGTATGGAAGAGGATGCGGTCGTTGCCGGTGTGACTGCCAATGACCATGATGCTATCCCGGAACAACCGGATGAAGAAACCGTCACCGAACTGCCGAATGATCCGACACTCGCTCCGGAAGATGAGCTTCCTGCTGATGACGAAGCGGATCTGGAAGATGATGAAATCGAAGAAGAAATTGAAGACGACACCGACGAGAAATCAGAGGATACGTCTGAAAATGAGGAGTAAAAATCCGGGAAATTACTAAAAAGGATGTATTCACTGGCCCCTGGCCCCTGAATCCTGACCCCTGATAAAGGAGGAAAAATGCAGATTGTTACAGACAGCGCGGCTGATTTAGCGCCTTCACAAATCGCAGGACTTCCTATTCATTTTACAACACTGCGTTTGAGCCTGGGTGGTGAACCGTTTACGGGCTCAAACGAGGAATTTTATAAGAAGCTCTCCGAAACTGATGAATACCCGGTCACCTCGCAGGCGGCCGCAGGTGAATTTGCGGAACTTTACCGGAAGGTTTCAAAGTTCGATCCGGAAATCCTTTCGATCCATATTTCCGGCGGGTTAAGCGGGACGATCAACTCTGCCCGTGTGGGGGCATCCATGGTTCCGGAGGCAAAAGTGACCTTCTGGGATTCGCGGACACTTTCCGCGGCATTGGGATGGCAGGTGGAAGCTGCTGCCCGTATGGTTGTGAAGGGGTTTAAACTGGATAAAATTCTGGATCGTCTGACTCAGATCCGCGATACAGTTGATGGTATGTTCTCCATCAAGGAGATGAAATATCTGGTCCATGGCGGACGCGTAAGTCACCTGAAAGGCCTGCTTGCTTCTGTACTGAATATTAAACCGGTCATCGGTGTGGATCACGTCACCGGAATGTACACCAATGCCGCGCAGGATATGACTTTTAAACGGGCACTCACACGGATGATCAACCTGGATAAAGTGCGTTATGCGGGCATGGGTGCGCTTCGTGCCCAAATTGTTCATGGGAATAACCCGGAGGGGGTGGAGTTTATCCGGAAAAAGGCGGAGGAGGAGCTGCATTGCAGCTTTGATCCGACTGTCCCGGTAGCGCCTGCACTTGGCGCTCATACCGGTCCAACACTTGCCGGCATCATCGTCGGTCCTCAGTCGCTTTTCAGTGATTTATAGTATTTATACAGAACGAAGCACACCAGGACATCTTTCTTGGTTTTGTGTATCTAACACAAGAAAACTATCCTGCGTGTTGCGCTTCCGGAACTGAAGAGTTTCATTCTGGAAATTTTTTATATGGATCCTGACGAGTATCTGAAAAATGTAAAGGGTGTTGTGATTGTAGATGACTGAAGAAAAAATTCATACCTTTTTTGTATTATAGGCACAGCAATTTGAAAAATTCTCTCGGTCTTATAACATCAATATGTTCAGAATCCAAATTTCTTCCGTATTAGAAAAAGATTGTCATGTTGTTGATAATGATTTGATCCTCGTTGCTGTTTCCGGTGGAATCGATTCCATGTTTTTACTGACACAGCTTTATGAGATGGGGCAGCCGGTTGTGGCTGCTGTTTTTAATCATGGATTGCGTCCGGAAGCGGTAGAGGAATGTGACTTTGTCGAGAATTATTGCAGGGAACGGAATATTCCCTGCTTTCGCGGCGAAACGGATGTTAGCGCTTATTCTTTGGAAAACGGACTGGGAATTGAAGAAGCTGCCCGTAAGCTGCGTTATCAGTTTTTGTTCGGTACTGCTGCGGAAAACGGCTGTACAGCTGTAGCGACCGCTCACCATGCCAATGACCAGGCGGAAACGGTCCTGATGCACATTCTGCGCGGAACGGGGATCGATGGGCTGACGGGAATGAAGCCTTACGGTTTTCTGAAAGAATACAGCGAGACGATCCCGCTGATTCGTCCGCTGCTGGGCATTACCCGCGAGGAAATCGAGTCGTTTGCCGCTGAAACCGGAATGCCCTTTCGTGAGGACCGCTCGAACGCGGATATGGAGTACACCCGGAACAGGATCCGTCAGGATTTGCTGCCAAAACTGGCGGCAGAATATAATCCGCGGATCATTGACGCGCTCTACCGTCTTGCCAAAAGTGCGGCGGTGGACAAGGAACTGCTCGATGATGACTGCGAGCGTGCCATTCGGTATGCGGCTTTTTATCAGTTCGAGACATGCTGCGAATGGAGCCGCAAAACCTATCAATCGTATCCTGCCGGGCTTCGTCAGCGTATGCTGAGATGGATTTTCTCGGAAATGGGGGCGGATCTCTCAAAAATTGGCTGGGAGCGGATCATGATTGCTGATCACATCTTCATGTCAGCTCGGCGCAACCAGGTTCTCACCTTTATCGATGGGTATTGGCTTTGCTGTGAAGGGGAAAAGGCCCTGATTCTTACAGAACCGACCCGGGAACAATGGAAATACCCGCAAGCCTCACAAGGATGGGACTTATATATCGAAACACGGCACATATCCGAAAAAGACCTGCCGCTTTGGATCGAAAAAGCCCGAAAGCATCCGGAAATCGCAGTATTGGATGCTGATCAGCTCGCCGGGAATCCATCCCTGCGGACGATCCGTCCTGGAGACCGGTTTGAGCCTTATGGGTTGGGAGGAAAAAGTCAGAAAGTTTCGGATTTTTTGGTCAATAATAAAGTCCCGGTACAATACCGCCGTGAGCTCGTGATTGCTGTGGATGAGGCGGGAATAATCTGGATTCCCGGACACCGTGTCTCCAACCGCTGCGCGCTGCAAAATAGCACGCGCAAAATCATGGTGCTGAAGTTGAGATCAAAAGAAAGCTTAGAATTGGAGCAGGTATGAGTTATAAACAAGAAGAAATCAATTTTACTGCCTGGGCGAATGGCGGGGCGGCTTTAGGACGGCTCGCAGATGGTCGGGTGGTTTTTGCGAATGGTGTTTTACCCGGAGAAAAGGCTTTGGTTCGATATGCGGACAAAGAAAGCAGGTTCATTTCGGCGGAAGTGGTGAAGCTGATCGAACGTTCTCCGATGCGCATTGAGCCGCGCTGTCCGATGCACGGGAAATGTGCGCTGTGCTGCATGCAGAACCTGGAATATCCGGATCAGCTCCATGCCAAGCGTGAAATCCTCATCGATCATTTGACGCGTATTGCCGGGTTGAAAGACGCGGAAAAGTTCATCCAGCCGATGATTCCGTCACCATCGGAATGGAATTACGCACGGTCGCTGCTGTTGGGGCTGAATGCGGAAGGAATTTTTTGCGTCCCGGACCGCAGCGGAAACCCGGTGCAGCTGGAAGTTTACTGCCCGATAACGGCTGAGTGCATCAACGATACGCTGGCTTCTTTCACGTTTGAACCGGAGAGCGGTATAGATGAATTGGAATTTCGGGCGGATGATGCGGATGGAATCCAGCTGATCCTGCGGGGCGCAGCGGATAAGCCGGAAAATGAGATGGAAAACGACACTGAAATCTCTGTTGTCTATCAGGGGCCGGAATCTTCCTGGGTGATGGCCGGAGTCAGTACGTTGGCGCAGACTGCTGCGGGTGTGAAGATTTGTGCGTCGGATACCGGTTCTTTTTTGAAGAACCCCGGGATTTTGACCGGCCTTTCTGAACAGATATCAGAACTTCTGCCGGATCTTGATGATGCTTTTCTGCTGGATATTAATTGTGGTACGGGATTTTGGAGCCGCTGGTTTGGTGAGCGCTGCCGGGCTGTGAGTGCGCTGATGGCGGACGAGAGAGAGTGTGAGGATTTTGTCTACAATCTGGATGAGCTTGAGAATGTTTCCCTTTATATTGGAGATGTCCCGGAAATTTTGTCCGGTCTTCCCGTGCCGCCAAATGAATTGGTTCTGATTGAGGGCGGAACCATGGGATTGCACGAAAGCGCTATCGCAGCAGTTTGTGCTCGGGAGCCGAAAAAGGTTTTATGCCTCTATGAGGATCCGGCGATCCTGGCACGGGATCTGAAACGGCTGACCGCTGCCGGACGGCAGGTGCGGGCGATCTTTCCGTTTGACACCGCCCCGCAAACATCTGCCTTCGGCGCATTCGTTGTTCTATAATGATGCAAAAAAACGATAAAAAATCACTTTTAATGATCCTGCTTTCTATGTTTATATGGGGAAATGTGGGTATCTTCCGCCGCATGATCCCGGTATCTTCTGCGGTTCTTGCGTGCAGCAGGGGAATCATCGGAACCCTGTTTTTAATACTTTTTGTTAAGGTTCAGGGAAAACGGCTGTTTTATCCGCTGAGGAAACGGCAGATCCTCTTGCTTTGTCTCAGCGGTGCTGTGATGGGCGTGAACTGGATTCTGCTGTTCGAGGCTTATAACTATACAAGTGTGTCCACGGCGACCCTGTGTTATTATATGGCGCCTACGATCGTTGTACTCCTTTCGCCAATCCTTTTTAGAGAACCGATCACGCTGCGCAAAGGGATTTGTGCCGCAGTGGCTGTGGTTGGAATGGTGTTTGTTTCCGGTGTGATCGAAAATAGGCTGCCTTCGATTTCTGAAATAAAAGGCGTTCTGTTCGGTCTTGGTGCTGCGGTGCTTTACGCAAGTGTTGTGATCATAAACAAAAAGCTTCCCGGAATTGATCCCTTTGAAAAGACGGTGATCCAACTCGGTTCTTCCGCGCTGGTGCTGATTCCCTACCTGCTTGTGACCGGGGAAAGGATCCCTGCGAATTTGAGTGGTACGGCGGTCATTATGCTGCTGATCGTCGGTCTGGTGCATACGGGAATCGCCTATGCGATGTATTTCGGCAGTGTGGATGGTTTGCAGGCACAGACGGTAGCGATCCTTTCTTATCTGGATCCAATCACGGCGCTGGTTCTTTCCGCTTTGGTGCTGCATGAGAAGATGACAATTTATGGTGTTATCGGTGCGGTGCTGATCATCGGTGCTGCGCTGGTGAGCGAGACGGAACCGGATAGAAAGTAGGATGTAGGAAGTAGGATGTAGGAAGGAAGAAGTAACAAGATAGAAGTAAGAAGGTAGAAGGTGCGGATGAATTTTTCGCATCTTTTTTGTTTATCAGCATTAAAATATATCAATTTTAATGCTGATAAATTTTCCTTTCTGCATTAAAAATTGTATCTTTTAATGCAGAAAGAATATTCGAATTTAGTCTTTTGATTATTTATAATTGTTCAATATATGACTGTACATCACGGCGTGTTCCTTTTCTGTGTATATTCCAACCTGCCGATAATTATAGACTTTTGATGTTTGTCACAATATTTAGAAAATATATTTTATAAGTGTGTATAATAGAGTCCTGTTGACTGCAACAGGAAGGAGATTATACACATGGAAAATACGCTGAAGGTCATCGGAGCACGCAGCAATAATTTGAAAAATATTACGGTGGAGATCCCGAGGGATAAGTTCACGGTTATCACCGGACTGTCCGGGTCGGGAAAATCTTCTCTGGCTTTTGATACAATTTTTGCCGAAGGACAGCGCCGTTATGTTGAGTCTCTTTCCTCTTATGCCCGGCAGTTCCTCGGTCAGATGGACAAACCGGATGTGGACGTCATCGAAGGACTTTCCCCTGCGGTTTCCATCGATCAGAAAGGTACCTCCCGCAATCCGCGTTCCACGGTCGGAACGGTGACGGAGATCTATGACTATTTCCGTCTGATGTTCGCGCGGATCGGTGTTCCGCATTGTCCGGTCTGCGGTCGTGAGGTGACGAAGCAGTCCGCGGAAGAAATTACCAATACGGTGGCTGCTTTACCTGATGGGACCCGTATTATGGTTTTAGCGCCGATCGTTCGTGCCCGCAAGGGTACCTATCAGGCGGTACTGGAGGATATCCGCAAAGGTGGTTTTGTGCGGGTTCGCATTGATGGAACGGTTTATTCGGTTGATGATGAAATCGCACTGGACCGCTATAAGATCCATACCATTGAAGCGGTTGTGGACCGCATCGTCATCCATCACGATGATGCAGATGAAGAAGAGCAGAAGAACCGCAGAACCAGACTGAATGACTCCATCGAAACGGCACTCAAAGCCGGGGAAGGATTCGTTACGGTGGTCGATCTTTCCACGGATCCGCCAACGGATATGCAGTTTTCCGAATTTCTCGCCTGCCCGGAACATGGCTACAGCATCCCGGAAATTGAACCCCGAACCTTCTCTTTCAACACGCCGCATGGTGCCTGTCCTTCCTGTCAGGGTCTGGGTGTGAAATTTGAAATTGACCCGGATCTGATTATCCCGGATGATTCGCTTTCTCTGAACCAGGGTGCGGTCGCGGTGATGGAGTGGAAACCGGCGGCAAAACCCTCTGAAGGTTACTATTGGCAGCAGCTGATGGCGGTGTGCGAGGCTTATGAGATCGATCCGGATGCTCCTGTCAGCACGCTTTCCAAACAGCAGAAAAATGTGCTGCTCTATGGGACCGGAAAACAGACCATCAAAATTGAGCTGAAGGGCCGCAATGACCGGCGGTCTTCCTATAATGCTCCGTTTGAGGGAATCATTCCCAACCTGCAGCGGCGTTATAATGAGACCACTTCCGATTATATCAAAAACAGCATCTCCGCATTTATGCGGGAAATCCCTTGTAAGGAATGCCACGGGAAACGTCTCCGCCCGGAAGCGTTGGCGGTGACGGTCGATGGAAAAAACATCATCGAGGTGACAGATTGGGCGGTTTCCACTACTCTTGACTGGATGCATCATCTGGCAGACGATACCTCGGCGCTGAACAGCAAGCAGCGGGTGATCGCGGAGAAGGTCTTCAAAGAAATCACTTCCCGTCTGGAGTTCCTTGTGAATGTCGGACTGGATTACCTGACCCTTTCCCGCAGTGCGGTGACGCTTTCTGGCGGGGAGGCACAGCGCATCCGGCTGGCAACCCAGATCGGTTCACAGTTAATGGGGGTGCTTTATGTGCTGGATGAACCCTCTATCGGTTTGCATGCCCGCGACAATACCAAACTGCTGCGGACGCTGCAGCAGCTGCGTGATCTGGGCAACACGGTGATCGTGGTGGAGCATGATGAGGAGACGATTCGTTCAGCCGACTGGATCGTGGACATGGGGCCGGGAGCCGGTGTTCGTGGTGGTGAGGTGATCGTTTCCGGTACGGTGCAGGATGTTTTGGACTGCCCCCGTTCTTTGACAGGTGATTATCTGAGCGGTCGGAAATTTGTCCCGGTTCCGGCCAAACGCCGTAAACCCGGCAAGGAAAAGCTGGAGATCATCGGTGCGGCGCAGAACAACCTGAAAAATATCAATGTGAAGATCCCGCTGGGTATGTTTGTCTGCATCACCGGGGTTTCCGGAAGCGGAAAATCTTCTCTGATGAACGAGATCCTTTTTAAATCTCTTGCGCATACGCTGAATCGCGCTCATACCACCCCGGGAAAACATAAAGAGATTCGCGGGACGGAATATCTGGATAAGATCATCAATATTGACCAGTCCCCGATTGGCCGGACGCCGCGTTCCAATCCGGGAACCTATACCGGTGTTTTTGATGATATCCGAAAACTTTTTTCGGAACTGCCGGAGAGCAAGCTGCGGGGCTATACCGCGGGACGCTTCTCCTTTAATGTCCATGGGGGACGTTGTGAAGCCTGCCAGGGTCAGGGACAGCTGAAGATTGAAATGCAGTTCCTGCCGGATGTTTATGTTCCCTGTGAAGTCTGCCACGGAACGGGATATAACCATGAAACGCTGCAGGTGAAATATAAAGGAAAATCCATCGCTGATGTGCTCGATATGACGATCGATGACGGGGTTGAGTTCTTCTCTGTTTTTGAATCAATTTCCAATAAGTTGAAGCTGCTGCAGCAGGTCGGCCTTGGATACCTGAAGATCGGACAGTCCGGAAACACGCTTTCCGGTGGTGAGGCACAGCGTATCAAACTCTCAAAAGAACTTTCCCGCAGGGCGACCGGACGGACACTTTATGTACTGGATGAGCCTTCAGTGGGTCTGCATTCGGCGGACGTGCATAAGCTGATTGAAGTGCTTGAAGAGTTGGTTGATCATGGCAACTCGGTACTGGTGATCGAACACAATATGGATATCATCAAGGTTGCCGATTATTTGATCGATCTTGGTCCGGAAGGCGGTGATAAAGGTGGACATCTTGTCGCCAGCGGTACACCGGAAGCTGTGGCGAAGGTGGAGGAGTCATATACCGGACAGTATTTGAAAAAGGTACTCGGTTGTTAGTTTTTAGCTGTTCACAGGTAATATTTTTATGGTAATATATTGAGAAGTTCATTGATTTCATGTGGCTTTTGGTATCAAACTTGCCACATTTAATTATGAAGCGGATATGTTTTAATTTGAAAGGCTGCCGATTGAAGGAAAGCTAACGAGTTTTCTGTGAAAACAGCTTTAATGCGTTAAAATAAGATATAGAAAATAGTTAGATGTGCGCGGCGCGAAAGGATGAAAATATGCAGAGAAAAAATTCACCTCAATATGTGATCAACTCTTACCAGAAAAAGAGCAAGGTCGGACCAATCATTTTGTGGGCGATTGCCGGTATTATTTTTGGAGCCGGAATAGTTCTGCTTGTTCTCTGGTTCACCGGAGGCGGCGGTTCGTTTAATCTTGGGTCGATATTTGCCAGTGCTACACCGACCCCGACGGAAACATTTACGCCAACACCAACCGTTCCTACATCCACGCCGACCATGACACCGACTGAAACGGAAACGCCTACACCTACGCTGACACCGACCCCGGAAGGTCCGCAGATGTACACCGTAGAGGAAGGCGACAACTGCTGGTCCATTGCTGTGGATAAGTTTGGTGTGAACTTTGAGCTGTTTATGCTAATCAACAATATGACCGCCTGCAACATCAATATCGGTGACCAGGTTATTATTCCGGGTGCTGACCAGGAAATGCCTACAATGACGCCGATCCCGTTGGAAAATTATACAGTTGGTCAGCAAATCGAGTATACGGTTGAAATGAACGATACCTATCCGGCAATTGCTTCAAAGTTCAACACTACGCTGGACTCCTTACAAAAGCTGAATAATATTGAAGATATCACAAATTATCCTCGTTTCGGTGATGTACTGACCATCGCGGTCAATCTGGTAACACCGACGCCTTCACCGGTTCCGACCTATACCGAAGTTCCGTCAGAAGGGTAAAGCTGAGTCTATATCTTTTAGAACAACAAAAAACATCCGCTCAGGCGGATGTTTTTTTATCACATAAAGCGGTAATTATAATTGGCCAGCAAACGAACATTCCGTAGACATATCGATATTCACAATTTACTGGAGAGGCTATAGCTGTCATCCATAAAACGAAAACAGGAATGAACAGAAAATATGCGGAATGCTTTCGGTACAGACAATAAGAAAAACTGATAAGATATATCCAAAAGCATGCTCCCGGACTAAAAAACAGTGATAACAATGGAAAATTGTCATACTTTGATTCGCTCACCCATTGAACGATGGATTTCATCCAGTGGCAATTGAGCTTTGGATCCATATGTATACCAAAAAGTCCGTTATCGTCTATACCGGTGATAAAAACATGATGAGGTGTTTCAGGATACCAATATCCGTATGTATGGATCAGAAAGGCATCAATATAGTCTTGAGGATATGTAATTCCAAGTTTAAACCATAATTTCCAAAAGAGTGCCGGATCTTTTTTATATTGTTCTTCTGAAAATAAAATTTTTACCGGATCTGATAAGCGGGAATTATAAAAACTCCATATATTTGGCTGGCTGAAATACAGTCCAATTTCAGACAACAGATCTGAATTCATCTTTTCATGGTGACGTTTTGCAGTTAGTGATATTTGTTGAAGCGGAATTGAAAACGCTTCTGATGCTTCTCCTTCGGGAATATTATGTGAAGGAAGAATTATGTGTATCCAGGCGAAGAACAGCAATATTGTAATAGAAAAAGCAATGTAAAGGTACTTTCGTTGTGATTTATAAAAGGCTGGGATGAAGGGAATGCTCAAAAGCAATATGAAAATTCCGTTGTGCCGCAAAAGAGAAAGGATCAGTCCTGTTGCTGAAATCAAAATAAATATAATAATGTTGTTTTGTTTTCTTTTTTGCAGCAATTTTGTGAAAAGCAAAATAAGGATCATCAGTGTAATGGAAAACGGTACGTCTTTCCACATGGTAATGCTGTAAATTGGATGAACCGGATACAGCAGAAAAAATAGAAAAGTTCCTATTTTAATGATTTTATATGTATTGCTATGATATATGTAGCAGAGGACGATAGCAAAAGCTGCCGTCATTATCAGAAATTGAGTTGTTGTAAAAAGGATGATGCCAGGCTGCAATGAATTATTAGTTCCGGAAAATATTTTTCCGAGGTTCAAGGCTGTTTTGATCAAAAGAGTGTGAAAAACCGGATGATGGTCTGTCATTTGTTCTATGCCAAGTGCCATTTCAATCTGATCTGTTGTATCAGCAGTCATCACAGCCGGATATTGATTTAGAACCCATGGTAACCATGCTATGACTAAAATTATCCAAAAAATGATAAATTTTCTTCGAAAATCAGAAGGGTATTCTTGAATCTTCGCGTTTTGAAATGAAAAAAACAATCTGAAAATGATGATGTAAAATAAAAGAAACCAGGCAAAAAGATGAAGAAGTCCGATTTCAGCTGTGTTAATATTTTTCAAGAGCCAAAATAAAGTTCCTTTTTCGTGAACCACATATCCGAAAAGGTGACAAAGTGAAATAATAAATGCCGGAATCGCGGAAAAAATGGAGAGCCTTTTTTTACGGTTTGTTAAAACGAAACTGGTTTCATGATGTAAAAATATGAATAATGGCAGCCATAAGAAAGAACGGGAGTTTTGAATCATCCAGCTTGATTCACCAGCTTTTGTGAATAATCCGAATGTAATACTAAGGCTTATAATAAAGGATGCAATTCGTTTTCTCATGGAAAATCCTGTTTGATAATTAAGAAGCGGAACAAATAAATTTGTCCCGCTTCCTGTTTATGTTTTACTGGTGAGACTGTTATATCCGTTAATCCACGATAATTGTAATATCGACCACGTAGAAGTTTTCATCATTTTCATTACCGAGCACAAGTGACATGCTGTAGGAACCCGGGGCGTTGGGCGCAACTGCATCAACTGCAAGTGTGCCGACGGTATTCGGAGCGACCGGCTGTGGAAGGTAGTAGCGGGTCTTGCCCGGTTTTGTGAAATTAGTGCCGCTGAAGAAACGAACGGTGTAATCGGTGGTCCAGGTGGTTGTTCCCGTATTGAGAAGGTACCAGTAAATGTCAAATGCCTGACCGCGGCCTACATGTGTACCATCCAAAGGTGTTTGGGAATCATAGGATGCCTTGTCTCCTGACTGTACAGGTGTGGCGGTAGGCGCCATGGGCAGCTGGTTCTGTTGTGCTCCGGTTGAGGGAACCGGTGTGGGAAGACAGACACTCAGCTGACCGGTCTGAATGTGCACATTCTGACCGAAGATGACAGATGGGTCGCGTACGGTTTGAGCGGAGGTATCAACACCGCGTTTCTGAATTTCACCGACAACTGCGTCATAAACAGACAAAAGCTGCTGGTTTGAAAGACCGCTTAATTCATCTGCTGGAGCGCTTTGCTGCCCGGTCATAGGCAGAACCGGCGTTGTCTGAGCAAACACCGGCACAGTCAGCATGCAGCATAAAACCATTACGAACAATAACTTCTTCATTGTGAATTCTCCTTTGTTTTTTCCTTACTTTGTAATTCTATCATAAGTTTCTCTATTATCCAATAGAGCTGCTTTTCTTCAAACGTTTTGTGCATGGAAAAGGTTTCATTAATCAGGTGATAGGTATTAGGTTTTAGGTGTTAGGTGCTTAGGAACTGAGGACTGTCGTCTTATGTCTGATGCCCGGAGGATTGGATGTTTTTATGGACGGCTTCGATGTTGCGGCGCAGGCCTTTCGCTTTTGTTCTCAGGACAGGTGTGTTTTTGAATTTATTTTTGAATTCCTCGTCGGAAAGAGCATAATCTTCCATATTCGGTATTGCCTTAGCCAAGGGAAGCGGGGATCTCCCCGTGTTTTTTTTATTCCAGGGACAGGCACGGAGGCATGCGTCACAGCCGAAGAGATGTGTGCCGACCATTTTGCTTTGTTCCGGGGTGAAGTCTCCTTTGTGTTCGATGGTGAGGTAGGCGGCGCAGTGATCTGCTCGAATCGTACGGGATTCGGGATCGATGCATTGATTCGGACAGGCATTGACGCAGCGTGTGCAGCTGCCGCAGCCATCCCTGGTGTAAGGTTCGTCCGGTTCTATGGAAAGACTCAACAGGACCTCACAAAGAAACAACGCTGATCCGTGCATAGGGCTGATGAACATTGAACTCTTCCCGACCCATCCCAATCCGGCTCTGACAGCAAGGCTTCGTTCCAGAATCGGGGCTGAATCGATGCAGATGCGGTAAGATAAATCAGGTGCTGAGGGCTGGGATATAGGGGGTTGGGGTTTGTGGGCTGGGGGTAACTGGTGATCAGCAACATCATCTTTAATAGGGAAATTATGAAAGATAATCGTCTTATTTTTTTTGGAAGTGAAATCAGTCATGTATGATTGAATGCTTTGTACCAGAGTTTCTGCCATGGGCAGGATTGCATCATGATAATCCATGTAATGCGCATAGGATGCGACTTCCGGCCCATTTTTCTCAGGTTTCAGCCCCATAGGAACAGCCAAAACACAGATGCTTTGGACATCCGGCAGCAGCAGATGCGGATCAGCTCGTTTAGCAAGGGTATCCGGGCGCTTGAGATATGTCATCGTTCCCAATGGCTCACTCTCCAGCCAATGGAGATAACGGTCATAGTCAGCTAATGGTTCTGCGCCTGTGAATCCGCATAAACAAAAGCCGAGCCTTGCGGCTTCGGCTTTTATATAATCTTTTAAATCCTGCATGAGGTGAAAATCAGTTTATTGGAAATCGCGCCAGTCGTCGACCTGCCAACCGACCCAGATGTTATCCAAAATTACAGTACCGTTGTTGTCTACCAGCTCCCAATAGGAGTTGTAAATACCCGGGTCAGCAGCACATTCAAAAGAGCGGGAAAATTTTACGGTATCGCCGCGTTCCACGTCAAACGGGATCTTCCATAAATCACCGTTCAAAGAGCCCTGCCCCTGTACATAGCGGAAATAGAAATCTGTATCCCAGTTCTTCGGACCGATGTTGCGGATCGTCCAGGTTACTGTGAACTGAACGCCATGAGCATAGTGCATATAATTTTTGTCCTGTTTGACGAGCTGAGCAAGGTAAGTATAGTAAGTGGGTGTCGGTTTCCAGGTTCCCCAGACAAACCCCTGGCTGACCAGTGGTGACGGGGTGCTTTGGTTCTTGACGATGATTTCGATATTTTCGGATTCAAGCGTTTGCTGGATCTCGGCAACAACAGTTGCTGCCACTTCCGTGCGGATCATGTTGATCAGGTCCTGTGTATCATCCGCATGAATCGTAGTAAAACTCGCAAGAACGGTGATCAGTAACAAGCCAATGACTGCAAATTTTTTCATTTTTCCTCCAATCAGTCAACTATGATTGTTATATCGACAGTGTAAAAATTTCTATCCTCTGCGTTTGAGAGAACATACGCCATTTTGTAGGTTCCCGGTGTGGTTGGGGCGATTGCGTCAATCGTGCATTCCGCCAGTTCATTAGGCGCAACATTTTTTTGAAGGTAAAACCTTTGTCCCGGACGTTTGCTGAGGTTTGTGTTGCTGAAATACCTTAAGCAATAATCAGTGGTCCAGGTTGTTGTGCCGGTATTGCGCAAATACCAGGTCATGTCAAATTCCGCTCCTGCTTCGATATGTGCGTTATCGGCAGGGGACTGTCCTTCCCAACTTGCTTTGTCTCCGCCGGATGGAGCCGGAAGTGTGGCTGTTGGTATGATGGCAACCGGTCCTGCATTTGTCGGAGCCTGAGGCAGTATGATGTTGACAGGTGGTTCCTGTATTGCTCCTGCATTGGTATCCTGTACCTGCGGCAGGTTTTGCCTGTTGATGATCATGTCGGATTCTCCGCCCGGCATTGTCGGCAAAATCATGATCTGCCCCGGAACTTCAGTGAAAACAGGAAGTGTATTTAGAGGTTCCGGTGTGTTCGTTTGGATTGAGAATGCAGTTTCTGTATAATTTGAGGAAAAGGTTTCAACTGCAGCTGTTCCCAATGCGTTTACATCTGTTGTGGGCTCCGGTGTGGCTATGTTGCCGCAAGCGGTCAAAATAACTGCGGCGAGAATCAGAATCAGCAGCTGCAGCATTTTCACCCGATCAGAAATTTTCATAAATCACTAATAACCTTTCGATAGTCCAAAATGACAAATCTGTTTTTATTGTACCAAAGGTTTTCACGTTTTCTTAGTGATTCCGATATTCTTGATGTTTAAACGATGATTTTTCATAAAGGTTTCAAAAATTATAACCTTTATGTAACTGTTATTCGGAATGAAGCACAAATGAACAGCTTTATTTTTGTGAGGCAGCACACACAAAACTGTACTGTGTGCTGAGAGGCCAGGGGCTGAACTTAACTCTTTTTCTTAAAAATCGGGATAATCCTGAACAGGGTTTTCGATTTCATGTAAAATAATAGCATGGCAGAAATTGAAATTGGTGCAGCTACGTTAGATGAGATGACTCAGATCGCTCAGATGGATCTGAGTTTTGAAAGCGATTATGTTTGGAAAACACAGATGCTGGAAGGACTGGACAGTTTTGAATCCAGTTTTCAGCGCATCAGGCTCCCACAGACGATACGTGTATCTTTTCAGGCGTACAGTACGGCAAATCTCGAGACATTGATTCGGCAAAAGGAGATCCTTTCCGTTCGGTACGAGGAACATGTGATCGGTTACGTACGTCTGGAACAGGATGAGACAGTGAATCGTCTTATTGTGAAATCAGGCGGAGTGATGCCGGAATATCGCAATAAGGGCGTCGGAGCGGTGCTTTTGGATCGTATCTGTGAGATTGCGCATCATAACCGGATCCGCAGTCTGGTTTGTATGGTTCAGGCGAAGAATGATCCGGCGATCCACTTTCTTCTGGCGCGTGGCTTTGTTTTTTGCGGATATCAGGAATTCTTCTTCCGGAATATGGAGATCGGGATGTTTTTCTCAAAGAACATCCGGTAGAAAAAACCCATGAACGTTGTGATTCCTGTCCTGAGGACGCTGAGTGAAGTACTGACAGCGGCTGTTGCTATGGCTGCTTTTTCAGTCTTGCTGTTTTCCCTGCAATTTCTCCGCAAACGCCAGAAACTTGCCATTGCTCTTGTCCCGGTATTGCTCAGTGTGACTGTCATATACAGTGCGGACGCGTTGGAAACGATTGCCGCGGGCCGTACGGCAAAAACGCTGTGGCAGCTGATCCATTGGACCGGGTTCGTCATATTACCGGCAGCCTGTTTTTGGTTTTCATTGGTATTGCTGGAATTGACCGGCAGGAAAATCGGCCGTGTAGCGTTGATTTTTGCTGTGGTGAACGGTCTTGCCGCGATTGTTTTCCTCTGGCTGCTGTGGAGTGGTAAGCTCTTCAGTGATATCCGCGTCATATCCAATATCGGAACGACGATGGTCCATTCTGATCTGACAGTTCTGTTCTGGATCTATTTTTCAATCAATATCTGTGGTACTTTCATCGATTTGTCCATTGCGTATTCAAGAACACGTACTCAGGCAAGTCGGAGACGGATGATTTATTTGATCCTCGGTATTCTGGGAATCGAGATCGGTACATTTCCCCTGCTTCTGTTTGGTTCGGGTTTATTGATTTCGCAATATCCATCCATATTCTGGTCTCTCAGTGTTATCGGCAATGCATTAGTGGTTGTTATGGTTGTTTTGCTGGGCTATGCCTCTGCTACGTTTTCGGTCTCATGGTCTGACCGGCTGACCCGTTTGCGGATGATCGAATGGATGCTGCGCGGACCGGTGACGGCCAGTGCCACGCTCTGGATCGTGACGATGATCAACCGTTCTTCAGATCGTTTGGGCCTGGACATAGCAGGGGTAAACACACTGGCGACGGTCGTTTCCATAATTCTATTGGAATATCTGATCACAGTCATTATGCCTTATATTGAACGGGGCGGGATCGTAGGCCTCGGAAAAGAAGACTATGCTATCTATAAAGAATTCCAGGGAATGATGGTGTTTAAGCCGGAACTGATAACCTACCTGGAAGCTTTGACAGGCGCTTTATGCGACCGGTTTCAGGCAAGGGACGGTTTCTTTGCTGTTATGGATGAGTCCGGTGTTTTTGATCCGGTAATCAAAACCGGTGAAAGCAGTTGGAAGAACCTGGACGAAATGCTCCAAAAGCTTCCCTCCGATTTCCAGAACCAGGGCGATGCATTGTATTGGGATGAAATCGGCGTTCTGATCCCGGTTATTAATCATGAATCGGATCTGGACACTTTTCTCGGTGTGTTGGGTCTTGCTGATCTCTCTCCGGAATATTTTCCGAACGGAAACAAGGAAATTTTGCTGGATGCACTGGAAAAGGCCCGTACCGTCCTTTGGCAGCGGCGTTATCTGACAACAGCTTATCAGGTTCTGCGTACTCGAACAAACGAGCCTGCTGCGGACAGTTTCCACAGCGGCAGCGTTTTGAACCAGAATGCCCTGCTGAATGAACATGCAGAAGCGGATTTGACGGATATCACTGTTTGGGTCAAGGATGCCCTGACCCATTATTGGGGTGGTCCGCGCCTGTCGGACAGTCCGCTGCTGAAATGGAAGGTGGTTCAGGATGCAGCCGCGGAAAATAATGATAATGAGGTCAACGGGCTGCGCAGTGTGCTGAAAAAAGCACTTGAAGAGCTGCGTCCGGAGGGTGAACGGTCGACCACCGGTGAATGGACGCTTTATAATCTGATCGATTATAAATTCTTTGAGAAAATGAAGGTCAAAGATATCGTCCGCAGACTTTCCATGTCGGAAGCGGATTTTTACAGAAAGCAAAAGGTTGCTGTGGAAGCACTTTCCAAAGTAATCGTTCGTATGGAGAACAACCGGGATGAATAGTGATAAGCAGAAAATTGTGAACCGGCCTCTTCTTCCGATATACAATCCGGCACGAATTATTGACATTTTGTGCGTTTTGTTGATATTTATCGGGATGCTGCTTTCTGCCGGTTTTTTCAGCAGCAGTCCCGGCAGCCTGATCGTGCCTTTCTGTAATCTGCTGCTCTCCTGGTTCGGGACATGGGCAGTGGTGTATTCCATGATGATGATCGTTATTGGCATTACGCTGTTATTGCTGCGCTGGGTTTTCCCGAAGATCCGGATGAGCCGGGGGAAACAGATCCTTTACGCTGTGCTTTTTCTTGTGATACTCTGGACCGGTCTGACGCTCAGCGCTTTGTATGGCGGGAAGGAAGCCGGCGGCAGTCTTGGTTTGTCCTATGTACGGATGCTGACGAACGGACATCCCGCGGAACAGGTGAGCTTTTGGCTGTGGACGATTCTGGTGATTTCGATCTGTCTGTTGGTAGGTGGTACGAAATGGATACCAAAGCTTTTCCGAGCACTTGCGGGTGAAGTGAAAAGCCTTGTCACGGGTCTCACTCAGAAACCAAAACAGGTGACTGAAAAAAGTGATCCAGCGGAATTTGACTGGCGTCAGGAATATCAGGCGTCAGAGAATGCTTTAAAGAAAACTAAACAGGAGGAGAAAAAAGAAGTTTTCAGAGAGGAAAAACGGGTGGATGATGGCGTGCCTGCTGTGGTTCCGGAGAAGAAACCGCAGAACTCCATTCCGGCTTTCTTCACAAAGAAAAAGACAATGGAAAATATCGAGCTTAATAATACTGAAAAGAAATCAACATCCATACCTGTTAATAATGGAAATCAGGCGGTGCGTTCCAACCGGCTGCCGCCACTGAATCTTCTGGATACTGAGCTGGGATTTTATGGCCAGAACGCGGATCATTCGCAGTTTATTGCGGATATTGAAGAAGCCATGGAGGAGTTTGGTACTCCTGTTCATGTGATTGGATGCTCCGTCGGTCCCAGCGTTGTTCAGTACCAGGTCGTGCCGGGTACGATCACAAAACCCGGAAAGGAAAACGGGAAAAATATTCGTGTTTCACAAGTCGCGCAGACAGAACGTGATCTTGCGGTACGTCTCGGCGTCAGTAATCTCTCGATTCAGGCACCTGTACCGGGAGAGTCTTACATCGGCATTGACATTCCGAACCCACAGACGATGAAGGTTCGGCTGCGCCCGCTGATCGAAAGTCCTGAATTTCAGCGGAAACACTCTCCACTGACGGTAGCTTTGGGACGGGATATCACCGGGGATCCGGTCGTGGTTGACCTCGGATCCATGCCTCACCTGCTGGTTGCCGGTACTACGAACTCCGGTAAATCCATCTGTCTGCGTGCCATGGCGATTTGTTTGGCGATGAACAATACACCGGAACAGCTGCGTTTTGTTATGATCGATCCGAAACGTGTTGAATTTTATCATTTCAACGGTTTGCCTCACCTGTTGGGAAAGGTCGAAACAGAGTATGAGCGCAGTGTCGCTGTTTTGCAGTGGGCTGTGCAGGAAATGATGAGCCGTTATGAGCTTTTTGAAAAGGTTGGTGCGCGAAAACTTGAAAATTATAATAAGTACGCGCAGGAGCATGGGCTGAAGCCGCTGCCCTATATCGTTATCATTATTGATGAAATGTCGGAACTGATGAAAGGCGCGGATAAGCAGGGCGAAGTCTGCATCGACAAATTAGCGTCCCTTTCCCGTGCGACCGGTATGCACATGATTTTGGCTACCCAACGTCCTGACGTTTCTGTCATTACCGGGAAAATCAAGACCAACATTCCGGCACGTATTGCGCTTACGGTTGCTTCTTCGGTTGACTCACGCGTGATCATGGATAAACAAGGCGCGGAGAAACTGCTTGGCCGCGGTGATATGTATTTTGTTGACCCGTCACTGAATGTCCCTGTCCGTGTACAGGGACCGCTGCTGACCGATAACGAGATCGATAAAGTCGTAAGTCTGTGGAAAAAGCTGTCACCCAAGCCGACTGCGGAAATGAACTCAACGCCATGGGATGAGATCGCTGAAAACAGTAAGCAGAGTGAAAACAGCAAAGACGAAAAGAAGCTGAAGGATGCGATTCGGCTGGTTACCCGGACAAAGAAGGCCAGTGCTGCTTATATTTCGGGTAAAATTAATGTCAGTTTTCCGACCGCTTCCCGATTGCTGAACCGCATGGAAGAGCTTGGTGTGGTAGGCCCGATGCAGCTTGGCGGCAAGGCGCGTGAGGTGCTGTGGGATGAAGCTGAAGGGGAAGATTTTATTCTAAGTCTCAAGTCCAATAAGAAAGATATGGATGATGATTTTGATTATGAAGATTATTGATCCGGTGATCAGTGATCATTGGTCAGGTTTTGACGAAAACAGCTTATCCGTCTGAGTAAATGCGATGAGAGAGATGGTGATAGCTGGTGTAGATGGAGGTTTATTATGAAAGAGGAACGGAAAATCACTTTTACGGAAAAAGCGCGCAAGTGGTTTAAAGGTTTTGGTGACACGGCTGCAAAATTCCTTCTTAAGATCGGTTTGACTGCCAATGCGGTGACAGTTATTGGCTGCTTGGGGCATGTTGGTGCCTGCTGGCTGGCTTATAAAGGTAAATTTACCTGGGCTGGCGTCCTGCTGATCATTTTTGCGGTGTTCGATTTCTTTGACGGCACCATGGCACGGATGTCGACAGGAGGAAAGGGAACGAAGTTCGGCGCTGTGTTGGACTCCACCACAGACCGCTATGCGGAATTCATGATCTTCGGCGGGATCCTGCTCTATAACGCGGATCATGGCGATATCGTCTGGGTCGCTGTTTGTATTGCGGCTATGATGGGGTCTTTTCTGGTTCCTTATACCCGGGCAAAAGGGGAAATCTATGGCCTGGATATGCGTCTCGGGATCATGTCCCGGCTGGAGCGCTATATCGTGCTGATTGCAGGTTTACTGATCGGTATGCAGATCTCTGCCAATATCGCGATGGCAATTATCGCGGTGTTCGCCAATATCACCGCGATTCAGCGCCTGCTGTATATGAAGAAGAATCTGGAATAATTAGGGAATAGGAGATAGGATATAGGGGATAGTGAATGGGGAATAGGATATAGGAAATAGAAAATAGGAGATAGGAGATAGGAGATAGGTTTTTACTAACACCTAATACCTAATACCTAACACCTAACACCCAACCCCTAAACCCCAATACCTACCCCCTAATTAAGGAGAAATATGCAATTTGTTCGCGAAGGGATCATCATCGGGACGGTTTTCCTGCATTATTATGGCTTGATCATTATGATCGGCGTGCTGGCGGGGTTGTCCCTTGCCATGTACGTTGGGAAAAAGCGCGGCTATACTTCGGATGATTATTGGAATATGCTTCCCTGGATGCTCATTCCCGGGATCCTTGGCGCGCGCTTGTGGCATGTGCTGATGCCTTCGGTTTCCTCCGGACTAACCTTTTCCTGGTATCTGCAGCATCCCGGAGAGATTCTTGCGGTTTGGAAAGGCGGGCTCGGAATTCCGGGCGGCGTGTTGGGCGGTGCCTTCGGAATATGGCTCTTTTGCAAACGAAAGAAATATTCCTATGCGGATTTTATGGATACCATCGCGGTTGGGCTTCCCCTGGGACAGGCAATAGGCCGCTGGGGAAATTATGTGAATCAGGAGCTTTACGGACGTCCTTCCAATCTGCCCTGGGCAATTACGATTGATACTGCTTATCGTGTTCCTGAATATGCGGATGTCGCGAAATATCATCCGCTCTTCCTTTATGAATCGTTGTATAATTTACTTGTCTGTTTTTGTCTTTACCAACTTGACCGTTCCAAAAAAGTTCACCTGAAAAAAGGCAGTCTTTTCCTGATTTATCTGATTGCCTACCCTGTCGGACGGTTTTTTCTTGAGTTCCTGCGGCTTGATACGGCGCAGGTGGGCGGGATCAACATGAATCAGGTCGTGATGGCAGTTACGGCAATTGTTTCAGCGATTGTGCTGTTTATCAGAGAACGGTCAGAAAAGAAAAAACAAGATGTCAGACGTTAAATTTTTGAGGAAAGATGGCTGAATTGGTTTTTGTCGGACGTGGAAATAGACTCAGCAGCTAACCGCTAAAAGATAATAGCCAAGGGTAAATAACTAACATCTAAGGAAAAATATGATCAAGGTATTTGAAGTTACTGAAATGTCGCAGAAGGTTTATGATGCCTTCGAGCGGTTGATACCGCAGCTCTCATCCTCAGCAAAAATTCCGACATGGGAGGAACTGGATGAATTGATCAAATCTAAAGCGGCTATCGTCCTGGCAGCGGTGGATGATGAAGATCCGGAACAGAAAATCCTTGGGTCCATGACACTGGTTGTTTTCCGGATCCCTACCGGAATGCGGGCTTGGGTGGAGGATGTGGTCGTTGATCAGGAGACCCGCGGACAGGGAATCGGCGAAAAATTGATCCGTACTGCAATCGACCGGGCAAAAGCCGAAGGTTGCCGGACCATTGACCTGACTTCCAATCCCAAGCGGGAAGCAGCTCACCGTCTTTACAAACGCTGCGGCTTCGAAATGCGGGAAACCTGTGTTTTCCGCCGCATCCCGTAGTTATAAATCGCAGAGTACATGGGGACTGGCATCTTGTGTCGCGAAGCCGACACGAGCGAGCCTGTCCCCGTGTGCGTTATTTTATATTAATGAGATTTATTGTTGTTTTGTGTTCTTTTTGTTTTGAGCTTTTCGCCACTTCTTAAATTCTTTTAATTCATTTTCTGAAAGCTTCAGCGCCAAACCAAGAACCAAAAGATCGTCTGCGGCCCCTAACAGCGGAATTGAATCGGGAATCAGATCATCTTTCTTTACAAAGTAAATGAACGACCCAAGCATCAGCGCAACTACTTTGGGCGAAACCTTATCATACTGCTTGGTAACGTAACCTTTTACCATGTCGATCATCAGCAGCAGATTGGAAATCGGTTCACCGACACCGGGAATCTCTTTCAGTTTATCTTCCAGCTGTGCCAGAATACTGTTTACCTGAGCGGGGTCATTCAAAATATTCTCTGCCTCAGAGGCATTGTTCTCGAGTAAGCCCATTACCTGGTCCAAATTAATATCCATACATACTCCTTTTTTACAGAAACCATTCGTAGATGTCTGATTCCTGTTCTATTTTTGAAATTTATACCATTATAACATAACATATCGTCAGAGAATATCATGTTTCCTGATTCTCTTAGCGGTGATTTTATAAATTGTAATTTTTCATATTTTTCCGTCTGAATATATTTATGTAAAAATATTCGTGATATAAATAAAGTTAGAAACTTCTTCTGAACGGAAGTTTTTGTTTTTATGCCGGAATACTTTCGTTTCGGTGATGCAGGTTTTACAACGGAATCATGATGAAATGCCTGACATCAGGCTGAACAATAATTAATGTTACTATTCAGAACCCATCGACGCACATGAGGACAGGCACGCTTGTTCGGGCTGTGCTGCACAAGGTGCCAGTCTCCAAGTGCTTCGTTCTGGACATTTTTTTATTTTCATTTTGCGGAATGGAGCAATTGTATGAAAAGAATCGGCTTTGATAATGAAAAATACGTGAAGATCCAATCGGAACACATTCGTGAGCGAATCGATCAGTTTGGCGGAAAGCTTTACATGGAGTTCGGTGGAAAGCTTTTTGATGATTACCATGCCTCCCGCGTGCTGCCTGGATTCCTACCGGACAGCAAGATCCATATGCTGCAGCAGTTCCGTGATGACGTGGAGATCGTCATTGCCATCAACGCGGAGGCGATCGAACAGAATAAAATGCGCTCCGACCTGGGAATCACATATGAAGACGATGTACTGCGCCTGATTGATGGATTCCGAAGTATGGACCTCTATGTGGGCAGTGTGGTCCTGACCCATTACAGTGGGCAGAACTCAGCCGATGCTTTTTTGAAGCGACTTACCTCTCTGGGAATTCGTTCCTACCGTCACTATCCGATTGAAGGATATCCTTCCGCAGTTGCGCATGTCGTTTCCGAAGAGGGACTGGGAAAGAATGATTACATTGAAACCAGCCGCCCGCTGGTGGTCATCACGGCACCGGGCCCCGGTTCAGGGAAGATGGCGACCTGCCTTTCACAGCTGTATCATGAGAACAAACGCGGTATCCGTGCCGGGTACGCTAAATTCGAGACCTTCCCCGTCTGGTCCCTGCCACTCAAGCATCCCGTCAACCTTGCCTATGAAGCTGCCACCGCGGATTTGAGCGACGTGAACATGATCGATCCATATCATCTGGAAGCCTACGGTGAGTTGGCAGTGAACTATAACCGCGATGTGGAAATTTTCCCGGTTCTGGATGCGATATTTAAACTGATCCAAGGGGAATCTCCGTATAAGTCACCGACAGATATGGGCGTCAATATGATCGGTTCCTGCATCGTGGATGATGAAGCCTGCCGGGAAGCCTCGCTGAAGGAGATCCTGCGCCGCTATTACATCGCCTGTGTGGAGCGGGTCCAGGGAAAATGTGATGATGAGGTCGTTCGCAAGCTGGACCTTCTGATGAAACAGGCTGGCATTACTTCTGAGATTCGACCCGAAATATCTGCTGCACTGCTGAAGGCGGAAACGACCGGCGGTCCTGCTGGTGCGCTGCGTCTGCCCGATGGCAGGGTTATCACGGGGAAAACTTCCGATATTCTCGGTGCGGCTGCCGCTTTGCTGCTGAATGCGCTGAAGGCTATCGGCGGGATCGATGACCATTTTGACCTGATCGCTACCGAAGTGCTGAAACCGGTCTGTGATTTGAAGACCCGCTATCTGCATCACAAAAATCCTCGTCTGCATACAGATGAGGTGCTGATGGCGCTGACGATCAGTTCGCTCACAAATCCGATGGCACAAGTCGCCAAAGAGCAGCTCAGCCGGCTGAATGATACGGAAGCGCATTTTTCAGTGATCATCAGCGATGAGGATCTGAAGCTCCTCAAGCGTCTCGGCATCAGCGTCACCTGTGAACCGCGTTACGAGAGCAACCGGCTGTATCATAAGTGAAAAAAAACAGAGCACATGGGGACTGGCATCATGTGTCGCGAAGCCGACACAAGCGTGCCTGTCCCCATGTGCGTCTCTCGAATTCTGCACAAGCGTGCTCCATATCCAACCAAAAACAGCCGAAAACCATCCGGGTTCGGCTTTTTTTATTATTAATCTCGATATTTTTGTAATGCAATGCGTTTCTTTCGGACTGAGATAATGTTACCTGTTTTTGTTTACTCATTTTGAGCCAACGAAAACAGGTCACTTTGATTCAAATCCCTATGGTGGTGCAGTTGGCTGCGCGTATTGATATTCCGGATATGCCCATTTCAGAAACTCCTGCTGCGTCAGGTACTCCGACATCTGTCTCACCAGCTCTTCTGAGACGGAGGGAAGTTCTTCGCTATCATTTTCCTTCAGGGTGATTTCTTCAGCCGGTTGAGCTTCTTCCATATCCGGTTCATCGAAAGCCGGATCAGCCGCTTTGCATTCTTCCGGAATTTCAGGATTCGGTTCTGCTTCAACCGGCAATTCGGAAGTATCTTCTTTCTGGATATCCGTTTCTTCTGTAGCAGAAACAGTTTCCGTCGGTTTCTGTTGATCCCATTCCCGGACTGCTGCTTTATCGACTGAAAGCGCGCGGCCTTCTGTCGGCAGTGCGGTGTCCTTTTTCTCGCGGGAATTCTGTT
>CADATZ010000021.1 GCA_902791025.1 uncultured Chloroflexota bacterium | reverse complement strand
ACAGGAAGCATAGATCGAGAAAGCTTCTTCTGACAGCAGCCAATCTGCATCCTCGCATAACAAAACTTTCATAATCCATCCTCACAAACGCCGATTTGTATTGATCTCGTCAAATTTGAATTTGTGTTACAGCTCTTTCCTGAGATATATTTTATCCTCTGTCCGGTATTCTTCCATGAAGCCATGTTTCAGGAAAAGTTTGATTGCGGGATTGTCGATGGCAATATCGTCATAAAGCACTGAAACCCCGTTGCTTTTCGCAGCGGAACACAACAGATCTAAGGCAATGCTCCCATAACCTTTTCTTCTATGCTGCGAATAGATGATGACATTTGCTGTCTCATGTTGAATCTCTTCATCGTAATGATATGCAATTTCTCCAATGTATTGACCATCTTTATTCTTCAGGTATCTGTAAAATCGCTTTCCTTCAGGATACGCGATCCAGCAGTCATACCAGCCCTTCCATTTTTCTTCGGGCCATGGAACCGTCCCGCCCCATGCATGGTTATAGGACATCGTTTCTTCATCAGCCAGCATCATTTGCCGAAACCACAGATCTTCAAGCTTTGGCTCATACAGGGTCAGCACAATTACCTCCAATTTATACCGATATGTCGGGATACCAGTAAACCGGAATTTGTCAATATTCCTAAAAACAGAATATGTCCCGGTGTTTTTATCACAAAAAATCAGCCCCTTTTCATTTTACCAGACAGGATTAGTTAGTAATATGTAACTTTTCTGTTGTCAAACTGAAGAAAGGAATATAATCATTACAAAAGGGAGTTAGTATTTACTAATTATATTATTGAAAGGCAGGTAGTCATGGACTTAGAATTCGGCGATATTCAGGAAACCGCCCTGATTCCGCTGTCTATAAAAGCCAGCGAAACGGCAAGGCCAAATGCGCGGATCAAAGATCTGAAAGCTAAGGAGATCATTGACAAACTTGGTGTTGATGTCAGCAAATACGACCCATTCCTCTCCCACGAAGGTGTGGTAGCCCGAACGATCCTGTTCAGGGAAAAGCTGAAAGAACTGCTGAAGCAATATCCTGATGCGGTCTGCATCAATCTTGGCTGCGGTTTCGATGACAAATTCTCACAAGTGGACAACGGAAGACTTCAATGGTTTGATGTGGATCTTCCGGACCAGATCGCGGTACGAAGAAAAGTATACATGGACCGTGAACGCTGCACGATGATGGATGGAAACGCGCTGGACGGGACATGGACAGCAAACATTCCAAAGGCTGATATGTACATCATCATAATGGAGGGCGTATTGGAATATTTTTCAAAAGACCAGGTGAAAACCTGCCTGAACATGCTCTGCGACAGCTTCCCACATGGATTTCTCCTCGCGGAGCTGCATTCTCCGTTTCTGGAGAAGAACAGTAAGCATCATGATGCGGTGAAACATACCAACGCATCCTTTGGCTGGGGAACAAAGTCCGGGAAAGAATATCTGGAACTGGAGCCGCGCATGACTTTCCTTTCGGAAATGAGCTACAACGAAGAGATGAAAAAATATTCGATCCGGGGAAAGCTCTTTGCGATCATAGGGAAAAATCTGAATAATCGTATGGCGGTATATCGCTGGTAGGGAAGGATAATTTATGAAGGAAAAGAAACAAAACGATCTTTCAGTCCTTTTAGAATATGCCGGTAATTATAAAGGGCTGACATTTCTGGGGCTTGGCCTGTCCGGAATCGCGATGATCCTGGGAATGCTCCCATATATCTGTATATGGCTTGCAGCACGCGACCTGATCGAAGCCGCTCCGGATTGGACGAGAGCGGTTGGGATTTCCCGCTATGGCTGGATGGCTTTCTGCTTTTCCGCAGTAGGCATTGCTGTATATTTTGCCGCACTCATGTACACACATCTGGCAGCATTCCGCACAGCATCCAACATCCGCAAGGCTGGCATGGAACATCTGATGAAAACGCCGCTCGGCTTTTTCGACTCCAATGCGTCCGGTCTTTTACGGAACCGACTGGACGGTGCGGCATCCGAAACAGAGACACTGCTGGCACATAACCTGGCCGATATCGTCGGCAGTGCTGCCATGGTGATCGCCATGGTCGTGCTGATGTTCGTCTTTGACTGGCGGATGGGCGCGGCCTGTCTGCTGACGGATTACGCGATGGTCTTTCAGGATGTTGTTCTCTTTGACGATACCGTTATGGAAAACATCCGGCTTGGAAAACACGGGACTTCTGATAAAGAAGTGCTTGCCGCCGCAAAGGCAGCGAATTGCGATGAATTCGTAGATAAGCTGCCGCAGGGATATAACACGCCCATTGGTGAAAACGGGGCAAAGCTGTCCGGTGGTGAAAGGCAGCGGATCTCAATTGCCCGTGCACTGCTCAAAGGCGCACCCATCATCCTGCTGGATGAGGCAACAGCTTCACTGGATGTGGAAAATAAGACGAAAGTCCAGGGAGCGCTGTCCAGACTGCTGGAGGGAAAAACGGTTCTGGTCATCGCCCATCGGATGCGTACCGTTGAAGCTGCGGATAAGATCATCGTGCTCGTGGATGGAAAGGTTGCCGAGGAAGGCCGTCCGAACGATCTACTCGCCGACGAAAACAGCATTTTCCGTCATATGACACAGCTGCAGGCTGCCAGTGCTGGCTGGAGCATTTGAAATCAAACACAGGAGGTTTTTTATGAAACTGGTTCTTTTACGACACGGAGAGAGTGAATGGAACAAGCTCAATCTGTTTACCGGCTGGACCGATGTCGACCTGAGCGATAAGGGCAGGGAAGAAGCAAAACAGGCCGGGATCACTTTGAAAAAAGAAGGATTTGATTTTGATATCTGTTATACATCCCGTCTGAAACGGGCGATCCACACGCTGAACATTGCGCTCGATGAAATGGATCGCGCATGGCTTCCGGTCATTAAAAGCTGGAAGCTCAATGAACGGCACTACGGTGCGCTGCAGGGACTGAACAAGGCAGAAACATCCGAAAAATACGGTGAGGACCAGGTGAAGATCTGGCGCAGATCTTTTGATGTCAAACCTCCGGCGCTTGCCCGGGACGATGAGCGCAGCGCAGCCCGGCAGGCAATGTACCGCGATGTTGATCCGGCATTCCTGCCGCTGCATGAAAGTCTTGAAACGACGATTGAGCGTGTCATCCCTTACTTTGAAGAAGTGATAAAAAAGGATATGCTCGCAGGAAAACGGGTGATCATCGCAGCTCACGGGAATTCTCTTCGTGCCCTCGTCAAATACTTTGACGGTCTGAGCAAAGATGAGATCATAGGAGTCAACATTCCGACCGGCGTGCCGCTGGTTTATGAATTTGATCAGGATTTCAGCACCATATCCCATTATTACCTTGGAGACCAGCAGGAAATCGCAGCAAAAATGCAAGCTGTTGCCAACCAGGGCAGGAAAAAATAGGGAACAGATATTCGCAGACAGGAGACGGATTGTCAGAGATTATTCCGTTTTCTGTCTGATCTTATTTCGATTTTGTCAGTGATAATTCTTCTGACATTTTTTGGCCATTTTTACTTGTTTGCTTTGTTTTTCTAATTTTTGGAAAACCGGACTGTAGAGAATAGGAGATAGGACATAGGGGATAGTGTGGTTGCTCCCGAGAGAAATCATCCTCACTATTGTCTATATCCTAATGCCTATTTCCTATTGATAAATATGAACCGGTAATGTATTCAGCATGCATGCCCACTGAGGAAGATTTGTTTTTCCCGTTGCTAGTATTCAATGGCAAGAGCCATCTGTACTGAGTTTTTCCAGCCCCGGTTTCATATCCTTCTTTCCTCCTGCGTATACGAGACCCGTACGTACGGTGCAACGGGAGAGAGGGCTTCAAAACCCTCTCTCCACTATTATTACCACACAGCCACACGATCCTCTGGCGCGATGTACATGCCGTCACCCTCTCGGATGCCGTAGAAGTCGACGAATTCATCGAACTGCGCAAGTGTCGCGTTAACCCGCAGATAGCGCATCGGATGAGTGTCCTGTGCAACCAGCGTAATGAGATAGGCAGGCAGCCCCTGCATGCGCCAGACGGTGGCGTACTGCCGGAAGAAGGCTTCGTAGTCAAAGTCCTTTTGCTGTGCGGCAATGGCGAGTATGCACTTCATGCCGCCCATGTCCGCTATGGCCTCGGTTTGCACCTGTTGGCCGGAGTAATTCGCGCCTTCCCAGGGAATGAACCCGTCGTACCAGGCTGCCAGCTTAGCCGCGCGCGCCTGGAAGGCTGCGTAGTCCTCGTCCGTCCACCAGTTGGAGAATGCGCCATCCTTATCGAATTGTGAGCCATTGGTGTCAAAGGCGTGGCTGATTTCGTGTCCGATAACCGTGCCGATGCCGCCCAGCTTCTGCTCGTAACTCATATCCTCATTGTAGATCTCGCCGCTGAGGATGCCCGCCATAATGTTGATGGAGTTGTTCTGGGGATTGTAGAAGGCATTGACCTGCGCCGTCTGCATTGTCAGTTGATCCCATTTATCCTTATCTACAGCGGTGTCGATCTTCTCCGACTGGAGAGCGAGTACATACTCATTCACCGCAGTGTCCGCCGCCAGCAGGCTGCCGCCATCCTCAATCCCGGCAAAGTCGAGTGCTGACCAGTCGCCAAGCACGTCCGGATAAACCGCATTAACGCGAATATTGTCCAGCTTTTCAATAGCCTTTGCGCGAGTCTCGTCACCCAGCCAGTCCACATTTTCCAGCATAACCCGATAGTATGCCACAACGTCCGCGATGATGTCCAACATATCCTGGCGCTGCTGCTCGGTGCAGTAGACCTGGACATACAGGTTATCCATCGGCACAGGCAGCAGACTCAGCACGGTTTGCAGCGCGTTGTCGTCCTCGCTGGTCTCACCTGTGATGCCCATGACGGTGTTTGCGATGGTCTTCATCTGTTTAAAGGTCTCATAGTCCAGTAAAGTTCCCATGGAGAGCGCTGCCTTCATCGCCATCCAGTCCCGCATGAGGACGACGTTTTCCTCTGTGTAAATCTTCGGCAGCGCGGAGATGTAATCCGGCTCCGTCACCAGGAAGCGCTCGCCGACTTTCAGGCCGAAAGCTTGCAGCATATCCAGGATCGGGAAGCCGCCCGCGAGAGCCTCCAGTTCCTCCGGACTGTAGTAGTTGAGCAGGCTCGTGAAATAGTCCGCCTGGTAGTGGGTCGACGTAGGCTTGATATGCGCGGCCATCAGCGCTTCAAAAGAAAAGGCGTTCTCGATCACCTGAGCGGCGTCCTCATCGCTGTAACCCAGCCTCGTGAGCATATACATTCCAAGCTGCTCATACAAGGCTTGGTACAATTCACCCGCCTGGGTACGTTCGGTGTATTCCGCTGAATCTGTGAGCATAAGAGATGGCGTCCCGATCTGTGTCATGTAGATGTCCGGGTTGATAAGATCAGTGTCGACGGACATGACGAGCGGATAGAACCGACTGGGGTTGTTCCGGTCATACAGGTAGTTGGTGAGCGCCTCCAGGCTGTCGATACCCCGGATCGCCTCCATCGTGGGCATGGCCGGTTCCACGCCCTGAGCGTTGCGGTAATCCCAGTCGGACACCAGTGCGTAAAGTTTGTGTACCAGCTCGGCATCGTGCCCGGTGAGGCTGTCGTCCTTCATCAGTGCGATCTGCCGGTCCTTCAGACTTCGAATGACATCCTCCATCGAACCTGTCTTGGATTCACCGGCAGGAATTTCCGCTTGCAAAATCCAGTCCTTGTTAACAAACAGGCCGTAATCGTCCTTGAGCACGGTGGGGGTATCCTCGGTCACATTTCCCTGGATATCGGCATTCAGCCAACGCCCGTCAAGAATCACGCCGCCCTCGGCCATGGCGGGAGCCAGGGATAGCAAGGCGCAGAGCAGAATCACAAAAAAAACTGAAAAGATATTCTTCATAGGTATTCCTCCTTATATTAATGAAATCTTAAATTGATTCGCTTTCTGTGAACACAACAGAATTAAACTGATTCTACACTCCCCCGCTAAAATGTCAATATTTTGTATAATAATCACCTGTTTTACTGCAAATATCACTTGTTTTTTTGCTATGATAGTGATATAATGATCAGATAATCGGTGTTAAGCGCGATTGGCCAGGTCACCAGCCGCCAAAAAAAACGCCGCCAATCATTGTATAATGATTATATAATAGGATAAAGAGAGAATATAATGAAGGTTACCGAGGTCGTCCGTCTGTCTGTCGACATTGTACAAGCATACTACCGAAATGATTTATCCCTATTTTTCGAGTATTTGGATGAAGCTGTGCTTTGGTACGGTCCGGCTGAGGGACAGTTCCTCTCCGGACGGCAAGCCATCCTTGAAACGTGGGCAAAAGAGGTCCATACCCTTTCCTTTACGATGGGTAATACCCGGGTAGATCATGCGGTAACCGGCCCATCCAGCTGTGAGGTCATGCTTTCCTTCCCCATAACCACACATTATATCAGTGGTGAAAGTATCCTGATGGACCAGATCATTCATATTACATGGCGCGAACGTAAAATTGAGGGCAGTTCGGAAAAGCAGCCCAGGATGCTGGTCATTCATATCTCCGATTTGTATCAAAAACATGAATCCGACACGATTTATCCGGTTCACTTCAATCAGATTTATAAGGGTTTCCTTCCAATTACGGAGATAGGCAGACAGATTTACTTTCCCGGTGTGGATCGCGCCGATTATTATGTACTTTCAAATTCGGTTCAATGGATTGAAAACTCTCCCACCAGCAGGCACGCCATTTTGCACATGGGAAATGAATCAATTGAAGTGGCTGCTACCGTACATGCAATTGAAGAAGAGTATCCTGGTCTGTTTCTTCGATGTCATAGCTGTTATCTTGTCAATCCCATGCACGTCACTCGGGTAAAAAGATTCAATGTCCTGTTGGCAGACGGAACGGACCTGCCGATTCCGGAAAAAAAGTACACGGCTTTTAAGAAAGAAATGAAAGAATACTGGGCTAAATCGCACGCATCCCGAAAGAGCGCGGTCACGCAGCAGCACGAGGAATAGAAGCAGGAATTTTGCTTGTAAAGCGGAATCTCTGACTCATTTTATAAAACTTAAGGGAACGTCTGGTAACCGTCAAGCCAAACCATGCATTATCCAGATCCGTTTCTATATCAAACAGATCCGGCCTCTTTGACAGGAAAAGAAACTGGTGCTGCGGATTCTGCCTGATCCTGTCAAACACATTATCCAGCCATTCCGGTTTCTACCCGGACAGATCGCTCATCCCGGTCAGCAGGAAATTCTGAGGTTTCTGCCCTGGGGGCCATTAAATGCATCAATATTTTTTCGTGAGAGGATTTTTTCAAAGATCCTGTCCCCGAGCTGTTTTATTTTCGTAATTGTAAAACCTGCGTTTGTTTTCATGCGGTTGCACCTAAGTTACTTGAAATCATATTTTTGATCAGAGTCATCTATTGATACCTGATTATTCCTGTTCTTTCTAAAAATACAGCATTCGTGGAAACAAAACTGGATGCAATTATTTCTTTAACTGTGAAATTATTCTTCGTTTTCGTTATTGTTTTCATCCGGATCAGGCCCCTCCAAATAGTTGTATTTATCAGGCCTCACGACCAGCATCGGATAGTATTCAGATAAACCGTCTTCTTCCATAAGTTCAGCCGCAAACTGACCTATTTCTCCAACCGGAATGTAGGTAACATAATCCCTCAGGATTTCCTCTTCCCGTTTCTGCGCTCCCTCTTTTTTACCGAGCTTGCGTCCAATTTGTTCACCATCAAAAAAACCCTGTTTTTTTCCGAGCATATGTCCCAGAAAACATCCAAAGGCACCAAAACCAACGACAGCAAGACCGGTTTCCAGCGATTTTTTCAAGATAGCCTCCTTAGGTCAAAACACACAATAAACATCCTCAAAAACATTATGATGTTTCCGAGCCAGTCAGTAGAACAGAAGATGAAACGAATCTCCCATTCTTATATATCTATTTCAAAAAGTGGCTAATCAATACGGGCGCTAAGCCCAGGATACAAGGACTGAGAATAATAACATGAAATTTTATGAGTCTGGTTTTTTGATTACATTTTTGTGAAGATTTCAGAAAAACAATTTCCAACGAATGATCATTAGAATTCCGATTCACACCTTTTTACCAGATTTCAAAGTCCTGTTTTATGCATTTTTTTAAGACTCAATTTTAATCGTTGAAACAGGTTTGACTAGAATCAGATACCATCTTTGAAAATATATTCCCATTCCCATGTCCGGAAATTGGAACGTTCAGCTTATATATAACATATTGCTGATCAATGCTGAAGCCGGGGAAGCAGTCAGGGAAAAGGCTGGAAACGAAAGAAACAAAATGTAGAATTATTCTATATGTTAAAAAGGGATATCTGTATTTTTTCTCTTCGTTTTGGACAGTTCTTTATTGATTCCTGGCAAGGTTCAATGCGGATAATACGGCACGAATCAGTCCTTCGGAGGATTCCGTCGCACCGGAAATTACATCCACAAATGGAGATTGTTTTTCCAGCATCTCTCCAACCATTGCTGCGCCTTCAATCGATGGGGAGAAGTATTCTTCATCATCACGGAAACCTGTTATTTCGATGGACAGGATGGTGTCATTTTCAATTGTGACTGAGACCTCAACATCTTTTCCCGTTCCGTGATTTCCTTTGGCACTGCCTGAATATGTCCCATCTTTATATTTTCCTGAGACAGCAGCATTTTCCGAACTTGTATTTTCTGCATCCGAACTGATATTACGCTCATCTTCAACAGGAAGAGTTCCAAGGTGTGTGGTTTCCGGCAGCGAACTTGCTGCATTAGATGTCTGCAGCGTTGCCAACGCTTCACGGGCATATACAGCATTTTTGGTGCTGTTAACAGCTAGCAGGATCAAACAGGCCATGACGGTACCAACGATAATCCCTCCCGATTGTTTCAAAATCAGTGTATTGGTAGTTTTTTCATGAACAGCAACAGCTTTCATCACCCGGCAGATCAGGTAACTTAGAAAAACCAGACTGTAGACAAATACAGTGAGCGCATACCCGGCCCTTCCGCTAATTGCGCTTGGAACTGCAAGCAGCATAATGTGACAATAAAGAAGCCCGTAAAAGAGATAAGCCCAACGCTGGAGACGTTTCCAGTTTTTGGCCTCCATCATTTTTCTGACCGTTCTGAATGAGGTTATGAACAGCGGCAGCATGATGATGATCATAATCAGGGAACAGATTGCTGCCAGAAGTGTCGGAGTGGAAAGACGTGATGGCTCAAAAAACAGCGCATTGAAATAGGTTTTTCCGTAGGCAATGTTATGCCCAAGGGTCAGAATGCTGGCAATGATCGATAAATTCGCCCGGACAGGCATGAACATTTTCATCGCCGCGGACCCGTTCGGAAGGGCTCCCGTGCACATGACCAGGACGAACATTGCTCCGGCTAATGCGCCTCTTGCAAAAACAGGCCATACCCATTTTTCGAACCACCCCGGAAAGGCTGCATGCTGCCATGTGCAATAGACGATCAGGATGGAAATAATTACGGCAGCAGTATAAAATGGAACGGGATGCTTCCGAAGCAGTGCAGAAAAAGCGATTGTAAAGGTCAGGGCTGCAGCAAGAGCAATGATAAATATCATGTCCGGAGTCTCCAAACTATCATAAAAATATGAGGGAGCTAAAAACGCTCCCCCATTTGATCAAATCGGTATTCCTGTATTTATTCAACCGTAACGATTACAGTAGCGCAATTTGTGCTGTCGACAGTTGCGGAGATAAAAACTTCAGCGTCTGCTTCTCCCGCGGCTTTGAGTTCTTCAATCTTCGCTGTATCCAGATTCACCGGATCCGTGCCTGCTGCTCCGCTGAACACGACATCGGAAGGAACGCCTCTGCCGGAACCGACGGTGCAGGTAACGGTCAGTTGAGGATCTTCAAGATCTTCGATGGGACCTGACAGTACAAAAGTATCCATATCGGCATTGACAGAGCCGGAGAACGCCCCGCTATAAGCCGGAAGAATTTTGATGTTTACGGCATAATCCTGTATACTGCCATCCTTCATCAGGAACCGCAGTCCGGTGATGGTCTGGCCGCCAAGATCAAGATCCTTAAGATCCCATCCAAGTTCTCCTCTCCAGATGTTCACAACCTGGTGCATGGCGTAATTAGTTCCACCTTCAGTAGTGACGATCACACCGCTGATCTGTGCTGAATCTGCTTCGACACCTTCCAATGTGATCTCAATGTCAGTGTGATGGCCGGTGTAGGAAACCTCACCGGTTGCTTCACCGGAAACTACCGTCCCTGTCGCTTCGCTAAAAACGGGTTTGTCATTTTCTATGGACAATTCCTTATAAGCAGCCGGAACATCACTCAGCACGTAATAGGAATAGTTTGGACTTTCGATCAGGGTGTCAGCTCCGGTGAGACTGACTTCTGTATCTTTTCCACGCGCCGAGCCAAAGTCGAAAATGCTTATTTTGATACAGCTATTGTTTCAAAAGAGATCGCTGAAGCATGCAATATTACGGAAGTGTTTCAAAATCCTGATATACTTGTGATACCTGTTCAAAGTGAAAGCTAAAAAATGAATGGGTAACAGGAGAAGGAGCTGATAAGTCTCCTTTATTTTAGAGATGAGAAAATTTAACGCCATACTGACAGTTCTGATCATGATCCTGTTCCTGGATCATGCGATTTTTGGCTCACTGCAGCTGTTCGGCGCTAACAATGTCATGGTGATGAAAGTTACGTCCCGCATCTGTGCCGTGCTGATTTTTATCCATGCGGCCATCGGGATCAAGCTTACGATTGATTCGATCCGGGTCTGGCGCAAGACAGGGGCTCCCTATTTCCGGGAAAATGCTCTTTTCTGGGCAAGGCGCATCAGCGGAGCCGCAATCATGGTTTTGATATTTTTCCATATGTTTGCCTTCAGCAGCACGGTCAATGGGAATCTTCAGCTCAAACCGTTTACCACAGCAAAAACGATTATGCAGATTCTGTTTGTGGTTTCCATCGCACTGCACGTTTTGACAAATATTCGTCCTTTGTTTATCGCGATCGGAGCAAGATCGCTGAAACGTTTTCTGCCGGATATTCTTGTGATACTCTCAATCGTTTTAATTATCAGCATTGCGGCATTTATTATCTATTACTTCCGCTGGCAGAGGATTTGAGGAACTGAATATGGAACAGATCAAGATCATTGGGGCGGGGCTGGCAGGACTTTCAGCGGCAATCCATCTTGCTAAAAAAGGGATCCCTGTTACATTGGTTTCTTTTCAGCCTTCAGAGCGAGCGCAATCGGTTATGGCAGAAGGCGGCATCAATGGCGCCATGGACACTATGGGAGAAAATGACTCTCCTGCGGAACATGCCGCGGACACCATGCGCGCCGGCTGCGATTTGGCAGATCCGAAAGCAGTCGAAAATCTCACAGATCACGCACCGGAGCTGCTGGAATGGCTCTTACGTCTCGGTACACCACTGCACCGCAAAGACGGCAGGCTGATTCAGCGCAATTTCGGCGGACAGAAGAAAAAACGCACTGCCTATGCGCAAAGCAGCACCGGAAAAGTTCTGATGACAGCACTCATCGATGAATGCCGGAAATATGAAGCCTCATGGCTGATCCACCGGCTCAGCCATCATGAATTTGTTTCCCTTTCGGTCCGGGACAGGCGTTGCCTGGGTGTATGGATCCGGGATGATCACAACGGGGTAATCTTTTTTCTACCCGGGCCGGTCATTTTTGTTTCCGGCGGACTGAACGGATTCTTTCCCGGAATGACCACCGGTACAACAGCAAATACAGGGAATGCCGCGGCAGATCTTTTCGCGCAGGGTGTGGCCTTTGCGAACCTTGAGTTTATTCAATATCACCCGACTACCGTGCAGATACCGGAAAAGCGTATGCTGATTTCTGAAGCGGCGCGTGGTGAGGGCGGACGCCTTTTCGTGGAAAGGAACGGTTCACCCTGGTATTTCATGGAAGAAAAATATCCCAAGCTTGGCAATCTGATGCCGCGCGATGTTGTCGCCCGTGAGATGTATTACGTTATGCACGATGACTCGACCGGCCATCAGGTTTACCTGGACCTGTGCGGCCTTTCCAAACAGACCTGGAAGGAAAAACTGACTGACCTGAGAGAAGAGATCCGATATTATCTTGCAATTGATCCTGCTAAAGAACCGGTTCCGGTTTCACCGGGCATTCATTATTTCATGGGTGGCATTTTGGTTGACAAATTCCACCGCACCAATATCGCCGGACTCTATGCTGCCGGAGAGTGCGCCTGTCAGTATCATGGAGCAAACCGTCTTGGCGGAAACTCCACCCTGGGCGCTATTTTCGGCGGAAAAACAGCAGCGGAAACAGCAGCTGCAGAGATGGCAGATTTTCAATCCGGTGAAACGCAGGAGAAAGCTCCTGTATGGATTGAGAGTGTGCCCCGACGGGCTAAACATCTGCGGGATGTATTGTTAAGCGGGCTCGGTATTCTTCGCACCGAAACCGGGCTGAAAGAGGCTCTTGAACAGCTGGAAAACCTCTCTGCTGTACAGGATCAAACCGAATCAAATCGCCGGTTGCTGGCAAAGGCCATGCTGCTGAGCGCATTGGAGCGCCGTGAAAGCAGGGGAGCTCATACCCGGACGGACTATCCGGATCGGGATGATGAACATTTCCGCAAAACTTCGATCGTACAGATCCAAAATGGTGCGTTCGTGCATCACTTCGCTGCAATCGGAAAGGAAATGCACAATGACTGAACTTTTGATCCTGCGCCGGAAAAATCAAGATGAGAAACCTTACTGGCAGCGTTTTAATTATGATCCGAAAAGTACTGATGATTCCGTTGCTTCTGCGCTGACAGCTTTGAACGAACAGGAAAATCTGCGTGATGCCGAAGGAAAACCGGCAGCACCGATCCGCTGGGAATGCTCCTGCCTGCAAAAAAAATGCGGTGCCTGTGCTATGGTCATCAACAACAGACCGCGGCTGGCCTGTGGAGCACGGTTGAGCGAATTCAAGGGTGTTGTTAAAATCGAACCACTTCGGAAATTCCCGGTCATCGCAGACCTGATGGTGGACCGCAGCGTAATGTTTGAAAACCTGAAGACCCTGCGGCTCTGGTTTGAGTCAGACGCAAAGGGAAAAGATAAAGCCATGTCTGTCTCCTATGAAGCTTCCCGTTGTCTGCAGTGCGGGTGCTGTCTGGAGGTCTGTCCTAATTTCCACATCGACGGCAAATTCACCGGGACCGCCTCAGCTGTTCCCATGGCACGGTTACTGGCGCAGCTGCCGGACTCACAAAAGAAAGCCATGACAGACAAGTATCGCCTCCATGTATATGAAGGCTGTGGGAAATCTCTCGCCTGTCGGAACATCTGCCCCGCCGATCTGGATATCGATGAGATCCTGCTCAATTCCAACGCCATCGCCGTCTGGAAACGATTCTTCTGATCCCTGCCAAACATACGAAACACATTCGGCACTTTGTGCGGAACAGTCCGAACAAACGTGTCTGTTTTCGTGTGTTTCACTGATCAGGAAGCGAAACTGGGATTAACGATGAAATTTGTACCAAAAAGCAGCTTTAATCTTTGGTTATAAGAGGATGATAATATGACTGTGTATAAGAAAATGGCTCGTGAAGAATTGAATGAATGTTCATTACTTGCCGCAGAAGCGTTTTATGATTATGAATACTTCAGCATCTATATTCCCAATGATCAGCGAAGAAAACGCTTTTTGGACACATTATTGCAGCTGGAGTTTCATGCAAATTATGACAAACCCGGCACAGTCTTTCTGACAGCCCGGGAAGATGACCATATTGCCGCTGTTGCTCAATTATGCGCACCGGATTTCAAAAAACCTTCTGATGCAGAATACATCAGACGCGGCTGGGTGCATGTTTTGCTCACCGGTGGACTCAGGCAGGTAAATGCATGGCATACGATGGAAATGCAGGCCTCTGCTCCGTGTCATGAACTTGACGGAAAGAACTGGTATCTCAGTCTTCTGACCGTAGCAAAAGCTGAAGAAGGCAAAGGAATCGGCGGTCGATTTTTGAATGATTGCCTGATTCCATATGTCAGAAATGCAGGAGGCGAGGCCTTAAACCCTTTTTACCAATTCCGAACTCAACCGCAGATTTTATGAAAGCCACAATTTCTCCCTTTTCGATGAAAAATACTTTGAATACGGAGGAAGATCAATAGGCAGCTGGAGCTACATTAAGAAAATATAAAATTGGATCCTTGTTTAGGCAGAGGAAACACAGCAAGAGAGGGCTTACCTCAGATCCAGCCAAATGGCGGGTCGGACGGCGAATTGATAGTCGATGTCTGTATAGGCTCCGCTGAGGTAAGGTTTACCCTGCTGGTCAACAAATTGGGCACTGTAGGGATAAACACCCGGGGAGCGCAGCCACCAGGAAACAGCACCTTCGGCATCAACTTCAATGTTCTGATGTGTGGCATGCTCTGACGCGTATGCTTTCCCGATCGTATCCTGATCCAGATCATTGCCAAAATAAATCGAGGCTTCTGTCTCACTCAGGAGAAAAACCCGATCCCTTGTATCAGCACCGCCTTCTGTGCCAACAGCGGATTGATCGGAATTCTGATTCAGAACAAACGGAATCAAAGCCCGTTCTGAAGGTTCAAAAGCGATCTCGTAAAAACTGCTGTTTAACCAGGAACGCAGTGTGCTGTTTTCCCATGTGACCGGTTCAAAGGATTCTGTATGATAAGGCTTCCCATCGAGTGCGGTGACACTGAGCAAAAGGATCCTGTCCGCTATGCGGTCCAGCACGAGCCAGCGAATTGGTTCCGGCCCGTTGTCAGGGTGAGCATCCTGTTCATAACGACCGAAAATGACCTCACTACCTTTCTCTGTGGATCGAAACGCAAGTACCGGATCTGCTTTCAGTATTTGTTCCAGATAATGTTCCGCATCCTTGTAATTCCGGAGGGAACTGAAAAGCTCATAGGACATCTGAGTCTCACCGGCCTCAAATTGTTCCAAAGCGGATCGATATATCTTCTCACGGTACGCATAAAAAACAGCCATTCCGATAAGTATAGCTGCAGCGGAAATCAATAAAAACAAGAAAAAAGATTTCGAGGCTTTTTTCACAGGGTAATCTTCCTGTACAATCAGATGAAATGTCCGCCATCCATGTGAAGGATCTCATCGGCAAACTGAGCGGCCTCATTCTCATGTGTCACCAGCAGCACAGCAGCGCCATCATCCGCAGCATTGCGAAGCAGCCCCATGACTGAGATGATATTTTCCTCATCCAATCCGGCAGTGGGTTCATCAGCCAGGATAATTTTTGGCTGCATCAGGAGCGCACGGGCAACCGCCATGCGGCGCAATTCACCGCCTGACAGCGCATTTGGTTTTTCATTGTCCATCTCTATCAGGCCAACCTGTCTGAGCAGATCTGCTGCACGCTGTTCAGGAGCGGAGCCATTGCTGTAAAGAACCGCGGGCAGCAGAACATTTTCCAAAACCGTCAGACCGAGCAATGCCGTGTGCCCCTGTGGAATCAGGCCGATTTTCTCATTTCGCAGACGGGAGCGTTTTTCGTCGTCTAATGCGTAAAGATCAACCTCATCTAATAATATCCGGCCGGAGGTTGGGTTGAGTATTCCTGCCAGCATATTCAGAAGGGTACTCTTTCCGCTCCCGGACCGTCCCGTGATCTCAATCATTTTTCCCTGTTCCAGTTCCAGATCGAGCATTTGAACAGCGGTAAAAATATTGCTGTTTTTCCCTGCTCTGTAAAAATCTTTTCGGATCGATTTTGCGGTCAAAGCCATTTTATTCACCTTCTTTCAATATGAGACCGGTGTCAGGACTGCTCACCTGTTTGGCCGCAATCAAAGCGGAAAGAATTGCAGCAAGCATAACGAGACCCAATGTGAACAGTGCAAAGATAGTGATCTGACCCGCATCCGGCAGTGCAAACCCGATTTCAAGCTTTTGTCCAATCAGATTGCTGAATCCCAGGATCAAAACAGCACTCAGGATGATGCCAAGCAAACCTCCCGTCAAATTGACATAAGCTGATTCCTCTGCGACCATTCTGTAAAGGATTCTTTTACTGGCACCAATGATGCTGAGCGACGCGAATTCTTTTTTGCGTTCGCTGATCATCAGAGCGAAAAGCAGTACTGTCATCAATGTTCCAAGCAGGCAGAAAATCACGATAAATGCTCGAACCGTTCCGGATATGCTGTTGAGCGATTCAACAATACCTGAAACCATCTTTTTGGAAGTGGCTGTGCTGACACCGCTGATAGTGCTCTCAATTGTTTCCGCGACGTTCTCTGCATCATATCCGTCTTTCAGGCTGATCATGACAGAGGAAATCACGTCATTTGTATCAAAAGACTGACATTTATTGAGCTTAGTGTCAAATGAGGAGTCTATCAAAACTTTTATCGTCTCAAAATTGGTATAGACCGCATTGTCAAGCGTAGAACCCGTTGGCGCGAATTGACCGATCACGCGGCAGTCATTGTTATACAGGCGAAGAATATAATCATCGTAAACCGTAACGTTGGCCCCGACGATCACATCCAATAAGCCAAGTTTCTGTGCTCCCCCGAAGGTCTCACGGATCCAGGGCTGGATGGTAAAATCCGTCTCCGGGTCAAACGCGATGATCTGCAGCTTTGCTGAACAGCAGCTTGCGGTTGCTGAAGCCAGAAACAGCTGCGGAGAAGCTTTATCAACACCTTCAACAGCACGAACCTCATCCAGCACGGAAGCATCCATGTAAAAGTATCCGGGCTCTGCCTGGATCAGGAAAGTCTGTGCATCAAATTCGTTTTTTGCGTCGGCAGGCGTCACCAGAATGTCAGCGCCTAAGCGCGTGCGGACATTTGCAAGTCCCTGCTGCATTCCCCGGACGATCAGGGTGCCGCCGAACACTGCAGCAGCCATAAGTGCCGTAAAGATCAGGATCGCGGTGGTTTTCCCGGGATTGCTTTTGAGATTTTTGATAGGAATGTTCCGTAACGAAACCATAAAAGACTCCTTTATATGTTCAGCAGCATCCGACCTTCCGTCGATTTGAGTACGTTTCTCTCCGCCGCGCATGCGCTCAAACATCCGACTGCTGTCATGACCAGGCCGACTCCAAGTGAAATCAAAATCAGCGCGGATACGGAAAGCACGGTTTCAGGAAAGAGTTTTTCACGGAGAAGAAAGTACAGCATGAATGAGACAAATATTCCTGCGAAGACTCCGCATCCATGCGTGATGAAAGCCTCTCGAAGAATCACGGCTTCTGTTTTCTTTCTTGATGCTCCGATAACAGACCAGAAATGAAGCTCTTTGCGGCGCTGCTTCATCAAGATACTCTGGACGATCAACAACGCAAGGAGCAAAACAGCCCATAAAACACCGGCAATACAAAAGACAGATGCTGAATGTTTCTGAATGTCTGCAGCTGTTTTTGACAAGGCCTCGTCACTGCGGATGGCGGTGACCTTTCGGATATATATATTGATCCAGTTGGTCACGCTTTCTACATTTTGTTTATCATCCGTTTTTACCAATGCGGCAGAGAACATTGTTTTGGGATCAATTTTCAGAAAGTTTGAGTTCCCCGCTTCTTCGGAGGCATGTATAAGCATTCGAAGAGTATCCATGCTGACAAAAATCATATTGTCCAGTTCCGAACCGGTCTCAAGGAGATGTCCTGAAACCGGCCATTCCTTCCGGAATATTGTCAGCCGGTCATTTACGGGGACCGAGACTCCGGAACCAACAACCACTGAACCTTCAGAGGGAATAAACCGTGAGCCTTCGGACAGCCAGGGCGAAATGACAAAATCTGTTTCCGGTTCGTACCCGGTGATTTTATACGTTCCGTCGGAAATATAGATCTGCCAGGAAAGTCCTGAAATATGATCGCAGTTATCGATCCGGGAAAGCATCGAGCGGTTTTTGTAGACTTCCACCGGCGTACCCTGCATCAGCAAGCCGTCTTTGGATATTTTGCTCATCGCCTGAGATGGATAGATCAATACATCAGCGCCAAGCCGGGACTGCGGACTGCGCTAACTCAAGTTCCTGCCGAAGGGATAATGCGAACACCAGCCCTGTAAAAAAACAAATTTGCTGCAGCATTGTCAGTGCGGCTAAAATGCCGAATCTGAACGGATGTGCTTTGATGTTTTTGATGGGAACCTGACGTAATAAAAACATATATCTTATTTGTTTTTGCAGGTCCTGATCAAAAGAAATGCTGCTGAGATCGCAGTCAATACACACATGATTCGGACAAAAGGTCTCATCACGGCATAGCAGCGCATGGTGTGCATCATACACATTTGCATTATGTCACCGGGCAGGAAAAACATTACTGCCGCACCGATTACCGCAACTCCATATCCAATCAGTTTTACCCATCTGTTTTTTATAACTGCCGCAGCGGCCAGAAGGACAGTAAGGATGATCGAACCGGTTATAACCGCAGTTTGAACATCATGGCAATGCATCCATGTCCCGTCTTCCTTCATATCACAGGGATGGAACACCGTTGCTGTCCCGAGGAGAAGCAAAAGTAAAAAAAATGCAGGCATTACTGCTTTTAATGATATTTTTTTTTGAAACATATACTCATCCCATCCTTGCGTTGTTTTTCTATTACATAAGGTTAGTTACTTATAACCTTTTTGAATTATAGCTAATTATTGAGAATAAGTACCAAAAAGCTGACAAGTTTTTACGCTTTATACTTGTAATAGATTTTCATTAGCTGATTAAAGTAACATTTATTTTCTTGAGATCTTCCACTATTCCCAGGTGCAACTTCAGATTTCGTAACAAACGGTCTATTTGTGAGCTACGATTAGAGAGAACTGGCCTGCGTGAGCATCCGCGAGCATTTTCTGAAATGCCGGACGATCATCGTCTTTTGCTGAATATGCTTCATCAATATAAATATTTTCTTCAGCAACGGTAAAACCTTTTTCCAGAACATATTTCATGCACTCTTCTTTCTGAGCTGCTATGCTGAAATTATCTTTCTGCATTTCAGAAGAAATTCGAAGATAAATTGCCGCCTTGTTTTTTCGTTCTAATTCTTCCGGGCTGGATTTCTCTTCCTTGTTTTTTCTTGCAATGCGCATCCGCTTGCTTTCCGGCAAATTATTATTTGTTCCCATTAGTATTACACTCCACACAATTGTCTGATTGTTCTTCATTTTTGCGGGCTGCAATTGAAGCTAATAATTCAAGTAAATTTATCACCTTCGGTCCGTACGCTGGATATCGGTCAAATTGTTCTAACGTGTCGTTTTGCATCTGGTTTTAAATCCTCATAACCATAGGATACAAAACTATTTATTCAGGAATTTCGACACGATAGATGCAAGCACCGGTTTCATTTCGGATACCGTATGCAATAATGAAGTGGGGATCAGACTCCTTCAGTACTCGGATCAGGAATCTTTTCATATTGGATATTTTTTCAAGCGGTGGAGAAAAATAAAAAATGACCTTGCCGTTCAACTGATAAAGACGGTTATTTTCGTCAACAATCAATATTTTGCAGCCGTTTTTCCGGAGCTGGCAATCAATTGCATTTTGAACTGATTGATAGATTGTTCTTTTCGGGAACTGCCAATACCGGATATGATTCGATAGATTTCAAGAATGAGCTTGGTGTCAGAAACATCCATTCGGGTCCTTTCCGAACCGGAAAACAAAAACCGGTTCCTTCCCCGTCTGAATTTGGGAAGAAACCGGTTTTATTGACACCAATTAAAGAAAAAACTCAGGGTTGACACCCTGAGTACAACAGGCGGGAATGACGGGGGTAATCACCTCTGACTGCGCAGTACCCTATCTTGATGTTTCCGTTTATGCATTTATTTTAGACGCAATTCTAATCGTTGAAACAGGTTTGACTTCAATCAGACAGCATCTTTGAAAATATATTTTCCCTTTCTCAAAATTAAAAAAGGAAATGCATTTTATCAAATCATCTGAAAGTGTTTAAAGGCGTCAATGATCGCTTCTTCCTTTTCCTTCGGTGTCTCCGGCGACCGACTGTTCTCACTCTTCGGCAGATTATAATTCTGCCGTTCGATAATCCCACATTTTCGCTTGGTCTTCGCAATATTCAGGTGTGTCACATGGAAACCGTACTTTTCCTGCACCCACTCCTTGATCTCCTCATATGTAGCCTTACTCTCGGCGGCGGTCAGATCCAGCTCGTCCATATCGACCTGGACACTGATATGATGCTTGGCCCCAGAAAGTTTGGACAAAAGTGCTACCGTCTCGATCATATTACGATATGGGAACGCATCCAAAAAGATGACACGGAAATACACGATCTGCTTCCGCAATTTACGGCTGCTCAAATCAGCGAATTCATATCGCATCGGAAGCACATGCCGTAAATGTTACAGCTATGTTGATGGAGTATAAAAACACATATTATCCGGATCTTGATCCTTTAGCCGAGTTCACGCTGGGATGGTAAAACGGATCATCTGTCGGAATGATCGCTTTTCATGAGAGTATATAAAGCGGCTGTTTATTGGATTTCAGTAATCAGCCGCTTGTATTTTGGCCGATAAAGTCCAGACCTGATTAAACATGTCAACCCATCAGGGAATGGGACTTCAGAAACAAACCAAGCATTACGGAATCTCCATTATATCCGGATCGAAATTTAAACTTAATAAACAGAGAGGAGAGTAATGAATGAAATGAATGCAATCAGATTACAAGAAATTGAGAAAGAAATAGCCAGACAAATGGGGCGAAACTATCTTCGAAGCTATGCTCAAAGGAGATTGGGGAGAAGTCAATTCGGAAATTAGCAAACCATTTCAGGAATTTGTTGCTTCTCGTATTGCTGAAACCTTTAGATTAATGGATAAGGGGACAAGCCCTGAAATAAACTCGAAGGCCTGATTCCATTCTATGTCGCCTGGGTGATTCCCTTTTCGACGTTTATGATCAAAGGCTTTATGGAGAATACTCCGAATGAGATCATGGAAGCGGCATATATTGACGGAGCTGATGTATGGGATGTATACCATCGCATCGCGCTTCCCCTGGCGTCTCCCGCTATTGCTTCTGTGAGTATTTTCAATTTTTTGACAGCCTGGGAAGAGTATCCCTGGGCGAATACCGTAATATACGATAACAGCAGACGGACTTTACCCATTGCCATCGCCGGATTTTTCGGACAGCACCAATTCACGCAGTGGGGTTATGTTTTTGCGATGTCAGTGCTGTCACTGATACCTGTTGTAGTGATATTCATTTTATGTCAGAAATATTTTGTAAGCGGGCTGACAGCAGGCAGTGTCAAGGGCTGTTTTTTTTACTGTTCAGATTTTGCAGAATTGAGAAGACAATTCTGTTTGTTTACTGATTCCACCTATAGATTATATTTACAAAAGAGCGGCTTAGTGTCGTTTGTCATGTTACATTTTATGTAATATATGATTGACGGAAGACTAAAATGATGTTACGATTAATTCGTTCAAACAATGAAATAATTAACCAACCCATAAAAGAAGTCTGGTATGAATAAAAGAAATGAGAAAAAACAGAATCTGACCATGATCATAGAGATGCTCCGGCGTTACGGAGCAATGACGCAGGCACGCCTGAAGGAGTATTGCGGTCTTCAAGCTTCGACTGTCTCCTATCTGGTCTCTGATTTGAAACAATACGGAGTCATAAAAGACAGCGGTGCTGAAATTCAACAGCAGCCCAAAATTGGAAAACCGGGCAATGTCATTGAACTGGATAACAACGATTCTCAATTTCTTGGAATGTATGTGGAAGATGAATTTATCGACGTTTATCTCATCGGGATAGATGGAACTACGATCAATGAAGAAAGAATTTCCATGGCCGAGGCTTCTGTTAAAGAAACCGTCATGAAAACTGTGAAGAGAAAGATTTCTGCCAACCCTCACATCAGCGGAATCGGTATTGCGATCAAGGCTATTGTTTATACAGACGGAACTGTCAAATCAGCCCAGCGATTCGGGCCGGACAAGAAGCGAAGAAATTGGTCGTTTTCCGGATTACTTTCAGGTCTTCAGCGGGCATATCCACAGATCCCGATCATTGTTGAAAACGATGCGAACTCTATTGCTGAACTCTACAACTACAACTGCAAGCGCGAAAAAAAGGATATCATTGTCTACCTGATGAACAAAGAACCATTCGGTATTGGATGTGGGTTACTGATGGATGGACGCTTATACCGCGGGGCCCGCGGTGCAGCTGGAGAGATCCCGGACAGTGCTTCAGTAATAAAAGATATTGATATAAAAAACATGGATGACCGTACTTTTTTAGAAACGATCATCAAATATATTACACCGTATGTGTTTGGAGCTGCTGCTTTTCTTGACCCGGAATGCATCGTGTTCACCGGTTCCTGCCTGAACGGGCTTGTCTCGTACTGTGAGGAACTCATGTCGGATATCTCGGCCAAGACCGGTATCCCGATGACCGCAGAAAGCGTTGATATTCTGAATCCCGCAAAAGGAGCCGCGCTGCTTGTTATTGATAAATATGTCGCAAATCTTGTCAATGAGGTGGCAATGGGATGAAAACAAGAGAAACCGTTCTGTATCTGCTGCGGAAATTCGCGAAGATGATCGTGACGATCTGGCTGGTGACGACGATCATATTTTTCCTGATCCGTCTGATGCCCTCCAACCCGGTCGACCGGTATATTGAAACACAGATGGTGCAGTACGGCATGACCTATGAGGATGCCAAGGCGCGTGCCGCTCATTTGTTTTCGATGGACCTTGAAAAACCTGTGGTGACCCAGTATATTGATTACATTTCCAATGTCGCCCGGTTTGATTTCGGGGATTCCCTTTTGACGCCTGGGCTTTCGGTACTGGAAATAATCGGTGCGAGGCTCCCGTGGACATTGCTGACCGTCGGTTTGGGCATGATTTTCGCCTTTATTTTCGGTGTGATCATCGGAGCTGCGCTGGCTTTCAAACGGGATAAATGGTATGAGCCGATCATTTCCGGCTTCGCCTCTATTCTCAGTGCCGTGCCCGATTTTCTGATCGCCATTTTTATCATCCTGTTGTTCGGCGTGTTCAAATTCAATGGGAAAACGCTGATGCAGATCTCCTTCCTGCGCGGCAATTACAGCATTCGGATGAAACCGGGCTGGAATATGAAATTTATCATTGATGTGGCGAAGCATACTTTCGCTCCGTCGCTGACCTACATGCTCTCACAGTTGGGTGTCTGGATCCTTTTGATGAAGGGCAGCACGACCAAGTGCCTGAACACGGATTATGTCACGATGGCCAAGATCCGCGGGCTCTCCTCCGGGAAAGTCCTGCGATCCTACATCGGCAGAAATGCAATGCTGCCGATTGTTACAGAACTCGCGATGCGGATGGGTTTGATCGTTTCCGGTTCCCTGATCATTGAACAGCTTTTCGTTTATCAGGGGATCGGTCTGGAGCTTGTGAAAGCCACGAACGGACGTGATTATCCGGTGATGCAGGGAATCTTCCTCATCATGAGTATTTCAATGGTTGTTTCAAACTTTATCGCTGAAATGCTTTATGCGGTGCTGGACCCGAGAATCAAATTAAGCGGAGGCAAACAAAATGGGCGATAACGCGAAACCTTATGTCACGCTTTCACAATCAAGCCGTATCCGCAAGACCCTTTCTCAGATATGGTTTGCGGTCAGCCACGACAAGGTCGGTTTTCTGGGCTTCTGTATCCTGATCCTGATCGTTTTGATGTCCCTTCTGGCTCCGTACGTTTGCCCTCCGGACAGGGTTTCGGATCCATCGCAGATCCTGAAAGCACCGTCTGCAGATCATATTCTTGGTACAGATCATCTTGGCCGTGATATTGCGAAACAAATTGCTAACGGCGGACGGGAACTGCTTTTATTTGCTGTTTTTTCGGCTGCTATCGGGACACTGCTTGGTGTGGTGATCGGAGCTTTTTCAACCATCATCGGAGGAAGATTTGACGGTGTCGTCAGCTTTATCGCGGATGTCTGGCTTTCCATCCCGCGTATCCCGCTGCTGGTTGTTGTTTCCGGATTCTTTACCCTGAACAGCATGAAGCTTGCCGTGATTCTGGGTGTTTTGTCCTGGGCCGGGTTGTACCGGACGATCCGTTCCGAAGTACTTTCCATGAAGGAGCGTGAATTCATTGAGGTCGCCTTTATGCAGAATCTTACCCGATCCCATATCGTCTTCAAGGAAATTCTGCCGAATATCATGGGATTCATTATCGTGAATTTTACGCTGCTGATGAGAGCCTGTCTTTACTCTCAGGTGGGGCTGATCTTCATGGGACTGATCCCGCTGGAAGAAAACTGGGGCGTTATGATCAACCAGGCGTGGACTCAAGGCGCTATTTACAATCCCAATTCAGTCTGGTACATCATCGCACCGACAATCATGATCTGTCTGCTGATCACCTCGCTGGTTTGGGTAGGTAAAGCGCTTGAAGATGTGTTCAACCCTGTGCTATTGAAATAAGGAGCGAATTATATGAGCAACGATAAAAATTCTCTTCTTTTTCAGATGAATAATGTGTCTATCGCGTACAACACAAAACGCGGTGCGCTCAAAGCAGTCCAAAATGCTTCTTTTTCGATCAATGAGAGAGAATCAGCTGCGCTCATCGGTGAATCCGGATGCGGGAAGACGACACTGGCCACTTCCATCGTGGACGCACTGCCCAACGCAGCAGCGATCACAAGCGGCGAAATGCTCTATAAGGCTGCAGACGGAAAAACCGTTGACCTGCTGAAGCTTTCCCGCGGGCAAATGCGGCGTCTCTTGTGGGATGATATCTCCATGGTGTTTCAGGCCTCACAAAGCTCGTTCAACCCGGTCTGCAAAATCAGAACACAATTTGTGGATACCGTCCGGGCACATCGCAAAGGCGTCAGCAATAAACAAATCGATGAAATGTCCAGAGCTCTTCTGGAAACTGTCCACCTGGATGCGGAAAAAGTGCTGGATTCCTTTCCTCATGAAATTTCCGGCGGTATGAAGCAGCGTACACTGATCGCGCTTTCGCTGCTGCTGGATCCGCGCCTTGTGATCCTGGATGAACCAACGACCGCACTGGACATCCTGACGCAGGAAAAGATCCTGAAGCTCTTACGGCAGCTGAAAGATGATAAAGGATTCAGCCTGCTGTTTATCACACATGACCTCAGCATTGTTTCTGAACTGGCTGACAAAGTAATCACCATGTATGCCGGGATCATCGTGGAAAGTGCACCGGTGAAGGAATTCTTCTCCAATCCGAAGCACCCCTACAGTTCCGGGCTGATCCACGCGATCCCGAGACTAACCGATACGGATGATGAACTGTTTTCGATTCCGGGGAATCCTCCGGACCTGATCACATTGAGAAAGGGCTGTCCTTTTGCTCCCCGCTGCAGCCGCTGTGTTCCGCAATGTCACGAGGAACTGCCGCCATTTGAGCAGGTCAGGGCAGATCATTACTGTGCGTGCTGGAATCCTGTTTCCGAAGGAGTGCATCATGGATGAATTAGTACGGCTTGAAAAACTGACAAAGGCCTTTCCACAGAAACGGAAACAGGATGTTGTGATACTCCGCGACATTGACCTGACAATAAAAGAAGGTGAAACGCTTTGTGTCCTGGGCGAATCGGGCTGCGGAAAAACAACACTGGGAAAAATTCTTGCCGGACTTTCCACTTACTCGTCCGGTTCGTATCAATTCTGCGGCGAAGAAGTCCGAACGCTGCGCAAAGAAAAGTGGGATTCCTTCCGGAATCATGTGCAGATGATCCACCAGAATCCGTATGAGTCTCTGAATCCCGCGATGATGGTTTTCGACATGATCGCAAACCCGATCCGGAGACACAAGCATATCAATGATATCCCGACTTTATATAAAAAAGTCACGGATCTCCTGGAGCTTGTCGGACTGACGCCGGTGGAAGATTTCGTTGACAAATATCCGAATGCTTTGTCCGGCGGACAGCGGCAGCGTGTTTCCATTGCCCGCATCCTGGCAATGGATCCGAAGCTGATCGTTGTTGATGAAGCCACAAGCATGATCGATACGTCATTGCGCATCAGTCTGCTGAAGACTTTGGTGGATATCCAGACAAAATTGAATGTGTCCTACTTTTTCATCACGCATGACCTGGCATTAGGCCGTTATTTCGCAAGAGGACAGAAGGCCATGATCATGTATCTCGGGCGGATCGTGGAGGAAAGTCCTGCTGATGAGCTGATCAGTAAGGCTGCTCATCCGTATACCCGGGCCATCTTGTCCGCCGCTTCCGGATCATCAGAGATCCTGCAGCATTCAGCCGGACATTATGAGCTGCTGGAAGCTGATGTTCCTTCATTCACAGCGCTTCCTTCCGGATGCGTGCTCCATCCGCGGTGTCCGCAGCGGATCGCCGGACTTTGCGACTGCATCCAGCCGGAACGGTATGAAGTATCCCCGGGGCATTTTGTTTCCTGCCATTTGTACGCAAAGGACCGGGCATGAAGATTTTTGCGATGCTGATGGTATTCGGCGGAATTTTGATAACAGGGCTTTCGGTCTTCATGGCTGCGGTCAATGAACCGGGCAGCACTTCATCTGTGATAAGCATCATCGATATCGTTGTCGGTGTCGTGATGATGTTTTTAGGAGCGGCATTTCTTGCCGGTCGTAAAAAATAGTTTTAGCAGATCATGAAAAATAAGGAGAAGAAATGAAGAGATCTAGCAGAATTATTTTCGTTTTAGCCATTTTAGTGGCGGTCGTGCTTTCATTCAGCATGGTAAACGCGCAGGATGAAGCGGTATTTGCCGGCGGTTGGCCGTATTCCACACCTCCTACCGGTCATTTCAATATGTTCATTTCCGGGTCCATTGAATTGAAATTCTGGCGTGAGATCCAGCAGCTGCCGCTTGCGACCTATGTAGCGGAAACAGATACCTATGATCCGCTTCTTGCCACTGCCTGGGAAGCCTCTGAAGATGGCCAAAAATTCAATGTTACTCTTCGTGATGATGCGAAATGGGTCAACGGTGATCCTTTTACCGCGAAGGACGTCTGGACGACCTTCATGGCTTACCGTCTCGTCAACAACGCCGTCTGGTCCTATATTGATGCAGTCGAAGTTGTGAGCGATACTGAAGTTTCCTTCAGCGTAAAGACACCTACTTCCCTGATCATCCGCCAGGTTCTCCGCAAACCCATGGTCGACTATGCTACCTATGGTGAATTTGCTGATAAACTCCAGGCCCTGATCGATGAAGGAAAGACCGAAGAATCTGAAGAATGGACAGCCCTTTCCGAAGAATTCAACAATTTCCGCCCTGCTTTCGTGAATGCCACCGGCCCGTTCTATATGGACACCGACAGCATCAGCGAATCCTGCATCGAGCTGAAAAAGAATGAAAATTCTTTCCTGGCCGATGTTGTGAAATTCGACAAGGTCCTCGTTTATAACGGTGATGTCGCCGAACTCACTCCCCTTGTGCTGAACTATGAAGTGGACTTCCTGACCCATGTGTTCCCGGCTGCCTCTGTGGCGACCTTCGAAGGTATGGGCTATGATATGATCCAGGCTCATGGTAAAGACGGTATCGCGCTTTACTTCAATGAAGCTGTCGCTCCGCTGGATCAGAAAGCTGTCCGCCAGGCTATTGCCTACATTATCGACAGAGATCGTGTCGGTGAAGTTGCCCTCCCGGGTACTACCGTCGGTAACAAATATGTCACCGGTCTTGCTGATTCCATCACTGAAGTCTGGGTCGATGTTGACAAACTGAATCCCTATGCCTTGGATCATGAAAAGGCTGCCGAACTGCTTGAACAGAGTGGTATGAGCAAACATGATGACGGACAGTGGTACCTTGCTGACGGCAAGCAGTTCACACTTTCCATCCAGTGCCCGACCACCTGGAGCGACGGTTCCACCGCTTCCATGGAAATGGCTCAGGAACTGACTGCTTTCGGTATCAAGACAAATGTCGACGGCATCGACAGCACCATGCGCCAGACAAACATCAACGACGGTGAATTCCAGATCGCCATATCCTTCTTCGGCAGCGCACAGCCTCACCCGATGTATGCCTACGAAACTCCGCTGCTCCTCAGCAACGTGAATGCTCCGAAAGGCCTGAGTTTCCCGATGGTTCAGGAAACCGAAAGCTGCGGAACTGTTGACCTGAACGAGCTGCTGGTCGAATCCACTGCCGGTTGGGATGTTGATGCTCAGAAGGCAGCCATTGAAAAGATTGCTCTTACGATCAACGAAACTGTTCCGTATCTGCCGATCTATGCCAAGAACTCCAAATATATCTCCAGCCGCGGTTTGCTGACCGATTGGGGCACGGATGATTCCCTCTACCTCAACAGCGCCGGTGATGACAGCTATGTAGTCATCAAGCTCCTGCGCGGTGAAATCGCTCCGATCGCTAAATAATAATCATTTTGTGGCAGTCTGCGGATCATCCCGCAGACTGCCCGTCATAAAGGCCGTGTATGAATTTATCTGCAATAACACATCCCGAATCATATGTTGACGTAAAGTCCTTTCGGTTTTCCGGTAATTGTGTCTCAGCTCCGGAACTTGAAGAAAAGCTGAAAAAGTTCCCTGTAATAGATCAGTCAGACTATAATCTGGAGCTTCATCTTTGCGGGGAAACCGGTAAAACAAAAGGTTCTTATCATATTTGCATCCGCAAAGAAGGCGGAAGAATCGTTTCTTCTTCACTTTATGGTATCGGATGCGGATTGGATGCGTTAATACAAATATATTTATCCGCGAAGTGCAGGCTTCCTCTTTTTGAACAAAACGTGGTTCCTGCCTTTGAAAGCCGCGGGATCATGCTTGATGTCTCCCGCGGAAAAATGCCGAAGCTCGAATATTTGAAAAATCTGGCTGAATGGATGTCTCAGGTTGGCTATAACATTCTGCAGCTGTATTGTGAGGATAAACTCCGGCTGCAATCACATCCTGAGATCGGAACAGTGACCGGTGCGTATACCGGAGAACAGATCAGAGATCTGGACAAATTCTGTACGGAACATTCGATCGAACTTCAGCCCTGTATCCAAACTTATTCTCATCTGCATGGGATCCTGCGGCTGCCGGGATATTCCTGCCTTTCTGAAAACGATACACTGTTCTCTTTCGCTGCCGGAAATGAATCTGTCTATCGATTTCTTGAGGATGAATTTGCTGAAACACTCTCCTGGTTCACGTCAAAGACATTGAACATCAATATGGACGAGGCGTATGATATCGGATCCGATTACTCGAAGAAAGCGGTGGAAGAGAAGGGACAGGGTGAGGTATTTCTTGATCATATGCTCCGTGTAATCGATATCGCCCGGGGATGCGGCGCGGAAACGATCATACTCTGGGGAGATATTGTCAGTAAATATCCAGACCTGCTTCCTCGTTTACCTGAAAATGTAATCGTTGCTGACTGGTGTTACAATCCTATGGAACACTATCCCTCCCTTATCCCATATCAGGAGCATCATATGCGGTTCTGGGCTGCCGGGGGCGTGAGCACCTGGAATTCCATTTTTCCCAGGGTCTATAATTCCTATATCAATCTGATTGGCTTCTCCTCGGAAGCAAAGGAACGCGGTGCGGAAGGTTTTCTTGTCACCGATTGGGGAGATTACGGACATGCCCAGCCTCTTGGATTATCATTATACGGATATTTTCTTGGCGGGATCCAGTCTGTCATCGGAAAACCTCTCCGGGAGAAGGATTTTGAGAAATTCGCCGGAAATCTAATCTTCTGTGATGAGCGGGAAGAAAAAGCCTTTCGTCTTCTGATGGATTCAAATCTTGCACCAGGAATTAAAACCGGATTCAAAACAATGACGATTTATGCTTTCTTTGATGATCTGCTGGATGGTCTTAGTAAAAATGGCAATGAAAATTATCCTGCCGTTACCGAAGAAGCCTGCCGGATTTTGTTGAAAAACGGCAGTGAGGCGCTGGAACTGCTTCAGACTGTTTTGAATGAATGTTTGTATGAGAAGAAAGAATATCCGGATGAAAGCTGGAAGACGCTGTTCGGAAAAACCTTCCTGGAGGAATTGAAGCTTTCAGCCGAAATGACTGCCTTTACCGGGAAAAAAGGACTTTTGGGATATCAGATCCTTCATGGAATGGCTTCAGATGATTTATCCCCGGATATGATCTTGGGGTATATCAGGGATATCCATCTTTTGTATGCAGAATTTCAGATGATCCGCAGAAATTTTGAACATGTATGGGAGCTGAGAGCTTACCGGACCGGAATAGAGAGCTGCCTGTCCTGTTTTGATCGGGCAGGTGTCCAGATGTTCAAAGCTGTGAAATGGCTTGCTGAACAGAGAATAAATCTGATCCAGATCGGCAGAAATGCAATCAAAAAATATACCGGTGCGGACGATTACGGAATTTTGTGGACCGGAGATTTCAAAAATATGTGGGATCGTGCCTATCCCTGGCATTAATGGAAAGAGGTGAATCAATGCAGGATTTGTTTATCAATTCAAAAGAGATCGAGAAAACCGATGTCATGTGTCAATTCCATCTGCTTACCGATACCTGGATAAGCTGTCCCATCCATTCATTTTGGACCGATAAACTTCCTTTGTGTATGCATCCCAAACTTATAAATAAGAATGAATATTTTTTTCAAATCGGTAATCCGCTGCCTGCATATCCTGTTCACGAAAAAGAGGGTTTCGTCTTGAACATTACGGCAGATGGGATCCGGATCGACGCACATGACCGGTCCGGTTTATGCTATGGACTTCAGCAGTTGTCTGAAATTCTGCATGGAGCGGAAGATATGATTCCGTGCATGAAAATTCATGATTACCCGACGCTTGAAAACCGTGCTCTGATGCTTGATGTTTCCAGGGGAAAAGTTTATACCAGAGAGTATCTGCTGCAGTTGGTCGATATTCTCGCATCCTTTCGATATAATGTGCTGCAGCTTTATGTTGAACATACATTCATGTTTTCACGCTTCCCGGAAATCTCCGAAGGCTGTGACCCACTGACAAGAGAAGATATACTTGCAATTCAGAAAGCTTGTGCGGAACGTTGTATTTCTCTGCAGGCAAATCTGCAATCTCTTGGACATTTCCGGCATATTCTGAAGCTTCCGGAATTCAGAAAATTCCGTGAAAGTGATATGTACTGGTCACTCAGCACAACAGATGACCGGGTATTGGAATTTCTAGATGAACTTTATGGAGAGTATCTGCCTCTTTTTGACAGTTCCCTGGTCAACGTATGTCTGGATGAGCCCTATGATCTTGGTGCAGACGCCAGCAGTGGTTCTGAAATGTCAAAACCTGAATTATATCTCTCATATCTGAATCATCTTCGGACGATCGCCGCAAAGTACAACAAACAGCTTATGGTTTTCGGGGATGTTTTTGTACATCATCCCGAAGTGACTAAATGTGTGCCGGATGATGTCACGCTCCTCGATTGGTGTTACGACCCGAAACCTGAATACGGCACACCTGCAGTTTTGAAAGAAACAGGAAGAAATTTCTGGATCTGTCCCGGCACAGGGAACTGGAACACACTGTTTCCCCGGCTCGATGGTGCACTTATGAATATTGACCAGCTGCTGAAGGAAGGCCTTGCAGCTGGCACAACCGGTATGATGCTTACGGATTGGAATGATCACGGTGGATATACACAGCCCGCACCCGGTTATTTTGTTTATGCCTATGGTGCTCTTGCTGCCTGGCAGGGCTGCCCGATAGATATAAAAATCGCGGCGAATAAGGCTGATCATGTTCTGAATTTACCCGGTTATTCCAATATCATACTGAAGCTGGCCCGGATCTATATGCTGCCTCCCATCTGGTCGAAAAATCGGAGTGAATGTGTAATGGCTTTATTTGATGAACCGATCACAGGAAAAACAGTAAGAGGTGCTCTGCCGCCGGAAGGCCTGGTAGCTTATGATCTGGAGCTACCTGTGGGTGTGGAGCATGTTTATGAACGACATTCCATGCACCCGCTCCGTCCGTGTTTTGCTATTCCGGAAGATACAAGAAACAAAATCCGGACAATCATCCGTGAAGTGCTTCCTGAAGTTGACTCACTTCCTACAGGATTTATACGGGATGAGCTTGCCTACATTCTTTCTGCCTTTGACCTGATGACTGATAAGCTTGATCTGAGTCATACGATCCTTGATAAATTCTCCGGACAGAACCTGGATGGTGGTCAGATCCTGGATCTGGAGATGAGCACGGAAATGCTCATCAAGCGGTTTGTCCGTTTAGAACTGAATTACGTGAAGCTCTGGATGGATATTGCAAAACCTTCGGAAATAGAGATTTCTATGACTTATTTTGCACATATCATCGAAAGACTGGATTACCTGCGTGACTGGCTGTCGGTACAACGGGAACAGCTTCTGAAAGGGATCCGGCCGGATTATGCTTTTGATACGTATGAAGATGCAGGCTATACAACTATACCGACCTATTAGTTATATATATGTAAAATCCAATCACGCTGATCGGAAAGGCTGACCTTTATGAAATACTGCATTGGAATTGATCTTGGCGGAACAACGGTAAAATTTGGTGTTTTTACTTATGACGGAGTCCTGATTCAAAAAAAGGAGATCCCGACGAGGAAAGAATGCGGACGGGATGTAATATTTGATGATATTGCAGCTGCTGTCAGGAAAATTGTTCAAGAAAACAGTCTGGATTTAAACAATTGTCTGATCGGTATGGGAATAGCCGGGCCTGTAGAAGATACAGGCAGAGTGGAAGTTTCCGTTAATTTAGGTATGAGTGCCTATTATCCGGGAATCGAACTTTCTCGTCTGCTCGACAACATTCCCGTTTATGTGCTGAATGATGCCAATGCGGCAGCTTTGGGTGAAATGTGGAAAGGCGGAGGAAGAGGTCATAAGAATATGATCCTCATTACATTGGGAACCGGAGTCGGCAGCGGAGTCATCATCGATGGCAGTGTGATCCATGGTACCCATGGACTTGGCGGTGAGATCGGTCATATTTGGGTAAACCCAGATGAACCGGATCTCTGTCAATGCGGTGGAAGAGGCTGCCTGGATCAGATTGCTTCCGCAACAGGGATCGTTAAGTATGCTGATCGCTTTCTGTCCCGGAGTGACCAGTTCAGTACCATCCGCGGGATCAAGAATCTGAGTGCCAAAGATGTGATCGATGCGGCCAAATCCGGAGATTACCTTGCGATGTATACGGTAAATTACTGCATGGAGTTTCTCGGGAAAGCCATCGCAGATATCACTTATGTGATCGATCCGGAAATCATCCTGATCGGCGGCGGGATATCAAAAGCCGGAGATTTCATCCGGGAAATCATCTATGATCATTATAAAAATTATCCGAAAATAAAAAAGACTCTGGCACCTATTGAACTGGCGCAATTGGGTGGAGATGCGGGGATATATGGAGCTGCCTTTTTTGCAAGGGAAAGCAGCACTTCAGTCTGATCACAAGACTTTATCGTGACCTTTTTAGTTAATAATACCAGTAATAAATACTGATCTCCATATTTATATAAATGAAGCCTTTTCAGCGAAAATGAGAACCGTCCTGTGTTCAGGAGAGTAATATCAGCTGTTCATCCCAATTGGATGACATTATTCAGAAAATATCCGGACAAAGGATATGATTGGGCAGTAATAATTAAGTCAGCAGGCAGCTGACAAAAAAAATCACACCTAAACTCCACAGGTCAGAATCCAAATCTGATAAGACTTTCGGGCAGCAATTAAAGGGTAGAATTTATACATATATACATTGTTTTTGCGGCTTCCTTTTTCTGTGGAAAATACCGTAACAGTTTCAGGAAGCTGAAGAAGGAGGTATGGGCATTTCCCGAAATATTATTCTGACATCACTTGAAGGCCTGGAAAGCGACAGAGCCTTGCGGTATTATTCTGTGCGGAACGAATTCGGCTTCAAATACTGTGAAGCCATGCAGAGTATGGAAGCGAGCACGAAATATATCCTGTCCCATTTCCCCATTGACGAGATACTCATCATCGGTGAGGAGGGCTCCTCTGAAGAAGAAGGTACCAATAAATCTCTCCGCCTGAGAGACGGATGCAGCCTTTATTCCGAAGAATAGATGACTCTCTCCGCCTTCAATTTGTACCGGTCGAGAATCGCACAATATATTGATAAAATGAGCCTGGTACAGCAGGTTTACGAAAGGCTGCTTCCGGAAGAAATACGGTTGAAGATCATCGACTTTATCCGGGATTTCCAAGAGAAGTACTCAAAGCGGGAAACGAAACGCCTGAACCATTTTTTTGACGAGCTGGCGTGCAGCCGGCAGTTTTATGATCAATTCAGTGACGCCCTTTTAGCTGCCATCCCGGAAGCCGTCAAAGATCCCCAACTTACGATGATGTAGGTGAAAAATTATCTTTATACACAGTTAAATGCCTTTTCTCAGGTTTTCTTTTTCTGTTTCTTCCGGCATTAACTGCAGCAACGCAACTTTACAACTGGTCATCATCCCCATACTCTTTATCTGTTTCTAATAATCTTGATTCAGTCAGCCGATACACAAATCCCTTACCTGGCTATGAACCATCTTGACAGAGAAAGGGCGATGATCTCATGCCCGATTCTGCTGGGATGATTCACATGACACATCAAATCTTGTGGGGCATTACCCTTGTCAACATAATCCTGAAATTCAGCAAATGTATCGCTCAAGCCGACTTTGTATTCAGCTGCAAGAGCACGGATCTGTTTGGCATGTTTGATCAATAGCTGCCATGACTCATCCTTTTTGAAGACGGATTGTTCCCAACTCGGTGTGAGCAAAATCAGCTTTATGCCCTTTGCAAGTGATTTTTCGATCATAAATCTCCAGGCTTTTTCGGCCTCTGGCAAAGTGATTTGCCGGTCATTCAAGCCATAATCAATCGTCAGCACATCAGGTTTATGATTCAGAACTGTCTCTTCAAATCTGGCAGCTCCCTGTTGTGAATTCTCTCCGCCAATCGCAGTTGTGATAACATTGACGACAGCATATGGGAAACGCTCCTTCACAAGCTTGAAAAGTAAAAAGGGATAAGCATGAAAAGGATCAACATAAGGAGTACAATAGTATCCGCTCGGTACACTATGCCCATGACAGACAATATTTACCGTTCTGTTATCCGGCCAGTGTTTTGCAAGCTCATCACAAATGTCACTCAGATAAGTAGTCGATTCAGCTATAGCCATAATTATTTTGTCCTCCAATATGTGAAAACCCAAGATTTTCTTTAATGATAATACTGCAGTCAGAGATAATATTACTCTCCGGTTTGCTGATATTTCCGATGAGATAATCGAACATCAGATTGATCGCATTATAAATCTGCAGCGCCGGCCGTTGATAAATCACAGCGTGCACAACCTTATTCTGTAGATAGGTACATGTTTTTTGAGTTACTTCATGTCCGATGATTTTTATTTTCTGCTGACAGTTATTGGCTGCAACGACATCAGCGCACCATTCCGTCAATCCGTTTGTGACATAAAAGGCGTCAATATCCGGAAACTGCCGGATGCATTCTTCAGTGCTCTTCATGATCTCGTTGTACATAACCTGTTCAGTTTTTCCGGGTACCGGTACAATGCGCTGAACAGAAATATTCAGATTATCCTGATTGATCAGGCTCATAAAACCGGAAATCCGATTTTGGGTTTCAATCATTGAATGGTTAGGAGCAAGAATAACAACATTTCCTTTCCCCTGACAATACAGATCGGTCAAACGAGCTGCCAGCGAGCCGATAGCGAAATCATCCGGCCCAATGTGAAACAAACGATTGCTGCTGGGCAGATCATTGATCATCGTTGCATAAGGGATGGAGGAAGGAATATGAGAACCGACCACATTTCCAAATCCATCATAAAGCGGGGTAACGATTAATGCCTGAATATCCCGCTCCAGTAGCAGTTTTATGGATTTTACCTGGTCTTCAAACTCATAACTGTAGGAATATTCTGAAATCAGTTCAACACCAAAGGGCTCAAGATGTTTCTGTGCCTGTTCAGCTCCGAAGATGATTTCACCCCAGAAATCACTCTCGACATTCGGGAGTGCCAGACCGATTCTGATTTTAGAACGTCTTGCAGATAGTGCCCGAGCAATCTGGTTTGGCTTGTAATTCAGGGTTTCAATAGCATTCGTCACAGCTGTCAGTGCCTCAGGAGAAACGCGACCTCTTCCGTGAAGCACACGGTCCACTGTAGCGATGGAAACGCCTGCGAGTTTCGCTATATCTTTAATCGTTGCCTGTTGATTATTCATATGCATATTTTACTACAGGTATCTTGTGTTAACGCACACACTTTCCGATGAATTAACATACTGAAAAGCTATTACCATCCGATTTAATTCTACATTATTTATTGATTTAGGTATTATCTATGATTGTCATTTGAATATTCACGTTTTTTATGTGACTTTAATCCCGCTTGACAATTTGTAGCGAAACATCTACAATGATTTTCAATGGTAACGTTAACACTACAATAATGTCGAAATATTGCGATGGAAACAGAAATATTATTTTTCTGTCTAACAACAAAATAATGTTAACGTACACACTAAGGTATCAACCGAAGCGCAGCTTCGGAAATTTATAAAAGGAGTACAAGATGAAACGCACTATTATTGTTTTATTGGCTGCCTTGCTCGTCCTGACAGCCGTCTCCGCTGCATTGGCTGATGACAAGCCGCTGTTCATCGCGATCAACAAGAGCGCTGATCAGAACTATTTTATCGACCTGCAGACAAACTTCATGCAAAAGGCTGAAGAACTCGGCGCGGAATCAAAAGTATTCGATGCGAAATTGGATCCGAGTCTTGGCGTTTCCCTGGTGGATAACGCAATTTCCGCCGGAGCGGCCGGTATTGCTATCACCGTTCCTGATCAGACCATTGGCCCCGCCATCTCCAAAGCTGCACGGGATGCCGGTGTTGTCTTGATTGCCACAGATGACAGCATCGTTGACGAAAACGGTAATAACGTCCCGTTCGTTGGTTTTGACGGAACTGAAATGGGTCGTCAGGCCGGTGTTGCTGGTGCTGAACTTCTGAAGGAATACGGCTGGCTTGAAGATCCCGACAAGAAAGTCGGTGCTCTGATTGTAAATGCTGAAACAGTATCCGTCATCGTCCAGCGCTGTGTTGCCGAAGAAGAAGAACTTCTGAAGGCCGGTATGGACAAAGACCTGATCTTCACCGTTCCTTACACCGGTGAAACACTGTCAGCCCAGGACGCTGCGGGCCCGATCATCACCGCCAATCCTGATGTTACCCACTGGGTCGTTACCGGTGGTAATGATGAAGGCGTACTCGGCGCTCTTAATGCTCTGGCAACTGCAGGTGTCAGCCCTGACAACATCCTTGGTATCGGTGTCGGCGGCAATGAATCCTGCAAACCGTGGGCAGCCGGAATCGAAAGCGGCTTCAAGGCCTGCGTTTGGGTCTCCGGTATTTCTGTCGGTACCAAAGCTGCTGAAGTTCTCTATGATGCCGTTGTCAACGGAATTGAACCGCCGGAATTCTCCATTGCTGATACATTCCTCCTCACTCCGGAAAACTATCAGGACATCATGGATCCGGTTACTCTGGCGAACTGCAGCCTGTAAGAATCTGATGTAAATCACAGCGGACAGACCTTTCCTCTAAAAGGCTGTCCGCTTTCTTTATAAAGAAAAAAAATGGGTAGAGGTATGGAAAGAAAAGAAGATAATTTATCCTCAGGAATCAACCCACCCGGGACTTTAGAGATACGCCACATCAGCAAAGCTTTTCCGAATGTGCAGGCTTTGGATGATGTATCTCTGGACATCAGAGCCGGTGAGGTGTTGGCCTTTGTCGGAGAAAACGGAGCAGGGAAATCCACACTCCTGAAAATAATCAACGGGGATTATCAGCCCGATTCCGGAACGATGTCTATTGATGGAGAGCAATTATCGTTTCCAAACCCGTATATTGCTCACAAAGCTGGCATTCGTGTCATCTATCAGGAACCCGAAATCATTTCCGGAGTAGATGTGGCCGAAAACATTTGGGTTGGTGAGCTTCCCATGAAAAATGGCTTTCTGGACCGAAAAACTCTTTATGCCACGGTTCGGAAAAGTTTGCAAGAATATGGTTTTGATGGCATTTTACAGCCGGAGATGATGGGAGATCAGCTTTCTGCTGCACAGCGTCAGCTGGTCGAGATCATGCGCGCGCTGAAATCCGGTGTCCGTGTTCTGGCACTGGATGAACCCACATCATCCTTATCCGATGATGAAGTAGAACGTCTCTTCAAGCTGGTCCGTCAGCTCAGATCTCAGGGACTGGCTATTATATATGTTTCCCATCGTCTTGCAGAAATTCTGACATTATGTGATCGGATTGCTGTTCTTCGCGACGGGCGCTTGATCACGGTCAAACCGGCTGCAGAGCTGGATGACCATGAAATTGTACATCTGATGGTAGGCCGTGAATTAAAGGATATCTTCAACAGAACTCATATCGTCTCGGACCGGGAGGTTTTGCGTGTTGAAAACGTCAATAGCCGCTGGCATCACGATGTAAATTTTCATATTAACGCTGGTGAAGTCGTCGGTTTTTCCGGATTGATCGGAGCTGGACGATCGGAATTAGCAAAAGTAATTTTCGGTGATTTGAAAAAGGAATCAGGGAATATTTATCTTGACGGGACAGATATTTCCATCAACAGTCCTGACGATGCTATTTCCAAGGGAATCGGACTTGCCCCTGAAGACCGCAAAAAGGAAGGGCTGGTTCTGATAAGAAGTGTTCTTGAAAATGCTTCCCTTGTTATTGTAAAACAGCTGACAAAACTGGGTTTTGTCAATCGTAAACGAGAGAGAGAAATTGCCACCCAATTCGTCGATAAGATGAATGTAAAAACACCGTCTCTGGAACAGCAGATCGGAAAACTCAGTGGTGGAAATCAACAAAAGGTGGTTCTGGCCAGATGGCTGGCAGCAAAACCGAAGGTCCTGATTCTTGATGAACCAACAAGAGGAATTGACGTTGGTGCAAAAGCAGAGATTTATAAATTAATTGACGAACTTGCAGGAGAAGGACTGGCGATCATGTTCATCAGTTCCGAACTGCCTGAAATCATCGGGCTTTCGGACCGCGTCTATGTGATGTGTAACGGCAGAATCACAGGTGAATTGGCACACAATGAGCTGACAGAAGAAAAGCTCCTTGAATTATCAATGGTTGATGAACTCGCGGAAAGCGCGAAAATTAAAAATACAACAGAGAAGGTGAATCTATGAAACAAAATAATCAGAATGAATCCGGCAGCGTAAACAAAAAGAACGCGTTTGGCCGCTTTCTGGACTTTATTGGTTCGGAAAATCTTTCACTAATCATCGCGCTAGTTCTGCTGATTTTTTTGATCACAGTTGTCAGCGGTTGGGTTGGTCTCGCAGGTGGGAACAAATTCTTCACATGGCAAAACCTCCTGAACAGTCTTGCTCAGGCTATCGTAATTTCCGGTCTTTTGGCGCTTGGGGAAACGGTCGTTGCCCTTGGCGGTTTCATGGACATTTCAATTGGCTCTATAGCATCCTGCGGTTCCGTTGCAGCAGCAGGTGCATTGGTTGGCTCAGGTGCCATTGGATCTCTCCACATTTTTCCTCAGAATAATGTCTTTTTCTCCATCTTAGCCGGTGTTGTCATCGGCCTGATTGCCGGACTGATCAACGGTATGATCGTGACAAAACTTCATGTAAATGCAGTTGTAGCAACTCTCGGTACACAGGCAGCCTTTGCGGGTGCGGCATTTATGCTTGCTCCTGATGGCAAACCGATCGGCGTTGTTACGCAGCAGAATTTCACCTGGCTCGCTCAGGGACGATTGTTCCAGAACGCGAATGTGCCGGCACTTAACGGATCGAAATGGACCGGTATTCCGGTGCTGACCATCATCCTGCTGGTTGCCGTTATTATTATGCACGTGGTCATGCGTTACACCTCCTTCGGCCGTGCAGTCTATGCCATCGGAGGCAATACGACCGCTGCCCGTCTTGCAGGTATCAACGTTAATTCCATGCGAGTCCGCATGTTTATGATTTCCGGCGGAGTTGCAGGACTGGCAGGCGTTTTGCTGGCCTCCCGTACAACCTCGGGCAACCCGATTAACGGACAAGGCCTGGAAATGCAGGCCATGACGGCTGTTTTTCTCGGCGGTACATCCACCAGCGGAGGAAAGGGCACTGTTTTTGGAACATTTCTCGCTGTGATCATTGTCGGTGTACTGAACAACGGTATGAACCTGCTCGGTTTTAATACCTTTGTACAAAAAGTAGCACTGGGTATGCTTCTGGTCATTGCCGTGGCAATCTCACAATACCGTGTACTTCATGCAGAGACAGTCCGCAAATCCTCAAAGAAATAAGTATCTCTGCAAACGTCATGACCTCACAGGGCCGAAGGTGTATCAGCCCTGTGAGATATAGGTGAAAGCCTCAATAAGGATCGATTATGTACGCAGAAGATTTGATTAAAAATATTCAGGAGGGAGCCGAAGTTTGGGAAGCCGAATGCCTGATTCCTACCTATCCTGCAGGCACTCCTGACAAAAACCCAATGTTTTTGGAGAAACGAGTTTATCAGGGAAGCTCAGGACGGGTTTATCCCCACCATGTGATCGACAGTATTTCCGATGAAAAAGAGGATCGGAATTACAAGGTACTTTGCCTTGAAAATAAATATATATTTGTAATGATTCTCCCGGAATTGGGGGGACGGGTTCAAAGAGCCCTTGATAAGACAAATGGTTATGATTTTATTTATTATAATCACGTAATAAAACCTGCGCTCGTCGGTCTAGCCGGCCCCTGGATCTCCGGAGGAATTGAATTCAACTGGCCCCAGCATCACAGACCTAGTACTTTTGACCCAACGGATTATGAAATACGCAGGAATGAAGATGGCAGCGTTAGCGTCGTAATCAACGAAATTGAAAACATGTTCCGCACCTCTGGTACAGCTGTTTTTACCATCTACCCAGAAAAAGCACTGCTCCAGATCGATGGATATCTATATAACCGCACCAATCAGCCGCAGACCTTCCTCTGGTGGGCCAATCCTGCTGTCTCAGTAAATGAGAATACACAATCCATTTTTCCCCCGGATGTCCATGCTGTCATGGATCACGGGAAACGGGATGTTTCCAGATTCCCGATCGCTACCGGAGTTTATTACAAACAAGATTATTCCGCTGGCGTGGATATCTCCCGCTATAAGAATATCCCGGTACCCACTTCATATATGGCATATCACTCCGATTATGATTTCGTCGGCGGATATGATTACGGTGTTGATGCCGGAATCCTTCATATAGCAGACCATCATATCTCACCCGGGAAAAAACAATGGACCTGGGGATGTGGTGATTTCGGAAAAGCCTGGGACAGAAATCTGACGGATAATGACGGTCCTTATATTGAATTGATGACCGGTATGTTTACAGACAATCAACCGGATTTTTCATGGCTTATGCCAAATGAGGAAAAGCAGTTTACGCAGATTTTTATGCCATATAAATCCGTCGGAGAAGTCAAAAATGCGACATCCCGTGCAGTTATAGGGCTGAAAGCTGAAGAAAACAGGATCCGTGTCAGTCTTTATACATCCGAATCAATCCCTGTTTGCACGGTTCACGTAACAAAAGATGAAAAGGAAATACTTAAAGAGACAATAGCGATCGATCCTGTACATCCATGGGAAAAATATCTCCCTGCCGACTCTCTTCCAGGATATCGGGTGAATGTAACGGATACAAAAGGAAACACTATCGTCTCTTACACAGAACCCGTTCCTGATGACCCGGAAATTCCCAATCCTGCTCAAGCGATACCTGCACCTAAAGATGTACCGACCAATGAAGACCTGTTCCTCTTTGCAACACACCTAGAACAATACCGTCATGCCACTTTCCTTCCGGAGGACTACTACCAGGAAGGACTTTACCGGGACCCGACAGATTACCGTATCAACAACGCTTATGGAGCACTGCTGATGCGCCGCGGAAAATTTGCTGAAGCGGAACCCTATTTCCGCTCTGCCATCAAAAAGATTACCCGCTCCAACCCAAATCCTTATGACGGTGAGGCATTCTATAATCTCGGCTTATGTCTGGAATATCAGGAACGATTTGATGAGGCATATGATGCGTTCTTCAAAGCAATCTGGAATGCCGCTTGGCAAAACAGTGGTTTTTATCATCTGGGATGCATTGCTGCAAGACGAAAAGATTACTCTTTGGCAGAAAAGTTTGCCAAACAGGCGCTGATTCGTAACACTCACGACATGAATACTCGCAATCTGTTGACTTCGCTTTTGCGGATCAGCGGACGGAAAGAAGAAGCTTTCTCGTTGCTCAAGAAATCACTGGAAATAAATCCCTGTGATTATTATTCGCTATACGAACAGTCTCTTTTGTCTCAGACAGACTCGCCGCACCTTCAGGCTTCTTTGGCTGCAAATCCCAATTGGGCAATCGAAACGGCCATTCTTTATCGGTCCGCAGGATTTTATGAAGACGCCTCCAGTATCCTTTCAATAAACATTTCTGTACACAAAGCGGAAGATGTTTATCCATTGGTTTATTACTACCTCTCCGACTGCTGTATGCATGACGGTGATTCTGCTTCTTCGGAAAAATATCTGAAGCTTGCAAAAAATGCCAAAAGCGATTTTTGTTTTCCTCATCGTCTTGAAGATATCAATGTTCTTCAACAGACAATTGTACGGAATCATTCTGATGATAAGGCGCTTTATTATTTAGGCTGTCTTTGGTACGATAAAAGGCAGTATGAAGATGCCGTTGCCTGTTGGCAGAAATCTGAAGAACTGAATGATGATTTCCCAACGGTCCATAGAAATCTTGCTCTTGCCTATTACAACAAGAGGAATGATCATGATAGAGCTATGCGGGAAATGGAAAAGGCATTCCTACTTGACACGAATGATGCTCGAATTTTGATGGAATTGGATCAACTGCGGAAAAAGGAGAATGTTTCCAATGAGAAAAGACTTTCTGATCTGGAAACATATTATCAAACGGTTCTGAAACGCGATGATTTATACCTTGAATATGTCGCCTTGCAGAACTGGTTTGGCCACTACCAAAGAGCATTCGATCTGATCATGTCTCGGAAGTTCCATCCATGGGAAGGCGGAGAAGGAAAAGTACCTGCACAGTACAAAACCGCTCTAATCGGAATGGGCAAAGAGGCTCTTGCTCAGAATCGGGCTGATGATGCAGTATCCCTTTTGAAACAGGCTCTTGTTTATCCGCATAACCTTGGAGAAGGGAAGCTTGCCGGTGCCCAGGATAATGATATATATTATTACCTTGGCTGCGCCTGTGCAGCCCTGAATAAATCCGACGAAGCAGAACAATTCTGGCAAAAGGCATCAACCGGATTGACCGAGCCTGCTGGCATGATGTACTACAATGATCAACCCCCGGAAACTATTTATTTCCAAGGTCTGGCACTGCTTGCGCTCGGCGATAAAGATGGAGCAAACAAACGTTTTGACAGGCTTATCGATTACGGAAAAGCCCATTTGCATGATGAAGTAAGAATTGATTATTTCGCTGTTTCACTTCCTGATCTCATGATTTTTGACGAAAACTTGAATCAGAAGAATAAGGTACACTGTTTGTTCATGTTGGGTCTGGGGTATCTTGGAAAAGGCGACAATGAAAATGCCCGCAAAGCATTGGATGAAGCGCTTTCCCTGAATCCCAACCATCCGATTGCAAAAATAATATAATTTCGAAACTTTTCTTGTTGTACCCACATGTATCTGAGATGTGGGTACAATTTTTCTTGTAAATTTTGGAAAAAATATGATCAGAAATAATTCAAATAATGATGAATTTTTTTGTCTCGAAAATGATCTTATTTCATGCACAGTCATCCCATCTTTTGGTGCAAAAATCATCTCTCTTTTTGACAAGTCTTCCGGAAGAGAATGGTTAGTTCCTTGCATGAGGAAAATCGAGCAGGTTGAATTTGACGCCCATTTCACGGAGCAGTCCATGGGAGGATGGGATGAAATGCTGCCAACCATTGATTCATGTATATGGAAGGGAAACTCTCTGCCTGATCACGGAGAGACCTGGCAGGTTCCCTGGAAATGCAGTATCAAAGGAAATTCCATCCGGACGACTTTGCAATGTACCATTTTTCCTTTCCGCTTTTCAAGAACAATCTCCTTCTTCTCAGATGATACTTTTTTACTTACTTATGATTTAATAAACGAAGGTCATGAAGAATTGCCTTGGCTCTGGGCGGCACATCCTCAGTTTTATATGAACCTGAACACCAGAATTATTTTTCCAAAAGAAATCACTCAGATGGTCAATGTAATAGACAATGATCCAGTTTTCGGTTCAGCAGGGACAATCGTTGATTATCCTTCAGGAAAGGATGGAAACAGTCATAATCTTGATGTTGTCCATATTTCAGGCTCTCCTTCCTGTAGAAAATTCTATTGTCTTCCTGAGACTCATATAGCTCAGGCAGGATTGGTTGACAATGAAAATAACTGCTCACTGCTGTTCAGATGGGATTCGGATGTCATACCCTATTGCGGTTTATGGGTGGATGAGGGAGCTTATCATTCAAAGCCTGTTGCAGCCATTGAGCCATCTAGTGCTTATTATGATTCACTCCCAATAGCCGAAAAGAATAAAAGGCTTCCCTTTCTATCGCCGAGTGAATCTGTTTCATGGAATCTGTATCTACAAATGACGTGAAGCCTCACACGACTGAAGTCGCGTGCTTCCATGTATTGACGGATAAAGTATGATTCCATCTTTCCATCTTCAAATTTTGATTGGTTGTATAAGATCCACGAATGTTCTTTCGCTGTCCTTGCTCTGGAAAGTGAACCCGTCGATCCGAGACTGTAATCTCTGAAAAAATAATTCGACTGAAATAAGAAAAACAGAGCTCTTTTTATAGAAGGAAAAAGGGATCTGCTTTCATTAACAAATGGGCTGCCTCAGAAGAAACAGCCCATCAGCATCCAATTTAGCCGGAAAAAACCGCACGGCAGGATACACCACTTTAATAGCTGCCACTCCGATACAAATATCCAGCAGGCCTCTCTGAAGTTCTAAATCGAAACTCAATCCGATATTATAACTGCCAAAATAAGAAATTGTTCATTTGTAATTTTTTTCAAAATTAGACATAGATATCTATTATTGTGGACTTCATCAGGTCGACTGTTTTGCAATAAGAATTTATGATTCTGTGACAAGTGAGCATTGTGCATATTTGGGAGGTACTTATGACAGAAAAAATGCTTATGACGCAAGCCCTGGATGAACGAGATCTTTTAGTTAAAAAGATCAACGACAAAATTGAGAAAATAAAACTTGTCGACGTCAAAAAAAGGAACGAGGAAACGACAGCTGACAACCGTATCTCGGTTGAAGAATTCAGTAAAAATGCGGAATCCGCTTATCAGCAGATCACGGATCTGATTGAACGCTACCAACGGCTCGATGCTGCCATTATAGCCTCTAATGCTGCGACCTGGATTGAAACCATATATGGCAAGTACACTGTTGCCGATGCGATCGCACTGCGTAACCGTCTGAAGGGTGAAGGTGTATATTCTGTTGATGCATCTTTCGAGAGCAGCATCATTGAACAGTTTCGAAAACAATACCAGAACGCAATAATGGTTGCTGATGCAAAAAATAAAAACGTCGAACGTCAGGCTGAAGAGATGAGGATGAGTATTCTGGGAAAAGACAGCAAAACAAAAGAACTCAAGCCACTTGATGTTGTAGACGCATACGTCAAGGAAAACACAACTGAGATTATTGATCCACTGGGTGCTAAAAAGAAAATGCAGGAACTGCATGAAAAAATTGAAACATGGCTGAGTGAATTGAATACCAGAATCAAGGTATCAAACGCAACAACTTTCATAGAATTTTGAAATTAACTGTCTGTCATACGAAAGCTCCGAACCCGCTTTCCCGCCGCAGGGTTAAGCAGCATAACAGGATATTCATCTGCAAAATGGATATCAGGCCATCTGTCTACAGTAGTTCAATGGATGAATGCATGACTGAAGATCATGAGGTTGTTGGTTCGATTCCAACCTGGCAAATGAATGGCACGAATGTTTTTACCTGTCTTTTGTGAACTATCATAGGTCACCAGGAAACTTTCAACAGTATTTTTAGTAAACTGTGACAGGATAACATGCAACAAGATGCAGGCATGGCGACATGCTGAAATCCATGAGTATGGTTTGGTGATAAAGCGGTTGACCGGGAGTTACCCACATGGCTGTATGACAGGCAGTTTTTTATTATACGAGGAGTACAATATGAGCAGAAAACTTGCAAGCATTCAAAAAATATGGAATCTTTCACCGATCGAAGGGGCTGATCGGATCGAACTGGCGCATGTTCTGGGATGGCAGTGTGTCGTGAACAAAGGCCAGTTCCAGCCGATGGACAAGGCAATATATTTTGAAATCGACAGCTTTCTGCCCATCCGGGAAGCATTCGAATTCATGCGGGCATCCAGTTACAAAAAGACTGATATCATGGGAGAAGGTTTCCGACTGAGGACCATGAAGTTCCGCGGTCAGATATCCCAGGGTTTGTTGCTGCCGCTCTCTGCTTTTCCGGAAATTCCGGAAACTGCTGAAGTCGGTGATGATATGACCGAACTCCTTGGTGTCAGAAAATGGGAAATCGAAGAACGGGCAACCACCGGAGGCACCGTCATTGGAACGCTCCCATACGATATACCGCATACTGACGAAACACGCGTTCAGGAAAATCCGGATCTGATTCAGGCATTTGCAGGACTGGAATATTATATCAGTACCAAAATGGATGGATCCTCTCATTCCATTGGTATTGACGACGACAGTTTCCACGTGACCGGTCACAATTATGAATACAAGGATGACGGCAGCAGTTCTTTCTTCAACCTGGTCAAAGAACGCGGATATCAGGCTAAGATGGAAGACTTTATGATGAAGGAAGGCTTGAAAACGCTGACGATCCAGGGTGAACTGTGTGCTCCCGGTATCCAGCAGAACCGGCTGCGGTTGACAAAACCTGAATGGTATGTATTCACCATTCGCGAGAATGGGAAACGTGTCGGTCTGAACCGTATGCTGAAAATCTGTGAAGAATTGGAGATGGTTCATGTGCCCATCGAAGAAGTGGACATTGATTTGCCGTCTAAATATCCAACAGTGGAATCATTGCTGACCCGTGCTGACGGTGATTATCCCAACGGTGGAAAAAAGGAAGGAATCGTTATTCGTCCGACAGAACCCATTTTCTCTCCGTTGATCAGCGCATCACTTTCTATGAAAGTGGTCAGCAATAAGTATCTTTTGAAGAATGAATCGTGAAGGAAATGGATCAGGATAAACAAAAGCCAATCATACAATTGACTGAAAAGGAATTACTGATATGCAGCGATCTGCTGCATACTGCGTCTGAAGTATCCAAAAAATATGTGTATGCATATGATTTGTCTACGGCATTAGATGAAAAACAGGTTCGGTTTCTGAAATCAGTGCTGGATCTATTTTATATAGCTTCTGTTGGAAACAATGAAGCAATCTCTCGTGTTTCCGGTATCGAGGAAATAGCAGTTCTCAATGCTTTTTCTGATCTGAAAACAGATCCCCGATACAGTACAGATGATGTATACAACTTGCGTAAGCGTATGCGGGGAGTTTTAAAGGACCTGAAACAACGAACTATTCCGCCGCAAATCCTGTATATTGCAGACTGTCATTTTTATCACAACAGAATCTGCTTTGAGATGGATCATCGCGGATTTTCCGGATATGAAGAGATGAATGAACATATGATCGCCCAGTGGAATAAAAAAGTCCGGTCAAAAGATGATGTGTTTATTCTCGGTGACTTCAGTATTGCCAAAGGAGATGCCACTGCAAAAATACTGAATCGCTTGAATGGGAAATTGCATCTGATCATCGGTAATCATGACAAATACCTGGAGGATAAATCCTTTGACCGCTCATGGTTTCGCAGCATTGAACATTACAGCGAGATTCACGATTATGGCCGGCATGTGATTCTTTCTCATTATCCGCTTTTCTGCTATAAAGGACAATACCGAAGGGATCAGGCAGGGAATCCACTGGTTTACATGCTTTATGGTCATGTTCATAACACCCATGATGAAAGACTGATCAACCGTTTTATCATGGAGACAAGAGAAACAAAAGTAATGCCCAAACATTCAACTGAACCGGAACCGATCCAATGCAATATGATCAACTGCTTCTGTATGTTCAGCAATTATCAGCCAATGACACTGGATGAGTGGGTCGCAATAGACAAGGATAGACGAAAGGGACAAGCTCTGAAATGCGTCAGTTGATAATAACAAGAAAAGATCCGAATCCTCTGAACAATGAGGACAGGAATTATTTTCCCGGTGGGACCGTATTCAAATCAGGTACAGATGAACCAAAGCAGCTACCAGAACGGGCGTGGTAAGAGGTCAACGTCCTCAGGTTTTGATATGTTTTGAAAGGAGAATTTCATGGATGTTGAACTAATATACGATCCGAGCAAAAATAATGATGTTTGCGTAGATCCTTGGAAAAAACTAGCTGATTTCCTGGCAAAGATGGTCATGAACTATGCCAGCGAAATAGACTTCGATGCTCTCAAGAGAGAAAAAGAATAAATGGCATGTTTCTGTAGAGAAAAGAGGAAGAAAGACAATAACCAACAATAATTATAAAAGGAAGCCGAACTTGGCTCTCTCTGCTCTTGAAATTACAGGAAATTATTGCTATATGATTCAATACATTTCCTGAAATACATCTCTCTGTACTTTGTAATGAAGAAGTAACTTGTAATCTGTTGTTAAAGTATTACCAATACACTTTGCAGTTAGTTGATACATTCAAAAGAAGATTCTCAGATGATAACTAGTAAACATACGATCAAGGTTTACATCTATTCCCGTGTATCTACCGTGATGCAGGTGGACGGTTATTCTCTGGATGCGCAGAAAGAACGTATGAGAGCTTTCGCTGCTTTTAACGGCTACGAAGTCGTCAGAGAATACGAAGACGCCGGTAAATCGGGCAGATCAATTGAAAATCGGATCCATTTTCGGGAAATGATCAATGATATGAAATCTGGAAAAGATGGCATTTCTTACATCCTGGTTTATAAACTATCCCGCTTTGGACGAAATGCTGCTGATGTACTCAACACACTGCAAGTAATGCAGGATTATGGCGTCAATCTGATTTGCGTTGAAGATGGCATTGACTCCTCCAAGGATGCCGGAAAATTGATCATCTCTGTCCTTTCAGCTGTTGCTGAGATTGAAAAAGAGAATATCCGGATCCAAACTATGGAGGGACGAATGCAGAAAGCCCGTGAAGGAAAATGGAATGGTGGATTTGCGCCATACGGATATAAAATCGTAGATGGTAAGCTTGAAATCAATGAAGAAGAAGCGAAAGCGATCCGGATTATATTCGACTGATATATCAATACCGATACCGGAGCAAACGGAATTTCCAAATATCTTGAGAATCATGGTATCCGAAAAATTCCCCGACAAAACGGAAAGGCTGAACTGTTCTCTGCAGCGTTTGTTCGACAAATACTGAGAAACCCAGTGTACTGTGGAAATATCGCCTATGGCCGCAGAAAGATTGAAAAGGTCATAGGAACAAGGGATGATTATCACCTGGTTCCTCAGAAAGAATATCTGCTGGTTCCCAATGCACATCAACCAATTGTGAGTGAAGAATTTTGGAATAAAGCTCAGAAAAAAATGGAATCTCAGGCAAAGAAATATGAAAAAGTAAATCGCAGCAAGAATGAAAAAGTACATTTGCTCAGCGGTATCGTAAAATGTCCGGAATGCGGAGCCGGAATGCACTCCAATGTGAACAAGAAGAAAAAGGAGGATGGTTCAAATTATAAGGACATTTTCTTCTATCGATGTAAACACAGGGATATGACCCGTGGGTATAAATGTGATTTTAGTAAACAGATCAACGAAGCGGTCCTGAATTCCGATGTGATTGAAGTCATAGGTGATTTGGTAAAGAAACCAAAATTTGCAGAATTAATGCGGCAGAAAATCAATACAAAGGTTGACACAACTGAAATTGACGCCGAGATCAACAACTACACTAAACAGTTGAGGCATAATTATGGCTTGAAAGATCGGTTGATCGATGAAATAGACAGCCTTGACAGGGAAGATATACATTACGAACGTCATAAGGGAGATCTTGATAAACGATTGGATCAGACTTACAACAGGATAGATGAACTTGAAAATGAACTGGAAAAAGCTCAGGCCAGAAAAGATGTGATTGAGCAGGATAAAATCACTGGGGATAATATTTACAAGATTTTGCTCAACTTTGAAAACATCTTTTCAAATATGGACGACCTTGAACGGAAGCAGTTCATTGAGCTCCTGATTGATGAAATTCAAATTCATCCGGAAAAGCAGGAGAATGGACAATGGCTTAAGTCAATCAGACTTAAGCTGCCGATCATAAATCAGAATGTATAAGCAAATGAGTAGACAATTCTAACGTCTCACTTGGGCTGCTCCAAATCAACGATCATACCCATTCAATGTGATGACTCAGAGGGATGGTGACAGACGAATCAGAATCTCAGATGAAAAAAAGAAATCTCTCCACTGCAAACGTCTGTACCGGATCCTTTCAATCGCTGCGACCAATAATGATCATGCGATCATTCTCGGAGCTTTTGGTTGTGGTGCTTTTATGAATGATCCGGAAATTGTTGCAGCTGCGGCAAAAGAAACGATCCAAGGCTTCATGCATGTTTTTAAAACAATTGAATTTGCTGTCTATTGCCGTCCGGGTGATGACACAAATTATCTGTGTTTTCGGGATATTTTGAGATAGGTAACAGGCTGTTCAATATGGATGAACTGATAAAAAACGGAAAGTTTCTTTCTTTGATCCTTCGGCACAAACCGGAGGTCATCGGGATTTCTTTGGATGAACATGGATGGGCGAATGTATTTGAACTGATCGCTGGAATCAAGAAAAACAGACATTTTGATATGAACATGCTGGAAGAAATTGTACGGACTGATAATAAACAACGGTTTGCATTCAATCCTGATCACACAAAAATCCGGGCGAATCAGGGACATTCAATTGAAGTCGATGTGGAACTAAAAGAGCAAAACCCGCCTGAAGTTCTATATCACGGAACAGGGACAAAAAATGTATCATCTATTCTGAAGAAAGGGCTGTTTCCACAAAGTCGGTTATATGTTCATCTTTCAAAAGATATACATACTGCAATCGACGTAGGACAAAGACACGGAAAACCAGCTGTCTTTACGATCCAGGCAGGGGATATGTCTCGCAAGGGATATAAGTTCTTTTTATCTGAAAATCGTGTTTGGCTGACAAAATACGTTCCTGCTGAATATCTGAAAAACAATATTATTTACCCTGGAGATATATTGCCCAAAGCAGAGCCTTTCAATGCAGAGGAGTCAACTGATGAAACTCGCAGATGATAGGCAATATTCCTGATAAGCAATTCCAGGGAGTATGCCAATTATTCTTCAGAACGTCGATCCTCAGTATTAATTAGTCTTAAGACCGTAAACACAAAAAGGAGATTTTCTAAAATGGAACCAGAACTTGCAATAGGGTCTGTCCCAGTTTCAATTGCTGCAAAGGCTTATGGTAAGGATGCCTGCTGGGTTAGAGCAGGATTGATTTGCGGATGGCTGCCTATTGGGAATGCCACCCGTAATGGTAAACTGGTGACAACAATTGAGGAAATGGACAGTAGATTGGGAAGGATCAATTATTATATATCACCAAAACTTCTTTACGAACAAACCGGATATGCCTGGCAGGGTGAACGATAGAAGTCAGCTGATCTCCAATCATATATTCAATAAGTATTATAATACTTACTAATATGAATTGAAAAATACTGTAAGTAGTATAATACATATTAAAATAGCTACGATATGATTGGATAAAGAAAACAGCAGCATGAAAAT
>CADATZ010000020.1 GCA_902791025.1 uncultured Chloroflexota bacterium | reverse complement strand
TGCGTCCAGATTCTCTGCTCCGCTGATCTCAAAAACACGATATACAGTGCGGCCCATTCCATTCGGGTAGGCTTTGAACGTGTAACGTTTATCATTCGACTTTTTTCCTGCCATAATTTCACCTCATATTCATTATAATTTATTCGTAATTGTTCAGTGTACGAAGTGACGCACATGGGGACAGGCTGAAGTGACGCACATGGGGACAGGCACGCTTGTGCCGGCTGCGCGGCACAAGATGCCAGTCCCCATGTGCTCCGCGAAAGTAATCTCAGGCCATATTACCAATATTCTTCTGATGAAACGAAAAATGTTGTGATAAAATCAGATTATTCACAACCAAATGAACTCTGATTGATAAATAAAAGGTGCCGTATGGGAAAAACTTTTGAGAAACGGAACATGAAGAGAGGTTCACAGGAAGAACCGCAATCGCATGAGGAAGAGAAAAATTCCTCGCTGCCCAACAGCCTCGTGATGAGAATCATGCAGAAGCCGGATGCAGAAGAAGAAGCAGACCGGCTCTCCGAAGGTGTCACTTCCACATCTCCCGCGGCACTCAAACGCGAAATGGGGGAACGCCTCGGAGCGGACTTTTCCCGGGTACATTTCCATAGCGACGCAAACAGTGTTCAACGAAGTCAGGCAATGGGCGCACAGGCCTATACACAGGGTCGTGATGTATACTTTGGCAAAAAAGGCTTCACGCCCTCCCTTGCTGCGCATGAACTGGTACACACCGTTCAACAGGGTGCGGTGAGCGGCAACACCACGCAGTCCGCACCATTGGGTTCGGTACAGATGAAACCGGACAAAGATTCGAAATTTAAGGCAAAACGGGGTTCCTTCAATCACAATGAAGAAGATAAGCTCGAAGGGGATTCATCAACTCTTTCACAAGTCGAGGCACAGGCGATGCAGACCTTCAATACCAGCAGAGGGATAGAGGTATACAATTCCATCATGCCTGACCTCAAGGAACTGGTCAAAAAGGCAGGAAAAAACCGGGATAAAAAAACTGAGATCAAATTCAGGCCAAAACCAGCGGTTTCTTTCATGGTGAGGGCAGCTTATCAGGACTATGCCCTGCGGGACATCCTCATTGAGCTGGTCAACAAGCCAATCGGCGTCTTCAAGGCCGGAACGCGCATCAGACAATACAAGTCGCTGATCAAAAGCATCGGCGACCGCCTTGGCGAATATCAGGCAGAAGAGCTTGCGCTGCAGACCGGAATGATCGACGGTGCACCGAAATATAAACATAACGGGAAGCTCCGGAAAACAAAAAGCCGCGCTTATCAGCTTTCTCCCGAGGACGAAAATGTTGACACATTCAACCCCGGCAACATTCCCGAGCTTAAAAAAATTCAGGATGAGATCGATGCGGCAGAAACGCTTGATGACGCCTATGCCACGTTTGCAAAATTTACCGGAAACCGCAATGGAAAAGTCAAAAAAACCGAAAAAGCGGAGCAGGATCCAGTGCAATACCAGGTAAATCTTGACCTTACCAAGAAAAAACTGAAGCACATGACCCGGCAGGTCTGGGATTACCCGGAACTGCGGAACAAAATCGGGGACATGATACTTTGGGACACATCTGAAAAAGCCAAGATGGCTGTTCAACCAACATATGGCGGGTATGACAATACGGTGATCAAATACAACGCTTATTATGACCGTCTTGGCGAACAAGGTGAAAAGGAGCGGGAGGCAGATCAGCGGAATAAGCGGGAAAATCAGCTGATCAACGGTGATTTAGATCATGCCGGCAATCATGAGCTCGGTCATGTTCTGGGCAGTACATTTGTTACTCCGGGCGCGAGCAGGGCTGATGCGAAAAAGGAAAACAAAGTCCATAAGACCGAAAATGACATTCTGAAAGAGGTAATGCTGAAACAAAATATTCTTTCACCACAGCAAAAAAGGGGCGTCAACATTTATTCCCGAAACGGAGTCAATCACATGGATGACAAAGGACTGGTTATTCCTCCAAATAAAGTAGCTGAACTTTACCGGAAACATCAGCAGGATATCGATGCTGGAAAGAAAAAAAAGGGAGATAAGGTCGACGGAATTTACAATAAGAGAAATTATTATAAAGGTCAGCTCAACACCTCAAACAGTCCCACACTCGAGGATAGAAATTTAACTTCCGGCTACGGTGCTTCCGCTGCCCATGAAATGTTCGCGGAAACCTTCGGGGATGTTTATACCCACGGGAAACAGGCAAAGAAGTTTTCTATTGCCACGGTAAAGGAATATGAAAAACGGCAAAAGGAATTGCAGCGGATGAAGTACAATTACAACCAGTCCAACTGGTTTATGAAGCTGTTCCGCAAGAAAATAATTTAAAATCACAGCATTTCGATTCACGAAGCACATGGGGACTGGCATCTTGTGCGGCTCCGCCCGCACAAGCGTGCCTGTCCCCTTGTCTCATTGATTTTTACTTCGTGATCCGGGTGCCGGTCTCGCCGTGGATGGCGCGGAGGATGTTTTCCGGATTGGTGATGATGGCCTCCTTGCCGCCGGCCTCCAGGAAATTAATGATCGCCTGGATCTTCGGGGCCATGGAGCCCTTCTTGAAGTGGACACCCTCTTCCATATATTGCTTCGCTTCCGCAAGCGTCATATGATCCAGCCACTGCTGCTCCGGTTTTCCGAAATTGATGGCAACTTTTTCCACCGCGGTGGAAATCACCAGCATATCCGCGTTCAGGTTCTGCGCAAGCAAACTGTTGCCGAAATCCTTGTCGATAACAGCCGCGATACCTTCAAGCGTACCATCTTCCCGTTCTACGACCGGGATACCGCCGCCGCCGATGGAGACCACAATGATCCCGGCATCGATCAATGCCTTGATGGCATCCAGCTCTACGATCCGCTGCGGCAGAGGAGAAGGAACAACACGGCGCCAGCCGCGTCCGGCATCTTCCACCACGTTCCAACCCAGATCCCGTTCCTTGATCTTTGCTTCTTCCTCGGTCATGAACCCGCCAATCGGCTTGGAAGGATTCTGGAACGCAGGGTCTTCCTTGCTGACAACTGTCTGCTCGATCACGCAGGCCGCTGCTTTGTTTACGCCGGCTCTTTTCATCTCATTCTGAAGACACTGAACCAGCTGATAACCAATCTGTCCCTGGCTCTGAGCGCCGCAGACTTCCAGCGGCGCCATGGCAAGGTTTGCCACCTTTTCAGCGATTTCCGCCTTCTGAAGCAGGAACCCGACCTGCGGACCGTTGCCATGACCGATGACCACATCCCAACCCTCTTTGATCATTTCAACGATATGCTTCGCGGTTTCGTCAGCAGCAAAATATTGCTCCTGAACGGACTGATGCGCTTTGTCTTTGATCAATGAATTCCCACCGATCGCGATAACTGCAACCTTTTTTGACATAATTTACCTCATACCTGTAAAGTTGGCAGTTGGCAGTTGTCATTTAAAGGCTGCAGTAAAAACTGCCAACCAACAACTACCAACTAAAGACTATTTTTTGATCAGCGGCAGCAGCAAACCGAATGCCGCTTCCATTTCCTCCGGTGTCAGGCCGCAGAACGGAACACGCAGGAAGCGCTTCCCATCTTCCGGGGTCAGATAAAAGCCACGGCCATCCGTGATCAGCACCCCGGCTTCTTTTGCCGCGGGGATCAATGTGGCCATGTCATTTCCCTCAGGAAGGGTGACACCGATAAAGAATCCGCCTTCCGGACGCGGAAATACCGCATTCGGAAGTTCTTTTTCCAAAATCTCAATCGCCTTTTCCATGCGGGGACGGTAGAGATTCTTGAGTTTCACCAGATTGGGTTCATAGTAACCCATCTTCATAAATTGATACAGCAGTGCCTGTGTGGGACTGACCGGGCCAATATAAGTGTTGCCGGCCCAGGTCTTGACACGGGCGATGAAATCAGCCGGACCGTTGAGATAGCCCAGACGCATCCCGGGAGCCAGGGTCTTGGAGAAGGAACTCATCTTCACCACATGTTCCGGATCCATGGAGTACATGGTCGGGAGATCTTCGCCGCTGTAACGCAATTCGCGATACGGGACATCTTCCAGGATCATGAAGTTGTATTTCTGAGCCAGTTCAACGATCTTTTTCCGCTTTTCCACGGAAACCGTGACACCCATCGGGTTCTGGAAGTCATCCACGGTATAGAAGAACTTCGGTGCGCCTTTTTTCAGCTCATCCTCGAAGACATTCATGTCCACGCCGTCGATTTCCAGCGGAATACCCACCGCGTTCAGTCCGCGGCGTTTGAAAAGAAGGTTGACACGATCATAGGACGGAGATTCCGCAAATACGCGGTCACCGGGTTCGGCTTCCGTCATGGTGATGAACTGGATGAATTCCAGGGAACTGTTGCCGATCAGGATATGTTCCGGCGTAACACCTTCTCGCTTCGCAATGAGCTCAATCAGGGGCATGTAACCGGGAGACGCGACATAGCCAAGCGCTTTGCGTCCGTCTTCCCGCATTGCCTTTTCAAATGCGGGGATAATTTCATCAATTGGAAAGGATTCCGGAGCCGGAACCCCACGAGTCATAGCTATCATATAAAAATACCTGCCTGTCTCTAAAGAATATATCCCCTATTATAAATTTTCTTTCCCTGTCAGAAGCCCATTGCGTGACAAAAAAACAGCAGTCAGGAGCAAGGATCAAGGGATAGGTAAAAACACTAACCCCTATATTCTAAATCCTATTCCCTATTTTATCCACCCTCTGAAGCGCATGGCGTCGGCAACGCGCTTGATGGAAACCATGTAGGCAGCGTCACGCATGTAGGCTTTCTTTTCGACTGACATTTCGTAGACCGAGTTGAACGCGGTGGACATCTTATAGTCCAGCTTCTGCAGGACTTCTTCCACGGACCAGTAGTAGTTCTGGTCGTTCTGTACTTCTTCAAAGTAGGAGCAGGTCACGCCGCCGGCATTGCAAAGGAAGTCCGGGATGACAAACATACCGCGTTCCCGCAGGGCCGCATCCGCTTCCAGAGTTGTCGGACCGTTAGCCGCTTCAGCCAGGATCTTCACGTTCTTGCTGATGAAGCCCACATTCTCTCCGGTGATTTGCTTTTCCAGCGCTGCCGGGATCAGGACATCCACATCCTGTTTGATCCATTCTCCACCGTCCAGCACCTGATAACCAGCTTCTGCTGCCTTTTCGTTGGAAACCGTTCCGTAGGCATCGGTGATGCTCATCAGGAAATACGGATCGATACCGTCTTCCTTGAGGAAAGTGAAGGATTTCTTTTCATCGCGGTTCCAGCAGGAAACGCACTTCACCTTGCCGCCAAGCATTTTTATAAAATGAATCGCCGCGTATTGTGCCACATTGCCGAAGCCCTGAATTGCCGCCGTTGTCTTTGTGGAATCGATCCCCAGTTGTTTCATCGCTTCACGGACACAGATGATCACACCCAGACCGGTAGCTTCATTACGGCCAAGCGAACCGCCGCCGCCAACCGGTTTCCCCGTGACAACACCCGGGATATACCGGCCTCCCAGCATGGAATATTCATCCATGAACCAGCACATATCCTGCGCATTGGTACCCATGTCCGGCGCCGGAACATCATTGCGGGGACCGAAAGCCGGGAAGAGCGCGCGGACATATGCACGGACCAGGCGTTCGCGTTCACCAACCGAGAGGTCACGCGGGTCAACCACCACACCGCCTTTGCCGCCGCCGAGCGGGATATTGGCGACGGAGCATTTCCAGGTCATTTTCATCGCGAGCATTCGCACAGTATCGAGCGTTTCATTCGCCGCAAAGCGCAGCCCACCTTTGTTCGGTCCCAACGCGTCATTGTGCTGTACACGATAGCCGTCAAAAATCTTCAATGACCCATCATCCATCCGCACAGGGATCCGGACATGATATTCCTTCTTCGGGTCGCGCAGAAAAGTGCGTGCCTCCTCATCCAGATCAAGCATATCAGCAACATGGTCAAATTCCTGCTGAGCGATTTCATAAGCGTTGTTTACAGACATTTATTCCTCCCTGGTTGTTGAGCAGCCGTTAATTAAACCAAACGGCAGTTTTGCCTATATTTTTGATTGTACCCTTAATTGTCTGACAATATAATTGACGTTTGTAACCATTCTTTTCAGCTAATGTAATATCTTTATTACAAGGAGGCACAGAAATGGTACGGTTCCTTTTCCCTGTCACTTCAGGATTTTATCGGGACAGCCACCTGACGGCAGCAGTCCCGTGGACAATATCCAATAAGAATAAAATAATTTATTAAGATTTAGATATCTTAAAGGTTCTTCTCAAGATTATCCTATCTTAAATAAATTTCAGAATAGGGATTTTATCTATAAATTATTGACAAATCTATTTATGAACTAATATTAAGTTTTATCAACAGGATATCAACAATTTTATCAACAAGTTTTTAAGAATTATCAACAGAAATTTTAAGCTTATCCACAGCAGCACATCAATTTATCCACAAACTTATCCACAGAAAAAGGAGAGTTATCCACAATTCCGCGGCTAACTCTCCCTTGTTACCCAATAAATTTTTTCAAATTTCTTATTCTGCCAAATATTTATCAACCATAGCCGGGAATTCGCTCAGAGCGGCACCAAAGATGGGTTCGCCGAGGATCTCGCCTTTCTCATTGACAAAATAAGTGCAGGGGAAGGCCTGAACCTTGAAGAGCTCCTTGATTTCATCTGTCGGCATCAACGTTGTATAATCGACGCCCAGATCATCAACAATATCCTTCGCTTCCTCTGTGGTGTAATCATCCGTGGCGTCATAGACAAGACCCACGATCTGCGCTCCCTTTGCTTCAAAATCCTTGTTCATTTTTATCAGCTCCGGCAGCTCACCGATGCAGAAACCGCACGTGGTTGACCAGATGTTGACCATCGTCACTTTATGCGAACCGAAAAGATCAGCGGTATCGACTTCATTGCCTTCGATATCTTTGGTTTTGAATGAAATCCCCGTCCCCGCTTCCACGATTTCTGTCAGTCCCATGGGACGGGCAAAGGTGAAATTCGGAGCATATTTGCCGGGATCGGAAGAAAAGGCTTCAAACTCCTTGATATAATCTTCGTCCGCATTCTCAAGGGCGCTGCGGTCTTCATCGCTGTTTTGCGAGAGGAAGAAATTAAAATCCCCTGCACTGCCCAACTTGATAAGGCTCATCTGGTCAATGACAGCCTGAGCTGTTTCCGCATCATATCCCATCTCCACATACAAATCCTTCAGTGCGGTTTTCAGCCCTGCCTCGTCACGATTTTCACTGATGCCATAGATGGTGAAAAGATTGGTAAGCAGGCTGCCCCATTTGTCATAAAGCTCATCCGGATCATAATCATTTTCGCCGTCCCATGCTTCATTGATGAGTTTTGTAAGCTGATGATAGGCCGGTTCATCAGAAACGATGTAATTGACGCCCAGTTCCACGATTCCTTTACCTTCTTCAAGTTCAGTTCCGTTGATCGCACGGATGCCTCCCTTTGCATTGATCCACTCATCAGGCACTTTGAACTCGGCGATTCCGGCAAAAGGAGCACGCCAGATCTTTTTGCCTTTCGTATCAAGCGTGATATAGGACTCACTCTCAAACATGATCTCACTATCCGGCTGCTGAACCTCCGCCTGGTATTTTTTCAGTAATTCCTCCTCACTCGTCTGAGCAGAAACGACAACAGCGCTGCACATCAGCACAACCAACACAAGATACAGAATAAACGCGTATTTTTTCATAAGTTTCTCCATTACAAAATTTACACAAAAATAAAAAAGGTGACTGTGAAAAAACTTTTACTGATCCAGAATCAGAAACTTCCTCTCACATATTATACTATCACTCATCAAAATGCTTTTCAGTAAATTCCCTATTGAGCATCAAAATTCCATCCTTTTTTTGTTTTCTGAGCCTGAATTTACCACGGTTTTCCGGTTTTGGACTAAAATATATATATGCGGAAAAGGATTTTTATTTACGGAGCAGGGGGACACGCGAAAACGGTGATTTCCCTGCTGAGATTGCTTGATTGGGAGATTACCGGAATTATCGACGACGGTGTCGCGGCGGGAACACTTGTTTCCGGCGTAAAAGTATTGGGAACAGCTGAAATGCTGCCGGAACTGCGCTCGCAGGGAATTGAAAATGTGGTCAACGCGGTCGGCGGGATCGGGAATTACACCATCCGCTGGAATATCTTCCGCCACCTGCGGGAGCTTGATTTCCATTTTCCTACACTCATTCATCCCACAGCCTTTGTCGAAGATACCGTGACCCTTGCAGACGGGATCCAGGTGCTGGCACAAAGCTACATCAGCTCCGAAAGCACTGTTGACTTCGGCACGCTCATCAATGCCGGGGTGATCATCTCCCACGATGGGAAAATCGGTAAATGTGTAAACCTCTCTCCGGGCGCAATGCTTGCCGGAGAGGTTACAATCGAGGATTTTGCCCAGATCGGCATGGGTGCCACCATCAACTTGGGCGTGAAAGTCGGCAGTGAAGCCCGTGTCGGCAACAGTGCCGTGGTTAAGGCTGACGTTCCGGCCGGCGGCAGAGTCTACGCGGGGACCGTGTGGCCTCCCGTTTCCGGAAAGACCAGACAGCTCCCGTCAAATCCGCAATACAGAAAAATCGCATAAGCATAACTGAGAGTGAATCATGTTCAGGCGGCAGAATAACAACAATAATAACAATAACAACTCATCCGGACAGACCGGTGCTGCCGCTATTGAACGCGTTACCTCAGTCCTTGGCCCGGGGATCAACTGGCGCGGCAGTCTGCGTGGTGCCGGCGGTGTACGCATCGAAGGAACCTTCGAAGGCGACATGCAGATCCGCGGTATGATCGTGGTAGGTGAAACCGGCCGTGTGACCTGCATGAACATGAGGGCAAATACCATCGTTGTCGAAGGAACAGTCCGCGGAAATATCACCGCGGAGAAGCTCGAGATCCGCTCAACAGGACGTGTCTGGGGCGATGTGAGCGTCATCAGCTTTTCCACAGAGGACGGAGCTTTCCTGCGGGGACAGGTGCGCATGGAAGAAAAGGTCGTCATTGAACAGCAGACCGACGGAATGATGCCCAATCCGCAGCAGCAGCCTCCAATTTCCCAGCAGCCAGGCTATTTCAGATGAGTGAAGAATGATGAATGAAGAATGAAGCACTTTGGGGACTGGCATCCTGTGCGGCGCAGCCCGCACTGGCGTGCCTGTCCCCATGTGCGGCTTTCAAGCTCTGAACAGTAATGAAGTAAGAATAAAAAATAGGGGATAGAAAATGGATTATTTACAGAAAATCAGTGTGCCGATGTCTTTACCGGACATCACCGATAAAGAACGGGAAGCTGTTGCCAAAGTCATGTCGACAAATTACCTGAGCATGGGTCCTTATGTTCAGTCCTTTGAACAGTCCTTCCGGGATTTCACCGGAGCGAAACATGCCATCGCCGTGAACTCAGGAACCGCAGGGTTGCACCTGTGTGTACGTGCAGCCGGCTGGAGCGACGGGGACCGCGTGATCACTACACCCTTTTCCTTTGTTTCTTCAACAAATGTTCTTTTATACGAACGGATCACACCGATTTTTGTAGACGCGGAACCGCTGACCGGCAACATCGATACCGTACAGCTCAAAGCAGCTGTGGAAGACCTGAACAGCTCTGAAGCTGCAGCTGCCAAATGGCTCCCGCCAAAAGGTGACAATGGCGGGAAACTGAAGGGAATCCTGGCCGTTGACGTTTTTGGTCAGCCCGCGGATTTTGACGCCATCAACGCAGCCGCGAAACCTTATGAACTTCCGGTCATCGAGGACTCCTGTGAGGCGCTCGGCGCCATGTACAAAGGCCGTCCCGCCGGACTGCTGGGCGATATGGGGGTCTTTGCCTTTTATCCCAACAAACAGATCACCACAGCCGAAGGCGGTTTGGTGGTAACCAACGATGACAAGGCTGCCGCCATCATCCGCTCCCAACGCAATCAGGGGCGGGCTGAAGGCGACACCTGGCTGGCTCATACCTACCTCGGCTTTAATTACCGCATGGACGAAATGAGTGCAGCGCTCGGTACCGTGCAAATGAGCCGCATCGATGAGCTGATTCGCAAACGCAATCAGGCTGCCGAATGGTATCGGGAGGAACTGAGCGATATTGATGAAATCGAGCTTCCTCACACTGCGGCCACAACGACCCGCGACAGCTGGTTCGTTTATGTCATCCGGGTGAAAGACGCCGAGAGACGCGATGAAGTCAGCCAAAAACTCAAAGCACTTGGCATCCCGGTAAGGCCTTACTTCTCCCCGATCCACCTACAGCCCTATATGCAGGAAAGATTCGGCTATGAACCGGGCCGATTCCCTGTTACGGAGGATCTGGGCCGCCGGGGGCTCGCGATTCCTTTCTCCGGAATGATCACCCGGGAACAAATCGCAGCCGTCGGAGCTGCATTGCGTCAGGTTTTCTGATTTTTTTGAACGATCAAGATGGCAAAAAAACCTTCTTTCACCTATGCGCCATCCCGCGGAAAGGGCATTTTGTTTCTCGTTCCGCTCTGCGCGGGTTTGATTGCGTTGGAAATTTTTTTGCTGCGCCATTTTTATGTTACGGATGTCGGACTGCAGTTTTTCCTGCTCTTAATCGCATTGCTGCTGATCGCTGTACCGCTGGTCTTTCTGCTGTATCGGTTATACAGTCTTTTGTTTTCGTCCTACAGTCTGGAACGGGACGGACTGCATATTCAATGGGGCCTGCGGAATGAGGTGATACCGCTGAATGCTATCGAGTGGATCCGCTCTCCGCAGGAAATGACGGAAGATGTCCCCTGGTCCGTGCTGCCAATGCCCGGTGCTTATCTCGGGACCGTAACAGTGGATGAGCATCTTACTTTTGAGTTTTTAGCATCGGACACGAGTACGATGCTGTTTGTGGGAACGCCCCGCAGTATTTATGCGATTTCTCCGCAAAATCCCACCGCATTTCTGAACGGGTTCGAGCGGATCCTGCAAATGGGCGCTCTCACGAATGTCGAATGGACTTCGACCCGTCCGGGCAGCTGGCTGCTGGAAGCCTGGCAGGACAAACCAGGGCGTTATTCTTTGATTTTTTCGCTGATCATCCTCATCTCCCTTTATATTTTTGTCGGTCTGCGGTTTCAAGTAAATGAAACGATCTCGCTTTCTTTTTCCCCGACAGGCGAGCCTTTGGAAGAAATTTCCTCGACCAATATGCTGGTGGTCCCAATTGCCGCGACCATCATTTGGGGAATCGGGATGATCTTAGGACTGCTGCTTTTCCAACGGAAGGAAAACCGCCGGGTCTCAGAACTGATCTGGGGAACGGTTCCTTTTGCGGTGGCACAATGCCTGGCAGCAGCAATCATGATATTTTAAAAATAGAGTTCAGAGTTTAGAGTTCAGAGTTCAATTATGGTGACGCTCCGCGTCGGAATCAAATAGACAAGGGGAACTTCTGACCACTGACCACTGAATACTGAATTCTGATCACTGACCACTAAAAATAATTATGAAAAAACTTCGACAAACAAACAACGTCACCTACATTCTCACACTCATCCCACTTGGGCTTTTTGTGCTGCTTTCTTACGGGCTGCTGCTGAATAAGCTGGGGTTTTACTGGGACGACTGGCCATATGTCTGGACACGGCTGGAGCTTGGCTTCCATGGGCTGCTGCGCCATTTCAGCTTCAGCCGCCCTGTTGCCGGGCAGATCCATAACCTGGCGATCCTCATCACGAACGGTTCACCGCTTCTCGCCCAGATCTGGGGACTCTGTGCTCAGGTGTTCGGCAGCTTCTGTGCGGGACTGCTGGTGCATGAGGTCTGGCCGAAAAAACGGTTCGCATCCGTTCTTACTGCACTGCTTTTCATTGCCTATCCCGGCTTCACCATGCGTCCCATCGCCATCAACTTCAGTTTTTCCTACTTCCTGATGGGAATGCTGTTCCTTTCCTTCATCCTTTCCGTCAAAACTGTCCGCGGGGCAAAACATGGTTGGGCACTGACCGGCCTCGGCTGTCTGATCAGCCTGCTGAATTTGTTTGCCTCGGAATATTTCTTTCTTCTGGAACTGCTGCGGCCCTGTTTTCTTTTCGCAGCTCTTGCAGAAGTTGATGACAACCGGCAAAGCCGTCTAAAATCTGTATTTAAATTCTGCCTGCCATATCTTGCGGTGTTTGCTGCCGGCATGGCTTACCGTATGTTTTTCAATAAGACACAAACCCTGCATTATGAGTTCAAACTGCTGAGCGACTTCAAGACCGCACCGCTGCCAACCATCGGCGCTTATCTGCTGCAGATGGGCAGAGACTGTCTGCGCGTGATTTTTGAAGCCTGGGGAACGGTTTTTGAATTCCCGAATACTGCCGAATTCGGATCCCGTTCGACACTGATCTATGCGCTGATCTGTGCGGCTGTGTTCTGCATATGTACAGTTTTCCTTTTCCTCTTTTCAGCAAAAAAGGAGGGAGAAGAAAAGGGCAGTGTAACCATGCTGCTAATTGGGATCATCGCGCTTTTGCTGGCAGGGCAGCCCTTTTGGCTGACGGAAAGTGCCATTCATTTTGTTTTCCAAAACTGCCGTTACACCCTTCCCTTTATGCTTGGCGTCAGTCTGATCCTGACCGCGGTATTGGAGCGGCTGTGCAGACCGCGGTTTCTCGCGGTTCTTGCCGCTTCCGTCTTTATCGGCCTGGCTGCAGGTCATCTTTTTGTGGTCGGGAACGAGTACCGCAGGGATTGGACCCTCACAAAGGATTTTTTCACCCAGCTGAAATGGCGTGTACCCGGTATTGAGGAAAATACGGCCGTCGTCACCAATGTCCTGCCGATCCGCTTCAGCACAGACAACTCACTGACAGCCCCGCTGAATTGGATCTACGCGAATGGTTACAAAAAGGATCAGATGCCCTATATGCTTTATACCAACACCAAGCGAGAAGCCACACTTTCAGGACTGGAATCCGGCAATGAGATTTTCCAGGAATACCTTTCCGCTCAATTTTTTGGAAACACGGACGACATGATCAGCCTTTATTACAACGCGCCCGGCTGTGTTCATGTGCTTGACCCGGAAATCGACCTCTTCAACCAGATGATCCCAACCATCGACCGGGACGCGGCAGTTTTGAACAACTACAGCCGCATTCGCACCGAAGATCCGGAAAATCCGCTGCCGTCAAAACTATTCGGGAAAGAAAATGAACGAGGATGGTGCTGGTATTACGAAAAAGCGGACCTGGAACGGCAGCGCGGAAATTGGGAAAAGGCCGCAGAACTGGGAGATACAGCTTTCGCAGGGACGGATCATCCCAATGACCCGATGGAACGCATTCTTTTTATCGAAGCCTATGCGCATACCGGGCGTTGGTCAGACGCATTGGAACAAACCGAAGCCGCAATGACGGTAACGCCGGTAATGAATGACCCGCTCTGTGCCATATGGCGGCGTATCGAAAAAGACTGCGGAGAAAATCCGGTCTCGGACAGGGTCAATGAACTGCTTGACTGCGGATTTCTTACCGGAGGAAAAGAGGAATAATGGAAAAACAACCGCGTGTTTTGATGATCTGTCTCACCCGCCGGGGCGGATTGCTGCATTTTAATGACTGCCTGGCTGAAAGCCTGAGCAAGCTCTGTGATGTGAAACTGATTTGCGCGGAAAACGCCGAACACGCCGACGGTGCTCTTCCCGGCGTGACCGTGCAGACCCTGGACACCGGAAAAGGAGCCAAAGGAACCCTGCTGAAGCTGTTTTTCCCAGACACCTGGAAATCCATCCGCTCCATTTCAGAAGCATTTGACCCGGACGTGATCCATATCACCAGCGCCCAGGAATGGAACCCGGCGCTCGGATATTTCATCCGTCACACGCTGCATAAACCGCTGATCTACACCATCCATGATGTTGTCCATCACGAAGGAACACCCTTTTACTTCAAAATCACCGAAGGACTGTTCCGCGGCATGCCGGACGGATTGGTGGTTCTGACAGATCAGGGGAAACAAACATTGATGAACAAAGGCGTCCCGGCAAAGAAAATTATGGTCGCTCCGCACGGTGTGTATGATTTCTTCACCAAATACGGCAAAGGACTTCCAGAACAGAAGGAGATTCTCTTCTTTGGACGGATCGAGCCCTACAAAGGTATTAATATCCTTCTGGAGGCAGTAAGGCCGCTGCTGGACGAGAATCCGGACTGGACACTCCAAATCGCCGGCGGCGGTGATGTGACGCCTTATCAGGAGCAGCTTTCCCATCCGCAGATCAAACTGACAAACCGCTTTTTGAGTGATGAAGAAGTCGCCGGATTCATGGAACAGGCCGCCATCATTGCGCTGCCCTACCTCTCCGCCAGTCAGTCCGGCGTGATCCCGACTGCCTTTGCTTTCGGAAAACCCGTGGTCGCCACTGCTGTCGGCGGAATTCCGGATATGGTTCGGGATCGGGAAACCGGTCTGCTGATCCCGCCCAATGACCCGCAGGCTTTACGCTCAGCATTAAGTGAGCTGATTCATGATCCTGATTTACGAAATAAACTTGGCCGGGCGGGACAGGAATTTGCCGCATCCGCTCTTTCCTGGGATTCCATAGCCCGGAAACATCTTGATTTCTATCACCGTTATCTCGGGAGAGACAATCAATGAGGATACTGTTGTCTCTGCTGATCAGTTTTTCAGCAATATACGGCTTCCGCTATTCCATAACGGAAGCGGGACTGATCATGCAGAACACTTTGTCCTTCATCTGGCTTCCGGTGATGCTGTTTTTCGCCTTTGTCATTGACAAAAGCCTGAAAGAAAAGAACAGCAGACTGAAGATCTTTGCCGCTCTGTTTGCAGTCATCACCGCCGCATGTTACATTGCCGGTGCCGGAATGGAAAGGATGAAAAGCATCTCATGGATCTGGAGAGATTCCGGTACCGCGGAAAAAGTCATCTGGCTCTTTTTTTCCCATACCATCCTGTACTATTGCGCGGCATTTTTTGGTTTCGGATATTTTGAAAAAGAACAGCAGGCGGCTGGATCACCCGATAGGTTTTCCATGAAACGCGTATGGATCACCTGGGCCGTCATGACACTCCTTTCCCTGCCCTGGTACCTGCACTGTTACCCCGGCATCGTGACGCAGGATACCGCCGACCAGATCAATGATGCCATAACCCTGAATGGGATCCGTGACCATCACTCGGCCTTTCTGACGCTGATGATGCGGCTCGTGATCGTACCGGTCCGCCAACTTACCGGTTCACTGCAGAACGGCGTCGCCGTTACAAGCTTTTTGCAGATGCTGATCGTCACTTTTGTGTTCTCCTTCACCTGCGTATGGATCCGGAAATATCTGCATAACCGGCTGCTCAGGTTGCTGGTCTTCCTCTGGTATGCCGTTTTTCCCGTCAATACGATTTACAGCGTTACGCTATGGAAAGATATCCTGTTTTCAGTCTGTTTTCTGGCTCTCTTGCTGTGTCTTGATGCCGCGGCAGAAAATGAAAGGGCATTCTTTCACAGCCGGACAAAAAGAATCCTGCTGCTGATCGCTTTGGCTCTTCTCCCGCTGATGCGGCACAACGGCATCCTGATCAGTATTGTAATTGGGTTATCCATGCTGCTGCGGTTCAAAAGCTGCCGAACACAGGCAGGCTTGATCTTTGGGTGCGCACTGCTGATTTTTGGCTTATGGAAACTTCTTCTGCTGCCGGCATTGCAAGTGACGGAGATCACATCCGGGCAGGCGCTTTCTGTATTGCAGCAGCAGATGGCACGTGCCATGAATGTCCATCATGAAGAGCTCTCCGCGGAGGAGATGCGGGATTTCACACAATACTTTGACATCGAAGACCTCTGGACCCGATACAAACCCGGAATTTCGGATTCCGTAAAAAGGCACTTCCGGGATGACCTGTATCAGGAAGACCCCGCCGGCTTCTTTGCGTCCTGGGCAAAGCTCGGGAGACGGTATCCGGTGGATTACATAGAAGCATTTCTCGCGAATAATTACGGATACTGGTTCCCGGAGACGCATTACTGGGTCGTTTTCTCCGGTGTAGATGCCGGAGAATGGGATATTGAGGATGTTCATCAGGCGCCTGTTCACTCTTTCAGCTTACTGAAACGAATCCTTGCGTTTATCAGCAATGATCAATATCTGAAAGTACCGCTGCTGCCGCTGCTTTTCAGCCGCGGTGCATGTTTCTGGCTGTGGTTGTTCTGTGGATGTTACTGTCTGTACCGCAACAAAGGCAAATTTATCCTTTTCCTGGCAGGACTTGCTTTGTGGACCGGAATTTTGATCTCACCGGTGTATAATGAATACAGATATGTGTACGGTCTGTTTATCGGATTGCCTTTACTGATGTGTTCAGTACTCGGCAGACAAAAAACAGATATTGATCTGAAAAATTAAGGTGAAATATGACACTTGCATTTTCTTTACTGCTTGCTTTCTTAGCTGTTTGCGGTTTTCGAATGGAATTGACTACAGACTATCTGGCTTTGGTCAATACAGAATCATTTATCTGGCTTCTCGTTTTTCTGTTCTTTGCCCGCGTCATTTATCTGAGTATTCGTGAAAAGGACAAGCGGCTGAAAATTTTCGCGTCGGGTTTCGCAGTAATTACAGCGGCATTCTATGTTCTGGGAATCAGCCTTTCGAAAATGTACCGCCTTTCCTGGATCTGGGAAACCCGTTCCTACCTGCTCAACACCTTTCTGATGTTCTTCGGACACACAGTTTTATATTATTCTTTTGCCTTTCTTTCCTTCCGCATGCTGCGGGACGCACCGATCCCGGCAGATAAAAAGCCCCAATACAAGTTCTCCATGAAAAAGGTCTTGCTGTATTGGGGAATTCTTCTGATTTTTTATATTCCCTGGTATCTGACATATTATCCTGGGCTTCTGACACCGGATTCCCTGAACCAGATCATGGATGCGATCAGTCTTGACTCTCTCAACAATCATCATTCCGCGGTCCTGAACCTGGTGATCAGAGGAATTCTTCTCGCAGTTCACAAATTCACCGGATCATACCAAACCGGAGTGGGAATTATCACCTGCATACAAATGCTGATCATAACATTCGTTTTTGCTTTCAGCTACGAGTGGATTCGAAAATATATGCACAACAAAGTCATCGCAGTAATTGTCTTTCTCTGGTTTGCGCTGTACCCGATCCATCATTTATTCAGTGTGACACTATGGAAGGACATTCTGTTCTCTGTCTGTTTCCTGATCCTGCTGCTGTGCATTGACGCTGCTGTAATTGATGAAAAATCTTTTTTCAGAAACAAAAAGAAATGTTTTTTGATGTTCCTTTGTCTGCTCCTGCTGCCGCTGATGCGTCATAACGGGATCACGGTCACGGTAGTCCTCCCGATATACTTCTTTTTCCGCTTTAAAAATTTCCGGAAGCAAGTCGCAATCGGCTTTGCCTGTGTTCTTCTTGTATTCTTCGGATGGAAACTCATCCTTATGCCGGCATTGCATATTACCGATATCGCTCCCGCACATGTGTACACCTTCATGGAACAGCAGATCGTCCGGGTATTGGACGAACACCGTGATGAATTGACAGAAGAAGAACGTTCAGAACTGCAGGAATACTTCCTTGTTCCCGAAATATGGACCCTGTACAACCCACGTCACGCAGACAAAGTCAAAGATCAGTTTAATAACGAACTTTTCCACGAAAATCCCTTCCGGTTTTTTACCTTATGGCTTAAAAACGGGCTAAAGTTTCCACTGGCTTATATTGAAGCCTTCCTGCTGAATGATTACGGCTTCTGGTTCCCGGAAGTCAACCAATGGATCTCAGACTATTCCATGTATGATGGTGTAAAAGTAGAAGACATTCATCCTGCACCTCTTGCAAAAATCGGATATGTTGAAAAAATCATTATCTGGCTGAAACAGATTCAATTCACGAAAACCCCGGTCCTTTTCCTGTTGTTCAGTCCGGGGACCTATTGGTGGCTGTGGATCTACTGCGGGTGTTACAGTCTGTACCGCAACAGAAAGAAATTCGCCCTGTTTATGGCCGGATTTGCATTGTGGCTGGGTATCCTCCTTGTTCCGATCACCAATGACTTCCGCTACGGTTATGGCCTGATTGTCGGGTTACCCCTGATTTTATTTGCAAGCCTGAGCGGTAGAACAAAAAAAGCTGGACCCGGTAAATAAGACCATGTTCATAGCAGCCGCGATTCTGATAAGTTTTCTGGCCGTACGGGGCTTCCGGTTCGACATCACCCACAAAGGATTTGAACTTGCCAATGCGGAGTCCTTTATCTGGCTGCTTCTGATGTTGTTTTTCGTTTGGGTCATCATCCGCAGCAGCAAGGAAACAGACAAAAGGCTGAAAACTTACTCAGCATTGTTCTCGCTGCTTATCGCACTGTTTTACTGCCTCGGGATCAGTTTTGAAAAAAGAGAGTCGATTCGCTGGATATGGGAAAGCCGCAGTACACTGCTCAATTACCTGAATCTCTTTTTTTCCCACTTTGTGCTGTATTACTGCTGCTCATTTCTGCTTTTTCAGTTCCTGCGTGACCGCCCTTCCGAATCGGGAACAAATGAAAGGGAAACATACTCGAAGAAAAAGGTTCTGCTTTACTGGGGACTTCTCTTCATCGCTTATATTCCCTGGTACCTGTATTGCTATCCCGCAAACATGACCTATGACTCAGCTGCACAGGTTTACGATGCGATTCACGTTGAAAATCTCAGCGATCATCACTCGGCATTTCTGGATCTTGTTTTGCGGTGTATTCTGCTGCCGGTTGAAAAACTTACCGGCTCGCTGCAAATTGGGATTGGAATCTGCTCATTTTTACAAATGCTGCTGATGACAATCGTTTTTGCCTTATGCTTTGAACGGATCACACATTATATCAAACATCCCTTTCTTAAAGGTTTGATTTTTGCCTGGTTTGCGCTCTATCCGGGAAATACGCTTTTCAGCGTGACGATTTGGAAGGATATCCCCTTTTCTCTTTGCTTTTTAGGACTTTTGCTTTGTGTGGACTCCGCCGCTGAAAATGAAAAACGTTTTTTTCACAGCAAAAAAAGTCTATTTTGGCTGATATTTACGCTGGTTTTTCTGCCGCTGACCCGGCATAACGGATTATTGATCACCATTCTTCTCCCGATATTTTTCCTGTTTCGTTTTCGTTCCTTCAAGAGACAAATCCTCACTGCTGCCGTGATCACATGCGCTGTACTATGTATTTGGAATTACCTGTTATATCCATTACTGAATGTAAAAAAAGTGGGAAGCGGCCTGATCCTTTCCCTCCTTCAGCAGCAAATGGCACGGACGATTTCTGAACATTATGAGGAAATCAGTTCCGAAGATCTGGCCCTTTTCGATAGCTGGTATGACATTCCGGAAATCTGGAGGGAATATACCGGTACATTCGCGGATCCTGTAAAAAATCATTTCATTCAGAGTCAGTATCAGCAGGATCCAAAAGCGTTTTTCAAGCTATGGCTGAAACTCGCAGGAAAATATCCCGTCTCATATCTGGAAGCTGCTCTGCACAACACTTATGGATATTGGTTTCCGGAAACACAATACTGGACTACATTTTACGGTGTTATCCTGGGACAGCAGATCGGCGATATTCATGCCGCACCGATTTATAAATCCGTGATCGTGGATAAAATATACAATTGGCATGCCTATCATCAGGACCTGAAGATCCCCCTGCTGCCGCTGCTTTTCAGCCGCGGAGCGTGCTGGTGGGTCTGGCTTTTCTGCGGTTTCTGGTGCCTGTATCAGAACCGGAAAAAGTTCATTCTCTTCCTGCCGGGGCTGTTCCTGTGGCTGAGCATCCTGCCGTCTCCGGTTTATAACGAATACCGCTACGTCTATGGCTTATTCATCGGGCTCCCGCTGCTGCTGGCTGCATCACTGAGAAAATGCGCTAAGGAATAACCGGGAATCCGGTTCTACCTCAGATAACTGTAAAACTCCTCAACGATTGCTTCGTTTTTCTTGATATAGAAATCACCGGAGGGATGTCCCCAATCCGCGTTATGCGGCTGGCCGGTGATAGCGCTTCCGGTTTCCAGGGTTCTGTAACGGTAGTCATTCTTCCAGTCCTTCGTTCTGTCCAGATCGATCCGTGAGACAAACAGACACACACATACAGCGCAAAGCACAACCCCGCTGTATTTTCCAAAAACTCCGGGAATACGTTTTCCGCCGGGCAGCGGCATTTTGAACGCGGTCTGGACGATTTCATTGACAGCAAGAACCATAAAGGCGTAAAAGGGCAGCAGCACACGGGTCGCGATATACCCCTTCGGCGCAGTCAGCGGGTGAATGACAAGATTCGTGATAATGAACAAAAACATCATCACCCCGAAATCAAGTTCTTTCATTCCTTTGTTGATGCGAAGAACACAGAGCAGAACAAGAGCAGTCACAACGCCGGAAAGGATCGAAATGAAAGATCCTCCTGAAACGAACATTTCAATATACCCCTTTACAAAGTTATCATAAAAATTATGTCCTCCGGTATACAGCATCTTGCCCGGTGCGGATATATTGAAATGATAGATCACCATCAAAACAGTCACAGCCAAAAATCCGATAAATACCACTGAGCAATTTTTCAGGAAATTGAGAAATTGTTTTTTCGTGATCAGCCTGTACAGGCACAAAATACCAACCGCGGGATAGAGCAGCAGCACAATTGTATTGGATAAAACGGCAAAAACCGCACAGATCATGGCTAAATTCAGGTATCGCATCCGGCTGAAATCTGACTTCCGCCAATTCATATAACTGAGGCAGAAGAGAAAAACGAAGGTATTAGCCATACCATACCCTCTTGCCAGCCCATAGAACTCATCCAGATAATAATTTCCGACAAGCAGGATCAGGACAGGGAGGGAGATAACTTTCTTTTTGTAAGACCGGCAGACCGCGAACAGATAGATGGCATACATCACCAGGATCGGGAAACGGACCATAAATTCGCTGAATTTGATTCGGGTAATTTTACAAAGGAACCAGATCAGGAATGAATTCAGCCAGTGATTGTTGGCGATACATCCGGGACCGGAAAAATACCAGGACATAACATCACGGGCAAAAAAGTCCTCCTGATAATACCGCAGGTACGTTGACGCTTCATCATAAGTCAGTGCCGTCACTGCCGCGCGGATCAGGGAAATCGTAAAGGTAAATACACAAAAAGATACAGCAAAGACAAATAAAATCTGTTCCTTGTTTTTCACAAATTTCTCAGAAATCTGATTCCAAATCGATCTAAGGTTCATGGTTGCTTCCCCTTGGTGATGATCTCTATTTTCCACGGAGAGATCCTTGAATAAAAGTCATGTCCCCGCTCAATGATCGTTTCCCCATCCACCTGACTGAAAAGCCCTTTTTTGTCCGGTTCCAAATGAACATGGACCGTGGAAGCTTTCATGGACAGGATTCCCGGATAATCCAGCTGACCGGATGAAAGGTGAGGGATCGTGAACAGCAGACGCGGAGCAGGAATGTTGCCCCCGACCATACAGATATCCAACATTCCGTCATTCAGACGATAATCCGGTGCCAGATGAAACCCGCCGCCCTCCTGCCGTCCGTTCATCGCGGCGAACAGCACAAAAGGATAATGCATCGTCTTTCCATCAATTTCAAAATCTGCCTCCTGCACAAGCAGATCCCGAAAGATGGACTTGGCGATTCCATAAATATACGAAAGCTTTCCGGAGATTATCGATTGGGTGGCATAGTAATTGATGGCGGATTCGATCCCAAAACCGGAACCGTTGATAAAATAATGCTCAAAGGTTCCATCGCCCGCGGCGCCAATATCACAGCGCATGCGGTTATCCTGTCGGAGAATTTCAATGATTTCATGCAGCTTTTTCGGAATACCGAGCGCTTCACAAAAATCATTGCCGCGTCCTGATGGGATAAATCCGAGAGCCGTCCCGGTAAACCCCTGCTTCTGCGCATTGACCAGGCCATTCACCACTTCATTGATCGACCCATCCCCGCCGGAAATGATCACCCGATCCGCTCCATTCTTTGCGGCTTCTTCTGCGAGTTCGGTTCCATGTCCCGGTCGTTCCGTTACGAACAGTTCCGGCGTAAGACCGGCAGCGGAAAACGCTTCCATGATCTTTTTTTCCCTGAAATGCCGCACCCCTTTTGAAGCATGCGGGTTATAAATTAATACATCTTTCATTTCCGATGCCTTATTTCTTATTTCTGATATCTGATTTCTGATTTGGAACGAGAATGTCTTTTTGTTTCTGCCGTTTTGCCGGGTCTTTTTCTACAAAAATCGGCTCATTGCGGAAGGGATCCATCTCGGTCACATACATCAGGGTCGACCAGGTGGAAGGCGTAGGCGTGAAGATTTGGGTCTGTTCCGGCGTCATATGCAGCTTTTCGTTGGCAAAGCGGCGCAGATACTGCATATCCGTCAGGGTGCAGCCCGGATGAGCGGCAATAAAATAATATGTCAAAAACTGCTTGTGCGGCGCGTTTTTATTGAGCCTGTCAAAAAGCACCCGAAACTCCTGCAGCTTTTCGACACCCGGTTTTCCCATCAGCGCCAGGACCTTCGGATTATGATGCTCCGGCGCGACCTTCATCTGACCGGAGACATGATAACGGCAGATCTCATCCAGGTAATGGGTACCCGCGCCGGGATCCGCAAGGATCATGTCATAACGAATGCCGGATGCGGTCACAAGCTGCTTGACGCCGGGGATCCGCCGGGCACGCTGCAGCAGGCTCGTCAGTTTTTCATGATTGATTCCCAGCGAAGGACAGGGCTGCGGGAAAAGACAGCGTTTATCCCTGCAGCCGCCGTATTTCTGCTTTTTCAAACACTCGAACCCATACATATTTGCCGTCGGACCGCCCATATCGGGGATGATCCCGCGGAAACCGGGCAGCGTGGCAATGTGCTGGATTTCTTTAAGAATCGAATTTTCAGACCGCCACTGGACTGTCCGTCCCTCATGAATCGCGATCGCACAGAAGTTGCACTCCCCGTAACAGCCGCGATGGGTCGTCACGGAAAAGCGGATCGTCTCCAGCGCTTTGACTGCGCCCTGTTTCTTGTAATACGGATGGACGTCCCGCTCGTAAGGCAAGGCATAAACAGCATCCAGCTCGGGCTGTGTCATCGTTTTAGCCGGCGGATTCTGGATCAGGAAACGGTCACCATGCCTCTGCGCGAGCGTCTTGCCGTGGATCGGGTCGCAGTTCTCATAAAAAGTCCGGAACATGGAGATGAAGGCCTGCTTGTCATCCCGCACGGATTCAAAAGACGGCAGCTCCAGTGCACCTTCAGGCATTTCCTTTGCCTTATAAGCCAGTCCGCGGATCTTTTCCACCGGCAGTCCCTTGGCAAGTGCGAAAGCGAATTCCAGTACCGACTTTTCTCCCATTCCATAAATCAGATAGTCCGCCTTGGCATCAAAAAGGATCGAGCCGCGGATCTTGTTGTTCCAGAAATCATAATGTGCCACGCGGCGCAGCGAAGCCTCGATACCGCCGAGCATGATCGGTTTTGTATTCTTGAAATTCCGGCGGATCAGGTTGGTGTAGACCATGCAGGCACGGTCCGGACGGCGGTTGTTGATCCCGCCGGGTGTATAATCATCGCTTTTGCGGGGCTTTTTGGAAGCGGTATAATTCGCCACCATCGAATCCACCGAACCTGCGGATACGCCCCAGAAGAGCTTCGGCTCACCCAAACGGGTGATATCAGCCGGGGAATTCACATCCGGCTGGGCGATAACTGCCGTGTTGTACCCGGCATTCTGCAGCACATGACCGATCACAGCGATCCCAATGTGCGGAGAATCGATATAGGCATCCCCCGTCACCAGGATCACGTCCGGCGCATCCCAGCCGAGTACTTTTATTTCGTCAATCGTTGTTGGTAAAAACAAAATCCACTTACCTCACTGACCACCGACCACTTATTTTTTAAGTTTCTTTTTGATCGGCTCGATAAATCCCGTCGCGAACACGATCGCACTGCAGATCAGGATGTAGGTCACCGTTTTCCAGAAGGGATAACGGCGGATGGCATCGCCGCTGTAACGGCTGTAGTACCACTGTGTGAAGAATCCGAGGAAGAACACTTCGATCGCGATCCAGCGGACCAGCCACCAGTCACGTTTCTTCAGCGCGAAATCGATTCCCCAGGCCGCCATGAACGCCAGCCAGGGAAGGAAGATCACACGGTAACGGGGATTATCGATCTGATCGCCGCCTGCCCGCAAGGAACTGACGAACAGCCACACCACAATAAAAATAGCATTGACGATCATCAGCGCTTTTTCCCGCTTATCCTTGATCCGAAGCGTCGAGAAGATGGCATAGAAAAGGAAGGGAACCAGAACATACCAGCCGGCTGCCCGGAAGATGCCCACAACCTTCCAGAAAATCGTCGTACAGGGACCATGTGCCAGGTCACAAGCCGGTGGGACCGGGTAAACCGCAATTGCCGGAAGCACAGGCTGCGTCAGCCCATAAACAGCGACAAAGAGCGAGCGGAACTGCCCGCCGATCTCACCGACAACTTTTTCCACCCAGCCGGAAGCGTTTTCTGTTGTAAACACATCAAAATGGATCCAATTCTGAAAAATCGGCAGCGCGATGAGAACAGCCGCCAAAATGCACACAGCCATCAGGATGATCCCACCCCACAGCCATTTGCGGGACCGCGGGATCAGCATCTCCGCCCAGATCCAGAACACCGTGATCCCGATAAGGACCACAGCCACCATGGAAGAGAAAGGCAGACAGCAGACGGCACAAACCACAATAATATCGATGGAATGGATCTTATGCTCCCGATAGGTTGCAAGCGCCCAGAACACCACGCAGAGGATCCCGTTCAGGAAGGGTTCCCGCATCGGCGCACCGGAAAAAAATATCGCGTCCGGATAAAGCGCATAGGTCCAGCATCCGATCTGCGCGACCCGGCTGCCCCATCTTCCCCGAAGTCCCTTCCAGAGGAAAGGCAATCCGAGCGCCGCGATAAAGTCACCCAAAAGCATGATCACCGTAAAACGCCGCGCGTCGGGAGAGATATATTTATACAGCCAGACGGTCATGGCGGTCAAACCGCCGTATTGGTCATTGTGATAGGAACGCACCAGCGAATCCTTGAAGCTGATATCTTCCTGCTCCACGATTGCCCAGGCTTCCGCATCCCGGCGCCAGGCGTCGTCAAAAAGGTAGCCTTTCTCCTCACGGCGTTCATCCGGATGACCGTAAATCGGCAGCAAATTAATTGCTGCCAAACCAAAACCCAGCCGCAGCGCAAAGGCCAGGAACATCATCACTGCAAGGGCTTTCCCCTTTCCGGCCCATCTCCATGCCACAGCAGCCAGAATCAGACAGGGCAGAGAAATCGCGGCGGAAGTCCAGAAGGTGACTCCCGGCGTTCCTTCCGTCCAACGTGCCATAACCGCGGAAATTCCCACGGTCAGGATAAGGATGGTCAGAATATACCAAAGCAGCGATGTGTTTTTACGCATGTTTTCTCCTATTCAGATAAATCTCTGCACGTTTCTGCCACGTGTACTGCGCCGAGCGCACTTTTGCGGCTCTGGCAAGCTTACAGCGCAGAGCATCATCATTCAAAACCTTACGAAGGCCCGCTGTCCATGAATCCGGATCCTCCGGCTCACAGAACACAGCGCAGTTCTCATCAAGGACTTCATGTATCACCGGCAGGTCGGAACTGATGATACAGCGTCCTTCCGCCAGATATTCAAACATTTTCATCGGAGAGCAAATCTCCGCGGAATTTCCCCCTCCGGACCCGGCGATGTGTTTATCGTAGGGCATCAGCAGCACATCACAGGCAGCCTGCGCCAGCGGCAGGCGGTCCCGTGTCACGAAGCCATGAAACGTCACATTGGTCAGCCCCTTCTGCCGGGCATCTTCACCGCAATGCGTCACGGCATCCGGTGTCCCGCCAAACCAGTGAAAATCTGCTTCAGGAAAGCGCGCTGCCAGCTGTAAAAACAGCTCGGAACCTCGGCCTTCATAGAGATGACCGCTGCAGGAAACCGCCGGCCGGTCGGGAGAGAACCCCATTTGTCTTTTCGCCTCATCAAGCTCCGGTAATCCCTCATAATCCTCCGGAGAAAACCCGTTCGGCATGATCAGACAGTCCTGCTCCTTAAGATGCGGGAAGTGTGCCAAAAGTCGATTTTGCAGTGCTTTTGTGATACAGATAATTTTTTTCGGGGCTCTGGTGCGGGTATAGAGATCAAACCAGTGGACTCCGCCGCCCGTCGGCAGATCATGGATCTCGTAAGCGGTCTCCATCCCTTCCAAAGCCGCGGCGGCTGCCAATTGGATCGTCCAGGTATAGCAGACCCCGGCATGGATCTTTCTCATGGCAGAAAGCGTAGAAAGCGTGAAATCCATCCGATGCAGATGCGGATCAGACCGCAGGTAGGAAACAGAGAAAGGCTCACAATGCAATCCGTAATGCTGCCGGACTTCATCGAAAGTGATGTTCCCGGAGCCGGGCACATACAGATGAATCTCAGCACCGCAGCGCCGCAGTCCGTCACACGCCATCACCGCCTGGATCGAATTGGCGGTTTCCGAGGGCAGTCTGGTCGTAGTCGCGCAGGCAATGATCACGAAGCCGCCTTTTTATACGCGGTCTGTCCAACCGGGTTCGGATCATTCTTTTCCGCTTTCCGCAGATCCCACAACCCGCGCCAGGTCATGATCAGGACAGAAACCGCCAGATAAGCCGAAAGCAGGATCGCCTCAATATAATATGCCCCCCGCGGCACGAAGACAATCGTCATGAACATCTTGACAAGCATGGTGTAAAAGCTGACCGTCGTCGCGTAATCCGCTTCACTGAAGGCCAGCAGAAGCGTACGATTCCAGAAGAGAATATTCGCCGTTCCGTAACCGAACATCAAAATCATGATGATGTCGTAGGCCGGCAGAAATTCTTCTTTGAAAATCTGGAAGGAAAGCCCAAGAATGTTCACCTCGTGGAAGAGCAGCGGCTTTCCCAGCAGCAGCAATCCGACAAAAGCGGCTCCGGTCCACACAGCAGAAATCGCGGTGATCTTGCCCAGCAGCCGTTTGATTTTTGCCCATTTTTTCTGAATGATCGCCCGGTTCATCTCCGGGAAAGAGGTATCGATGAGCGGATTGATGGGCGTCAGCACCATGTTGATCACCGTCATCGCCGTCTTGTAATAGCCGGCATACAACGGGCTGAGCAGAGCGCCGACCCACAGCAGCTCGCCGTCACGGGCAATCAGGTTGATGGTGCTGGAGATATTCGTCGAGACGGTGAAGCGCAGGATCGCTTTTTTGTCCGTGATCAGTGAAAGCGGTGCCTTCCACCAGTCTTTCCCGATATTCTTCGGCAGCCACGTCGCGCAGAGGATCACCGGCACGACTCCGAGCAGGACCTTTCCGATCATGTAAGCGCTCAGGATCCCCATCAATCCGAGATTGTTGACAGTGGAAAAATAGACGATCCCCGCCACGATCACATTCTGTATCAGGCTGACGAGGGCAATGGAGCGGTAGCGGTTGATGACACGCAGGATCCCATTGGCGGTTTCCATGACGATCCCGCCGATGATGGAGATGCCGTAAAACATGATCATCCCGGCAAGCTCCGGGTCATCCAGGAAGATTTTCGCGCCAAGCCGTGCTGTCGCCGCCATAAAGATAAAGGCAAACAACGAGGTGACGGCCTCCACCAGCGCGGCAAACTTGATGAGCGCACCGGTCCGGGCACGGTCCTGATTGACATAAGCTTCGCCGACATAGCGCACCACGACTTCGTTCATGCGGAAGGAAAAGAGCTTGTTGACGTTCGTCACATACGACGTGATCAAGCCCAAAACGCCATAGTTATAGACCCCCAGCTTCCGGGTGATAAAAATCGTCAGAAATACGCTGATAAGGTTGGAGAGGATCAAATACGTCGAATTACGCAGCACCCTGCGCAATACACGGTCATTGAACCAGCCGTACAGCTTTTGCCACAGTGTCTGCATCAGATCCGAATATCCTTGAGCCAATCCCGGCCCTGCAGGTACCAGTCAACCGTCCTGCGCAGACCTTCATCCAGTTCCACTTCCGGTTCCCAGTTCAAAAGCTTCCGTGCCTTGGTAATATCCGCCAGATTGGCCAGCATATCCGCCTTCACCACCGGCTGATGATCAACGATGGCCTTTCTGCCGATCATGCCTTCCAGCTTATGGATCAGATCATTGATGGAAATGGACTCATGTCCGCCGAGATTCATGATTTCATAACCGACATTTTTCAGTCCCAGAATGCAGCCCTTCGCGATATCATCGACATAGGTAAAGCCACGGGTCTGGTTTCCATCTCCATTGAGCTGGATCGGTTCGCCTTCCGCGATCCATTTGACAAAGCGGTAGATCGCCATATCCGGGCGTCCCGCCGGACCGTAAACGGTGAAAAAGCGGAAAATGGTGACGTCAATATCATAAAGATAATGGTAAGCGTGACACTCCGCCTCAGCGCCTTTTTTACTGGCGGCGTAAGGCTGGAGCGGACGGTCGGAAGAAGCGTTCTCATCCGTCGGGAATGGGGCGTTTTCGCCGTAAATCGAAGATGTGGATGCCTGGATGAACTTTTTCACACCGTACCGGCGGCAGCACTCCAACAGGTTCACCACCCCGCCGGTGTTGACGTTCAGGTAAAGCCAGGGATCCTTCATGCTGAGCCGCACCCCGGGGATCCCGGCGATATTGATAACAGCGTCGTAATGGTTGGTTGAAAACAGTTTTTCCAGCCCCGCGAAATCCGTAATATCGGTCCGGAAAAAGTGAAAGCCTTCCCGTCCCATGAGTTTATTGAGCCGGTATTCTTTCAGCCGGACATCGTAAATATTGTTCAAAATGTCAATTCCGGTGACTTCATCGCCGTTATCCAGCAAAAGTTCACAAATGCGTGATGCAATGAATCCAGCAGCACCGGTTACAAAGATGTGAGCCATAAAATACCTTTTCGTACCTTTTCAGAACGAAGCACTTGGGGACTGGCACCTTGTGTTGCGAAGCCAAAACAAGCGTGCCTGTCCTCATGTGCGTCGCTCAAATTCTGAATAGATACACCTTTTATTGATAAAAGACTGTCTTTCCTTCGATAATTGTCCTTTTGACAGTGAATTCATCGTCAATCAGGACGAGGTCCGCGAGTTTTCCCTTCTCGATCGAGCCGGTTTCGTTGTCGATGCCGATCAGTTTGGCGGCATTCAGGCTGCTGCACCGCCAGGTTTCCTCAAGCGTGGCGTGGGCATTCGCGGTGAAGTTTTTCAAGCCGCGTTCCATGGTCAGGGCACTGCCCGCCAGGGCTCCGCTGGGGATGCGCAGTTCGGTTCCGTTGTGAGAGACGATGAACTCGCTCCCGTCCGCCTGCGGATAGTGACCGTCCGGCAGGCCGGAAGGGCGGATCATATCGGTGATCAGGACGATTTTTTCAGCACCCTTGCAGCGCCAGGCGATATTCTGCGCTGCCGGATGGGAATGGATGTTGTCACAGATGATCTCGCAGGAATAATCATCCAGCGAAAGCGCGGCGCCGGCCGCACCGGGTTCGCGATGGGTGAAAGAACTCATCCCGTTATACAGGTGCGTAACGCTGCGGAACCCGTGATTCAGGGCTTCCGCCATGTCGGCATAAACCGCATTGGTATGTCCGGCAGAGATACTGACGCCCGCTTCATGGAACATATCAGCGGCTTTGAGATTTTCCGGGAATTCCGGCGCAATGGCAATGCGTTTGATGATCCCCGCGTCGAGGAAGGCTCTGCACTCTTCCGCAGTTGCCCGGCGGATATTGGCCGTATCCTGCGCGCCGCACTTGGCCGCGTTGAAGAAGGGTCCCTCCAGATGAACTCCGGGGATCTTCGCGAAATCCCCGCGCTTTCCGACAAACTCCGTCACACAGCGGATCGCATTGACAGTGGCTTCGGTCGTATCCGTCATGGTGGTGGGCAGGTAGGTCGTCACGCCGTGCGTAACGTGGAAGGAAGCGATCTTGCGGATGCTTTCCGGGTCCGCGTCCATGGTGCAGCACCCCAGACAACCGTGCGTATGAATATCGATAAACCCCGGCAGCAGCTTCTGCCCCGCGACATCGATCATCTCTTCAGCGTTTTGAATATAAGTGTCAGGTGCGGAATTTTCGCCGAAATCGGCAATTTTCTTCTCTTCGATCAGGAGCCATCCCGGGAAGGACGACTGCCCCGGCGTGAAGATCCGCGCATTTTGGATCAGTGTTTTTCTCATAATGATATTCCTTACTGCCAAAACCGCGCTCTCTCCTTCGCGGACCTGGATGGTTTTAAGGGGTCAGGGGCCAGAGGCCAGGGACCAGCTTATAGCTATTATAATCAATTCACAAAAAAATTTGCAAATTCTGTTGATTAAGGTTTATAATCAAAAAACCGCAAGGGCCCGTAGCTCAGCGGTCAGAGCAGGCGGCTCATAACCGCTTGGTCGCTGGTTCGAACCCAGCCGGGCCCACAAATTTTGTATACTGACAAAGCTATTTGGCCAATGACAAACAATTTGGCCAAAGTTTTTTTTAACAAAACGGCTATTGACAAAGCTAATTGGCCAAAGTTTTCATTTCTCAAACCAAATCTTATCTATAAATATACAAAAGATGCGTAAACGTGTCTCGAAAAAAAGCCGGAAGAAATGAAGACCGTGATCAGAGCCCAATGGAAAAATATGCCGAAAGAATATGAAGATATTGTTTCACCACATTTGGTCGTCAATGAGCTCATGAAAACGATACGAATTGATTGGATCAGCAGGTTGGATACCGATGGAAAAGAGCTCCTTGAAATTGAGGATGGTATTAAAATGGCTTTCCATAAAATGGTATTTGGCCGTGGAAATATTCCAAGAGAATTTAGAGATAAACTGACGTCCCTCACCGAAGAGGTGGCAGATGAAGAACAGAATCCGGATGACCGGTAAAACATATATGAAAAAAAAAGCTGAAAAAGCACGCGAAGCCGGTGTTGATGTGCCGTGAGTTCCGCGGCAGCTTGACATTGCTGCTGAGCGCCTGACGTTTCGGTGAGATGAACGCCGCCGAGTCACATCAAGCCCGGATTCGCGTGCTTTAAGCTCCATATTGAATAGATTAGAATCAGATTAATTTTCCTTACTTCCATAGTGAAATATAATATTGCCCCATGGCAATCAATGTTATAATTCAGTTGCCCATGCAAAGTGATTTGCGCCAAAACAAAACTTTTTTCATACGGAAAATGGCACAAACCACCAGAGAAACTGCTTAAGAATGAAAAAGAGGGGTTGATCAATGAGTTACAGTTACGAACAGCAGAAAAAAAAGGGAAGCAAAAAGTCGAGCGCGGAGACGTTCGTCAGCGGGGAGAAGGAGTCCTTCCTCCCCAACAGCGCTATGGTGGAGAACCTCGGCCACCAGGTCGATATGCCCGTGGTGATGCGCGAGAAGATGGAAGGGGCCTTCGGCATGGACCTCTCCGATGTGAAGCTCTATGAAAACAAAGCTGTGGGCAAGGCTGGAGCCGAAGCCGTCGCGCAGGGCAGCAACATTGCCTTCGCGCCGGGCAAGATGGACTTTACCAGTACCCACGGTCAGGCGCTGCTCGGCCATGAGATCTCTCATGTCGCGTCCCAGGCAAGGGGCGAGGTGAAGGGCAGCGGGCTGGTGAACGATCACGCCCTGGAAGCCCGCGCCGACCGGGAAGGCCTCATGGCAGCCCGCGGGGAAAGCGTCACGCCGGGCTACGGTGGCGCGTCCGCACCCCTCTCCAACGCTTCCGCCGCCTCCGCTGCAGGCCCGATGCAGGCTAAAAGCGGTAAGAGGAACCAGGAAATAATAGAAGAAGAGCCTGAGAATGAGTCTCGATGGAAGAATAAAGATGGGTCAATGAGGCTGATTAGTGATGAACAAGATTATCAGCTGAATAAAAAGAGAGGCTGGCTGGGAACAATATATGACTGGTTCAGTACTGTGAGCAGCCATTGGTTCAATCCCAGTGATGACCTGAAAAAATTAAGGCAGGAACGTGCGGCAGCGGAGATGGGTGGCTATAGACCGCGATTCATAAATGGAAAATCAGTTTTTAAGCATGGAAAAACAGACAAAATATTAAATACTATTGATGATGGTGTAATTCCCGTGACAAAAAACATTCCACGTATGTACGATGATGAACCCTTGATGAGAAATGATTCAGTTAGTGAAGATGAAGAAATATTCGAAAGCCCGGAACAGATAGAAGCCAAAAGGGCTCGATTAAGTAAATTTAAGAAAAAATGGAAAGCTACGGATTATGATATTGATGAGTACCTGGGCGTAGAAGAATACGGAGGGTATGATGAAAAAGGTAATAGAATTAACAAAGATAATCGAGATAATAATTTGATCGATGAGGAAATTGATAATAGCGATAATGATTTGATCGATGAGGAAATCGATGAGGAAAATGATAATTCGCTTATAGATATAAAGAATGAAAATGATAATATCAAAGAGAATTTGATCAATGAGAAAAGTGATAATTCGATTGCGAATATAACGAATGAAAATAATATAATCAATAATATAACGAGCAATAAGGATAGTGATAATACGCTTATAGAATCAACACCACAACATAATGTAACTGATGATGGATGGGACGAAGATATTATCAATCAAGTAATCGAAATGTCAAAAAATGACCAAGTCGACCCATTTAAAGAAAAAGCGAAACAATTGGATGCCAAGGTAATGAAGAAACTGGCTGCGGTAAAGGAACAAAACAAAAAAGACAATAACCACGAAATAATAGATCTCGGAGAACTGGAAGACGAGGTGTTGGAGGAGGAAAACCTTTTGAAAAAGGATGAAGGCTATTAATAAACTTACGACCACGGGGACTGTCCCTTCATGGGACTGTTCCCACGAAAATGAGCAGCAATGAGATGGGGGACTGTCCCCGATAGGATGAAAATGAGGTGCAGCGTTATGAGTTACAGTTTCACTCAGATGAAAAAAAAGACCAGCAAAAACGCGGAGGCGTTCCACAGCAGGAAGAAAGAATCCTCCCTCCCCAACAGCGCAATGGTGGAGAACCTGGGGCATCAGGTCGATATGCCCACGGTGATGCGCGAGAAGATGGAAGATTCTTTCGGCATGGACCTGACGGCCGTAAAGCTTTATGAGAACAAAGCTGTGGGCGAGGCCGGGGCCGAAGCCGTCGCGCAGGGCAGCAACATTGCCTTCGCACCGGGAAAACTGGACTTTTCCAGCACCCACGGACAGGAGCTGCTCGGTCATGAGATCTCTCACGTCGCGTCCCAGGCAAGGGGCGAGGTGAAGGGCAGCGGCCTGGTGAACGATCACGCGCTGGAAGAGCGCGCCGACCGGGAAGGTTTCAAAGCAGCCCGCGGGGAGAGCGTCACGTCTTCCCACGGCGGCGCATCCGCAGCCCTCTCAAGCTCCTCCGCCGCCTCCGCGGCCGGCCCGATGCAGGCAAAAAGCGGCAGGAAGAAGAAAAAAGATAATAATATTGATAAGTATATTGAGAATTATTGGAAAAAGCAGGAGAAGAAGAGTAAGCACAGGGTACGTACAGATCGTCCACGCCGCCCCGGACTGAAATGGGGGTAACGGAAGAACCATCCGCCACGGCGGCTAATCCATAAATAGTAACAAAAGAGGAAAATATGAGTTACACTTACGCACAGCAGAAAAAATGGAACAGCAAAAACACCGACACGGCATCATTCCTCAGTAAGAAGCAGGAAACCTCCCTCCCCAACAGCACAATGGTGGAGAGCCTGGGTCATCAGGTCGATATGCCCACAGTGATGCGCGAGAAGATGGAAGATTCCTTCGGCATGGACCTTTCCGGTGTAAAGCTTTATGAGAACAAAGAGGTAGGCAAGGCCGGGGCCGAAGCCGTCGCGCAGGGCAGCAACATTGCCTTCGCACCGGGCAAGCTGGACTTTTCCAGCACCCACGGTCAGGCACTGCTCGGCCATGAGATCTCCCACGTCGCGTCCCAGGCAAGGGGCGAGGTGAAGGGCAGCGGCCTGGTGAACGATTCCGCCCTGGAAGCCCGCGCCGACCGGGAAGGTATGATGGCCGCCCGCGGGATGAGCGTCACGTCAGGCCACGGCGGCGCGTCCGCGGCCCTCTCGACCGCCTCCGCCGCCTCCGCGGTAGGCCCGATGCAGGCAAAAAGCGGGAGGAAACCGGTAAATGAAAACGCCGCACCCGGGGCCGGAGAAAAAAAGCAAATAACGCAGCAATTTTATTACGATGGAAATAAGAAAAAGCGCATAAAGCCGCCGAAAAACTACAAGGGAAAGAAAAAGAGAAAATCATAGACATACTGTACGCCATTATGTCGAAAAAGACAACAGCCGAGGCCGAAGCCGTCGCAAAGGGCAGCAACATTGCCTTCGCGCCGGGCAAGCTGGACTTTACCAGCGCCCACGGTCAGGCACTGCTCGGTCATGAGATCTCCCACGCCGCGTCCGCGGCCCTCTCCAACGCCTCCGCGGCAGGCCCGATGCAGGCAAAATCCGGGAAGAAGATTGATTATTTTATGAAGGATCGCAAGGCCTTTTAAAAACAGCAAACCTTTGATCAACACACGGGACAGTTCCGGGACGGTTACTCCGGAACTGTCCCGTGTTTGTATCGGTGCATGGTGGGGTCGGACCTTCAGGTCCGTCCCCTTCATCTTGCCGAGAGATGAGCATTTTGTTTTGCTTCTCCCAATCCAAGTCGGCTCAGATAGATGGAATAGGCAATGGCCAGGATGATTGTCATACCCACATAGATTTTGTCAGCGGTTTCCGAGGTAACGGCGAATTTCGAGAAGACATCGATCAGGCTGTGGGCGGCGATACAGGGGAGCAGGCTGCCGCTCTTGTAAAAGACCATTGTGAAAAGGAACCCCAGACTGACGGCAAAAATGATCTGCACGATCGTCTCAAGATTTCCCTGTCCGGTGAGCAGATTGACGACATGTCCTATGCCGAAGGTCACTGATGAAATGATGATTGCAGTCACGATCCCGTTTTTCGGGATCAGCGCCTTGAACAGGAAGCCTCGAAAAATCATTTCCTCCACATAACCGACCAGCGCCATTGAAAGAACCGCGAACAGCTGCGCGGTACCTTTATACGCAGGAGAAACCCCGCCCCACAGATTTCCGGTGACGATGATCCACATCGGGAGAAAGTACAGGAAACGCCGGGTGTTCTTCGGCCAGCCGGTCAGGCCGTATTTCTCCTCAAGATGATTGGATTTCACGAAAATTGTGATCCCGGCAGCAAAGAGAAGCAGCGCCAACGTCATCCATATGCTTTCATCTCCGAAATTTCCGCGTATCGGAACCAGAACAAAACAATAAACGAGTATCCAGAGTACCGCGAAGAGAACTTCATTTTTTTCATAAAGTTTTTTCATAACAGTTTTCCTTTCCGGGCAGCAATCATCCCGTGGAAGACGTTTTCCAACATCTTCCGGCTTTGCTCTTCATCATATTCCATGGAATTGTTAGCCAGCAGACTGGCAAGACCATGCGCCACGCAGAAAAACGTCAGAAACATCTCCCGGGCTTCCTCGGTTCCGCAGCCGAGCCCCTTTGCCATTACGGCTAATATTCCCGCGAGATTCGGATCACGGATAAGCGCATCCACATTCTTCCCGCCGAATTTATTCGTCTGGAACAGGAAGCGGAACAGGTTCCTCTCTTCGTGCCCGAAGCGGACATAATTCAGTCCCAGTGCAAGCATCGGGTTCTTATCGGTCTCTTTCGGCATGATGAACTCCGTGTGATAAGCATCCGCGATTGCATAGGCTGCTTCACGGATCTCATCCACGGTTTTGAAATTGTACAGCACAGGCTGTGTAGAGCATCCCAGATGTTCCGAAATCGTCCGGGCGTTCAGGTTTTCATGCCCCTGCATCCTGACGACCTCAAAGGAAGCATCCTCAACCATCTTTTTTGTGATCCTGACCTTCGGCGGCATATCATCTCCTTTATATATAACAAACGTTATATAATCCTTATTATATAACGTTTGTGAAAGTTTGTCAATAGCTTTGATAACGGGTATATTACTCGGAAATATACGGAAATGCAGGTTTGCGATATGCGTGTTTTACGCGAAAAAGCACTTTTTTTCTGTCAATGTCTCTTTGGCGTGGGCAATTCATCGTACATTGCTTTCAGAAGATCCTGCAGGAACTCGCGGTTCTCCACATTATCCACGAGCAGCATTTCTTTCGCGCCTGCGTACGGGAGCTGCAGAGGAGCCTCCGGCATCAGGGACCGGGCTGACTTTGTTGGTTTGACGAGAAAACGGTCGTCATAAATCCCGCCAATCACCTTGCCGCGGTAATAGAGAATATATTCCCCCATCATCGTCCGGTGCGAAACATCTTCCAGCCCGGAAAGCTGATCCATTATAAAATCCAGATATTCTTTCCTTGATGCCATTATTCCTCCAACAGAACAGGTTACATTGACTCATTCAACGTGAATTGGACATTAATTAGTATTTCCTTAAAAAAAGGGATGGTTAGGTCTGCCGATGCGCAGTTCCTTCCACTCCCCTTTTTTTCTGCTCAACGCAGGAAATTTATCGATCCGCTTCGGTTATGATCCGCTTTCACCCGCATCCGGAGTGAGCACCGCGCGGTGCGCCTCCAGACGGCGGTATTTACCTTCCGTATAGGCCTGGACGATCTTCTCTGCTGCCTTCACAGCGGTGGCGCAGTGGTAGCTGAAATCCCCGCCGCAGTGGGTATAACAAAGGTTCACATGCGCTAAAAGCAGCGCATGCAGGGTGTTGAACGGAGCGGCGGGAGAGCTCCAGATGCCCTTCACCGAATAATTCCCCGGCGTGCTCTCACAGCCGAACCAGAACCCCACGACCTGTCCGTCCTTGAGATAGGCAAGGGAGAGCTCCGGCTGCATTCCGGGAGAGTACCACGGCGCATCCGGGTCGGCCTGGAGCGTTTCGAGCTGATGGGGCGTCAGGTCAATAAAGCGGACGACATTTTCCGGCATCTTGTAACCCGGACGGAACGCCCGCCCAAGGAGCCTGGAATCACGGAAATCAACGCTGTCCATGGAGTAAGCCGGGTATTGGAACTCCGGTTCCCCGCCCAGTGCGCGGACGGTGCTGTCCATCGCCTCCAGCTCTTCCCCGGTGAGGGTGTAGGAAAGCGTCAGTCTCTCCGCACCCGCTCCAGCGGCAGCCTTCAGGGAAAGCTCAAGCAGTGCCGTACCGATTCCCCGGCGGCGCATCTGCGGGTCCACAAACAGGCTTGCCATCGAGGCGGCGTCCGGGTCGTCCTCGTCTTCCGTGACCACAGCCGCGCCTACGGCGCACTCATTCCACACCGCGCCAAGCGCTGCGTAATCCTCTGGGTCCTGCCGCATCTCCGCGGTGATGTGCGGCAAAATATATTGTTCATAGGGACCCGGGTCCGCCGGGTCGAATAAGCACAGGGTTATGTCAAACTCTTCCTTTTCCATCCTTTGTCTCCTTCCGCTGTACCTCGCTCAGCTGTCATCTTCTCTTTTTGGATAGTTTTGCCAGTCTTTTGATTTGCTATTCAGGAAGAAGCACGTGGGGACTGGCATCTTGTGCGGCGCAGCCCAAACAAGCGTGCCTGTCCCCATGTGCGTCGCAGCGGGTTCTGAATAGTTACATTTTATCATATTGAACATAGAGCGAGAACTGTATGTTCTTTTTCTGCTGAGCGTACATGACATTCAAAGGGATTTGGGGACAGGCCCCGGTCCTCGGCTATTTTTACTTTATCCTAAGTTTTTTCTTCTTTCCGGATAGTTCTCCCAGCCTTTTGAGATGCTGTTTGAAGAGCATTTTCTCCTGTTCTTTGCCTTGATTCGTCTTTAAATAATTGTTAACCAATTTATTAGAGCCATGGATAACGGTCTCCTGCGCGTTTTTCTGAATCCTGGTCTGCTCCGGATTTGCGTTTTTGACATCTATATCCTGCAATTTCTTGGAGACGTCTTCATCCTTTGAGTAACTCAGCAATAAATCGTACACTGAATAGTTCGTACCGATGGGAGAGTAGGCGGTCTCAAGGTCCAGCTTTTCTTTATCCTCACCCGGATGGTTCGCAGCCAGGTTTTGACGGTGCTGATAAACCTGCTCTCCTAACTGATTCCGCCGTTTGTTTAGCACTCGTAATATATCCAAATCGGGATTCTCGAGCATATTATCCAGCCATTCCTGTTCTTCATCTGAAAGGTAGCGGTAGTCTTTCTTTTTTATTATATCGCCGGTCTCTTCAATGGCATCATCTTCTGCTTTATTTAACGCTTGATTATCAGTTAATCCATTATTCTTATTCTCGTTGTAGTACTTTGCTTTAAGTTCATCTATTTTATTTTGCTTGGCTGTTCCATATTCCTGGTCTTGCCGCATCTTCGCGGCACCGAGACGGAACATTTTATCCGCTGTCAGTTCATTGTCCAGGTCTATATCATCCTCGAGAATAGGGCTATTCGCCTCCTCCATATCCGCTTTTGCTTTCTTTTGCAGCTTTTTTCTCCCGCTTTTGGCCTGCATCGGGCCTGCCGCGGATGCGGCGGAGGCGTTCGAGAGTGCCGCGGCTGCGCCGCCGTGGCCCGGCGTGACGCTTTCCCCGCGGGCGGCCATAAGGCCTTCGCGGTCGGCACGGGCTTCAAGGGCGGAATCGTTCACCAGACCGCTGCCTTTCACTTCCCCCCTTGCCTGTGAGGCGATGTGGGAGATCTCATGACCGAGCAGCGCCTGACCGCGGGTGCTGGAAAAGTCCAGCTTGCCCGGCGCAAAGGCGATCTTGCTGCCCTGCGCGACGGCTTCGGCCCCGGCCTTGCCCACCTCTTTGTTCTCATAAAGCTTTACGGCCGTCAGGTCCATGCCGAAGGAATCTTCCATCTTCTCGCGCATCACCGTGGGCATATCGACCTGATGGCCGAGGTTCTCCATCATTGCGCTGTTGGGGATGGCGGATTCTGTTATCCCGCCGCTCAAAGGCTCCGCGTTCGTCTTTTGGCCGGTCTTCTTTTTCTGCTGTGCGTATATATAACTCATTCAACACCTCATTCTACCGGGTCGTAACTTTTCAGCCCGAAGCACATGCGGAGCACGTGGGGAGCATGTGTGGAGCACGTGGGGTCTGGCAACTTGTGCGGCGCAGCCCGCACAAGCGTGCCTGTCCCCAAGTGCGTCGCTGGTGATCTGTCCCGTGTGCGTCGCTGGGAGCTGTCCCGTGTGCGTCGCTGGTGATCTGTCCCCAAGTGCGTCGCTGGGAGCTGTCCCGTGTGCGTCGCTGGGAGCTGTCCCCAAGTGCGTCGCTGGGAGCGGCTATGTTCCTTTGTTTAGTGCCGCACATGGGGACAGGCACACTTGTGTCGGCTTCGCGACACAAGATGCTAGACCCCACGTGCTCCCCACGTGCTCCCCATGTGCTTCGCCCCTGCGGTACAGTCCCCGTTGGATAATATTGTTTTGCGCTTTTGATGTTATCACACTGCACTCATTATAATTTTACCCGTATACTTTATTTTAGAATAGTTTCCGTATTTTTCATATCCCGCTCTCATGTCATTTCGAGGAAACGAGGGGTCGACCCCGCTGCCTCAAAATTGGGGGCTTGACAATTTTCCCCATTTCAATATACTGAAAAAAAAGGGAGTATTTTCATCATGCCACACACAGCTCGCATTTTCAGCCAATCCGGTCACCTTTTCGGAGGAAAATACAAAAGCATACCAATCGAAAGTGAAGGTTATCTTCTGAACGCATTCCGCTACATCATCAATAATCCCCGGGATGCCAATCTCTGTCCGGCTGAGAAATATTCCTGGAACAGCTTCCGTCAATACGGAGCTGTCAGCACATTTGTGGATACATCCGTGTTTCAAAAGATCATCGGGAGTTTGAATGATTATCTGGAATTTTTGAATGAAGTCTATGAAGATCTTCCGGAGCTTGAAGAAATTACCAAAAATCATGATTTGTTGTTAGAATGTAATTAACCTTGAAAAGGTGCTGAATCTGACAAACAATAATCTCGAATAGGTGTAAGATGAGACGGAACAATTAGATACAGCATATGTTTTACACACTGCAGATTATATGGAAATGAACAATCTATCATTTCTTCCGGTTTATTGGACATGGATGCTTTAACTGAAATATTTTTAATAGGGGGATATTGTATGTCATTAGCTATTCGTTTGGAAGAAAAAAAGGACTGCAGGACGGTTGAGAACCTGATCAGGGAATCGTTCTGGAATGTGTATCGTCCGGGATGCAGCGAGCATTATGTGATCCATGTGCTGCGGAATGATCCGGCGTTTGTGAATGAGCTCGATTTCGTTATGGAACTGGATGGCAGACTGATTGGCCAGAACATGTTCATGCGGACAGTCATCAATGCGGATGACGGCAGGGATATTCCCGTCCTGACCATGGGGCCGATCTGCATCACGCCGGAGCTGAAGCGCAAGGGATACGGAAAGCAGCTGCTGGATTACTCTCTGGAAAAAGCGGCGGAAATGGGATTCGGTGCGGTTTTGTTCGAAGGAAACATCGATTTTTACGGGAAAAGCGGCTTTGATTATGCACGGAACTTCGGGATCCGTTACCATGACCTGCCGGAAGGCGCGGATGACTCGTTCTTTTTATGCAAAGAGCTGATCCCGGGATACCTGAGCGGCATCACCGGCATCTATCAGACGCCTCCGGGATACTATGTGGATGAGACAGAAGCAGAAGAATTTGACAAAACATTCCCTCCGAAAGTAAAACTCAAACTTCCGGGCCAAATCTTTTGAAAATGAAGACATTATTAACAGAAGCTAATTGCGTAATATATTTCCCGGTCCTCTGTATATCTCATGAGAATCATTAGAAACGGATTAGAATGGGGCAAAGGTACTTGAAATTTGATAAAAAACAGGGTATTATCTTAAATGAAGAAAGGGAGTAGCCAGCCACAGAAAGTGGAGCCCCCGCCGTCATTACGGTAATTGATTACCCGGCTAAGCATAAGAGGCGAGACTTTTATACGACCAGCGTCGTGATAAAAGCCTCGTTTTTTTATTACGACGAACCCAGTGCAGAGCGATCTGCGAAAGGAGAATGACAATGTTCGGTTTCATCTTATTTGTTGTTGTACTGGCCTTCGTCGGCCGCCTGTTTTCCCGCCCGTTTTACGGGTATCGCCGCCCGCGGAATTTCTTCTATCCTTTCGGCGGTTTCGGCCCCTGGGGGATGGGAATGGGATATCGGCACTATCATGACCCAATGATGTGCCGCGGTCATCATCACCACCATCACCATCACATGGGCCGCGGCCGGATGTGGTAACCGCATAAAGCACATGGGGACAGGCACGCTTGTGTCGGCATTGCGACACAAGATGCCAGTCCCCATGTGCGTTGCTTCTAAACAGGAGTTGCTTTTATTATATCGCAGCCCGCTTCATGGCTTCTTCGTAATCCCTGGTGCCGACGAACACTTCGTTGGAATAAGGATTCTTCTTCATCTTGACAGCGCGCTTGACGATGACAGAGATGCACACCACGTTGACAGCGATGGAAAGGATCGCGATCAGGCTCTGCATACGCGGATCGGCAGTGATGCCCATAGCTGCGACAGCCTCACCGGCAGCGGCAGTCTTGCCAAGGCCGGCGTTATAAAGACCGATAGCCTGTTCATAGAGGTTCATGGTCGTGACACCGTTGGCAGCGGCTCCGCCATAAACGGAAGGCAGCACGGCAGCGAAGATCCCGCTGAGCTGGAAGAGCGGCACAGTCTGTGCCCACATGCACCAGATCGCCAGAGTATTGGCGCGGTTCTGGATCCAGGCACCCTTGTTCCACAGCGCATTGGCGAAGGTCGGAGCCAGCAGCAGCGCGAGGCCACAGTACCAGGCGTGCGTCGGCAGGTTCAGGTAGGTGTATTCAAAATTCCAGATATCATAGGCGACAATGAACCAGATGGTCATGTCCGGCCAGAGCATATCGGACTTGTTTTTGTCGTTGGACGTATAGAGATGAATACATCCGGTCATGCAGAAAATATTGAGCAATCCCGCGAGGGCATTGACAATATTCCACCAGCCGCCATAAAGGAAGACGCCTTCATTGGAAGCCCACCATGCACCCGAAAAGTTTCCGGAAATGGCATGGGCAGCCAGTGCGGATTCCATATCGGAGACGTTGGCGATCATGATGTTTGCGGCAACGATGAACCAGGGATACCATTTGAACCACTTCTTTTTCCCGAGTCCCCACTTATACTTGATCATCATGAAACCGACACAGCCGATATCAGCAGCATACAGCTTGAAATAATGGAACCAGCCATCCATATAAGCAACGGTCGGATTGGCTTTTCCTCCAAACAGACCCACGTGCGCCAGAATGTAGTACACGGTGAGTGCGCCCGGGATGATGACAAACAGGATCATCCCGCCCATCTTTGTCCGGCGGCCGATCTCATTGAGAAGGATCAGCCCGACAAACACCAACACCCAGCCAAGCAGCTGGGACAAGGTAGTGATTTGGAAAAACATCTTTTCCCCCTAACCATAAATGATCGAAACTCCGAAAGAGCAAATCACCGCACCCTCTGGAGTTTTTGAAATAATATATGATAAATTTACCACTTTCCCCCAATCGGGTCAAGGGGAATACGTTCCAGAAAAAAACACCCGGAAAAGTTCACTGTCACGATTCAGCAGGCTGCTAAATCAGCGATGCAGCTCGGTGTCCGGTCACCCGGGTCAACCGGCCAGGTGCGCTGGTCAGGGCATGAATTTTAACGGCCTGCTTACAGCAATTTGATCCCGTTTTTGTTGAACATCAGGAGGATTTCCCGGTTCAGTTTCCGCTGAAGAGAACGGAGGTTTTCTTCATCACATTCACAGCTGATCGAAATTGTTAATCCGCCGCTGATGTTCCAAATACCTTTATAAAAAGGCCCGCTGATGATTTCAGGAACCACATCGGCCACTTGCGGAAGGTCTTTTTCCATCATTGCTTCAATATCCTTGATCGGAGTGTCCAGAGGCACCTTGAGTTCAAGCGTATACCAGGTGTTCAGTTTGGAAAGGTTCAGCACATTTTTGATGCTTTGATTGTCGATGATCTTGATGTAGTCACCAAGCCCGACGATACGGGTCGAACGAATCCCGATATTCTGTACGATACCGCGAAATCCGTTGACTTCGATAAAATCACCCACATGGAAGTCATCCTCAAAAATGATGAAAAGTCCCGCCAGAATATCCGCAACCAGGTCTTTGGATCCGAGAGAGATGGCCATGGAGAGGATCCCTATCGATGTAAGCTGGATAGCCGGTTCAAAGCCGAAAAATCCCATGATGATGTATATGCAGCCAATCACTGCGGCATATTGCAGCAGGCTGAGGATCAAGGCGAGAACCGTATTTACTTTTGGATCAAGGACAGCATCAAAGATTTTCAAAATGAGGCTTCGGATCAGCATAAAGCCAATTAAACACGCGATAATCAGAATCGCACCGGCGAAACCAAGCATGTTGAAACCACGATGCCATCTTCCGAATAAAATGAAATCGAAAACGGTGACCTCGACCATTGCGTTGATGCTTCTGTTAAATCGAATCAGGAATATAAAGGTGAATATCAGAATCAAATGAATAAACAGCGACGTTTTTTCTTCCGGAATCAGGTTGGTCCAGCGGCTGACCAGCGTTTTCGGTGAGCGTCCACCGGACTTATCCAGAAAATCCTCCAATGAATCCATGTCGATGTGTTTTCCCTTTTTCTTTAGTTGTGTCTCCAAATAGTTTTCGTAATTTTCAGGTGTATAAAAAGACAGCATGAATAACCCTATCAGACCAGCAATTGTGAAAAACCCAAGTGCTGAAATAGATGCCACAGACACAGTATCATTATGAAGGTGATTTTCCTCTGTCAGGTAAAGACCTGTATATAAATCATCGGACAAAAAAGGCCCATAATAGCGTTTTTTGTTGATATCATACGTGTCCAGATCTGACTCTTCCAGAGTATTGTCTGAAAACTTTACTGTGGGAATCACTCTGCCGATCAGAGTTGGTTCACTTGAATAGCGAACGATATCATCTTGTTTATTCAGGATGACGCAAAGTTTTTCCGGCGTGGTTAAGTGCTGCAGAAAGGCATTAAATTGTTGTGACTCCCTCTCCTCCCATGCTTTTGCCGGATCGACAGCGATAATAAAAGCCCCGAAAGAGTTTTTATACGGAATGTTGACGCCGATAAACTGAAACTTCTGATTCGAAAATGGGTCGTCCATCGGTGCCGGAATGATTTCTTTATATCCGGAGAGAAGCGGCTGGAAGAGGTTCAGTATATCAGTTTCTTTCAGAGAGTATCCAATCAAACCGTTGCTGGAAGCGATCTCGTTTCCAGCAGCGTCAAACTGCATAATGTATTGGCTGCCGATCATGTCATTCAGTTCGGTCAATTTGGATCGGACAAAAGAATCATCAGAAACGGAAAAGACAGAAGCAATGCCATTCGCACAATCCGTGTACCATTTTATTCCATTCTCCCGATAAATCGATTCTTCTTCATAATCGTTGCCTAAGATGTTCATGATGGTTTCAATAGCGCTGCGGTTTGATACTGTTTCATTTCGCATTTTGGCGACATACTGATAAAAAAGGACAAATACAAACAATCCAAATGTACCAATCAAAATGGTGGAAAAAGCCAATTTGCGAAGCCTTTGCGGGTGGTAGTTCCTGACCTGGGAATGGATCAGAGCATGATCCCGGACGTATGCTTGAAACCAGTAAAGCGACATAATGAACGCGAGCATGAAAACTGCTGACAGGAAGACGGATAAGATGGTTATGATAACATCCGGAGCCAGCGCCTTTTGTATATCGGAAAGAATAATTACGGTTTGGTTTGTGTCAAATTGCCGGATATCTTTGTAGGTACAGCGATATTCTATTCCGTTCAGGTTAAGTATTTCCGGTTTTGCTGAAAGAACCTCCGGGGTTATGCCAAGCTCTTCCGGTTTCGTCACGCCATCGAAGTCCTTCGAAATGAAGGTAAAAACCGGTTCGTTTGGATTTGACTGCTCCGCTGATGTATCAGGGATTTCGACGCCTATGATCCGGCTGCCAAATGCCTTTTCCAGAGTTTCGAAAATCAATTCCGTGTTGTTCATAGCAAAGAGTTTTTGAAATATTTCATCGATCGGGGACAATTCAATATAATAAAAATCATCGAGGATCCGTGCAGAACTGACATAAAAAGACTTTGAGTTTTCCTCATCTGTATAAAATTTTCCTTCCCCGTCAAGGTCGAGCCAATCCGGGCTGAAGTCCGGTATAAAACCTGACCGGGTGATACAGCTTATATCTCCATTATTAAAACGAACCACATATCCTTTTTCAAAGAAATCCGGTCCGCTGTATTGATTTTCGGTGATATGGCTTTCCAACAGGTATGCCATGAGTTTTGTCCTGGCTTCGCAGCTGTTGAAAAAACTTTGTGCCTCCTCGTCTATTTGGGATTCAAACATGCTGAGTAACTCAACGATCCTGTCTGTTTTCGATTGGTTGTCAGCCTCTACGCGTTTGTTCGTATCGCTGCCGGTTTTGTAAAGCAATATGGCGCCAAAAATGAGCAGCAGCGGCACCATGAGCAGAATTGCAAGGAACGGATTTCGGATTTTCAGTTTCATAATGGTTGGATCTCCCGGATTAATCATATCACAATGCTTTTGTTATTTCTTGTTTGATTTCCGAATTTTGAATAACTTTTTTATGCTGATATAATTGATTCTATTCAGACTCAGCAGGAACGCACATGGGGACAGGCACGCTTGTGCGGGCTGTGCCGCACTTCCGCTGAAATCATTATTTCCCTGTATCAAACGATCCTGAACGCCGCACAAAAACACGGTATGCTGGTCCTGGGCTGCAACACCATCGGGCATCTGGGAGCCGGCCTCATGCACATGCATCGCACAGGGGATGACACCAGCGGGCTGATGTGGGAGCGGTCCCTGCGCTTTGGCGTGAATACATTGGCATTTCGGCTGCCCCAGCATGGCGCCTTTTTCGATATTGATGCGGACTGCATCGGAATTTCCGAAAATATTTCCTGGAAATATAACCGGCAATGGGGTAAGCTGCTGAGTAAGAGCGGCACTTCGCTGTTCTACTCTGTAAAACCGGACACGATGCCGAAGGAGCAGGAAGCGGAGCTGGCGCATATGCTTCGTGAAAATTCCATCCGGCGTGAAGCCGCTGAACCGCTTGACTGGCAGGACACTTCATTCCCACAGGATTGGCTGCTCGATGGACAGACAGTCTCCTTCCACTGGTACGAACCCTGGGGCCTGCGCGTCGGCAGCTCCAACAGCAAAACCTGGGAAAAGGTGTGGAAGGAAGTAAGCAAGGGTTTATAAGCATGAGCAGCGGGCAGCCGGGAGTTATTGCCCGCTGCTTTCTCATCCATAAATTTTTATAATGTCAGACAAATTCTTAGAAATGTACTAATATGCACAATGTGTCTTGACAAAAACGTTTTCATACTTAAAATAAGTGTATATTGAATAACGGAACGTGCACTGCGGGCTAGTAGGGGGAAAAAAGCTTGGGTCTTTCCGGAAGTTTCCTGGATGAAGGTTTACCCGGATGCAGGGGACATAATTTTCATAATAAAAACCTCTATTCAGAGGTTTTTTTATTTTCTCTAATCAGAACGAAGCACATGGGGACTGGCATCTTGTGCGGCGCAGCCCGCACAAGCGTGCCTGTCCTCATGTGCGCCGCTCCGTTAATACGGTTTAACCGGCAACTGCCCACTGATAACTGACAACTAATAGTGTATAATTCAGGTATGGCAAAAACACTTACGCAATATGTATGTCAGGCATGCGGACGGACCAGCCCGAAATTTCTCGGCCGCTGTCCGGGCTGCGGCGCTTTTGGTACTATGGAAGAAGTTGTGCAGGAAGAACAGACCGGCCTTTCCTCCCGCAGCCGCGCCCGCGTTATCAGTACCGGCAGCCTGACGGACGCGAAACCACAGCGTCTGAAAGATGTTGACGAAAAAGCCGAACCTCGCATTGAGACCGGTATCTCCGAGCTTTCCCAGGTGCTGGGCGGCGGGATCGTCCCCGGCTCCGTGATATTGATCGGCGGTGACCCGGGGATTGGGAAATCCACCCTGCTGCTGCAGACCGCCATGAACATATCACGGGATCATAAACTGCTTTATGTCTCCGGTGAGGAGTCCGAACGGCAGATCAAAATGCGGGCGGCCCGGTTGATCGAGGCCTCCGGCAGCGCTGCAGAAATCCCTGATGATCTGATGCTGATGACGGAAACCAGCCTGAACCACATCCTGCACCATGTGAAAGAGCTGCAGCCGGAGTTCCTGATCATTGACTCCATTCAAACCATGCAGCTGGACGAGATCGAGTCTACGGCAGGGTCGATCACGCAGGTGCGCGAATGTGCCGGCAAGCTGCGCGAAGTGGCTAAGATGAACAATATCACGGTCTTCATGATCGGCCACGTCACCAAGGAAGGCAATATCGCCGGTCCGCGCATCCTTGAACATATTGTGGATACCGTCCTCTATCTGGAGGGCGACCGCTTTATGTCCCTGCGGCTGCTGCGTTCGGTGAAAAACCGTTACGGTGCCACCTCAGAAGTAGGCGTCTTTGAGATGCTGGAGGAGGGCCTTGTGGAGGTCAAAAATCCATCCGAGGTCTTTCTCGCGGAGCGCATGGTCAACGCGCCGGGTTCCGCGATCGTGGTGACGATGGAGGGCACCCGCCCGCTGCTGGTGGAGATCCAGGGTCTCACCAATCCGGTGGGACTTGGCAATCCCCGCAGGACGCCGATCGGTGTAGATATCAACCGGCTGTTCCTCATCACCGCTGTCCTGACCCGGCGGATCGGGGTGCGGCTGGGTGAACAGGACGTATTTGTCAATGTCGTTGGCGGGATGCGTATCGCGGAACCGGCGGCGGACCTTGCTATCGCAGCTGCCATCGTTTCTTCCGCGCGCAACCAACCGGTGCGGGCTGATGCGGTTCTGATCGGAGAAATTGGCCTTTCCGGCGAGCTGCGCGGGGCGAATAAGATCACTGCCCGGCTGAATGAGGCGGCTAAACTGGGATTCACCCTGGCGGTGATCCCGCGGGTCAATCAGAAAACCCGTGACAGCTTCCCGAAAACCATGCAGGTCATCGAAGCCCGTTCCCTCCGCGAAGCATTGAAAGCGGTTCTGCTGCCGGAAAACAACAGGGATTAGGGGATAGGATATAGGATTTAGAATATATGGAGATTACAGTAAAGAGAACAGAAATCGCACCGGTGCAGGTGCTGAGTCACATCCGGAAAAATCATGCCATGGAGCATGCCACCATTCATGTGCTGACAAAATCCAAGCCCGGAGTGTCCTTTGCCGGGTATTCCTTCGTCAAAGGCTTCTGGATCTATGGCAAGACGGAGCTGCAGGACATCCAACGTGCCGCGGAAATCGCGCATGCCCGGCTCAAGAATGGGGAAAAGAGCCTGGCGGTCCACCCGAACTGCGGGACGAATATCGCCATGACCGGACTGTGCACAGCCCTGACCTCCATGCTGGCATTAAAAATGGAAGGGGACGACGAAAGCGATTTCAGCCGCTTCAGTGCCCTGACCTCCGCCGGCCTTGTCGGTGCGCTGCTTGGACGTCCGCTGGGGCCTTACATGCAGAAACATATCACCACGGACGCGAATGTCTCAAACCTGACCATCGTCAGCATCAGCTGCAGCACCGTTCACGGTACGCCGCTGTTTTTTGTGAAAACAAATTTGGAATGAGAGGTATCAGGGATTAGGGATTAGGAATTAGGGGTTAGGAGTAGGGGATTGCTGTACGAAGAGAATGCTTCAGACTACCAATTGGCAACAGCAAGTATACAATTCCTAACCCCTAATCCCTAACCCCCAGACCCTAACCCCTAAAATTATGGCAAATATTCACATTCTTCACGGGGACGACATCAGCGCCATTGATGAGGCGGTGGCGAAGCTTGTTCAGGAGCAGAAGGACAGCGGATTCGCGGATCTGAACCTGACGGTTCTGTACGGCAAGGGCCTTTCCGCCAATGATTTTTCCAACGCGGTGCTGGCCGCGCCCTTCCTGACCGATTTCCGCGTCGTGATCCTGAACGAACCCCTTGCAATGGCGGGCGGACGGGACGGAAACCAGAAGTTTCTCAAGCTGCTTGAAGACACGCCGCCCAGCACGCAGCTGTATCTTGTCGTGAAGGATGCCATCGAACGGAAGGATTGGGAAAAACTCGGTAAGACCTCATTTCTGCGCAAGTGGGTCGAAAAAAATCCCGCCAAGGCGGAAATCATCACCAGTCAGCTGCCTGCACAGTCGGCGATGCCCGGCTGGATCATGAAAAAAGCGGTTGCATTGGGCGGAAAATTCGATGGCTCCGGTGCCTCGGCTCTGGCGGCTGCAATCGGGAATGACACCCAGGCCGCGAGCCACGAGATCGAGAAATTGCTGCTCTATGTCGGCTTTTCCCGGCCGGTCGATGACGCGGACGTCAACGAACTGGTCAGCGGAGTGACCTCGGTCTCGGTCTTTGATATGGTCGATGCGCTGGTCGTGGGAAATTCCAAAGTGGCGCTGACGAAACTTCATCAGCTCGAAGAAACCGAAGAGATCCCGCAGCTTTTCGCCATGATCATCCGGCAGTTCCGCCTGCTGGTCCAAACCCGCGCCATCCTCGACCGCCGCGGCAATTCCCAGGTGGTGCAAAAGGAACTGGGACAGATCCCTTTCGTTGCGGACAAACTCTGCCGCCAGGCCTCCGCTTTCACTGCTGAGAAATTAAAAACCATTTACGCGAGCCTGCTGGAATTCGACTATCAGTTCAAAACCAGCGGCAACGACCCCGAAGCCGCCCTCGACCTTTTCATCCTTGACGTCGCTTCCCTGCTGCGAAAACGCTGACCCAGCACCGATATACCCCGGAGATTGGCCCCAAAGGAACCTGAATTTCCATACTCCATACGATGTGCGGGCTTTGCTCATATGATCCGGTGCAGGAGCTTCTCCCCCTGTCACAAACACAGCGGATGATTGCCTGCGTGCAGATTTTGCGATTTACAGTTCCGGGTTTCTTTGATACCATGGATGAAAGATGGCAACTGTTCAGAACCATGAAACGCACATGGGGACAAGCACACTTGTGCCGGCTCTTCGGCACAAGTTGCCAGTCCCCATGTGCTCCATTCAGAACAGTTAAAAGGTACGTGGAGGATAAACAGGTATGAACGAAAATACGATCCTTGAAATCAAAAATTATTCAAAATCCTATGGAGAAGGAAAGAAGGCCGCGGATAACGTCTCGCTGAACGTGATGAGCGGGGATATTTACGGATTCATCGGACACAACGGCGCGGGGAAATCGACAACCATCCGGGCTGTGGTGGGCGTGCTGGATTTCACCGAAGGTGAGATCCTTATCGATGGGCATTCCGTCAAAACCGAACCGCTGGAATGTAAGCGCGTCACTGCTTATATTCCCGACAATCCGGATCTTTATGAAAACCTGACCGGGATCCAGTATCTGAATTTTGTAGCGGATGTCTTCGGTATCAGTGCCGCAGAAAGGGAAGAAAGCATCAAAAAATACGCGGACATGTTTGAGATCACTGCTGCACTGGGCGATCTCATCAGCTCCTATTCTCACGGGATGAAGCAGAAAGTGGCGATCATTTCCGCACTGATCCATAAACCAAAGCTGCTGGTGCTGGACGAACCCTTCGTCGGTTTGGACCCGAAGGCATCCTTCACTTTGAAAGAAATCATGCGGGAAATGTGTCAGCAGGGTTCGGCAGTCTTTTTCTCGACCCATGTGCTGGACGTTGCGGAAAAGCTCTGCAACAAGGTCGCCATTATCCGTCAAGGAAAGATCATCGCCTCCGGCACCATGGAGGAACTGACAGCCGGACATTCACTGGAACAGACCTTCCTGGAGGCGGATCATGACAGCTAACAGCATCCTCCTGCTGAAAACGCTGCTGCTCTCCACCAGCCAGCGGAATATCTACCGGCACACCACGGATAAAAAGAAGCGTACAAAAATCATCTGGGGATATATCGGCCAGGCGTGTATCTACGCGATGCTCGTGGGATACGCCATTGCGATGTGTGTCGGTTACGGAAAACTCGGAATGATAGATGCCGCGCCGGTGCTGTGTGCGCTGATCATCAGTGCGCTCGCATTTATCTTTACGCTGTTCCAAACGAACGGTTATCTGTTCAACTTCAAAGAATACGACATGCTGATGTCGCTGCCTTTTGAGTCAAAGACCGTCGCGGGGTGCAAATTCCTGTATATGTACATCAAAAGCCTGCCCTGGTACATCAGCATTTCCCTTGCAATGATGATCGGATACGGCATCTTCGCCCATCCATCCGTGATCGTATATCCGCTTTGGATGGTCCTGTCCCTTTTCATCCCGGTCATTCCGATGCTAATATCGTCCTTCATCGGTTTCCTGATCGCGCGGATCAGTGCGGGATTCAGAAAAACCAACATCGTGCAGACGGTACTCACGATGATTTTCGTCATCTTCTGCTTTTCTTTGCGCTTCATCATCGAAGACATGTTCCGGAACGATAAAGTTGAGGCAACACTCGAATCGATCTCGGAAATAACCGAAAATGCCGGGCGGATCTATCTGCCCGCGGGATGGTTTGCGAATGCGGTTAGAAAGCCTGATTTGTTGAGTGCTCTGCTGCTCATCGGCGTGAGTGTGCTGTTGTTTGCGGCGGTGTTCACTGTGGTGGGGAAATCTTACCGGAACATCAATTCTGCCTTGAAATCTCATGCCGCGGCTCGAAATTTCAAGATGAGCACACAAAAACAGCGCAGTGTGGAAGAAGCGATTGCGTTCAAGGAATTCAAGCGGCTGACCGGTTCCACGACGTATATGGTGAATGGCGGGATGGGAGTGATCCTGGCGGCTTTGCTGGGGATCATCACACTGATTTTCGGATTTGACAAGATCGTTATGACTGTGACACAAAACGCACCGTTTGATCCGGCTGTTCTCCGCCCGGCGATTCCATTGATCCTCTATTTCTTCATCGGCATGATGGCAACCACGGCTTGCTCTCCTTCCCTGGAGGGAAAGAATTACTGGATCCTTCAAAGCCTGCCGATCGAAATGAAGACCGTTTACCGGGGGAAGATGCTCTTTAATATGCTGCTTACAGTGCCGTTCATGACTTTTTCCACGCTTTGTATGTGTATATCCGCGCATGTACCTTTGGCTGATTCGGTATTATATTTGATAATGGGTTTTGCCCTGTGTGCCTTTTCGACCGCCTGGGGCTGTGTCTGCGGCATCCGTCATATGCGGCTGGATTGGGAAAATGAGGTCGAGGTCATCAAGCAGGGTGCGGCGGTCACCGTCTACCTGCTGCCCAATCTGTTTGTTACCATGGCGCTCATCGGGCTGACGATTTTCCTCGGCACACGGATGGATCACAAGCTGCTGACACTCATCCTGATCCTGATAACGGCTGTGCTGGCTGCTCTGAGTTACCGGAAGGCTATGACTTTGGCAAAGAGGGAGAAATAAAATTCAAAAATGGACCTTCGTGATATTTTACTGACAATTCAATATATCAGTATCCTCGGCTTGTTTCTTGAAAGCTGGATCATCCTTCACAAGTGGCGGAATTCGCTCCACTCGTATTTGTTTCTGAGCTGTGCCGCGACATTTTTCAATAACCTTGGCTATCTGTTTGAGCTGAAAGCCGGTTCTCAAGAGACATATATCACCGCACTGAAGCTCTCCTATGCAGGAAGAGTCTGGATCAGCCTGGGTTTGTTTTTGTTTTCGCTGAAGCTTGGCAAAGTCAGGATCCCGGATTGGGTCACAAGGATCCTGGTGATGGTGCATCTGGGCGTTTATGCCTCTATATTCACACTGGAAAGCCATAAGCTTTATTATTCCGACTACGAATTTGTACAGGGCGAAGTTTTTCCAAAACTGTTTCACGGAAATGGTGTGATTTACTATGGCTTTTTTGGAATACAGATCATTTACATTCTCATGGGGATCGGATGCCTCATCCGAGGATTCCTTAAAGAAAAACGGAGCCTGTCACGGAAAAGGATTTTGATCGTCATTTTCGCCCTCACGATTGAAACTGTATTTTATATTATTCAAATCGCTAAGTTACTCAAAGTAACAGAATTTTATGATGTAACCATGTTCGGGTTTTTCCTCAGCACGATGATCATGCTGATCGCCATATTCCGCTATGATTTGCTTGGTATGACCGAGATCGCGAAGGATTTCGTTATCGACAGGATTTCCGAAGGGATTATCGCGATAGACAATGAGGGTACGGTTGATTATTTCAATAAACCCGCTTTCCGTATCTATCCGGAATTGGAGACCGGTGCCGAAAGTCTGCCTTCAGGCATTGTGCAGGCAGTGACAGACCACGGAACAGTCACACATGAGGGACGAATCTATACGCCGGTGGAAAATGAGCTTCATCACCACGGGGAATCAGTCGGGAAGCTCTTTATGCTGGTGGATGATACGGAACATTATGAATATGAGGAAAAGCTTGAAAAGGAAGTGGATCGTCAGACCCGGCGCTCCAAGCGGCTCACACGTGAGATGATGTTTACGCTTTCCCGCACGGTTGACACCAAGGACCACTATACGGACGGTCACTCCCGCAGAGTGGCGGCGATCTGCGCGGAAATCGGGCGGAGAATGGGAAAAAGCGACCGGGAACAGGTCGAGCTTTATGAGATTGGACTGCTGCACGACATCGGGAAAATCGGGATCCATGAGGACATCATCCATAAATCGACCCGCCTGACCAATGACGAATTCGCGGCGGTGAAAGCACATACCATCAAAGGATATGAGATTTTAAGAGAGATCACGGATATGCCGGAGCTTTCCCAGGGTGCCAGATGGCATCATGAGCGTTTTAACGGGACCGGATATCCCGATGGACTGAAGGAGTACGAGATCCCGGAGCGGGCCAGGATCGCCTGCATCGCGGACTGCTATGACGCTATGACCAGCACCCGGACCTATTCCGTTCCGAAAAAGCAGTCGGACGTCCGTGCGGAAATCGAGCGCTGCCGGGGTACCTGGTTCGACCCGCAGATCGCGGATGTGATGCTCACCATGATCGATGAGGATAAAGACTACCGCATGAATGAGACTGCGGAGCTGAACGATGTCTGGAAAAATTATGACCGTCTCTGGGGAAATCCGGGAGAGATTAGTGGCCAGTAGTCAGTGTCCAGTGGTCAGCGGCCGGTGAGCAGTTGTCAGTAGAAAAACTATTCAGCACGAAACACGTGGGGACTGGCATCTTGTGTTACGCAGCACGAAGCACGTGGGGACTGGCATCTTGTGTTGTGAAGCACGAAGCACGTGGGGACTGGCATCTTGTGTTGCGCAGCCAACACAAGCGTGCCTGTCCCCATGTGCGCCCCGCATATTTAGAATAATAAAACCTAAGGAGTAAATTATGCGCTGCACGGTTTCTGCTCCACGCAGGGTTTGAGGAACTTGTGTGGAGGATCATCAATCCTCAAACCCTGCTCTTGATGTGATTCTGATTATCTATTCAGAGCTCAGCAACGCACATGAGGACAGGCACACTTATGTCAGCTTCGTGACAGAAGGTGCCAGTCCCCAAGTGCTCCATCCTGAATAGATACGATTCTGTGGAAAACATAAAAAAGGAGCAGGATAATGAAAAATAAGAAAAATGGACTAAAGGATTTTTACATCCTTTGGAGTACACAAAGCTTTTCACAGTTAGGCAGTTCACTTACACAGTTCGCGCTTACGCTGTGGCTTTATGAAAAAACCGGGTCCGCGCTCAGTACCGCCGCGCTGACAATTTGCACCTATGCACCATATGTGGTGATGAGCATTCTCGCCGGTGCACTCACGGATAAGTTTGACAAAAAGAGAACCATGCTCATCTGTGACGCACTCGCGGCATTGGGAACGATTCTGGTGTTCGTGTTGTACAAGGCCGACCTGCTGGCTGTCTGGCATCTATACGCAATCAATGCTCTTTCCGGGTTGATGAACACCGTGCAGCAGCCCGCTTCAGAGGTAGCTTATACGCTGATCGTACCGAAGGAATACTATCAGAAAACCAGCGGACTGCAGTCTCTGTCGCGGTCGCTGATTTCGATCGGCAGTCCGCTGATCGCCTCGGCCTTATACGGACTGGCCGGGCTGGATGCGGTGATCGCGGTCGATCTGGTGACCTTTGCGGCGGCTTTTATCGCACTCGCTTTTTTCATCCGGATCCCGGAGATATCTTCCGATGGGAAGACCGAGGGAAATGTGTTGGCTCTGGCTGCGGAGGGTCTGCGGTTTCTGAAAGCGAATCCACTGGTGCTTTATGTGATTCTGTTCATGTCCGGGGTGAATTTTATCGCTTCGTCGTTTGACGCGGTACTGCCGGCGCTGGTGCTGCCCAATCCCAGAGGCGGGAACAATGTGCTGGGAATCGTGACCTCCTGTTCCGGGATCGCCATGGTCATCGGGAGTCTGCTGGTTACCCGGCTGCCGAAACCGAAGGACAGGGTGAAGGTGATCTACCTCACCATGCTGTTTTCGCTGGGGATCGAGAATTTTCTGCTGGCGTTTTCCCGGAATCCGGTCGTGTGGTGCATCGGCCAGGTGATCGGGTGGATGCTGGTGCCGGTGATGAGCGCTAACCAGAACGTCATCATGCGAAATTCGGTTCCCGTGGAGCTGCAGGGACGGGTCTACGCCTGCCGGAACACACTGCAGTTCTTCACCATCCCGCTGGGGCTGCTGTTCGGAGGTTTTATGGTGGATCAGGTCTGTGAACCGTTCATGTCCGCGAACCGGTCAAACGCTCTCCTGACGCAGCTCTTCGGCAGCGGAAAAGGCTCCGGCGCCTCGCTGATGATGTTCATCCTCGGCCTCGCGGGAATCATCTGGTGTCTGGTTTTTGGACAGAAGCTGAAGCAGTATCAGTATAAGGATTAAGGAAACACTGATCAATTGGGGCTCGGAGACGGTTTTGCGCGCAGCGCAGAACTGTCTTCCCGCCTTCTCAGGAATTAATCAGCGGTATTAGGACAAAGGATGCAGAACACAGGACGTTACTAAGCACGAAGCACATGCGGGACTGGCATTCTGTGTCGGCTTCCGCGACACTGACGTGCCTGTCCCCAAGTGCGGCTCAGCAATATTGTTGAACGTATGAATAATAATCACTGGACAGACGGGATATATACCAATCATTTTAAAAGCTTGCTGTTGTACGTACATTGTACTAAAATATTAGTATAGAAAAATTACCGGGAGGTTTTTATGTCTGCAAAAACAGCTAATTTGTATGCTCGAATCGAACCTGATGTAAAGGAACAGGCTGAGGCTATTTTGGACGTTCTTGGAATTCCCGCTTCAGGTGCTATTAATATGTTTTATAAACAGATAATTTTACATAAAGGGCTTCCGTTTGAAGTCATTATTCCCAACAATAAAGTACCTGTCAGCATGCGGTCATTGACCAGAGAACAGGTTGACGAAGAACTGGAAAAAGGTCTTGAAGATATCAGGGCAGGGAAAACAATTCCCGCAGAGGAATTAATCAAAAAGATGCGCAGAGATTATCATCTATGAAATACCTTGTCCACTTATCTGAAAAGTCAGAACAAGATATCCGGGAGATATATGAATATATCGCTTATACCCTTCTTGCCCCAATGAATGCAGAAACCGTATTTGACCGTATTACAAATGCTGTTCTTTCTCTCAGTGAAATGCCCGAAAGACATAAAATCTATAAGACTGGCAAAAATGGAGAAAGAATAAGATTTCTCGTTTCCGGAAATCATATTATTTTTTATTGGGTTGATCATTCTGCGAATCAGGTAAATGTTGTACGTATTCTATACGGTGGGATAGATGTTGATCGAGAACTCGATTTCCAGGGCTGATTATATATAGAAGACAAAAAAATGAATCTATTCAAGGTATTGTATGTATCTGAGGGTAAAACAATGGGTCTTAGATTAATAAAACTGACAAAAGAATATGAAAAACAATTGGGTGAAATGATCGATGAGTGGAAAGCCGATCAGGAGCTCAACCATACGAATCGCTCTCCCTGGGCAATTTTCAAAAATGATTATCATGATTTTGATTATTACCTGGAGCATCTGGAAGTGAAAACGCCCGCAGAAGGAAAGGTCCCGGATTCTGTTTTTTTCCTCCTGGATGAAGACAGGAACAGACTCCTCGGCGCAGTGAATATCCGCCATTATCTGAATGAAGCACTATTGAAAGAAGGCGGACATATCGGAGATGGAATCAGACCGAGCGAACGAAGGAAAGGATATGCGACAGAGATGATCCGCCTTGCTTTAATTGAGTGCAGAAAACTCGGAATTGACAGGGTTTTGATGACTTGTGAAAAAAACAATATCGGTTCCGCCAAATCGATTCTTAAAAATGGCGGTGTTCTCGAGAATGAATTTGTCAATTCCGAAGGATGCGTGGAGCAGAGATATTGGATCAGAGTTGACTGATTATCTGCTGCGGGGAGTGAGCCATCCGACTTGTTTAAGGGGGGGAAGATTCATGAAACGAAAATTGATCAACTGGCTGGGACTGACCGGGATCATCGCTTTGCTATCTTATACAGCAGCGGTGGTTTTCTCTCCGCTGGCTTACCCGGGATATAACTGGATGGAGCAGGCAGTCAGTGATTTGTCAGCCGAAAATGCTCCATCAAAAATGCTCTGGGAGCAGTTAGCCGCATTGTACGGAATCTGCAGTGTAGTGTGTCCTACCTGCGTTTCGATCTACGTGAACGAAGTGGTACATAAGGGAAAGTCCCCAATGTCCCGCCTTTTTCGGATTGGGATCTACCTGTTCACCATCATGAACTGGGTATCTGCTGTCGGTTATAAAATGTTTCCGCTTACTGACAGTGGGAAGGAGATCGCATCTTTTCAAGAAGTGATGCATATCGTGGTTACGGTTCTTGTGGTCGTACTTTCAATCACATCACTGATCTGTCTGATCATCGCCGGTTTCCGAAAAGGAGGCGTCCGCGGGATCGGAGTCTGGGCTGCAATTGCCCTGATGATGATGTTTATCGGGTCTGTCGGTACCGGAATTGTCCCTCCGGAATATTTCGGCATTGTGGAGCGTTTCAGCGTCTTTGCCGCGGTCGGGTTCAATGCGGTACTGGGCTGGTATTTGTTTGCAGGGTGACAGGTCTTCTATATTGACGAAAATCCTGAAAAACAAATTCAGTTCGGAATATTTGATCAAAAAAGGCATTTGTTCATAGCATGCGGTCATACCGGTCTTCAGCCATAATAAACTCCCTGATCCCCAGCAAAAAGGGAAATGAAGCCGAACGATACGTCCGGAAATATGTGCCTTTGAGGATGTAAAGGAGATGTGACCCGTGAGAGACGAACTATACACTTACGAAGATTATGTCAAAGACTTTGAATTGGATCATCCGGGATTAGGCGAGGTTCCGGATGCGCATGTTCCGGGTCTGTCACCGGAGAAGATCGCTGAGACTGAACCTGATTCGCAATACTTATATGGCCGGACCGTTAAAACCGTTAAATGGATGGAAAAACGGGGACAATCTGCCCGGATGGTAGCATTTGGGAGCAAACTCATGGTAAAAAGATCGTTATCAGATTGGATCCAATACCGGAAACACTTTCTATTCAGCTTTAGGGTTGCTGCAATATGAAGCCCTTTTACATTCTTAACGGTAAACATGCACAAGATTTACGGAGGTTAATATGTCGTGCTGGCATAAAACAACTTTACTGAGAATTCCGGTTTCGGCGCTTGGTTTTAAATATCTGCGTGAGTGGCAGGATTTTGTGAGAAAACATGAGGATGATTTTCAATGGGAAGAAGGGTATTTCTGTGAATCCATGAGTGATGATTATCCATCGGGGATGAATTGGGGTTCCACAGAATTTACCGATCCGGACTGGCAGCTGGATCAGCGGGACCCTGATCATCCGGAAATCGTTCCCGGTCCGTTTCTCGATTATTATCTTGAGGATATCTGGCCGCTTGACCCGGATCTCAACACTTACCATGCAAATGATGAAATTTCCGAACTGAGTGCGAAGGAAATGAAGGATTATCTGCCTGATTATCAGGAATTATTTCCTCACTTCACACTGAAAGATATGGAATCCGTGCGCCGATGTAAATATGAATGGTATGACGGGACCAACCCGGGTTATTTCTACTCAGACTTGGATGAGGCATGAAATGGATACGGAGAACCTGAAGAAAGGCGATGTGATCCGCTTTGGAAGATATCCACAGAAAAAGGACCTGGCTTCCATACCGGAACCGATCGAATGGATCGTACTGGAGGCCGATGGGAAATCGGCAAAACTGATCAGCAGATACGGTCTGACCGCAAAAGCATATGATGAGCATGGCTTTTGGCCTGTCACCTGGGAAAACTGTACGCTGCGTTCATGGCTGAATCATGAGTTTCTGAACACAGCCTTCACGGAAGAAGAGCAGCAGCGCCTTTTAGTCGTAACTGTTGATGCAGAGTACGGCCCGTTTTATGCCGAAAGGAATGATACACAGGATAAGGTATTCCTGCCGGAAGCCGAGGAATTGGAGAAATACTTCCCGTCCAACGACGAGCGGATCTGTATTCCCACTGAAAGAGCCATAAGAGAAGGCGCTTATGCCGGTAAAAATCCCGGCTCCGGCTGTTGGTGGTGGCTTCGAACACCCAGTATTTCGATGCCGAATTATGTCTGCGTCGTAGATGTTGACGGCAGCTTTGACGACAACGGCTTTCCTGTAAATACATTCGAAAAAAATAATGACGGTAATATTGTGGTTAGGCCTGTTATCGTACTGGGTTTAAATCTATGAAGACCGGACAAAAATCTCCTTGCCGGTCAGACATTCTTATAAAGATCAGTAGGGTTTGTTATAGGGAACAGGAGATAAGTATCAGGCAATAGGCATAAGGAATCGGCTTCGCCTTGTTAATCCAGAGCGGGAGCTTCACCGGTACCCAGATCGCACTGTGGTAATTCGGGTCAGTCTTTTCGCCATTCACGCAATCATACCATTCTACATTGGCAATTCCGCAGAGTTCATATTCTGTATTACCCGGCAGCCATTCCCGGAAGATACGGGTGTTCACACTTTGAAGCGCCTCCGGGATGGGACCGACACAATTGAAGACAGCCCAGTCACCGCGGGAAAATTCATACGTGACCATACCCTCCGGCACCTCGCCGCCTGTATATTTCCCGGCGATGAGATAGCGGAACTTTTCCCCGCCGATATCGTCAATGCAGATGCCGTACTCACCGATGCAGTTGTCGATGATCGCCTGTTCGTACGAATTTGCGGGTGCGTTTCCGGCGTTTCATAAACCGTAACGCAGCGCGATATCGATCACCTTATCATCCGTCTGCCGCAGGTCAAGCGCAGCCTGATACAGCCTGCGGTTCCGCAGGTATTCCCCGATACCATAGCCGGTCATCAGCGAGAACCCGCGCTGAAAGAAGAAGGGCGAAAGATACACCCGTTCAGCCACATCCTGCGCACTGATGTTTTCTCCCAGGTGAGTTTCCATAAACTCAATCGCTGTTCGAATTGCGGTGATCCACTCCATCGCTGTCTCCTTTCTCTGATAAAGTCCAGTATAGTCGTAGGAAACCGTTTTGTCCTGTCATTTTCTGTTCAGTTTTGTCCGTCAAATGTTTGAAAATCAAATCGAATCCCGGAAGAAGGATACAAAGTCTTCAAACAGCTCCTTAATATTTCCTTTTGAAAATGAAATCATTTTCTCCATGATCTGAGAGACCGTCATATATATGCTCCTAATAATATTTTTGTAAATTTCCTGATTTTTCGACCTATTCATTTTCAGGGAAAAGCAGCTGCGCGATATGATGTGCGTCCGCGTTCCCGAGCAGCAGCCCTTCCAGACAGTAATGACAGTAGCAGATCACTTTATTCATTGGCAGGCGGCTGCAGTAGTCTTTCATGAGCTGCTCCTGCTCTTCAGGAGTATGCGGGATAAATTTACCCACAGCCCCTGCCACATAATGTTTAGGCGCCAGATTGGGATTCCGCGGCGGCTGCGGACGGTAAAGGGAGACACCGCAGAAATCGGTTTGCTCATGGTTTTCCTCTGCTTCGATAAAATTAATGTTCATCTTCCGCAGCAGGCTCCGCACCGCGTCCTGTTCCTCCTTCCGGTCTCTCGAACGCCAACAGTCCTGAATTGCTGCTATCATACCGTGGAAATCCGGGAAGGGGAAGGAATCGTCTGTGTCCAGGAGCTCCCAAAGAGAGTGGACATGGACCCCGGGATGCATTTCTTCAATGATGTTGTTGCAGTTGTGGCACAGCGAATACACATCATCCCCTGCCTGAAAATCACCCGAATCCGGCAGGGAACGCCACGCATCCCGAAGAGAGCCATCCGGCATTTTGTCTTCAAATTCCGTGATCTTGTATTTCGGTACACAGCAGCGAACAGTTTCCATCCCGAATCTCCCGCAGACATATTCCCGGATCGGGCTGCTCAATTCCGGAAATTTTGATGTAAACACGCAGCTGGCAATGTAGTATTGTGACATAATGTTTCTTTCCTCATTTTAATGCAAAAGGCCGAAGAATATGAATTTGTTTATTCTTCGGATGACCGTTTCAGCAGTTCATATTGTTCTTCTGTTGTTATTTTTCCGAGTTCGATCATGGCCTTTTCGTACTCGT
>CADATZ010000019.1 GCA_902791025.1 uncultured Chloroflexota bacterium | reverse complement strand
GTAAATTGATCTGAAAGGAGCTTCGAGTATATTGTACTCTTTGAATAATTGTATTTGAGATAAGATTTCGTTTTGTTGAGAGCTATGTCATTCCAATTTACTCCGCAGTTATCAACGGCTCTTGCTGCTGTTTCTAACGAAAAACCGTCTGCTGCAAGTTTATCTATAATTATAATTCTTGAATAATTATATTTGAGATAGGATTTTGCCTTTTCTATTCCGCGATTTTCTTCACTGTTTTTATTTACAGCCGGTGAAGCTTCCTGTTCCCCATTTATCACGGACAGAGCATATGTAATCTCGCCATCAGTGAAACCATCAAATTGAAGACTGCTTCTCATCTGCTGATCAGAAAATGTAAGGTATTTCATTTTTGTCTTCGCAGATTCGACAGCCTGCTGCTTCCAGTCTGCTTCCACGGCATCTACAGCATATTCGGCTTCTTCCCTTGTAAATTTATCAAAAGAAACCAATGTGTCAATCAATCCAGATCGTGAATATGATAGATATTGTAATTTCATTTCGACAGATGCCAAAGCCTGCTGATTCCAGTCAATATTTAATGAATTAACAGCATATTCGGCGTCCTGATGACTAAATTTGTCGTATGAGACAAGTGTATCAATCAGACCTTCCTTAGAATAAGCAATATATTTTATTTTCATTTCTGCTGATTCTGTAGCTTTAAGTTTCCAATCTATGTCCAGGGAATCAACAGCCTTTTCCGTATCTTCTCGAGAATAGCCATAAATAGATACAAGAGCTTCTACAAGTCCATCTCTGGAATAAGGCATGAACTTAATGGTAGATTGTGCTGTTTTTTTTGCGGCTTCAACGGTGTCACTGTTGCCATAGATAGAAATATTTGAAGCTAATAACAGAAAAATAAACAGGCAGTTATAAATGATTTTAAAAAATATTTTCTTACAGTTCATTTAGGTTATCACTCCATAGGATATACACAGCGGAAACCGCGGTCCTGAGCACTGGAGCCTTCCAAGGCGTAATAACGGCATGAGATACGTGCATAATAGTCGGATTGTAGATATGAAGATCCTCTCAGCACTCTATATCCGCCATAATCAGATCCTGTTGGATTTTCGGATGGTGACTGCTTATAATATTCAGCGCTGTAACGGTCATATACCCATTCCATCACATTGCCACCCATATCCATGGCACCTATAAAACTAATATCACCTTCATTTGCACCAATCTCTTCAGGATCGTTAATTCCTTTTCCTGCATAATTTAAATTAGCACTTGAAAACTCATCACCCCATGGATAAACCAGTCCGGCAATTCCACCCGCTGCGTATTCCCATTCGGCCTCAGTTGGCAAACGTCCGCCTGCCCATTCACAATATTTTTCAGCCTGTTCCCATGTTACATTAACAACTGGATAATTAGCGTATTCTGTATTAGTGTAATAATCAAAAATCCGTAAAGAATTATTTCTGAGCGGCGCTGTACAAGAGCCTTCCTCTACACATGCAGCGTATTTTTCGTTTGTAACCTCGTATTTATCTATGATGAAGGAAGATACAAGCACAGTATGAACAGGGGATTCATCAATTCTGCCTTTGCTGCTTCCCATGGAAAATTCCCCTCCCTCTGCCATGACTTTATCAGCAGGAAGATTGCCTTTGCCTATTAATTGGGCAGTGGAAGGAAGCGGTATTGATGCCACTAATTCATCGGACAATCGTATTCCGCTAAAATCAATCATATCAAGTGAGTTTGCACAGCGAAATCCTCTGTCAGGAGCATTGCTAGCGGCTAATCCTGATGCCCTGTTTGTTGATCTTGTCGAAGTTTTTGCAGCCATAATCGAACCGCCCCTGATAACATGATAGTAACCTGCAGCAGGGCCTATTGGATTTTTCTGAAGAATGGCGGTATTATACTGTGTATCTGAGTAGAAATCTAATATCCACTCAGCAACATTTCCACCCAGATCAAATACACCAAAAGGACTTTTATCATCGGATCTTGCCCCCGATGCTTCAAGCTGATAATTGCCATTCGATACATCATTTACCAGGTTGGCATTGTAATCATTACCCCAGGGATAAAGAAAGCCCTCTGCTCCTCTCGCAGAATATTCCCATTCAGCTTCAGTAGGAAGGCGCATTCCGACCCATTCGCAATATTTCTCAGCCTGATCCCAAGTTACATAAATTACAGGAAAATTATCATAAACAGGATTTCCATAATAAGAAATATCTTTATATGATGCTTTTGAGGCTGGAGCGGTACATGCGCCCTGTTTAACACAGATGGCATACTGACTATTGGATACCTCATACTTGTCGATTAGATAAGACGACAATGAGACAGTGTGAATGTTTTTTTCATCTGCCTTCGAATCCTGCCCATCGTATCCCATTTCAAATGTGTTGGTAGAAATATAAATTTCTTCCATTCCATCTTTCATACGCACAAAATTCAATCCGTTTTTCATCGCATCTTGTACGTCAGTATATTTCGGATAAACTACATTTGATAAAATATTACTGAACGCGGTGCTTACTTCTGTAATTTCCGGAAATCTAAAATATTCAGTTGTTGTGTTTTCTGCTGATACCATACAACGAAAACTGTCTTTTGTAGATGTAAATATAAAACCATATTCTTCATTATTTTCGGCCGCACTTATTGCACTAGTATCTGCGATTGTCTTCCCAGACCAGGAGCAATATGCAGATTTCTGATTTTCTGTTAGATCTGATACGTTTTCGAAAAGATTCTGTGCAAGATCACTCGTATTCGAAAGTGCAGGGCATCCGCCAAGGCTAACGCAAATCATGTATCTGGAATTTTTTACGGGCTCGACATCCACAAGTACATTGCCATCAACGTTCAGCATAAGCGAACCGTCACGAATAGATGAAAGAAAATAATCCGTGTCAGTTTCTATTGTTTCAAACGCATCTTCCTTAGTCTCCTCATTAGAAGTTTCTTCTATGTTGTTTCCTTGTTCTGATGATGAACTAACGTTCATTTCGTTGATTAGAGCATCAAACTGGGAAAACATATCATCATTTGAAGATTCGCCCGTTCCATTTAATTCGTTTATTAGAGAATCAAATTGTGCAAATAAATCATCTTGCGTCTGGTAAGACAGTACAGATCTATGGAAAACAAAAAAAATGCAGATGAAAATAAAGAATACGTATCCTGGCTTATTAATAATCATGTCATTCCCCGCTTCCGCTGACATCTTTGCTGTCTGGAAAGACTTGCAGCGTAGGTGCAGCAGTTGTAATAGAAGGTGAGGCATTGGGTAATTGCAAATCAGGAGCTGGAACATCCATCAGTGATTGAGCAGATACTGATCCTTTGATACCTGTATTTGGAGCGAGGATTGAAATAGCGGATTCCTGGGGAATATCATAATTTTCCGGAAGCAACGCATCTAATTCAAATAATTTTCCAATCCCATTAATTCCTGATACATCAGGAGCTGGTGTAACCATCAGATCGCCTCTTGAAGAATACTGCGAATTGGAATGCGACGTTGTATTGGAATGTGAGGTGTGGGACCCGTGGCTATAATGAGTTGCAGTAGGCAATACATTATAGTGGGAACTGTGATTTGAATGAGTCACGTTAGAAGATGAATGCGAATTATGAGAGTAGGATGAATGTGAGTTATGATAGCCTGATGAATGCGAACTGTGAGATACATGAGAGACATGCGAACTGTGACCTCCGCCAGAAGAATGTGACCCCGACGAATGAGATCTGTGCGAAGAATGGGATCTGTGCGAACTGTGATCAAATGCCTCTGCCCCTATGATAGTGCTCATAAGAAGGAAAAAAGTTCCGAGTGTAACAAGCTTACCACGCGGAATGCTACCGTCTTCATCTTGAATGAAGCTGTCGATTGATTTTCTTATACTAGGGAAAAGGTTTTCATTTTTCATCGGTATATCTTCACACACTTTCCATTAGACCAGTCCGTCTTGTAATAAACAGATGGGGACAGATAATAATAACATTCGCCATCGGGCTTTCCATCTTTAAAGGCATTACAAGTCAGCATATATGCTTTATCTGATTGTTTGTAATAATATTGTCCGGAACCTTCCAATTTGTCGTTTTTCCATATTCCAGCAAGTTTGGACCCATCTGCCCATGTATATATACCCTGTCCTTCCTTAGTCATGGAATCCACATATCCCGTGTAGATGTCTCCGTTTGGATATGTAATTGTTCCATTTCCTGAGGAGCCTTTTGTAAATGTTCCTGTAAATACCGCACCGCTGCTATCTGTAAGCTTTACAGACTTAGCTCTGGCGATATTTTTATCATAAACAAATTCGTATGTAATTCCTTCGAAAGATGTGTACACGTATGTGCCGGCAACAAATATATTATGATCAAATTCACCGTCAAGTGTACGTCCGTCAAAAAAGACATAGGATCCTGAACCAGTCATCATGTCATCATCCCAGTCTCCATTGTAAATAGAACCATTGCTCCAGGTGTATGTACCTTTGCCGCTTCTCTTTCCATTCTTATATTGGCCTTTGTATGAGTCGCCATCTTCATAATTCATGACACCGTCGCCGCTAATTTGATATCCGGAAACAGTACCTCCGAATGTTGAGCCACTGGGAAACACCATATAAACAGAGACCGGTTCCCTATCACGATAAGTTACTGCGTATGAATAAAATCTTTCATCGGTTTTATATTCACCCGAAATAAAACCTTGTTGATCGAATGTGCCTGTAAGTGTACTTCCGTCTGAATAGGTGTATCTGCCCCCGCCTGTTATCGTGTCATTTGAAAAAGTTCCTTCATAAGTATCACCATTTACCCATGAGAACATTCCGAAACCATTCTTGTGAACTTCTATTGTTACGTTGTTCGTTTGTGTGGAGAATCCGTTTATTACTGCGGTAACAGCACCTTCATAAATCCCTTCGCCCGGATAAATTAAATATCCAAGTCCAAAAAAATCAGATTCATTCCATGTTCCATCCAGAATATCTCCATTTTCAAGAAAGAAAACCCCATTAGTGTTTATTCTGGATTCATCTACTGTTCCGATGTAAATACCTAATCCGGGTACTTGAATTGCATCATAAACCGGCAATGTAACTGAACTTATATCTGAAGACGAAGCAGACCAACCAAACATTGAGATCACCTCGTCCAACATTTCGTAGTCCGGAGAAACCGGCGTTGGGGACGGGGTCATGGTTGCTGTTGGAGTCATTGTTGGAGTTGGTGTAATCGTCGGTGTCGGCGTTATTGTAGGTGTGCTTGTTTTTGTCGGAATAGGAGTCGGAGTGGGTGTATCTTCCTTGCCGAAAAGCCAATCCAAAAATCCATCCATCTTCACATTTATATGAGAATTGCTTTGGGGAACAGAAAATGCGGATGCTTTATCGCAGGAAGTTGTTAAAATTAAAAAGATCAGAGAAAAACATACCATTATAAAACAAAATCTTCTTGATCTTTCCATTCCTTTTGTCCTTTTGACGACAAGCTGCATTTACACTGTCCAATTATTTAGGATAGATAAAGAAGCAGAATCGTCTTGCTTCAAAATTTTGAAGATTTTATCGAGCATTCCCTTATAAATCTTACATCGCCAGTTATTTGGGCGATTTGGCGTTATATCGCGATCCAGAGCGAGATTTATGACAGGACAGACACCGCAATAAGGCTGATAAACACAGTCGCAGCATCCGGGAATTGTTTCCAGAAGGCTGGCTTTTGCACATGCTCTGCACGTGGGAGACAGCATCATTTCTTCATAAGTATTTTCAAATACGCTGCCTAATCTAAACGAATCATCCCCTGTTTCATGAAGCATTCTTCCTTCATCGCAGGTGAACACGTCACCGTCCGGATAATAAGCGGCCTGTCCGAAACCGGCTCCACATGGTGAGCGAAGTTCCATGTAATTTGTTCCATACCCATGCATAATTTTAGTCAGAAAAATTGCGGCATGGTTTTCAGAAATCGATTTGCCCATCAAATTCTGTTGGATTATGTAATCAAGAATTTTTCCATAAAATTCACAGAACTCATCAGCAGAATAACCAATTTTATTCCATATTTTACCTGCTGCGCCTAATGGTGTCAATGGACGAATGAAAACACTTTTCAAGCCATTTGACATATATTCATCAACTATTTCTTCTGGATATTTAAGGCTATATCTTGTCGTTGTCTGAATGGCACCAACACACAGTCCAATATCCTGCAGTCGTTTGATTCCATCAATAGTTTTGGTATATGAACCTGAACCATTTGAAAAAGGTCTGTTTCTATCATGCAATTCTTCTGGACCATCCAAGGAAGTTGATACACTGACATTATGCTCTTTAAAGAAACTGATCATCTCGTCCGAGATTAGAGAAAGATTTGTCACAACTGAAAAAAGAATATCCTTATCCGCATTTAGATTTTCCGTATATTCAACTATATGACGCAGCGTTTCGAAGTTGAGTAACGGTTCACCACCTTGAAACTCGAAGGATAAATGATAATTTGGAGATGTTAAAGCGATATCAACAGCTTTCTCCGCTGTTTCTTTTGACATAAAAGCATCTTTTGTAATTCCTGCTGATGCTTGACAGTAAACACAAGCATGGTTGCACCGGTTCGTAAGCACGAAAATGTGAAGACCTGTAGCAAGATAGAGATAGGTTTTCGCATTTCTCATCTGATCTGTTATATTCGGAGAAAAATCAATTAGCGGGCTGTCTGCAATAAAAGCCTTTGAGGAAAGTTCTTCGTATCTGTCCGGAGATAAGGAACTTGTGTCTTTTATCAGCGATTTCAGTTCTGAAGGCGTAACAAATGAATACCTACCAAGGTCATTGGTTATTAAAAATTTGTCGCCGAATTCTTTGAAGTTAAAGTAGTTTATCATATCCGAAGATCCTCAACAGGATGTATCTGTCCTTCTGCAAAATGGAGCGAAGTTTGAAAAAAACCGCCGCATACGCTCTTAACAATGCATTTTTCGCAGCCATCTGCATATCTGACTTTGTAACCGGAAATACTGCGCGAACCCAGAGACCAGTATTCCCTATCCATTGAGCAGAGAGGAAAGTTATAATAACTGACATCTATACCACTGAGTATCAGTTTTTTTGCAGCATTTTTCGTTGCAAGAAAAACATCTCTATAAGGGAGCCAAACGCGGTCCCTGTTAAATGCCGCATTACCCATCATTTCAAGTCCCATGATTCTCACAACAGTAACATTGTGGAATTCATTAATAATCAAATCAGCAATACCATCCATATAATCACAATTCAAAGCACTTGCAACGATCCGAATCTCAATCTGAAATCCCATTGAAAGAAGATGTTTTAATCCCAGAAACGTCTGGTGAAAGCTTCCTGGAACCTGCGAAATATAATCATGTAAATCTGCATTTGGGCCATGAACAGGGATGCCTATTTCAGTTTTGTCAGGGATGTTCTCCTGCAGCAGTTTACAGTATTCGAGGTTAGCAAAGATACGTCCATTTGTCAAAATTTGAAAGTTTGTGTCAGGAAAAGAGTCTCTCAAAGATTGAAGAACAGGAAAAAACTGTTTTCCGGGAAGAAACGGCTCTCCTCCCGTAATTGTCAGGTATTCAGGAGGATATGGAATATGTGAGATTTTCTGCAGAAGTTCTTCTTGGTTGAAAGGAATTCCGTTTTTTCTCTGACTATCCGATGCCGGGCACATTATACAGTTTGAGTTACATTTTCCTGTTACAAAAAAAGCATTGTCAGATGCACTTGTGTCATATATGCGGTGAATCAGTCCGTTTTCAGTGATTTCAAAAACGTCAAGGCTGTTATAATTTTGCAATTCATCTATCATTGCTGGAGTGAGCAGCAAATTTTTGTTGTTAGGCATGAGATAAGCTTCATCTTTAGTAAAAAGTATGTAATCCCAACTGCGGGAAATAGCTGTTCTTTCGTCAGCTTCGTCTTTTACAAGAGAAACTACTTTGTAACCGGAACTATAATCTGATATTTTGATGCTCATCCCAGAACCATCCAGTAAATAAAATAAAACATAACACCTGCAGAGATGAATATTCCGAAAGGAATCTTTCTCACAATGACCACTTCTTCTTTACCATTTGCGGATAATCCCCATCTGCGGACACTTTCCGCCTCTTCTTCGGTCAGCCGACTAGAAAGGTCTTCTTTTGACAGTTCAGGAAGCCCCTTTACACGAGAGTTCATGAAAAGGATTGTTGTTGGTAGAGAAAGAATCATTCCCTTTTTGACATTCTCGGTTTTAACTGTCTCATAATTAAACTCAGCTAGAAGTGCCTGAATGAGTGCGGAAGCCAGTATAATGACATAACTTCTCACGTGTAGATCAACAGGCATAATTTTGTTTGTAATCGCAAGAACAACATCAACGGCAAGAACTATCATAATTAGAATTTTCTTTTGTAGGAAACCAAATTTTGCTACGATCCACGGAATCGCAAAATAGCAGATCGACATAGACAGTGAGTTGAGAATAAAATATTTCGATATTACGATTCTGTTTATCAGGGTAAAAAAGGCGGTGTAAACTGTAAGAATTAGATATCTGATAAAAAAAGATTTGATAAATCTGATTAACATGGCGGTATCAATTGACTTTCTCTTTCTGATACGCTCAATTAGTGATGAGATAACAAGATAAAGGAACCCGATTGCGAAAGAAAACATTACAACAAAATAAAATGTTCCTTTACTGCCATGATACGTATAGCAATACCGAGTAGGATATAGAAGCACAACAGTCATCAGCATTTTACTGTCTCCCCCTGCCCATATGTGTGTCATGTAGAAAAAAAGAGAGCTACCTAATACCAGCAAAATATTTACTAAAAAGGCAGCTTGATATTCCTTATGAAAAACAAGATAATACAGAACATCAAGAGCAATCCCCACACAGACGAACGGCAGAAGTACTCTGTTGCTGATGATTCCAGAACGAATATCTGACACCGCACCGTACAGGCATACATATAGCAAACAGATTAACAGAACGATATCAATTATTTCCATTATTGCTATTCATGGAATCAATGACATAATTCCCAAATTCAGCTACAGTCCGGTCTTCATCGTATCGGCAATTTTCAACAATAACAATCATATAAGTCTGATTGTCTATAACTTTGAAATCCGCAAGATGGCTGAACGCATCTACCGCAGCATGAACAGATTGAACTGAATACAATTCTTTATTGAACGTTATTGCTGCCATATTTATCGAACCAATCGGTAAGAATTTCATCCGTATCAGTGATTTCATCGTCCATATAAGGATCTTCATCAGAAACAGAATCATCAATTAACATGGTAGATGAAACAGCTCTCGCAATCATCAATTCACGGATAGTCCGAGTTTTCTTGCCAATTTCATAACGTGCTGTTTGACACAAAACTTCATTATTAAATTCAAGCTCAGATACATCTTCACAGTCTGGTTTCATCCTGATATCTACTATATAGTATCTCTCGTCCGCATCCAGATGAACATACGCACGGTCAGTAAACATGTACGCCGCTTTTATTATGGCAGTTTTTGGGTAGATTTTTCTACTATAATGTAATCTCATGAATCACCCTTTCGTCTAATTCTAACGCTTAACAATTCGTTGATTATCATTGTTGTCCATGACAAAAGTACCTTTTTAGATTAGACGTGGAGAACAATGATGTATCATGCAGTCTCACAACCTTTTTTTTTACATGGTTTATAATTATTTTCGTAAACAAATTTATAGTACTTTAGTGTAAAAAGGAGGAGATGGGTATGAAGAAGTGCTTTTCTGTGTTGTTATTCGTTGTTTTTCTGCTTCTTGTTTCTGTCTGTTCCGCTGAGCTACTCGAAGTGCATTACATCAATGTTGGACAAGCAGACGCAACACTTATAGTTTATGGTGATTACACAATGCTTATTGACGGGGGAAATCCTGGAAATTCGCAGTTGATCTATGCTTATCTGAAACAACTTAAAATATCTCACCTAAATTATATTGTTAATACTCATAGTGATGCAGATCATATAGGTGGTCTTCCAGCTGCGGTTATTGCTGTTGATGGTGATGTGTATACCGTCCTTTCTCCTTACACTGAATGTAATAAAGAGAGATTTACTGTTTACAAAAATAAACTTGATGAATATGGAATAAGCATATCTATACCTCAAAAAGGCGAAATTTACAAGTTGGGAGATTCGGAATTTCAGATACTATCTGCTGGTTCTGGAAACTGTGTAAATGATAGATCAATAGTTATTCGGCTAAAATACGGAAATACATCTTTTGTTTTCACAGGTGATGCCGTAATAGATGAAGAGTTCTCAATTCTTGCTGAAGGGTATTTTGTTAATAGCGACGTACTGAAATTGGGTCATCACGGCAGCAAATCATCAACGAGTCGAGAATTTCTTGAAGCTGTTAATCCTCTCTATTCCGTAATTTCTTGTGGAAAATACAATCAGTATGGGCATCCCTCAAATGATGTAATGGAAAGACTTTATTCTTCAGGCACAGAAATTTTGAGAACTGATGAAGAAGGACATATTGTTATCGTCAGTGATGGAAATGATTTGTACATTTTCACTCAGAAATCAGAGCAGGTCATAGACACGATTGAAGCTGTGTTTCCAGATCAGCCTGTCGGTGCGACATCAAGAATTATAGGCGCTATGGCGCCAACCGAATATGAGGAACATTATGTTTTAAATATGCGGTCAATGAAATTTCATCTTCCTCATTGCGATGCTATTACTGAGATGAGCGAACATAACCGTCTTGATATTTACAGCACACGTGATGATATGATTAGTCAAGGATATAAACCGTGCGGTATGTGTCGTCCATAGGAATATTATTTTTTGTTTTATGTAAAACCTCGATAAAAATACAAATAAAAAGAACAGAAGACGACGCCCACTTTACCGTGAAATTTTTGTGCACCATCCATACTGAGAAAACTCCGAAATAAAAGAATCCGGATCGTTCCCTATATAGACAAAAACCTGTCCCTGCATAGGTCTGGATTTTTCTTCGCCGTATTCACCTCTCCTTGTAAATGCAAGTCTGCCGGTATGAAACATCATTGCCGATGCTTTTTCTGCAAGTCTGTAAAACCATCCTGTTTCTGTAGCATTATTTACGAGCACGATCGCTTTTTCAACGTCGATGCTGTTTAAGAGTTTGTCAATAAATTTTGCAACATGAATGTAGGGCGGATTTAGCCAGACTTTCCCAGCCCAGGTTTTTTGCAGAGCATTGTCGGTTTCGGTGTAATATCTATCAGCGTTGACGACTTTGTTTGCTTCTTCACTGGAGGCAGGATCCAGATCGATATTGCCAAGGACTTTTCTGGCAGATTCAATATATCGTTCCGGTGTATACCACTCGGAATTATGACTGTTATTTATAATAAATGGCTTTTTCTCTGCTTTTATAGCTGTTAACACAGCGGTTCTACTGATTATTTCTCCCGCAGTTCTGGCTTGCTCTTTCGTTTGTTTGACAATATCAGGATAGAATGCGAGCCTTTCAAAACGGTTTGCCTGATCCTTTGATAAACCCATTTCACTGATAGCTTCCTTTTTAGTTAACTTCTTCGCAACAGTGCGATCAAGTTGTATATCAGTTCTCTGCCCAGGAGATGTCTCAAGTTCTGATATATATCTGCCAATTATTATTTCAGCGTCTAGCACTTCTTCCGCGAGATTCTGTGCTTCTTCAAGCTTTTGTTTACGAATATCATTCACCATCTCAGCTTCGACACTGTCAAGAGCGCGCATTTCAGCTCTCAGTGCAGACAATAATTCCCGCCCAATCTTTGCCTTTTTTATGGAATCGGAAATGATACCAGGAAGATTTGTTTCATTATTTTGTATAACAAGGTTCATAAGATGTGCCTTTTTATTCAACTGAACAACCACAACTTCTATCAAGAACTGGATTACCAGAATGATCATTTCTTATTGTAACAGATTCCCCGCCTGAAAAAATGTTCACAAAAGTATACTTTTATGTTTTTTTCAAATATGACTTTTATTACCGACAAACATCATCTTTTCGGATTGTCTGTAATAGTGTAAAATTTCTTTGTAGATATATCTGTAAAGGAATCGTACTTTTATAGACAGAAAGGATGATGTCAGTTGGAAATCTTTGGATATGCCCGAATTTCTGCAAAAGACCAGAACCTTGATCGACAGGTTGATCAGCTGCGGGAAGTTGTAACCTCGGAAAGAAATATTATCATAGATGTTCAGTCAGGAAAAGATTTCAATCGCAAAGGATATAACTCTCTTATAGGTACAGACCAGACCGCTCCACTGCTGCGGAAAGGTGATCTCCTTGTTATTACAAGCTTGGATCGACTTGGGCGCAATTATCGGGAAGTGAGGGAACAGTGGCAGCTGATAACTTCAAAAATAGAAGCAGACATCCGTGTTCTCGATATGCCATTACTTGATACTACCTTGAACGATAACAGTTTGGACCGCCGGTTTATTGCGGACCTTGTACTTCAGATCCTTTCTTATGTCAGTGAAAAAGAGAGATTGTCTATCCGCGAGAGACAAAGGCAGGGTATAGATGCCGCAAAAAAGCGAGGGAAAACATTTGGACGCCCTAGCTATGACATACCTGATAATTTTGCGGAAACAATAGAACATTGGAAGTCTGGTAAGATAACAGCAAAGAAAGCTATGGAAATAACAGGCATGAAACATGCCACGTTTTACAAAAAAGTAAAAGAACTTTATTCTCAATCAAATAAAAAATTGTAGTATAGATGTAAAGGAATACGAAAATGGGTTTCAACACAAGTGGGTTTAATACAACGAAATTCAATATTGACAACACACCGCAATCATTCGATTATGCTAATGAAATCTGGAAAATCGCAGACTACCTGCGTGACACCATCAAAAGAGCGGAATATAACCGCATCATCCTTCCTTTCACACTGTTGCGCCGTCTTGAATGTGCGTTAGAACCAACAAGAGAAGCTGTAATAAAAGCTGTTGAGGAACATGAAGCAGACTGGGGACGCTTCAATGACAACTACTGTCAGTTCTCTGGAAAAGCCTTCTACAACGCTTCCCGGTTTAAACTGAACAACCTGGGCGCGCAGGATACACTGGAGTCACTGAAATCTTATATTGACAACTTCTCGCCAAATGCCAGAGAAATCCTTGAAAAGTTCCGTATGGAAGAAACCTGCAAGATATTGCAGTCTAAAGATATGCTTTACGAAGTCTGCAAACGCTTTGCAAAGTTTGACCTTTCACCGGAAACCGTGTCTGACCGAACGATGTCCGACATCTATGAACATCTTATTGAGCGCTATGGTGAAGAAATCGCTGAAGATGCTGAAGACTTTTTGACGCCGAAGGATGTGGTTCGTTTAGCAGTCGGTATGATTTTCGCCAACGATGATGAGTTGCTGAATTCTGACCAGGGCGTTGTCCGTACTCTCTACGATCCGACAGCAGGCACGGGCGGCTTTATCAGTGATGCTCTTGACCAGCTCGATGAGTGGCACAAGGATAAAAAGATGGTTGCTCCGGCTGTTATTGTTCCTTATGCACAGGAAATTGAAGGTGAATCATGGGCAATGTGCAAGGCCAACCTCCTGCTGCGGAATATCAGCAACGCCGACAAAGATGTCTATGACCAGATCAAGGACATGTCCGCTCATATCATGTACGGCGACACGCTTGCTGACGACAAGTTTCCTGATATGGTCTATTCGTACCAATTAAGTAATCCTCCGTACGGCAAAAAATGGGAAGTTCAGAAAGACAAGGTTATGGAAGAAGCAAAACTTGGTTTCAAGGGACGCTTCGGCGCTGGGCTGCCGTCCATTGATGATGGTTCTATGCTGTTTCTTCAACACCTGGTCAGCAAAATGGATCCTGTAAATGGTAAGGCCGGTATTGTTCTTTCCGGTTCGCCTCTTTTTACTGGGGAACCAGGCACTGGGCCTTCCAATATTCGGCGTTGGCTGTTTAAAGAGGATGTGATTGACTGCATCGTAAAGTTGCCGACGGAGATTTTCTTCCGAACCGGCATTGCAACCTATCTCTGGATACTGCGCCGGGATAAACCGGAAGATCGCAAAGGAAAAATTCAGTTGATTGATGCGACAGAGATGAAAGTTCCGCTGAGGAAGAGTCTGGGAAAGAAGCGGTATGAGATTTCCAAGGAACAGCGCGAATGGATCATTCAGACTTATATCGACGGTCATGACCACGGCAATAGTGTCCTTGTACCATGCACCGATTTTATGTTCCGCAAGGTGACTACACAGCGTCCGCTGCGGATGGCAGTGATCGTTGACTCTGAAAAGATCGAAAGCCTGTTTGAAGCCAATTCAGTTACAAAACTGTCTGAAGAAAACCGCAGCATTCTCCGCGCAGCGTTAGAAAAGGAAGCCGGTATTGAGCATGGTTATATGTGGGCAGATGATTTTGCCAAAGACATTCGGAAGCAGATGACAAAACCTGAAATCCAGGCAGCGCCGCTGGCTAAAGTCATCCGTGACACTTTCGGCGTGAAGGATGATAAATATCCAACGGTACCTGATAAGAACGGTGTTCCCATTCCTGACCCTGACCTGAAGGATTCCGAAAACATTCCGTGGGGAATGGACTTCGATGAATACATGGAGAAGGAAGTGCTTCCGTATGCTCCGGAGTCTTACATTGATGAGGCCGTACTCGACAAAGGTTCTTTGGATGACGGTCAGGTTGGCGTTGTTGGCACTGAGATTTCATTCAATAAATATTTCTATAAGTATGAGCAGCCTCGCGATCCTGAAGAAATCGGAATGGAAATTCTTGACCTTGAAAACGGGCTTGAGTCTTATTTAGAGGATTTATTGAAATGAAACATACAGCAAGAAAACTAATTCATACGGATGACGACATGTTTCCTTTTATGCCTAAGGATTGGATTTCTATTCCTCTAAAATATGTCGCATCTTGTAACGACAATCTTTTGCCTGAGAGTACCGATAAAAATTATGAATTTGACTATGTCGATATCAGCTCAGTAAAATATGGTGAAGGTATTACCGGAAAACAAAGAATGGTATTCAAAGATGCACCATCAAGAGCTCGCCGTATCGTAAGAGTAAATGATATTATTTTTTCTACTGTTCGTACTTATTTAAAAGCTGTTGCAAATATTTCAGGCTTTGATTATCCTTTGATAGTTTCAACAGGTTTTGCTGTAATTCGTGCTAAAAAAAGTGTGATATTTCCAAATTTTATGAAATATTGTCTTCTTTCAGATGGTTTTATCTCAAAGATAGACAAATGGTCAACAGGATCAAATTATCCTTCAATAAATGCGCCCGTAATAATGAACCAAAAGATATTGCTGCCATCTATTCCTGAGCAGCAGCAGATCGCAGCATACCTTGATGATAAATGCGCTAAAATTGACGAAGCCATCATAAAGCACCGTACCCTGATCGAAAAACTGAAGGAATACAGGAAGGCTGTAATTACAAAAGCGGTTACAAAAGGGCTTGATCCGAACGTTGAAATGAAGAATAGCGGAATTCAGTTTATTGGTGAAGTACCATCTGCATGGAAAACAATGAAAATCAGATATGTTGCAGATATTGTTCGTGGCGGTTCTCCTCGCCCAATTGATCAATATATATCTACAGACGATAGCGGCTATAACTGGATAAAAATAGGCGATGCAGTCCTAGGAGACAAACACATTCACTCGACAAAACAAAGAATTATTCCGGAAGGACTATCCAAAACAAGATATGTAAAGAAAAATACACTTATCCTTACAAACTCAATGAGCTTTGGGCATCCATATATATTAGATATCGATGGCTGTATTCATGATGGATGGCTTGCTTTTTCCAATTACAAAGGCGTTGACAAAGAATTTCTCTATTTTTTTCTTGTCTCAGATACTTGTATGAGTCAATTTGTGACAACTGCTGATGGTTCCGTTGTTCAGAATTTGAATATCGACAAGGTAAAGAATTCTTTTATGGCTGTTCCAAGTATTGAAGAACAGAAAGAAATTGTTAATGCTTTAGACACCAAATGTGCCAAAATTGACGAAGCAATCGCCCGTCATGAAGGGCTTATCACAAAACTTGAAGAATATAAGAAATCAATCATTTATAACGCGGTCACAGGAAAAATTGACTGCAGAAAGGACGCAGAATGAGCAAAGATGCCATTCACCTCGAGTCCGAATTCGAGAAATATATAACCCGCAAGCTGGAGGAAATGAAAGCAAGCGGCAGCTGGCGCGTCAGCAATACCGATGACGGCTTTGACGCGTCAACCGCTCTGTACATGCCTGACTTCATTGAATACCTTACGGCCACTGATCCCGATAAGATAAAGAAGATGCAGGACGCTTACAAAAGCAACTGGGAATCCAACCTTACCAAGGCGTTGGTCAATTCGCTTGAAACAGACGGTACCGTAATGACGCTGCGAAACGGCTTCAACATGGCTGGTTTCCAGAAGATTGATTGCTCCGGTCATTATCCGGACGATCCGCGTCTCCCGAAGATGAAGAAGCTGTACGACGAAAACATCCTCCGTGTCATGCGGCAGGTCCATTACCAGACAGCCGGCAACAAATCACTTGACCTGGTCTTCTTTATCAACGGTATTCCTGTAGCGACAGCAGAAGTCAAGACAGAGTTCACGCAGACCGTTCAGGACGCCGTAAAAGAGTACCAGAATGAGCGAAAACCAATTGAACCAGGTACTAACCGTAAGAACTTTCTGCTGATGTATAAACGCGGCGCAGTGGTCCATTTTGCCATCTCTGAGGATGAGATATGGATGAATACCAACCTGTCCGGCAATAAACCAAAGTTCATTCCTTTCAACAGAGGGAACGAAGGGCATGCCGGAAATCCGCCGATGAAAAAGGGTGATACGGATTATCCTACAGGCTACTTCTGGAATGAAATCCTTCGTAAAGACAATTGGCTTCGTATCTTTCATAACTTCATTTTCGAAAAAATTGAGAACAAGGAAGACGCCACCGGAAAGATGCGTGAAGTCAAAACACAGTACTTTCCGCGCTATCATCAGTGGGATTTTGTTGTGAAAGCTATTGAGGATGTCAAGGTAAATGGTGTCGGTATGCGTTACCTTGCTGAGCATTCGCCCGGTTCCGGAAAAACGGAGACTATATCCTGGTTGTCCCATGAACTTATCCGTTTGAAACGAGCCGACGGTGATAATCTGTTCTCCAGCGTTATCGTTGTGACGGACCGCGTCGGACTGGACACCAACATCAAGAAAACCATTAAACAGCTGAAGAAAACAACCGGGCTGATTGCCATGATCGGCGGTGACGGAGATAAGAAGTCCGAAGGTGCCAAATCTAAGCAACTTGCCGAAGCACTTGAAGACAAGCGTGAAATCGTTGTCGTAACGCTTCAGACTTTCCCATATGCATTGGACGCTATCGCTAACAATCCGAAACTGACAGGCAGCTCATTTGCAGTCCTGATCGATGAAGCGCACAGTGCACAGGGCGGTTCCACGTCCGCGAAAATGAAGGCATCCCTGAAACTTGCAGCGGAAGAGAGAAAGAAGGAAGATAAGTTCGCGAACAAAGAAGATGTCACTGACGAGGATCTGATCGACGCTTATTTTCAGGAGATGCAGTCTTCCAAGGTCATGCCGGAAAACGTATCTTTCTTCGCATTCACTGCCACACCTAAGGCGGAAACCAAGACACTGTTCGGGCGTCCGGGAGAAAAGATTGATCCCAGGACAGGACAGCCAATCCCGGAATCATTCCACGTTTATACTATGCGTCAGGCTATTGAAGAAGGCTATATTCTGGACGTTATCAAGGGATACATGCCTTACAGTACGGCTTATAAGCTGAAAGACGATCTCATCCCTGATACTATGGTAGATGTCCGCTCTGCCATGAAAACAATCGCGAAATGGCAGTCAATGCATCCAACGAACGTTATGAGTAAAGCCGAGTTCATCATTGAGCACTTTGTAAAGAACGTTGCTCCTATGCTTGACGGACAGGCAAAGGCAATGATTGTTACATCATCCCGCCCTGCTGTCATACGTTATAAATACGCCATTGATGCATATCTGAAAGCACATCCTGAGTATGACCGCGACAAAATCAAGCCTCATCTTCAGTTCAAAGTTCCAGGGGAACCTCTGGTTGCCTTTTCCGACAAGGTTTCCGGAAGTAAGTGCATTATGACTGAGGATGAATACCTTGAAAACAATCCGTTTGCAATGATTCGCCGTGATTATGACTACACGGAAGCAAATATGAATAATCTCGGGTATCAGTCTGTTGAAAACGCTTTTGACCAGACTTCTAACCGTATTTTGATCGTGGCGAACAAGTTTCAGACCGGGTTTAACCAGCCAAAGCTCTGCGCGATGTATATCGACAAAAACATCAGCAATGATATTGAGATTGTGCAGACTTATTCCCGTCTGAACCGTATTTATCCCGGCAAAGATACCGTTTACATCATCGACTTTGTAAATGACCCGATGAAAGTCTTGATGGCCTTTATGAAGTACGACCAGGGAGCGGAACTCGAAAAAGCACAGGATCTGAACATCATTTACGGTATCAAGAACGAACTGGATACATCTTACATTTACGAACCGTCTGACTTCGAGGAATATAAGGTTGCACGGTATAAGTCTATCGCGGCACTGGACAGCGAAAAAGACGCTTACAGGCAGAAACTTTATCGTTCTGTATCTGTTCCTGCTGACAGGTGGATCGAACAGTATAAGGCGCAGCAGACAGCATTCCTGACCTGGCAGAACGTATTTGAAACAGAGAAAGCCCGTGATAACAAGGAAGGCATGAAATACGCTGAAGGTAAGATAAAGGAAGTTCAGAATGAGCTTGACATCCTTCTTGACTTCAAGAGAAAACTGCACCGCTACTGTTCTGCGTACAGCTACATTTCACAGATCATTGATTTCGGGGATCCGGATCTTGAAGTATTCCACGGCTTTGCTAAACTGCTGTGGCACAAGATTTCTGATACATCTCTCGATGAGATCGACGTAAAAATGCTTGTTCTGTCAGATTACCGCATTACCCCAATCGACATCGGCATTCCTGATACATCTATCGGTGGTGGAACTCTGAAACCAATGAACGTAGGCGGAAGAGGTTCAGGTGCGAAGAAAGAGTCCCTGCGCGCCATTATCAGAAAGATCAACGAAATCTGGGGCAACGATGTATCACCGGTTACCGGTGCACGGACAATCAATGCAATAGCTGACTATGTATCCGCTGACGATGTGACACGTATTCAGATCGCAAACTCGACGAACTCTAAAGAAGCAGTCATCGCAGATGGGCGTCTCGAAAGTATTATCAAATTGGCAGCACTTTCTTTGAAAAACAATGATTTTGAAGAGCTTGCTGAGAAAATCATCTCGGATCCACAGACATGGAAGCCAATCGCGGAAATCATTTTTGATCTTGTGGATAACAAAAAACGTATTGATCTTGGCGATTTGGCTGATTTTTTGAAACAATCTCCATCTGATTGACCTTGTCGGTCATTAAATATACAGACATACCCTCGGTCTAAAAGCAACGAGGGTATTTTTTTTCATACTATGACTGTTATTGGCGCCAAGGCTATAATTATTGTTATGAGTACTTTGCAAGTATTCAAAATAATAAGCCCTGGCATTTGTGATTGTTGTTGTTTTCCAAAATCTATGGAACCGGTGTTTGAGCAACTGTGTGGGGGGCTTCTGCTGTTTGTGTAAGAAAACGCCTCGCTTCGGCAGTTTCTACTGCGGCTTCTATCATTTCTGCTGGCGACAATGTTTCTGTTGCATCAACATGAACTCTTTCTATTGGCAATAACTCAACTTTCCATAATAAATCATTCTCAAAAAGATTGTTGATGTTTTTTACACTTGTCAAAGGAAGTAAATTCGAACTATACTTGATAATGCTTTCTACCTTGTACTTTGCTCGTATATGTTTTAGATTTTGCTGAGCTTCCTCTAAAGTTTTATTTTCATTACCTGTAGAAATATAACCTGTTACGATATCTTCACATTCCCATTCGTTTAATTTTGTGTTGTAATTCCACAAGACATAAAAACTGTCGGCAGTTCCATATCTGTCTATTCCCGAGATATATTGTACAGCACTTTCAGCACTGCCCAGAACTTTTTCTTCTCCGTAAACTACATATGCATTTCGCAAAATGAAAGATCCCGGAGCTATCATACTATCTACAACTAACCTCGATAAAAAAGCAGTAATGTTTTCGGCTTCAACAAGTAACTTTTCTTCGTCATTTGCAATTTTATAAGCTGATTCATAATTTCCCTTTGAACATAGTTCACTTACTGTTGGCTTCACAGGTATATTGCAGCCGCATAAAACTTCCATAAACAGAGCAAAAACAATAAATATAATTGTTATACGCATAGCAACACCCCTAAAGAAATATTTATAATTGTAAGAGAAAAAGATAAATATTCAAAGTGTCAAAAATCATCATATTGTCACAACAACTACCAGATGGAAACGTAATATCTAATAATTATTTATTGAGTAAAAAGATCAACGATCTGCTGCAGAGGATAAATATCTTGGCAAAAGAAAACGAACGACTGAAGCGGGAAACAAATCATTTCATCTAAAAAGTTTTCAGGAGTATTTTTACAAGCAGAAAGGCAGGAAGAAAATTTCTAATCAGAAATACATCTTGATTGATTTGACAGTTTTTCCCTTCAAAGGTCCCGGGAGAACACATATTTTCCTATTTCATTCAACAGTGAATGTGATTGGCTTATTGTCCGTCACTCCATATGATAAATCTTTTCTGTAATATATTGTTATTGGAGTTTTTTCCGCATTTGCAAAGCAAACAGGAGCTTTCAATTTATCACCAGCAAAAATAGTTTCTATCATAGGAACTCCCGGACAATTATAATCAAACTCAAGTTTTTCAAATTCACTATTTTTTGCCTCGAAATCTGTAAAAGTGATGGAAATTTCTTTATCATTGAGATTTTCAAACAAAAACGTTGCAATAAGTGTGTTTCCTGAATAATATGAATCCACAAGAGTTATAATCCTATCGTTTACTTTTTTATAAAGGATATCGTAAGAAGACAGGTAAATAAGCGAATATGAAAAATCGTTATTAGTAAAGTTTCAAGAAGGACAAAAACTTGAAGGAAACATCTTGGAAAAAATCCGAGGACTAAAATATGCGTAAAACTATACTTGGTGAAATTCTTGATGTTAAGCGAGGAGCCAGTCTTTCAGGAGATTATTACGCTGAAGAAGGCAATATTTCGTTTGTCTGCCCCACGGGATCGCCACATATCAGCTGCATCAGATACGGAGAGGCGATCTCCAAGTTCTTCTTCGTCTTCTTCCTCGTTATCATCGTAGTACAATCTTAATTCCTCAACAAAATATATGTCAAGACTACTTATTATGAGACCAGCGACGTAATATGTTTTTTGAAGAAAGAAATCAGGAATGTGTAGCAATGAAATCAATGGGAATGGAATACCAGAAAACTGCAGCTGAGTCGGTAAAAAAATGTTTTTAAGATGGGTTTTTTAACAGTGCCGCAACAAAAGATTTTCTTTTATCGATAAAAAAACTCTCATCGGATTTTCGTTTCAAAAAATGGAAAGGTTCTGAAATTTCTGCGTATTATGATGTGGATAACGACCTCTCAAAAAAATTGTACTACAATCTTGTCAATTACATAGACGTAGGATTGTTTAATTCAAATCAGGTTTGAAAGAAACCCGCTTCGGTATAATGAGGGCATGACAGAAAGGAGCTGTGATGTCCGGTATTACCGAAACCAACATCATCGGACTTCCACTGGGAAGAAGAATTGCGGCAGCAAGACAAAAAGCCCGCATATCTCAGCTTGAGCTTTCAATTCAAACCGGTATTACAAAAGATCAAATCAGCCGTATTGAACTCGGAAAAAGCAGTCCCAGATTGGAAACTATCGAAAAAATAGAGGAATGTCTCGGACTGCCAAAATGGACACTTCTGACGGGAGAAGATAACTCCTTTGTCGTTCTTAAAGATCCAGACACAGAACGAAGCAGAATTTATCGGCAGATCATCTATGAACTGGAGAACTGTGACCTGACCATTCAGCAGCTGTGCGTCGTCGGTAACGCAGCAATTTCTTTTGCCAACTCCCTCAAAAATTAGACATCAATATCTATTACTCGGCTTATATCAGGTAGCATAAAACAACCTGTTTGTTTAAACTTTCTTCTGTAAAAAAACAACACAGGAGGAGTGCACTATGCAGAAAAAAGATAACATTATTGATGACTTGGCGAATGACCAACCCGAATTCGAAACCGCTGAAGTCCCGGTCAATGATACAGATCCGGATGACGATGATTGGGAATATGATGAAAGCGAATATATCACCCGAGATGAGTTTGAAGATGAAATCGAAGAACTGAAGCTGAGATGTGATGTACACGGCTGGTATCTTGATGAACTGAAGATCAAATCAGACGAAAACCCGCAGCAGCTTGTCTGTGAATCAAAAGCGACTGCCACAGAGAAAATATGCACTGTCAACTACAATTTAGGCTTATCACCCGAGTACATCATTAATTTTATCCACGGGCACAAATCAAAGAAGCCCGTCAGGCTCTGTCTGGCTGTTCAGCGTGTCGGCGGGATGCCTGCAACACACTATACCGGCATAATATCAGAATTCCCGGAGGAACTTGAGCCGCGGACAAGCGTGAAAATTCTCTGTTTCGCAGAAAATAATGGGCAGATCGGATTTTCTTATTGCGGACCCGTTTATGATGATTGCCGTACCAGAATGCTCATAGACGGGCTCATGGAGAGAGTAGATGCTCTTGAAAAAGAGTTATCCCATCTAAATGGTTATCCTTCAGCTTCTGAGTCATGAAAGAACAGTCTTACCCATCGTTTGACTGGATGCGCGGGTATGCGGCAGGTATAACTGCGTATGAAGATTATGTTCTTGCCGAACTAACAGCCGACGGCATTCTAGCCCCGGACTACACCGGTTCTGCCATACTTGACCCGGCAAAAGCTGAAAAAGTGAGGCTTTCTCTGCTGCGCATCGTGCGAAAGATAATATCCGAGCGGGCTGCTGCCGCGTGGGGTATCAGAAAAAGCGAAAAAACAAAATAAGGAATATCCTGCACGGGGAAAATAGCTTTCAAACGGCAGGATTTTTCTTATCTGAATCACCGACAGACCAAAATACCGATGAAAACGTCGGATTTATTACGAGAAGATAGATATGAAGAAAATCCTGTCTGGCTATGATCTTTTGATACCGGGAAGAATTTTTTCTTTCGGGAACAGGTATGACCGGGTGACGATGGTCATAAACCCACGTGATATAGGAACTATACACAGAATTATTCCTGTCGAATAAAATTCAAAGAAATGAGCAGAAATAGAAGATTGATTTATCGTAAAAGAAGACGGATGCGCTATATTCTGGATCATTCCCAGAATGTATCACACATGTATTACAAGGGTAAAATGATAACCTTTGTAGACATTCCGGAAAAAGAAATGCCGGAGGCAATCACGGAAATTAAGTCAATTATCGACGGAGAGAATGAGAACCGGAAAAAAAATGATTGAAAAAGAAAAAATTTATATTACAGAGGATATGAAATTCAGACAAGATGGTTCCATGTTGTTGGGAAATGGCGCTCCGTTGCGATCGATGAGGTTCCACATGCAATAACCAACGAAACGGGTATTTCACTGGAAGAGTCTGTCGAAAAAAACAAGAGTGCTATCGAAAACATAAAATCTAAATCCTGAAATAAATCTAAAATTTCTGAGAGGATCAAATTTTTCCATTATGTATATGATTACTCTTTTTGATATGTCCAGCAGCTCTGTCAGCGATAGAGTTGCAAGGTTTTTCACAGACGACATCGACTATTTTGAACGAAATTGGATTCCGCTCTGTCAAAAAACAGGTGATTTGGATCGAATTGATCGTTTCATACGATCAAAAGCAGGGGAGTGTGTCACCGATTATTACACCAATTTTCCTTGGCTAAATATCGTTCAGAATGATCAAAACGCAGAAATTTTACAGGAAAAACAGTTTGTATTGAACGATGTCACTTTCTTTGCAACAAATGCTTACGGGTGGCAGGAGCAATACCGTGTCGATGATTTGCATTGCTCTTTCCGATGGATTCGTTTTCATAAATATTATTTCCGCATATTCAGTTTCAAGGCAAACGGCGTCTGTATGTTATATGATGATGGCAAAATCAGGGATGTCAGCTGCTATGGGAATCCGGTTTTGATCAACTCCAAAAAGTTTATCGTTGAATATGATCGAGGCATTCCAATCGTTGATCATCCTCTGACTTATAATGATTTCTCGGGAAATTACATAGAATCTTTTTGTTGGCAGGTAGGCAAACACTTCAAAAAACAACAGGATGCCATGGAAGATTATCAGAACTTCACAGTAACGGATGATATCCTCGATAGAATGTTTCGTGAAGTGATCGGGGAAGCTGGATAAGTAGCAAAAAATTCATAAGATAGCAGAGGTTACTGCTTTTCTTATGTGCTTATGCATCAGTTGCATTTTCTTCTTCAGCCTTCTTTTTCGTCAGTCTCTTCAGCAGTTGCTCATAAGCCTTTCTGTCGGGCTTAGTACCAGACTCAATTTCCTGCTTCGTCGGAAAAGCCTTGTTGATGATATCCATGAGCGGCCCGGCGAGTTCTTCCGGAATGCGGACAGCAACGCTCGGAGATCCGAATCTGCCCGGGTTCCCCACTCGTACTTTTTCCTTCTCCGGTTTGTTTATCTTTGGGCGTCCTACTTTGTTCTTTGCGAATTCTTCAGTATCGTTCCTCAGATTTGCGTAGAAATCCCGTACTGTCGGGTCAGTGATCAGATCGGAAGAACAGATATTTCTTGTGAGGTGGATTCCCACAATCGTTTTTGCCCTTGAGAGAGCCACATAAAGCTGTCCAGCCGCGAAGCACCTGGTAGGATCGATATTCACAAAATCGTAGGTGGCACCTTGAGATTTATGAATCGTCAGTGCATAAGCCGGAATTATGGGAATTTCATAGAAACGTCCGACAACAGTCTTCTTTAGTTTTCCGTTTTTCTCGTCATACCCGTAAATAAGGCGTGATGCTCTGTAGATTTCTAGTATGTCACGAGTTTTTTCAATCTGGACCAGAATGTAATCTTTTCTCGGGTCTGCGGGATCAAGACAGATGCCTTTTACTACTCCCATAGAGCCATTGACATACCTCGGAGTTTTTCTTCGTCCAAGGGGGTCCTTCTCCGTGTCGTTTCTGGTCAGCATCACACGTGTGCCTTCCTTCAAGATGAATGTTCCGTCCCGTCCGTTATCGTCGACGTCCAGTTCTGACGGGTTCAAGGGAATGCCTTTGTAGATGCGAGCTATTTTGTATGGTTTGGTGCTCAGTTTATTGATCTGCCAGTTATTTTCCCTATCAACATCGCTTCTATGTGTGTACAGATTAAAATCCCATGTTGTTCTCGTCGGAGAAGTGTTCTCATTGAAATAAGGTATGCAGCTGCTGTCTCCAACCCGGCATTTGTTCAGGTTCTCCATCATGATCCTGTCATGCTGGCGGACGATTTCGTCTAGTATGATGGTCTTAAAGCTACAGGAATTCCAGGATTTACCTAAAAACGCCCAGTACACGGGAAGATCCCGCCCTATATACTCCTTTAGCTGCTGGCGATCCACGTCCGGTGTAACAGGCGGCAACTGGTAGAAATCTCCTGTGACAATGATCTGTTTATGCTTATTGGATTTTCTTTCAGCAGACCTGATTGACGCGAGTACACAGTCGAAAAGGTCAGCACGAACCATTGAAACCTCATCGATGATAATTACATCTGCCTGCTTCACCGGAGCTGTAGCACTGGTCTTTATACTACCCTTTTTTGTTATCTGAGGTCCCGTTCCCAATGAGAAGACGCGGTGGATGGTGGCTCCGCCGATCAATTCGGCTGCAACGCCTGTTGGAGCGCAGACAATGACCTGTTTACCTTGGTTTTCAAGTTCTTTGATAAGAAGTCGTATCAAATATGATTTACCAACACCACCACCACCAGTGATAAAGGTATTGAATCCGCGGGTTACTGCGTTATATGCAGCTTTCTGTCCAAGGGTAAGAGTGTCAAATTGTCCTTTTTCCATGGACTAATTATAAATCATGAGGAAGATCGTATAAACAATTTTTCAACAATTGTGTACGAAATTATCTGTAAATTAACAAAAAAATTGGGGCAGGGAAGATCATCTTTACATTGTTTTGTACAGAGGTTTCATAACAATCTAATATCTGGCGTTCTTATAAAAGTTATTACAATGATAGATATTAATAAATAATGTGTGTGGAAAATAAAGACGTGCCCCATACTATTTTTGGGGCACTCAAGTACTTACCCTAATAACTTTTTGGTAAGTTTTGACATACAGCCCGCGAGTTTGTACCAAAAGCTTTCGAATCCGTTTGTTCTGTTCACAACCTCTTTTAGGTCTTCCCTGAATTTTCGGTCAACTTCTTTTGCCAAATCATTCTTAGGCGTTCCAGCTTTAGCAATTTCATTAGACTGAGCTGGATCAACAGATTTGATTGGTAAATCAGAATCCATTGACTATGGTCTCCTTTCTTTTTAGAATGAATTGGTTTTCATGTTTGAAAGGAAACCTTACCTAATCAGCGGATAAGCACTCTGTTTTTATTTTAGCATAAAAATAAATAAGGCAATTTATGTGACTGAGAGCGATTACAAAAACTAAACCATGTGAGGTAGAAAACCAGTATTTTTTTTATTAGTGATAATGGTAGTTTGTGTTCAAATGGAGACTATAAAAATCAAAATAATTTTTCAATAATTGTGTACAGAAATAAACAGAAATTACTAAAAGAAAACTGTCTAAAAATATCGTTCTAAACAAGATTATTTCGCAAAGAAGCAGCGTTATTGTATAGTCAGAAGAATTATATGGGGTATATCAAATTCGGCTATTTATACAGCTAGAGGGGACTGTTGCGTGTTCAAATCAAAATGCAGGTGGATAAGTGTTGATTTGAACACGGAGCGGTACTTATTATCTATAAAATTGGCAGGGAAGCTGTAGGCGCCGGTGGCGCGGGAGATGGTGACGACCTTGTCTTCCAGCGGTTGGCGCAGGACTTCCAGAACACGGGGATCGAACTCCGGGAATTCATCCAGAAACAAAACACCGCGGTGTGCCAGGGAGATTTCGCCGGGACGGGGAATATTGCCTCCCCCGACCAGACCTGCATAGCTGACGGTGTGGTGCGGTGCGCGGAAGGGTCGGGTCTGGATCAGCGGGGTGTCCTCCGGCAGCATATCTTCAATGGAGTAGATGCGGGTGACATCCAGGCTTTCCTCCAGGGTCATGCGCGGCAGGATGGAGGGTAATGCCCGGGCCAGCAGAGTCTTCCCGGTACCGGGTGAGCCGCTCATTAAAACATTATGTGAACCCGCAGCGGCGATTTCCAACGCGCGTTTGACATGCTCCTGTCCTTTGATTTCACTGAAATCCGTCCTTACGGTTACTTCTGTTTCTGTCAGTTGACAGGGCTGCTGCGGTTCGATGAGTTTGATCCCGGTAAAGTGGTCATAAAGTTCCAGCAGAGAGTGTACCGGCAGAACTTCGATATCCGGAATCAGAGCAGCTTCCTGCGCATCACAGGCAGGAACGCAAATTCGTCTGAATCCCAATTCTTTGGCTTTGGCGGCAATGAGCAAAACGCCGCGAACATGACGGACTGAGCCATCCAGAGACAGCTCCCCGATGATCATGGTGCCATCCAGCTCCGGGATCCATGTCTCATCCCTGCAGGCAAGTTCTCCGATAGCGATGGGAAGATCAAAACAGGGGCCTTCCTTGCGCAAATCTGCGGGGGCCAGGTTTACGGTGATTCGCCGGTGCAGGAATCCCAACCCGGTATTTTTGATGGCGCTGCGGATCCGTTCCCGGCTCTCCTGGACGGCCGTATCCGGAAGACCGACAACAACGGTTTTCGGTTCTTCCTTCCCGGAAAAATCTACCTCAACTTCAATGACTGTTCCGTTCAGCCCGGTCAAAGCGCAGGAATAAACTCGTGAGAGCATCTGGATCCTTTCTGAATGTTATGCCCCGGAATCGCTTTCATTGAGCGATATTTCCAGTATTTCCTTTCCGAAACGGTGATAGCGTGCGGGAAGGTCCTTCATCAGTTCTTGTAATTCACTTTCATTTTTCGGACCGACTTCCGCGATGATTTCCAGTGTGTCGCGGGGAAGGATCACATCGGAGGGCACATCCAGTTCCAGACCGGTGTTTTTCCTCCATAGTTTCAGTCTGTCGCGCCGGCTGAGAATGCCATTGCTGGGTCTGGTTGTGATCACCGGTTGGGGGATGCGCTTCTTTCTGCGCCAGGACCTGGTAATGTTGATGATTGTTTTGCCGTAACGTCTCACTACCGCGTTATTTACGCCCTTGATGCGGGAAAGCGCCTTTTCATTGGAAGGGTTTTCCAGTGCGATATTGACCAGAGCGTTATTGGAAAGAATTTTAAAAGGCGGCAGGTCGCGGATGCGGGCTTCCTGGTCGCGAAACTCACATAATCCCTGCAAAGATCCCTGTTCTGCAGCAGTCAAGTCTGTACCGCCGCTGACTTTCCACCATACCGGTTCGTGAGGTTCGGGAGAAGCCGGGTGGATAGCACAGAGCCGGTCAAAATCCTCCTGTGCCATGTCTTCCATATTTCTTTCTTCCAGTTCAGCTTTCAGTTTGTCTTTCAGCATGGAAAGAAAACGTGTGTCTGAGACGGCATACTGAAGCATTTCACGGCTCAGCGGACGGATACCCCAGTTGGCCTTCTGATAGTGTTTATCCAGATGGATATCAAATTCACTTTCCAACAAAGAACCCAGTCCGATCTCTTTTCGCCCCAGCATGCGGGCGGCGACCATCGTGTCGAACAGATTGGTGAATTCAAATCCAAAATCCCGTTTGAGGCACATCAGGTCATATTCGGCCGCATGAAAGATTTTGAGAACATCCGGATCAGAAAAAATATCATTTAATCCTGAAAGATCTCCTGTTTCCAGCGGATCGATCACGTAGCTTTGTCCGTCAGCGCTGATTTGGATCAGGCAAACTTTTTCAAAATAAACAAACAGGCTGTCTGATTCTGTATCAACAGCCACTTCATGGGTGTTTTTCAATTTTTCAATGCAATCGTTCAGCGTCTCGGTATCGTTGACAATGTGAACGGTTTTCGGGTCAAGATCAACATTCATGTTGTAAATTATAATACGTCAAAGGCTTCTTTGTCAAAAGGTTTGTATTAACACACAGCGGTCTCCCAATAAATACAGGAGACCGCTGATGAAAATAATCTGATTTATTTATTTCGCAAATTCTTCAATCGTTTCGCGAAGCAGACTGTTTTCGATTTGAAGTGAAATGTTAGAATCATTGAGCTTTTCAAGCTGTTCATAATAGTCGCGGATTATTTCATAATAATTTTGGATCGTTTCATTTGCGTATCCAAGATCAGTAAATTCTTCAGGCTTTTCCGTAATTTCCGGATTTAGCTCTGTTTCTTCTGTTTCCTCTGCCTCTGCAAGAGCAAGTTTGGCGTTGATTTCATCCTGCATGGATTCATAAGCCTTTTGGAAGTCATTCTTTTCCGCGAGAAGTCCTTCATAGGAAGCTGAAAGCTTGTTGTATTTTTCCTGAGCGGCTTCTACCTGGGAGGTAAGTTCAGCAACTTCAGCTTCTGCAGCTTCGAGCTTCGCTGTAGTTTCAGCGATAACATCATCCTTTGTTTTTGTCAGTTCCTGCAGCTTTTCTTCCGCGGAAGCTGCGGCAGCTTCCAGTTCAGCCTTTTTTTCTGCAGCAAAAGCATCATACTTTTCCTGAGCGTCGGCAATAGCTTTATCCTTTTCAGCAGTCAGAGTATCCAGCTTTTCCTGTGCGTCAGCGACTGCTTTATCCTTTTCAGCAACCAGCGCGTCATACTTTTCCTTAGCCGCAGCTGTCTGGTTTTCGAGTGTTTGCTGAGCTTCGGCGACAGCAGCGTCATATTTTTCCTGTGCTTCGGCAATCAGGGCATCTTTTGCCTCGGTCACGGTCTTCAGGTTTTCTTCAGCTGCGGTTTTCAAGTTGTCTTTTTCAGCTTCCAGTGCTTTGATATTGGTTTCAGCTTCTGCGAGAAGGGCGTCTTTGGCTTCAGTCAGTTCGGCCAGTTCAGTTTCTTTTTCTGCTTTCAGCTCATCGAGTTTTTTCTGAGCGTCGGCAAGCAGGCCGTCTTTTTCAGCAATCGTATCATCCAGTTTTTTTTGGGTTTCATCGATTTTTGTCTGAAGAGCTTCCTTTTCGGAATTGAATGTGGCAGTCAGTTCATCGATTTTCTTCTGACTGCAGCCGGCGAGGCAGACGACAAGGGCTAAGAGCACCACGACAAGGGATATTTTTTTCATGTTTTCCTCCAACAAAACCTGATCAACCGGCTCCGACATCAGGGGCTGAACGATTGATATTGAGATATGAGCATGAACTATGCTCAAAATTTATTAGTGCAGTTTTAATGCCAGAATTGAAAGTATCCCCAAGAGTTCATCCTGCCATTCTTCAGAGTTCCAGTCGATGCCGACGAAGCGGTAATTGTTCTTGCCAATGCGCAGACGTTTGCTGAGAAGAGGCAATTCTCGGTGGTCGACATTGGAGGGCAATGCCGGGAACTTCAGGACGATATCGTTTCCTTCTTTCACAACAGCACTGAGTCCGATTTTTTCAGCGAATATTTTGACCCGAATCTGGAAAATCAGGTTGCGAATCTCTGCCGGGAGCGGACCGAAGCGGTCAGTGAATTCGGCGTCCAGTGCGTCGAGTTCATCTTCTTTGCTGACGGAGGCCATGCGGCGGTAGAGCTTGATGCGGGTCTGATCGTCTTCGATATAGTCTTCCGGTATGCCGATATTGAGCGGAAGTTCTACCGTGATGGGGTTGAAAAGATAGGCCATTTCCCGTGTAATACCCAGGTCTTCATCTGAAACTTCCACGCCTTTGATATCCCGGACGTTGCGGACGGCCTGTGCCAGCATACGGGTATACAGATGAAAACCGACGGAGGCAATCGCGCCATGCTGGCGGCTGCCGAGAATCTCTCCGGCACCCCGCATTTCCAGATCGCGCATGGCGATGGTGTATCCGGCACCGAACTGGGTGTTTTCGGCAATCACTTCCAGCCGTTCGATACCGGCTTCGGTGGGTTTGCCTTTCTGCCGGAAAAAGTACGCATACGCCCGCTGGGAAGACCGTCCCACGCGGCCGCGGATCTGATAGAGCTGGGCAAGACCGAAGGTATCGGCGCGGCTGACGATCAGGGTGTTGGCGTTGGGAACATCCAACCCGGATTCAATGATGGAGGTGCAGAGCAGAACGTCCAGATCGCCTTTGTAGAACTGATCCATCACCGCGGAAAGCTGTTTTTCCGCCATTTGCCCGTGAGCAACACCGATACGTGCTTCCGGAACCAGGCGCTTCAGATAATCGTGCATTGCGTAAATGGATTGAACGCGGTTGTGAAGGAAAAAGGTCTGTCCGTTCCGTTCCATCTCGCGGGTGATGGCCTGTCGGATGATTTTTTCAGAATAAGGCCCAACGTAGGTAGTGATAGGAACGCGTTCATAAGGGGGCGTGTTAATGTTGGAAATGTCCCGGACGCCGGTCAGTGCCATATAAAGGGTACGAGGAATCGGTGTGGCGGTAAGTGTCAGCACATCCACGTGGGCGCGGAGCTTTTTCAGATACTCCTTCTGCCGGACGCCGAAGCGCTGTTCTTCATCGATGACCACCAGTCCCAGGTCCTTGAACTTTACATCCTTGGAAACCAGACGGTGCGTTCCGATAATGATGTCGATTTCTCCGCTTTCCAGTTTCTTTAAGATTTGTGTCTGTTCCTTCGCGGTGCGGAAGCGTGAGAGCATTTCCACATTGACCGGGTAGGCTGCAAAGCGTTTTTTAAATGTCTCGTAATGCTGCTGCGCAAGCACGGTCGTTGGGACCAGAATAGCGACCTGTTTGCTGTCACAGGCGGCTTTGAATGCCGCGCGCAGTGCGATCTCCGTTTTTCCGTAGCCCACATCGCCGCAGATCAACCGGTCCATCGGGCGAGGACTTTCCATATCCTCTTTGACCTTGCGTATTGCTATTTTCTGGTCTTCGGTCTCTTCAAATGGGAAGGCGCCTTCCAGGTCCTTCATCCAAATGCTATCCTTCGAGAAAGCGAAGCCCGGTGTGACCTGGCGTTTCGCGTAGAGATCCAACAGGTCATTAGCGATTTCCAACACCTTTTCTTTGACGAAATTTTTGGAGTTGAGCCAATCTTTGGTGCCGAGACGTGTGATTTCAGGCGTTTTTCCGTTTGGTCCGACATAATTGGAAAGACGGTCAGCCTGGTGAACCGGGACAAAAAGCTGGTCACCTTCCGCGTAATTAATGCGCAGAAAGTCCTTCTTTACGCCGTCGATGGTGCGCGTGACCAGACCGTCGTAAATGCCGATGCCGAAATCCACGTGAACCACATAATCCCCTTCCTTGAGATCGGCAAAGAATTTTTCAGGAGCATCAATGGCTTTCCGGGGTGTTTTCCGCGGGACAGGACGTTCCCAGCCGAAAATTTCGCTGTCGGTCAGCACATAGCTTTTGGTTCCGTCCGCTTCGGTCAGGATAAATCCTTCTGAGAGGGAATCTTCGCAGAAAACAGGGACCTTCCCTGTTTCTCCGCTGCGCGAGCTTTCCCCTTTTTTCCACAGTTCTTCAATGCGTTCCGCCTGACGGCTGACAACTGTAACCGGTTCATTGGCGCGGAAGCGGGTCTGCAGGAAATTCAGGAAGGTCTCCAGATGTCCGCCGAAGCGCTCTGATGGGGTGAAGTGATCGGACAGATAAGAACTGTCCGGTACATCGGAGCGCCCCAGATCGATCATTGGGAAATCTCCCATATGGTCGTTTAATTCGGAAAAACTGACGTAAGGTTCCGGGTAACCCGCGTCCAGTGTACCCATATCGATACTTTCGCTTCGCAGTGTTTCAGCTTCTTCTTCCAATTCTTCTGCGGTCGAGCGGATGGCTTCGAGGTCGTCACAGAGGATCAGTGTATTGGTGGGAAGGTAATCCAGCAGGCTTGCCGGGGTTTTGTGAATCAGCGGGAGATAAAAATCCCGTGGTGAATTTGGTTCTATTTCCAGCTCTGGTTTTTCAGGGAAGATCACTTCCCCGGCAGGCGGGATAACCGCCTTCTTCAGTGGGACGATATTGCGCTGGCTGGCCGGGTCAAAGCGGTGAATGGAGTCGATCTCATCACCGAAAAAGTCGATGCGGATGGGATAAGGTTCCGAGTGTGGCCAGACGTCCAGCAGTTCACCGCGGCGGGAGTACTGTCCCGGTTCCAGGACGGCTTCTGTGGCTTCATAGCCGGAGCAGCTCCAGATGCGCAGCAGACCGGTGGATGAGATTTCCTGTCCAACGCGCAGGGTTTTGAGCGAATGAATGAATTCCTGCCGGCTGAGTGTCCGTTGCATGACAGCACGAATGGGTGCCGCGATGAGCGGCTGTTTTTCGGGTTTGTCGGTACCGGGCAGCAGATGCCGGACCAGCTGGGTGAGTGTCTGAATTCGGTCATGCCGGACGGACATGCTCCAGGATGCGTTTTCATAAAAGAAGGGTTCCGGGGCGGAAAAGTGAAAGCGGTCAGCTTTGGGATGCCAAAAACCGATCTCATCTAAAGCCAGGAGAGACTGTTCCGGTCGGTCGGTGAGATAAAGAACCGGCCGCTGCAATTCCTCGTAAAAGGCTGCGGCTGTCAAATATCGGACAGACCGCAGTAAGCCAAGAGAGCCAAAAGCAGTGTGGTCTTTTGACAGGAGGCGTTCGCACAGAGATTGGAATTCGGGTAGGCTGCTGATTTTGTTCAGCATTTCAGCCCTCCACGCGCCCATTATAATGATTCATACACCATGTATATCCCTGTGTAACAAAATCCAGAACGCAGGAGGATGCTTTGTCAAGGACAGCGGGCAGGAGTTCGCTGTCCTCTTTTGAAAACTTATTCAGGACAAAATCAATTACTTCCATCTGCCCCGGCGGATGACCGATACCGCAGCGGAGACGGCAGAAATCCTGACTGCCCAGTTGGGTGATGATGGAGCCCATGCCCTTCTGGCCGCCATTGGAGCCGTTGGGACGGACCCGCAGTGTCCCGAAGGGCAGATCCATGTCGTCATGCACCACAAACAGGCGTTCTTTCGGAATCTTGTAATAGTGCATCAGCGGAACGACTGCTTTGCCGGAGTCATTCATGTAGGTGATCGGTTTAGCCAGCAGCAGCTTCCGGCCCTCATACGCGACAGTAGTGATGAGAGCCTTCTGCTGTTCTTTTTCAAAGCGGGTGTTCAGCTTTTCTGCCAGACGGTCCAGCACCATAAAACCGAAATTATGGCGGCTCTCGCGATACTCCCGCCCGGGATTTCCTAATCCGGCAATCAGATACATTTCACCGTTCGTGGTTTCTTCTGTCTTCTCACGCTGCGCACGGATGGCAGCAAAAAATTGATCCATGTCCATAAACTCGATAGTTAATCCTTGTAGTGATATTTTCGTAGGTCCAGTATGATTTTCAGCAGCAGGGAAAGCAGCAAAGCTCCCAGCAGAATGAAAAAAACGATCCTTCCCAGTCGGTGAAGATCGATGATATATGGGTTTACCTGCACTGCTGCTTCAATTTTCATAAGAATTTACAATAATTATTTATATCTATTCAGAACCAGATGACGCACATGAGGACAGGCACACTTTTGTTGGCTGCGCGGCACAAGATGCCAGTCCCCGTGTGCTCCTTCCTGAATTGTTGCAATTATTTTTATTGTCAGGTATTTTAGGCGAATAACAAATATTAATCCCTAAATCCTAACCCCTAATCCCTAAAACAAATTCAGTTTTTTTCCGACTTCATAGAGCGTTTTCAGAGCGTAATAGTTGCGCCAGTTCCACGCCTCTACAGATAGATGCACCTCGTCACGGGTCGGATCCAATCCCTGATTGGGTAGATATTGTGAGACAGCCCAGAAATTGTAGAAGGGAATGTCAAAGTCTCGTGCAACCTGTGCGGTGGTTTCATTGATACTGTTGTCCCCTTCCACATTATCAGCCTTGGAGGAAAGAATCGGCAGTATGCCATGATCCAGCAGGCTGCGGACAATTTCTGACAGATATTCGTAATACACATCCATCCCGACACCTGGGATCCAGTTGGAGCCCAGATTGACGAACATAATAGAGGGATTATGAATGCGGATCTCGCAGTCCAGTGCGGATTCTCCGTTTTCACAGGCATAAGGGTCTGCCCAAATGTTCGTCATGGCAGAGGAGACACTCAGCCCGGCATGGACAGAGTAGCTGATGGTGTCGAAGGACCCTTTGAAGAAGTCAATCGCCGCGGTCAGGTGTTTGTCTTCATCAGCCAGACTGTAATATTCCGTGTCATAAATGCCCATAAAAACGCCGGATTCCGAATGACAGTCCCCGATACGGGATACATAGTGCGGGTTGGTTCCGAGTTCCTGCACGCCGTACCAGTAAATATCCGCGGCTGTATCCGAAATTGAAGGAACGACCGGCCATTGCCGCCATTGGGAGGCAAGCGGACGGTTATCCGGCGTCGGGTACCCCGGTTCCGGCGTACGGGTAACGAAATGCCCAACCTTGCGGACTTCCACGGGAACCGGTGTGTCTGTGATTTCCGGTGTGGCCGTATTTGCGGGAATGATGATCATCTCGGGCTCAGCAGTTACTTCCGGCGTACTGCTTGGGTCAAAAAAGAGTGATGTTGTTGGCGTGGCTGATGGGATCTCAGTCGGTATCGCAGTAGGCAGCGGCGTCTCAGTCCAGTCTGCCTGAACCGTGCCGTGAATCGAGGTGGAGATCAGCGCAACTTCCGTCGCCAGACGTGCATCATCCTTCTTCGCTCCGGGCGTATTGCAGGCAGCCAGGAGAATTGCCGCTATGATCATCATTAAAAACACATTTTTCATATTGTCTATTGTACCGTAAAATCTTCGTAAATGAACGGAGTCGGGAATTTCATGTTTTGAATCCTGTAATAAACAATTTTTTTGTTTTCTCAAATAAATTATAATCTCAGTAAATTTATACCTGTATAAATATAATTTATGTGAGCGCTATATGACAATAACTTTTTCCGATTTTATAACACAATTTACAACGAATCTGCCATTCACTATCACGGTACTGCTGACGCTGGGCGTGATTTTTGTTAATGGCTGGACGGATTCGCCAAATGCTATCGCTTCCTGTGTTGCAACCAGGGCTATGCATCCGCGCAAAGCTATCCTGATGGCGGCGGTTTTTGACTTTCTGGGCGTTGTGGTCATGACGGCTTTCAACGCGAAAGTGGCGGAAACTATCTATAATATGGTGGATTTCGGCGGTGACGCACATGAAGCTTTGATTGCTCTGTGCGCAGCGATGGTAGCAATCGTCACCTGGGCTGTTGCTGCCTGGTTTTTCGGGATCCCGACCAGTGAGAGCCATGCGCTGATCGCCGGGATCACCGGTGCGGCTATTGCGCTGCACGGCAGCTTCCGCGCGGTCAATGGTGCGGAGTGGGTAAAGGTCATTTACGGTTTGGTCCTTTCCTCGATCCTCGGTTTCGGGATCGGCTATCTGGTGGCAAAACTCGTCACGGAAATCTGCCGCGATATCGAACGTCCGAAAACGATGACTTTCTTTAAGAATGCCCAGATTTGCGGCGGTGCGGCAATGGCTTTTATGCACGGGGCACAGGACGGTCAGAAATTTATCGGTGTCTTTCTGCTGGGCGCTTTTCTCGCGAAAGGAAATCCGAATGTACAAAATTTTTCCATTCCGCTGTGGCTAATGTTGCTCTGTTCCCTGACCATGGGGCTGGGAACCTCCATCGGCGGATACCGCATTATTAAGGCGGTCGGGATGGACATGGTCAAGCTGGAACCTTACCAGGGTTTTTGTGCCGACAGTTCCGGTGCGATTTGCCTGCTGATCTCCACGCTGCTCAGTCTGCCGGTGAGCACCACGCAATGTAAAACAACGGCTGTGATGGGCGTCGGAGCGGCCAAACGGTTCTCCTCGGTGAATTGGGGTATTGTGAAAGAAATGATCCTGACCTGGGTGCTGACCTTCCCGGGTGCGGGTTTGATCGGATTTTTGATGGCTAAGGCTTTTATGGCGATTTTTTAGGTGTCAGCGGTTCGTGGAGTACACATGGACAGCTCTGACATTGCCGCGCAGACGGCATGGCAGAATTGTACTTGTGCTGCCATGCCTGACCTTTTACGGTTACAGATGAAAGAAGGATGAAAAATGTTCGGAAAAAACAAACGGGATGCTTATTATTTTGACAGCTTCGTGGCGCAGTGCCGTTTTAGCTGTGAATTGGCGAAACGTACTGCGGAGCTGCTGCGGAATTTTGAATATGAGCAGGTTAAAGATAACCTGATCGAGCTGCACGGTATCGAACACGCTGCGGATCAGGTCCAGCATGAGATTATGGAGCACCTGATCAAAGAGTTCATCGCTCCGTTGGAACGGGAGGATATCGTGCTGATTGCCAGAGAACTGGATGACCTGACCGACTGCATTGAGGACATCATGATCAACTGTTATGAGTATGATTTGAAACAGGTTGATGATGTGATGCTGAAATATATGGATCTGATTGAGCACAGCTGTAATTTGCTGCAGGACCTTATGAAGAAATTTGAGAATTTCAAAAAGGATACTACACTTTCGCAGAGCATTATTGAGATCAACAAGCATGAGGAGGAAGGCGACCGGATCTATCGGGAAGCGATGCATTCCCTGTTTGTCAATGAAAACGATCCGAAGGTCCTGATAGCGAAAAAGGCGGTTTATACCTGTCTGGAAACTGTGATGGATGACATTGAAGATCTCGCCAACTCGGTTGAATCCGTCATCATGAAAAATTCATAATGATTTAAAGCACCGGGCCGGGTGCTGCTGCGGTAATGCCCGCACAGCTTCTCCGCCCGGTGTTTCAGCCAAAACAGGAATACTAACACCTAATACTTAACACCTGACTCCCATTTTCATTTTCTTAACAAATTCTCCGACATATTTCGGGGACTCGGAGCCGTATTGGGCGAGGATCTTGATGATGGCGGAGCCGACAATGGCTCCGTCGGAGAGACCGGCCATTTTCGCGGCCTGCTCCGGTGTGGAAATGCCGAAGCCGATGGCGCAGGGTATAGACGTATTTTCCCGGATTACTTTCATGATGGAGGACAGGTCGGTGGTGATCTCGCTGCGGGTGCCGGTGACCCCCAGGCTGGAAACGAGGTAGATGAAGCCTTCCGCCTCCCGCGCGATTGTGGCGATCCTTCCGGCAGAAGTCGGTGCGATCAGTGAGATCAGCGCCACATGATGTTCCCGACAAACGGGTAAAAATTCGTCCTTTTCCTCGTACGGCAGGTCCGGCAGGATCAGCCCGTCAATTCCGACCTGTTCACAGGCGGTAAGAAATCTCTCTGCTCCGTAAGCAAAAACTACATTCGCATAGGTCATGAAAACCATGGGTGTGCTGATTTCCCTGCGCAGCTCCGTGACCATTTCGAAAATTTTGGATGTTGTGGTCCCACTTGCAAGCGCTCGAATGTTGGCTCCCTGGATCACTGGACCTTCCGCGGTGGGGTCGGAAAAGGGGATCCCCAATTCGATCAGATCAGCGCCATTGCGCACCATTTCACGGATGCAGGCCTTTGTGGTCTCAAGATCCGGGTCTCCGCAGGTGATGAAAGGGATAAAGGCTTTCCCGTTGGCAAATGCTGATGCAATTTTATTCATGGAGGTCCTCCCCTCTGTAACGGGCAATCGCCGCGCAGTCTTTGTCTCCGCGTCCGGAGATGGTGATGACCATGAGCTGGTCTTTGGACAGCTCCGGCGCAATTTTCAGTGCATGGGCAACTGCGTGGGCGGATTCGATGGCCGGGATAATTCCCTCTGTTTTGGCAAGATATTCAAAAGCACAAACCGCTTCCTCATCTGTTACGGGCACATATTCAGCCCGTCCGATATCGTTTAACCAGGCGTGTTCCGGACCGATGCCGGGATAGTCCAGACCGGCGGAAATGGAATAAACCGGAGCAATCTGACCGAAATCATCCTGGCAGAAATAGCTCTTCATGCCGTGAAAGATGCCGACCCTGCCGGTATTCACGGTAGCCGCAGTTTCGAATGTGTCGACCCCGCGTCCGGCAGCCTCACAGCCAATCAGGCGAACTTGAGCGTCGTCAATAAAATGATAAAAGCTGCCGATGGCGTTGCTGCCGCCTCCGACACAGGCGAGCACTACATCCGGCAGACGGCCTTCCTTTTGAAGCATTTGCTCCTTGATCTCCCGGGAAATGACGGCTTGAAAGTCTCTCACGATGGTCGGGAAGGGATGCGGACCCATGACAGAGCCGAGACAGTAATGGGTGTCGTCGATGCGGCTGGTCCATTCGCGCATGGCTTCCGAAACAGCGTCTTTCAATGTGGCTGTCCCGGTTTTGACGGGGATCACTTCGGCACCGAGCAGGCGCATGCGGTAGACATTGAGCGCCTGGCGTTTGGTGTCCTCCTCACCCATAAATACGACGCACTGCATACCCATCAGCGCGGCAGCGGTTGCCGTGGCGACGCCATGCTGTCCGGCTCCGGTTTCCGCGATCAAGCGGGTCTTCCCCATCTTTTTGGCAAGCAGGGCTTGTCCCAGAACATTGTTGATTTTGTGAGCGCCGGTGTGGTTCAGGTCCTCCCGTTTGAGATAGATTTTTGCACCGTTCAGATCTTTAGTCATTTTTTCGGCATAATAGAGGCGGGAAGGACGTCCGGCGTATTCGTTAAATAATGTTGAAAGCTCAGTCTGGAATTCCGGGTCGTTTTTGTAGTATTCATATGCCGCCTCGAGTTCGATAACGGCATTCATCAGAGTTTCCGGGATGTATTGTCCGCCGTAAATGCCGAAGCGTCCTTTTGTGTTTGTCATAGGTTTTCCTTTCTTACCGCTTTTACAAAGGCGGTCATCTTTTCCGCATCCTTTATGCCGTTGGTTTCAATGCCGGAACTGATGTCAACCGCGTACGGGTGCAGCTGATCGATGGCGGCAGAGACATTTTCTGGGGTTAGTCCGCCTGCAAGAAAATAGGGTCGGGTAAAGTCCCTGAGCAAGTTCCAGTCGAAGGTGATGCCGTCACCCTTTCCTGCGTCTAGCAGGACCGATTCCGCACTGCTGCAGGCTGCTGCTTCCAGGTCTTTTTGTTCCCGGATGCGGAAGACCTGAATGAGTGGTTTCCGCGTCAGTGTTCGCAGATGACGGACGTATGCCTCATCCTCGCTGCCGTGCAGCTGGGCAATGTCGATAGTGCCGCGGTTCAGCAGTTCGGCTACAGTTTCCGCTTTCTCATCGACGAAAACACCTACGGCGGCGATATCGGGGCTGAGGATCGATTTCAGTTCAGCTGCCTCTTCCGGCGTGACCATTCGTTTACTTTTAGTCCAGAAGACAAAGCCGATAAATTCCACTTTGAGGGTGTTGGCTGTTTGAATGTCGATAACACGTCTCATTCCGCAAAGTTTGATTTTTGTCATTTTGCTGCCTCCCGCAATGCTTTCAGTATGGCTGTTTTATCTACCGCACGCATCAGTGCCTCGCCAATCAGCACGGCATCTGCTCCAATTTTCTTTAAGATTTTCGCGTCATCGGGCGATTTCACACCGCTTTCCGCAACATAGATACGGTCAGATGGAATGCTGTCCCTCAGTCGTTCCGCATTGCTGAAGTCAACAGAGAAATCTTTAAGATTGCGGTTATTGACGCCGATGATCTTTGCTCCGGTTTTGACTGCCATGGAGATCTCTTCTTCATTGTGCGTTTCCGTCAGAGCTGCCAGTCCGAGTTCTTCACACAGCTGCAAATAATTCTCCAGTTCCTTTTGTCCAAGAATGGCACAGATGAGCAGTACCGCATTGGCTCCCATGGCCTTTGCCTGATAGATTTGATATTCACTGACAGTGAAATCCTTGCGGATCATCGGCGTGTCGACTTCACTGCGGATTTCCCGGAAAATCAGATCCGAGCCGAGAAACCATTTCGGTTCTGTCAGGCAGGAGATGCAGTCCGCTCCGGCAGTTTCATATTCCCGGGCGATCGAAATATATGGAAAATCCGGCGCGATCAGCCCTTTGGATGGTGATGCACGCTTGATTTCGCAGATGAAGGAAAGGCCGGGACGCTTCAAAGCGCTGAGAAAGACCTCACCCAGTCCTTCTCCCTTGACAGCAGCGAGTTCTTTCATTGCTTCGAGCGGGATCTCAGCCATATCCGCTGCGACCCGTTCCTGTGCGTGTGCGGCAAGCTCATCGAGAATGTTCATTGATTACTGACCTCGATGAATTTTGCGAGCGTCTGTGCTGCGGCTCCGGAATCGATCAGGGATGCAGCAAGCTGTACCCCTTCTGCCATGGATCCTGCTTTACCGGCGATGTAGAGCGCGGCTCCGGCATTCAGCAGCACAGCATCGCGTTTGGGTCCGTGCTCTTCGCTGTTCAGGATCGCCCGGGTGATGGCTGCGTTTTCTGCCGGGGTGCCACCGACTAATTCTGCCTTTTCACAGCGGGTCAGTCCGAAATCTTCCGGTGTGATGACGTATTTTTTATACCAGCCGTCTTTGAATTCACAGACAGTTGTCGGAGCGCTCATGGAAATCTCGTCAAGTTTGTCCTGTCCATAGACGACCATGCCTCGCTGAACACCGAGATCGATGAGAACCTGGGCTAATGGTTCGGCAAGATATTCGTCATAAACGCCCAGCAGCTGCATCTTCGGACTCGCCGGATTGGTGAGTGGGCCGAGAATGTTGAAAACAGTGCGGAACCCCAGTTCGCGGCGGATGGCGCCGACATATTTCATGGAAGTGTGATATTTCTGCGCGAAGAAAAAGCACATCCCGACCTTATCCAACAGTTCGAGACATTTTTCAGGGCTTTGGTCGATGTTGACGCCCAATGCTTCGAGACAATCCGCTGTGCCGCATTTTGAAGATGCGGCCCGGTTGCCGTGCTTGGCGACTTTGGCTCCGCCGGAAGCGGCGATGAGTGCTGAGGTGGTGGAGATATTGAAACTCTGCGCGTTGTCTCCGCCGGTTCCGACAATTTCCAATACCGGAAGGTCCGTGTGGACCTTTGTGGCGTGGTCGCGCATGGCTGCCGCACAGCCGGCAATTTCATCCTTAGTTTCCGCTTTGGCGGATTTGGTGGAGAGCGCTGCGAGGAACGCGGCGTTTTGGGTAGCGGTGGTTTCGCCGCTCATAATTTCGTTCATTACGGCATAGGCTTCATCATATGTAAGGTCACCCTTGCTGACGATCTTGACAATAGCTTCTTTGATCATGATTGCATCCTTTTCTTATTTCTCTCCTGCCTGGAAATAAAAAACCCTGACAGAAGTTTGATCTGTCAGGGACGAATTCTTTATTCGCGGTGCCACCCTGATTCATGGCTTTGGACCATGCGCTTAGCGGGATACCTTCATATCCCCGGCAACTGACGTATGCCTTCACGTCGCAGAATACTCGGCATAAAGCCTTTGAATGCGCCCTCCGCGGTCCATTTGACGGTTCGTTTCCTGCCTGATTCTCAGCATCGCAGGTTCTCTGTATGGGCGTTGCCGCCTTTATCTCCGCATCATCGGTTTGTTTTGTAATCAAAAATTCTATCCATTTCTCCCGCCTTGTCAAGAAATTTGAAAAAATCAGATATCTGTTCAGTGCGAAGTGACAATATTTCAAATTCTTTTGTATGTTGTTATCGTAAGATATACGTTAATTTTTGTTCAACGGGGCGGATATCGTGTAAAATGTTATTGAAAGGGAATTTAGACAATGCTTATTTTACAGTTTATACTCGCGTTTGGAGTGATGCTGTTCCTGCATGAATTCGGACATTTTATCGTCTCCAAGGCGTTCGGAATTGAAGTTGAAGAATTTGGATTCGGCCTGCCGCCGCGTCTCTGCCGTTTGTTCACCTGGAAGGGAACAGAGTTCACGCTGAACCTGCTGCCTTTCGGTGCTTTTGTGAAACCGAAAGGTGAATTTGAAGACCCGAGCCAGAACAGTCTGCGCGCGGCACCTGCCTGGCAGCAGATCCTGATCCTGCTTGCCGGTCCGGGTATGAATTTCCTGACTGCGCTGGTGCTTTTCACCATCTGCATCCATCAGGTTGGCGCTCCGGATATTTCCACGGTGATCCTGGATAAGGTGGAGCCGGATTCACCCGCAGCCGCTGCCGGTATGCTCCCGGGCGACCAGCTGCTGCGTGTCGGTGACACTGAAATCACCAGCTATGACATGGTTTCCACCGCTGTTCAGGCGCATTTGGATCAGGAAACCCCGATCCAGGTCAAGCGGAACGGTGAAGTATTGGAACTGAAGGTTACGCCTTTATCCAATCCGCCGGAAGGACGTGGTGCGATGGGTGTGGTCATTACCTATGCCGTTCACGACATCAGCTTTTTTGAGGCAATCAAAGCCGGTGCACAGGATCTTTGGTATATGACCAAGTCTTATCTGACGGGACTGGGGCAGATCATTACCGGACAGGTCCAGCTGGGTATGGAATCGATCGTTGGTCCGGTGGGAATGTATTCCTATTTCTCTGAGGCAGCGGAAATTGATGAAGAACGGGCTGCTCAGGTCGCCGAACGCCGGGCAGAAATGGAAAAAGCAGGCGTCAGTACAGAGATTCGGACTGCCAGCAATTCCGATACGGGTTGGACCTCACGTTTGACATTCTTTGGGCTGATCTCGGTGGCTCTGGGTGTGACGAACCTCTTCCCAATCCCTGCACTGGATGGCGGACGGATCCTTTTCCTGCTGCCGGAGCTTCTGTTCAAGAAGAAGATCCCGCTCAAGGTGGAAACGGCATTTAATGGTGTCTGCATGGCGCTGCTGATCTGCTTGATGGCAGTGGTGATGTTCAAAGATGTGTTTATGCTGGCTCGCTGACCTATGTCAGGGGTTGGATAAGAAAGATGGGATGACAAATGGCAAATAAAAGCGGACGAACGAATTTTGACAATGTTCTTATCATGGTGAAGGATCACCCGGAGAGCGTTTTTGAAAAGCATGCGCGGATGCTATCCGACCTGACCGCGGAAAGGGCGGCCCGGCTGCGCACGGTTCTTTCGGAACTGGCTGCGGAACGCAGAGCAGCATTTTATCGGGGGATGCACGAATCCGGTATGAATTATTATGAATATGACTTTACACCCATCGCAAAAATCGGCATTGAAGACCCTGATGGTGCGATCCGTGCGGCTTCGATCCATGTTCTTGGGTTTGAGGATTCCCGTGAAATCGGAAGTTTGATTCTGCAGAAAGCTTTGGAAGATCCGGATGAACGGACACAAATTGCCGCGATCGAGATTTTAGGACAATACATGTATGAATCCGCCATTGAAAACCGCATTCCTGTCAATAAAGGGAAACTTCATGAAGCATTGGAGAAGCTGATCGAAGACAAGAACAAAGCTATCCGCAGGGCAGCCGTGGTTTCTTACGCTATTTCTGAAAAGGAGCGTGTGAAGGAGATCATCAGCGGATATCTCGCGGGGACCGACCGCGAAGAACTGATCGCCGGTCTGGCCGCGGTTCGGCATGCTTTGGGTGAGGATTGGGACGAAAGCGTTCTGGAGCTGATGCGCCATGAAGACGAAGACGTGAGCATTGAAGCAATCCGCGCCGCCGGGGCACTGCAGATGAAAGAGGCACTGCCTGCGCTTTATGAAATTCTTTCCCGCTTTGACCGCATCAGTCCGGACCTGCTGATTGCAGCCGCGGAAGCTGTTGCTGAAATCGGTGACGAAGGATCACTTGATGTGTTGGAGACGCTGGGTGAGGCGGTGGTCGATATGGACAGCGAAATCACGGACGCTATCGATGACTGCATTGATACGCTGAACGTTTCGATCCATATGGGGCTTTATGATGAAGATGCTGAAAGAAATCACAAACCAAAACATGTCCAGGCTGCTTTGGAGAATGCAATTGAAGCTGCCAGAGAGCAGTGCCTGACCATTTTGGAAGAGAAGATCCCGCATGACCTGGAAGATGACGAGCCAATCGACCTGGACGAGGATGAGGATGAATGTGACTGCGGTGAGCATCATCATCACCATCATCATGATCATGATCATCACCATCACCACGATAATCCGCTGGAGGGGATGGATCTTTCCCGGTTCCGCATTCTTGATGACCTGGAAGCCTATGAAGCAGCCGCGGGCAGAGATGCGGATGAGGATGAGCTTTGGGCGGAATTTGAAGATATGGCTGAAGAGGATCTGGATGCAGAGTCTCTTCAGGATTTCATCAACAAACTGGAAAAGAGGAAGAAAAAGAGTTAGAAGTTATGAGTTAGCAGTTGACAATAGACTGCTGATTCCTAACCTCTAACTCCTAAGCACTAACTGTTTATGGCCAAAGTAATTGTCGGAATGTCGGGCGGTGTGGACAGCGCGGTGGCTGCATACCTGCTGAAAGAAGCAGGGTATGAAGTCATCGGAATGACGCTGCGTACCTGGGAAGCGAAAGATGGTGTGGAAAGCCGCTGCTGTGAGATCGATGACGCACGGGAGACTGCCTGGAAGCTCCATATCCAGTATCACGCACCGAATTGCATTGCGGCATTCAATGAAAAAGTCAAGCAGCCTTTCTTTCGATCCTATATTGAAGGACAGACTCCCAATCCCTGTATTGAATGCAACCGTTATGTGAAATGGGAGCGGATGCTTTATTACGCCGCGGTGATGGAGGCGGATTTTATTGCCACCGGACATTATGCCTCAGTCGTACAGCTTCACAACGGACGCTGGACCGTGCAGCAGGCGGCATCGGCAGAAAAAGATCAGACATACATGCTTTACGGCCTGACACAGGAGCAGCTTTCCCGTACTTTGATGCCTTTAGGAAAACTGTCCAAAGCCGAAGTGCGGAAAATTGCCGCTGATGCCGGACTTTCTGTAGCACAGAAACAGGATTCGCAGGAAATCTGTTTTGTGACGGAAGGTTCTTATGCTGATTACATTGAGAATGATCCTGAACTGGAAGCTCCCGGTTCAGGAAATTTTGTGACGGAAGATGGAAGAATCCTGGGAAAACATAAAGGAATTATCCACTATACTGTCGGACAGCGCAGAGGACTTGGCATTGCTTTCGGAGTGCCGATGTACGTCAAGCGAATCAATGCCGCGGCAAATGAAGTTGTTCTTGGGGAGGAATCCTCTTTATATAGCTCGGAAATCCGCTGCCGGGATGTGAATTTTCAAAGTATTCCTGATATCCTGCCGGGTGAGACGATAAACGCGAGAGTGAAAATCCGCTACCATCATGAAGGCGAACAGGCCTCAATCACTCGTGATGGAGAGGATTCTGTGCGCATCCTTTTCGACAGGCCGGTACGGGCAGCTACTCCCGGACAATCCGCTGTTTTTTATGATAAAGATAACTGTGTGATTGGCGGTGGCAAAATTTTTGATGTGATCAGTTAACAAAAAAATTGCTGTTCTTTTCAAATTTAACAAAGATTCCACATAATCTATTCCTCAGCATTCATTATTCATTATAATAATATAGATGGATAAAAAAATGCGCATAATATTGAAATTATTGGGGCTTTTGATTCTTTGTACCTTTATGTCCGGCTGCCGGATGCTGCCGATCTTTCAAAGGACACCGGTTCCTTTGGAAACCGTTACACCGCAGCTGAGCCTGAACCAGGTTACGGATATCCCTACACTGCCTCCCGTCACAGCTACACCAACGCTCTCTATGGGAGAAGCAGTGAATTATGTGGCGCCCGGAGATATTTTCACGCAGGTCACTGCCGAATCGCTTCCAGAAAAAGCATTTCAGCCTGTGATCCTTTTTGGTTCGGTTGGCAGCTTTACGGTGCAGACTGATGCCTGGGGACAGGTGCTGCCGACCGGTGGGTTTACCCTTTCCCATCATTCCGGGACGGAGTTTCATATCACTTGTGATGACTTTTGTTTCAAGGTAGACGCGAAGAAGAACCTGATTGGCGATGAAAAACTTGTTGAAGGCAGTGAAGTGATCGTCTTCGGTGCGTCAGGTGAAGATCTTACGGAAATCAGCGCGGATCTGATCGCTGTTCATGTAATCCGGGAGGATCCGGTTCCTCGTGAAGCGGATGTCAGCAATTTCCCGTTTGACCTGACGTATACTGAATACGAATTGGAAGATTTTCCCGGGCTGAATCCTATTTCAATTCAGGCTGCGGCTGCCACTTCCACACCGATCCCTACGGCAACAGAGGCGGCAACTGCGACACCAACAGCTGATCCATATGGTTATGGGTACGGTTACGGATATGATTATTACTATTACGGCCGCCCGACATCCACGCCAAATCGTCCGCAGCGCACCCCTACCCCGGATGAAACCGGTACGCCGATACCGACACCCACGCTTTCCCTGGATGATCATCTGTCAGCCCGGCTGAACCATTCGCTGGAGACCCGGTCAAACTATTCCTATGGTGCCTATGGCGAACGGTATTCCACTTATCTGGAATATGATCAGGAAATGAACCGGGATCCTTCCTATCCGACCCGAGCTTGTATGAATGTGGACTCCAATGGGTATGAGTTTGTAAATTACTGGATCCCTTACGTTGAGAATCCGATGTTCACCAATTGGGGTATCGTTTGTTTTGCGGGAGACTGGTACCTGCCGATGCGCCTCACGGTCGATATCAATCCGGATCCGGATGTGACGGATCTGGTATTCTCGGATCGTACGCTCCGCTCCAACAGCAACTATGACAAAAGCCGAGGGTATATCCGCAGTTTTGGACATTCCATTATTGAAAATAAGCTGTTTTACTTCTACCAGACAGCTAATGGCTATGGTGTTTCCATCAGCAACCAGGACTATGATCTTGGTTTTGACGATATTCCATTTGGTTATGTCGGAAAATATTCTGAGCTTTCCCCTTTTTATGCCGATGATTTGATCACCTTCTTCGGTCACCGCGGTGATAAATGGTACTATGTGGAAATCAGTGTTTCCGAGACAAATCAATATGGGTATTATTAGTTTTTTTGAATTACAAGGAAGGAGCGAGTTTTGACCTCCCCTGAAATTTCCGTAGTTATTCCTTTCCTCAATGAAGAGGATAATCTGCCGCTGATATGTGCGGCTTTGGAAGAGTATGTACCGACACTGGGCGTTCCGGTGGAAGTTGTTTTTGTAAATGACGGCTCCACGGATGGTTCCTGTGAATGGCTGCGACAGGCAGAATTTCATAATTTCACTGCCAAACTGGTTAATTTCTCCCGCAATTTTGGCGCACATCCGGCTGTTCGCGCCGGTTTTCAGAATGCTTCTGCCCCGAATTGCGTCTGGTTGGGAGCGGATCTGCAGGAACCACTGGAGATCATCGGGGAAGGCTACAAGCGGGTTCAGGAAGGTTATGACCTTGTTCTGGTTCAGAAAAATCAGGTTCAGGTCTCGAAATCAGAAGAAACCTTTTCCCGCATTTATTCCGCGATGATCCGCAAATGGGCGATTCCCGGATATCCGGAGAAGGGTGTGAACACGATTTTTTTCAATGAGAAGGTAAAAAAGACTCTCAATGCCAATCCGGAGCTGAACTCTTCTGTCGTGCTGCAGGTGATCTCCATGGGATTCAAACAGACTGTGCTGAACATGGACTATCGCGAGCGGGAGCATGGACGTTCCAAATGGACCTTCGGTAAAAAGCTGAAGCTGCTGATCGACTCCTTTGTAGCTTTTTCCTTCTTCCCGATCCGTATGGTTTCGGTACTGGGGTTTATTTTTGCCATTGCGGGAGCTTTGATGGCGCTGGACCTGATCATCGTGAAGATATTCAATATCCGCCCGGTGACACTCGGCTGGCCGACGTTGATATCGGTGCTGATGCTCGGCTTCGGGCTGACGAATATTTCTTTAGGGATCATTGCAGAATATCTGTGGCGGACGCTTGACGCGGCACGGGCGAGACCGGTGTTTATTATTGATTCCATTGATAAATTAAGAAGCAAGAGTGAAGAATAAACAGATGCTTATTTACGAATAATGTGAGGACTGATGGCTGAATTTACTCCTGTCAATATTGTGCAAATCGGTTATGGCTACTGGGGAACGAACGTTGCCCGCAATATTATGCAGTCGCGGAAAACGAACATGATCGCGATATCGGATGCGGTTCCTGCTCGTCTGGATGCGGCAAAGAATGTCTATGGCTCCGCTATTTCGGATTACACTGCTGATTATGAAAAATACCTGGATGACCCGAAAGTGGATGCCTTTGCCCTGGTGATTCAGACGGAACCTTCTTTTGAGGTGGCAAAAAAGATTCTGAAAGCCGGCAAGCATCTTTTCATCGAAAAACCGATGGCTTCCGACACAGCTCGAGCGGTGGAACTCACCAGGCTGGCCCATGAAAACCATGTGGTGCTGCATACGGACCACATCATGATCTTCCATCCCATTATCCGCTATATCAAGAAGATGTATGATGAAGGAGAGCTCGGTGATCTGATCTACTTTGATATATCCCGCATGAACCTGGGACCGATCCGCAGGGATGTGAATGCCATGCTGGACCTGGCGGTCCATGATCTGGCGGTGATTGACTATATCTCCGGCGGAAAGGAACCCTATCACGTGGAGGCGATCGGGGAGACGCATTACGGAAATCAGGAAACGCTGACTTATCTGACGCTGAAATATGAGGGCTTTCTGGCTCATATCAAATCCAGCTGGATCTCTCCCATCAAGGAACGCCGCACGATGATCGGCGGGACGAAGAAGATGGTCATTTTTGATGACATGAAAACTATGGATAAGCTGTCGATCTTTGACCAGGGCATTATCGAAACCGGTGAGGAATATGGTCCCTATGAATTCAAAGCCCGTTCCGGTGACATTACCATCCCCTATATTGCGCAGGAAGACGCGCTGCGCAACAGTATTGAACACTTTGCCGACTGCATCCGCGAAGGCAGGGAATCCCTTGCCAACGGCGAACAGGGAATCAAGGTGATCCGGATCCTGGACAGGGCAAAGGAAGCACTGATCGCAAGCAATCAGAATTGAAAAATCATCTATTCAGGACGGAGCACATGGGGACTGGCAAACTTGTGGCGTGAAGCCGTCACAAGCGTGCCTGTTCTCATGTGCGGAGGTCAAGATATCCAAGTTATACAGATTAGACAACACAGAACAGGAGAACGATTTATGAAACCGCGTAAAGTACCGATCATGAAACCTTATTTTGATGACGAGGAGGCGAAGGCTGCTGCGGAGGCTTTGGCTTCCGGATGGGTAGCACAGGGTCCCCGTGTTGCGGAATTTGAAAAAGCGATTGCCGCGCATGAAGGCTGTGCTTTCGGCGTTGCCACGACTAATTGCACTACGGCGCTGCATCTGCTGATGGCTGCCATGGGATTTGGTCCTGGACAGGATGTGCTTGTTCCCTCCTTTACCTTCGTTGCCACAGGAAATGCGGTGGAATACACCGGCGCTTCCGCTATTTTGGTTGATGTGGATCCGATAACCTTCAATATCAATGTCTCCCTGCTGGATGATTTCGTCGCGGAGCGGTATGAAGAACGGGATGGGCAGTGGTTCAACAAAAAGACAGGGAACCGGTTGAGCGGTATTGTCCCGGTGAACGAATTCGGCCTCTGCGCTGACATTCCCGCGGTGAATGACTTCGCCAAACGCCATGGCGGGCTGAAAGTCATTGAAGACTCCGCCTGTGCATTGGGAGCAAAGATCGGTGATACACATCAGGGTGGTTTCGGGAACCCCTCCGCGGTCAGTTTCCATCCGCGCAAATCCATTTCCACCGGGGAAGGCGGCATGGCACTCATCAATGATCCGAAACTCGCGGAACATGTGCGGCAGCTCCGCTCTCATGCGGCTTCGATTTCCGAAGTCCAGCGCAATGCCGGGAAGGGCTATCTGCTGCCGGAATATAACGAGCTTGGCTTCAATTACCGCATGACAGATATTCAGGGTGCCATTGGCTGCGCGCAGGTGAAAAAACTGGATTACATCACCGCCCGGCGGGCTGAACTGGCACACCGCTATGACCGGCTGCTGCCGGATGCGGTTCCCTGGGTGCGGACGCCCTTTGTTCCGGAAGGGTACACCCATATTTATCAGACCTATTGCACGATGGTGATCCCGGAATCGGTGAACTGCGCGACCGTTGATGAGGCAAATGCTTTCCGCAATGAGTGGATGGACCGTCTGGAGCAGGCCGGTATTGCCACGCGGCAGGGGACTCATGCGCTGCATACGCTGGGATATTACACAGGAAAATACGGATACAAGCACGAAGATCTGCCGGGAGCTTATGCCTGCGACCGGCTGAGTCTTGCCATCCCGCTTTTCGTGGAAATGACCGAAGAAGACCAGGATTACGTCATTGAGCAAATGGCATTCATCGCAAAGGATCTGCTGAAATAATAAAAAGTAACGAATTTCAGTGAATCCCTTGCAATATTTGAGACTTTGATATAGAATATTGTCTGTTCGAGCGGTTAGCTCAGTTGGTTAGAGCGTTGCGTTGACATCGCAAAGGCCGATGGTTCGAGTCCATTACCGCTCACAAAGCAGGTTTTCAGAAACCTGCTTTTTTTTATATTTATACAAAAATTCCTGATATTTTATTCCCGATTTCTGATATATAATTTTATGGGGTGTCGTAAATTTTCCCCCTGGAGAAAAGTCATGAACGAGATATATGTTACCGGTCATAAGAATCCGGATACAGATTCCGTGGTTGCCGCGATCGCATACGCAGCACTTCGCAATGCTCTCGGTGACCGTAATTATATTGCTACCCGTCAGGACCATGTGAATGAGGATACAAAACGCATCCTGAATTTTTTCGGGTTTGAACAACCCATGCGGCTGCGGAATGTGCGCACGCAGATCAGCGATCTTGATTTTGATACACCTCCTGCACTGAATGCCTCCGTCACGATCGACCGTGCCTGGGATACCATCCAGGAGCAGGGCATTGAGAATATCCCCGTCATCAACGAAGATGGTACCCTTTTCGGCATGCTGAGCGCGGCCAATATCACAGGCTACAATATGAAGGCAATTGAAAGCGGCAGGATCGACTCGATCCCGATCTTCAACCTGCTGAGCGTATTGGAGGGGCGGCTTATCGCGGAGGTTCCGGAAAAGAGCTCGATTTCCGGTGAGATCGTGATTGCCCTGCCGCAGGAAATGGAGTCGTTGCTCTTCAACACCTCCCAGAGCATCGTGATTTGCGGCAGCCAGCCGGATATGATTCGACGGGCGCTGGATATGGAAGTGGAATGTCTGATCATCTGCCAGTCAGAGGTCAAACCCGAGTGGGTCACAGACCCCGGTCAGACGATCATTATCGCTACGCCTTTTGACGCCCGTTATACAGCATCCCAGATCATTCAGGCGATGCCCATTTCCCGGCATTGCCGCACGCAGGGGATCACCTGTTTCCATTTGAGTGATTACATTGATGACGTACGCGACAAGATGTTTGAGAGCAGGAACGCTACCTATCCGATTTTGGATGAAAATGAAAAGGTGGTCGGGACGCTTTCCCGTTATCATCTGCTGCGTCCGCGGCGCAAACAGGTGGTGCTGGTGGATCATAATGAAATGTCCCAGTCTGTTCCGGGACTGAACCAGGCGGAAATTCTGGAAATCATCGATCATCACCGTCTGGCGGATATTCAGACGCGCCAGCCGATCCGGGTCCGCAATGAACCGGTCGGGTCTACCAATACGATCATCGCGGAGATGTTCCAGCAGCACGGGGTTCTTCCATCACCGAAGCTTGCCGGTTTGATGGCAGCCGCGATTCTCTCGGATACCGTGATGTTCAAATCGCCGACCTGCACGAAACGTGATATCGCCATGGCGGAGCGGCTTGCCCGTATCGGCAGCATCACCCTGGATGAGATCGGGCATCAGCTCTTTTCCAGCACCTATCACGAGGAAGCGAGCCTGAAGGATATCGCTGTTCGAGACCTGAAAGAATTCTATATGGCTGACCGAAAGTTCGGCGTCGGTCAGATCACCAGTTACGATTCCGAAAGCCTGATGGAGCGCAAGGATGAACTGCTTCAGATCATGGCCGAAATTGAAGCGGAGCGGGGGTATTCTTTCATCCTGCTGATGGTGACCGATGTACTGCTGGGCGGAACCTATCTGCTTTATCAGGGAGAGGATACGGATGAGATCATCCAAAATGCTTTCCAGGTGGAGCCAAAGGATCACATGGTCTTCCTGCCGGGTGTCATGTCCCGCAAGAAGCAGATCATTCCCATGCTCACAGATCTGTGGGGATAATTGAGAGTAATCAGTTGGGTGTGGATAGAAAAAGTGCAGCCAGAACGGCTGCACTTTTCTTAAGTTTTGACTTCAAATCGATTTACAGGAAAAAGCTGAAAATGAGGACGAAGAGGTCACAGACACCTTCAGCAATGAGGAAGATACCGGTAACTGTCCAGCCGGTGGCTGTTGCAGTGAAGGGGTTGAAGAAGACGATAATACCAAGGATGATGGACAGAATTGCACTGACAATCACCAGCCAGGAGCGCTGGATCCCGAAATCCTTCAGGGCGAGATAGTTGCGGATCTTGTGGATACCCGCGACGATCATGACGATACCGTAGATCATAATCAGGACCGGGAAAAGTGCAATAACGTTTTGTGTGAAGAAGACACAAACCACGCCGATAATGACGTCAATAATGCCGCCGAAGAGTCCCAGTCTGTAGGGAAGCTGGCTGGATGATTTGATCTTCAGTGCACGAAATACACTGATCAAACCGACGATGATCATAATGATACCGAAAATATACACAACGCTGCTGGTGAAGTCAACAGGGTTGGTGAGAAGGCGGATACCTGCGTAGACTTCAAAGAAGATGAAGACAAAAATGGTCAGATATCCCAATATTTTTTTGCTGTTCATTACATACTCCTTATAATTTTTGCCCTTGGGGCATAATACATGCTCTATTTTATCCCTTTTCGCTTGAAACGCAAGGGACAACTGACATTTCCCCTGCCGGATTCTTCCAGTTCCCTGGCGAAGGCTTCCGGATTTTTCAAGTCATAGTCCTGGTGATAGGCTTCCGCAGGCCAGAAGGTTTTATATGGTTCCACGCTGACAGCAGCCTCTTTTCCTGCTTCCGCGGAAAGGGCGGCAAGCAGCTTCTCTGTAATGTTCTTCTCTTCTTCGTTCGCATAGAAAACGGCAAGCGTGTAGGAGGCTCCGCGATCGATATACTGTCCTCCCGAATCAAAGGGGTCGACACTTTTCAGAAAGACACTCAGCAGATCCGTAAATGAAGCCTTTTCCGGGTCATAAACGATGCAGATCGTTTCCCGGTGATGGGTTCGCTGCGCTTTTACGTCCTCATACGACGGGTTTTCCTCATCTCCGCCGCAGTAACCGGAAATGACGGACTCTACCCCATCCATTTCACGGAACACCGGTGCGATGCACCAGAAACACCCGCCTGCAAAATATGCTTTTTTCATTTTGTTAGCCTTTTTCATAAATTAGGATTTTAATCAGCGAGGAAACTGTCTGCTTGCAGCGATCTTGCCCGCTGTCTGGTGTTTTGGTTGTTCAGCCAGCGGTATGGGTCCCGGACATCCGCGGGCATGTGGTTAAAGTCATACCAGCGCAGATAAGAGAGCATGGTTGGCTCGATCCAGTAATCAAATTTAGTCTCCGGGAAGTGCTCCTCATATTTATTAAAGCGCAGGTAGAGCGGAACACCATCTCCGGCATCGTGCCAGATATCCGCATAAAGATAATCAAATCGTTCCATTGGCATCACATCATCCAGATACCCGAAGGCATCCATGCAGACGATCCGGATTTTCCCGCGTTGTTCAAACTGAGGCAGGATGTACTGTTCAAAAAGGCTGATCACCTTCGGATCACGTTCCACAACGACGACTTCATCCACATCAGCTTTCAGTGACGCCATATAGGGGAAATATCCCAGTCCCAGACCGAAAGTCACCAGCCGCCCATGAGCAGCCTGAATTGCGGGGCGGATAGTTTCCACCTCATTGGGAGTCACCAGCATCCATTCCCGACCGTCCTGTAAAACGACGGGGTAGGGAAACTCCTCATTGAAATACCCCAGCGGCGGAAGTTCGCGAAGGGTTTCATCCACCTGCACATCGTCCCAGATGAAGGGCTGATAAGCCTTCAGACGGTCCGTGCGCAGCTCCCAGTTATCGTTTCTGACATTGGGAAAATGGATATTCTTGTAATAGGGATCCGAGCGGTATTTCGCCGCATCCAGCCGCCGGACGGAAGGCGCCAGGTATTGCCGGAAGAATTCGCTGTCTTCTCCGCCATCGGTCGGGTGAACCCCGCAGGCTTCCGAAAACAGGAGCAGAAAGGCTTCATCCGCGCTGAATCCGCCGATATCGGCTATCTCCTTCACCATCGCCGCGGAAATGAAATCAGCCCGCTCGTTTAAATACAGGCTGTATAAATGCAAAAGCCGGAAGTTCTTCTCCCGGGTTTTTTCAATTTCTGAACGCTGCACTCTGAATCCTGACCCTGTTATATGATATCTTCCCAGGCATGGCCTTCGACACCGTAGAGGCCGGCTTTAAGGCATTTGAGGGAAAGCATGGCGCATTTGATGCGGGCGGGACCGAGGGTTTCCAGACCAAGCAGGTCCAGCACGTCCTCTTTGGTCATGTTTTTGACCTCGTCCACACTTTTCCCGATCACATCTTCCAGCAGCAGATCTGCGGAAGCCTGGGAAATCGCGCAGCCGTGTCCTTCAAAACGGGCATCGGTGATGATGTTGTTCTCATCCACATTGAGCATGATGCGGAGTTCGTCACCGCAGGAGGGATTTTCATCCTCATAGCTGTGGTCGCAGGGATCCAGTTCCCCGCGGTAAGACGGGTTTTTATAATGCTCAATGATCAATTCGCGGTACATGTCGTCCATTGGTTTTCTCCGGTTGGGACTGCTGCCAAAGGCAAACTGTCCCGTAATGAATATCAAAAGGTGTTAGGTATTAGGTGTTAGGTAATGATATCACCTAACACCTAATACCAGAACCTTATCCGAACAATTTATATACGTAAAGAAGCGCCTCGCAGAGACGGGTGATGTCTTCTTCGTTGTTATAAATGTACAGACTGGCGCGGGTGGTGGCGGGGACGCGGAAGCGTTCATGCAGCGGCATGGCGCAGTGATGCCCGGCGCGTACACAGACGCCGCGGGAGCCCAGAATATCCGCCACGTCATGCGGATGGACATAGTCCAGTGTGAAACTGACGGCACTGCCGCGGGCGCCTTCAAGCGGCCCGAAGATCTTCAGCCCCGGGATCTCCCGCAGCTTTTCGATCGCATAAGCTGTCAGCTGCCGCTCATGCTCATAGACCGCATCCATCCCGAGTAAACGCAGATAATCGATCGCCGCCCCGAAGCTCACTTCCTCCGCAATTGAAGGCGTACCGGCTTCAAACTTATTGGGCAGTTCGGCACAGGTGAAGGAACCGAGATGGACTTTCCCGATCATGTCTCCCCCTCCAAGGAAGGGCGGCATGGCATTCAGCAGCGCCTTTTTCCCGTATAAAAACCCGAGCCCGGTAGGACCAAGCATTTTATGTGCGGAAAAGGCCAGAAAATCCACATCCAGATCCTGTACATCCACGCTCATATGCGGAACGGACTGGGCACCGTCCATCAGGAACAAAGCCCCGGCCGCATGCGCTTCCCGGACCATCTCTTTGATCGGCGGAACGGTCCCGAGCACATTGGACATACCGGTAACGGAAACCAGTTTCGGCGCGCGGCTTTTCAGTAATTGATGGTAGGCATCCATATCCAGCAGAAACTCATCCGTGACCGGGATAAACTCCACCTTGATGCCAATCTTTTCAGCGAGCATATACCAGGGAACCAGATTGGAGTGGTGCTCCATTTCACTGAGCAGGACCGTATCTCCGGCCTTCAGATTGGCTTCTCCCCAGCTCCGTGCGACGAGGTTGATGGCTTCCGTCGCGTTCCGGGTGAATATGATTTCACTGGAAGCCGCGGCATGGATAAAGTCACGGATTTTGTTGCGTGTAGATTCAGTTTCTTTCGTTGCGCGTTCGGATATAGGATAAATGCCGCGGTGCACATTGGCGTTGAATTGTTCGTAATAATTCGTTACCGCGTCAATCACGCTCTGCGGCTTTTGGCTGGTGGCGCCGGAATCGAGATAGCAAATCCGTTTTCCGTCCGGACCGGCCTGCTGCAAAAGCGGAAAATCCTGAAGAATTTTCGTACTGTCAATCATCTATTGTCTTTCTATTAGTGGTCAGTGGCCAGTGGCCAGTTGTCAGTGGTCGGTAGCCAGTGGTTAGTGATCAGTGGTCAGTGGTCACTGGCCCCTGAATCCTAGTCACTGGACACTAGTCTCTGAATCCTGGCCACTGGACACTGATCACTGATTACTCTCTCGTATTCGGACGGATGGCGGGAGAGGTGAGCGGATACCAGAGAATGTGATCCGGTACCATCCAGCCGTCGGTCAGGTAAACATTGGCGCGGAACTGTACCGCGATCATCTTTGTATCCACCTGGACGACGATCCCGCGGATCCAGCCGTGGCGGCGTTCGCCCTTGCGTTCATAATCACAATTCACTTCGACGATATCGCCGACTTCATATTGCTGTCCCCAATCAGTAGCTTTAAGCGGAGGTGTGGAATGAGGCATAATTAATTTCCTTCCTGCATCTTGGAATCGATTTTGTTCTGCAGTTTCCCGCGGATTGGCGAATATGTAACGAGATTGAGGATCGTATCAAAAAATCCCCGTATCACCAGCTTTTCGGCTTCCCGTTCCGGAATGCCGCGGCTGGTCAGGTAAAAGATCTGGTCGTCATCGATGTTGGTGATGGTTGTTCCGTGAGAACATTTGACGTCATCCATGATGATCTCCAGTCCCGGTTTGGCAAAAACCTCTGCTTCATCAGAAAGCATCAGGTTCTCATTTTTCTGGTAGCCATCGGTCTTTTCAGCCTTTGGATCCACATAGATCATCCCTTCCCAACTGGCTTTGGCACGGTCAGCGAGGGCGCCTTTGTAGTGCAGGTTGGAATAGGTATGAGGGACCATGTGATCCTGCCTGGTTTCGATGTGCATCAGCTGGTCCTTGACCGGGAAGTAAAGGCCGTAAACGACCGCGGAGGAGTTCTCCCCTTCCATCCGCACGTCGAGATTGTCATAGCTCTTTGATCCGCCCAGTTCACAGATGTTCCAGTGAAAGTCACCGCCTTCCTGTACAATGCTCTGTTCCCGGCGGATATTGACGGTCTGATTTCCGAAGTCCTGCACCTCGTTCAGCACCAGGTGCGCGTTTTTCCCGACGGAGCAGAAAAGCTGTCCGGCGAAAAGATTTTCCGCGTTTATTCCCCGTGAGTGGAGGTTGATCGTCACCACTGCGGATGCATCGTCATCGATAAGAACGAAGACCTTCAGCAAAGCAGCGCGGGAGGCCTCGGAAAGCTCCAGGTCCAGCAGAAATTCGCGTTTCTGGCACATTCTGCGCGGGATGAAGAGTACGATACCTTCCGCTGTCAGTGGGGAAAGCTCCTTTGCATACGGATCATCCATGCCAGATTTTGTTAAGGTTTCCAGTTTTTCCGCCAATTCCGGATGTGAATTCAGTGCTTCTTCAACTGTTGCGAACACAGCGCCTTTTTCGACTGCTTTTGGACAAAGAAAGACAGACTGCTGCCCATTATTCCAGACAAAGTGCGCGCAAAGATCATCAGCGTGTTTTTCCTTGTCAAGAACTTCAACCGGAGCGGAATCCCGCAGTACAGCCTTTGCCAGCGCATCATCAAGGGTCATTGAAAGGTTTTCTTTAAGCTTCGCCATTACACTATTCCCTATATCCTATATCCTAAACCCTATCCAACCGAATCCGACATCTGCAGCTGGATCAGGCGGTTCATTTCCACCGCGTATTCCATCGGCAGTTCCTTGACCAGCGGTTCAATGAAGCCGGAAACGACCATCGAGGTCGCGTCCTCTTCGGAAAGACCGCGGCTCATCAGGTAAAAGAGCTGCTCTTCTCCTACTTTGGAGACGGAAGCTTCATGCCCGATGGAGACCTGTTTCTGCCGCACGTCCATGGTGGGGTAAGTATCCGACTGCGAGATCGGGTCGAGGATCAGCGCGTCGCAGACCACATTAGCTTTGGCATTGACCGCGTTCGGCATCACCTGCAAAAGTCCGCGGAAGGACGAACGTCCGCCGTTTTTGGAAATGGATTTTGAGGTCACCTTGCTGGTGGTATTCGGAGCGAAGTGCACCATCTTGGAACCGGCATCCTGGATCTGATTGCGCCCGGCGAAAGCCATGGAAAGCATTTCCCCGTGAGCGCCTTCTTCCATCAGGTAGCAGGCCGGGTATTTCATGGTCACGTGAGACCCGAGGTTAGAGTCGACCCATTCCATCGTGCCGTTAGCGAAGACCTTGGCACGCTGGGTGACGAGGTTATAAACGTTGGTGGACCAGTTCTGGATGGTCGAATAGCGCACCCGGGCGCCGCGTTTGACCACGATCTCGATCACACCGGAGTGGAAGGAATTGGTGGTGTACTGCGGGGCGGTGCAGCCCTCGACATAGTGTACCTGAGAACCTTCATCGGCGATGATGAGAGAGCGTTCGAACTGGCCGACATTGGCCATGTTCATGCGGAAATAAGCCTGCAGCGGCAGCTCCACATGGACGCCCTTCGGGACATAAACGAAGGACCCGCCGGACCAGACGGCGCCGTTGAGCGCGGCAAATTTATTGTCATTATAAGGTACGACCGTACCGAAATATTCGCGGAAAAGATCCGGGTACTGACGCAGACCGTCTTCGATGCTGACGAAAATCACGCCCTGCTTTTCCAGCTGCTCCTGAATGGAGTGGTAGACCATTTCCGATTCATACTGCGCACCGACACCGGCGAGGAATTTCTGCTCCGCTTCCGGAATGCCCAGCTTGTCGAAGGTGTTTTTGATCGTTTCCGGGACGTCATCCCAGCTTTTTTCACTCTTTTCGGAAGGACGGACGTAGTAGACCAGATGGTCCAGGTCGAGATTGGAGACATCCGGGCCCCAGTTCGGCATCGGACGCTTTTGGAAGTGCTCCAGGCTCTTGAGACGGTAGTTCAGCATCCATTCCGGTTCGCCCTTCATGCCGGAAATCTGGCGGACAACTTCCTCGTCCAGTCCCTCTTTGGTTTTGAATACAGAGACATCGGGATCCTGAAAGCCGTAAGCCTCATTGTTCAGCCCGAGATCATCATAATTGTTTTTGATTTCTTCACTCATGTTTATCCTTAGCTGTTAGGGGGTAGGGGGTGGGAATTAGGGGTTGATTTGTCATCTGTTTAGAAAATCTCGAATAATTATCCTAATACCACTAATTCCTAAACCCTAAATCCTATCCCCTAATCTTTCAGCCACTCGTAGCCTTTTTCTTCCAGTTCCAGGGCGAGGGAATCGTCGCCGGAGCGGACGATGTGACCGTCCATCATCACGTGCACGGCATCCGGCTTGATGTAATCGAGCAGACGCTGGTAATGGGTGATGACCAGCACGCCCATGCCGTTCTCCTGCACCAGCATATTGACGCCTTCGGCAACGATGCGCAGCGCGTCAATGTCCAGACCGGAGTCGATCTCGTCCAGAATGGCAATTTCCGGCTGCAGGATGGCCATTTGCAGGATCTCGGTGCGTTTCTTTTCACCGCCGGAGAACCCATCATTTAAATAGCGGGAGGCAAAGGAGGAATCCATCTTGAGTTTACCCATCTTTTCCCGCAGTAATTTGCGGAAGGCGGGAACGGGGATGCCGTGATCCTCGGGATCTTTGGCTTTTCGCTGGGTGTTCAGTGCGGTGCGCAGGAAGTTCGCCACGGTGACGCCGGGAACGGCGACGGGGTATTGCAGCGCGAGAAAGAGACCGGCATGGGAGCGCATATCCGGCGTCCAGTCGTTGATACGTTCGCCGTTCATCAGAATATCACCGGAGGATGGTTTATAAGCCGGGTGCCCCATAATTGTATAGGAAAGGGTGGATTTTCCTGTCCCGTTCGGGCCCATAATGGCATGGATCTCACCTTTGGGAACGGTGAGTGAGAAATTTTCGATGATCTGTTTTTCGTGAACGCTGACGTAAAGGTTTCTGATCTCTAATCCGCTCATGAATCACTCCTGGTATTTAACGCATAAAATCAGATATCACTGTGCAGCAGGCACAATGATCCTGTATAACACCGCATTATACCACAAGGGTTTTGATTTTCAGCAAAACCGTGCAATTCTTCTCGTCGTGTACTAACTCATACAAATTCGGAATACGATTCCGAATTTGTATGACCGGGACAGTCGCCTTCGGCAACAGTCCCGAAATTTGTTTGTCTGCAGAGGAATTTTTTCGGGACAGTCGCCTGCGGCAACAGTCCCGGATGTTAACGCCAGGCAGCCGAAACCAACCGATTTCGGCTCACTATCCCCTAAATTCTATCTTCTATCTCCTATATCCTATCCCCTATTCCCTGAATATATCGAAGCCATCGTTCACGCAGCTGCCACGGATCCTCCAGCGGGATGGTCATCAATGCCTTTTGGTCTCCCCGCCGCATGGCATCCTCTATCAATTTTTTCCTGACCTCTGCTTCAGAAAGGGATTCTTCCGTCGCCTCAAATCTTGGGTCCGGCTGCGGGACCGGCTTGGGTATGACAGGCTGTGTTGTTTTCTCCAATTCCTTTGGCAGCCGTTCGGGACGGAAAGGAGCCGGCGGAGCGAAACCGTTTTCGCGCAGATCCCGCAGCATTTCGCGTTCCTCGCGTGCCTCCTGTTTCCGTTTTTCCAGCTGCTGTTTTGCTGCTTCCTTTTCCCGCCGCAGCATATCCCGTGCCATGGCGCCCCGCAGCGGCAGGGCTGAGGGATTGACCCGCAGGCTTTTTGGCAGACCGCCGCGTGGCCGGTCATTGGTCCTGGGCTGACCCTCAAATGTCTGTGCCTGCATGAGCATACTGTCAGCGTTCAACTCTCCGCTGCGGATCTTCCGGATTTTCACTTCTGTTGCCTTCAGGCGGTTGCCCAGTTCGAACCAGCGGAATTCCCAGTTCAGGTAGGACATTCCGAGGAAATTGTTGTCCTGATAGATACCCTGAAAGGCGGCGTGACATTTGCGGAGATGGAAGGAGACCATGCGCACCAGTTCTTCGATATTCAGATCATCAAGTCCGGAAAATTTCATTTCTTTCTGTTCCAGAACTGCCTTTGTGAGACAGAAGCTGCCCACCTGACGGATGTTCTTCTCAAGCTGAGCGCAGAGTTTCAGGTAATTTTCAGAAAAGCGGTTTTCGGTGCAGGCGTGGTAATAAATGGTCTGTGTGTCTTCCCACAGCCATTTAGCTGTTTCTTCAAATTCGAAAGGAGCGTTGCTGAATTCGTCGATGCGTTCGGTGGGCAGCTCGGAAACTTTGATATCGGTCAAAATTCCGCGGCCTTTTTCTCCGCCGGAAGCTCCGTATTTTTCCCGGTTCTGTACATCCCTGACCATTTGCATAGCATGATAAGGTAAACCACTGGACATTCCGCAACTCCTCCTTTCTAAAATATAACTTATTTTCTACTATTATACATATAAAATATATATAGTCAAGCAGAAATTCTAAAATTATATTAAATTCAATGGTTGTTACGATCAATTTTCCGATCCGATGCTTTTGTCTTGATTCGGCAAGGTATTGTGGGGGACGTATCTCAATGACCCTGCTTCGCGACGGGTCACATGAGATACGTCCCCGTTTCCTTTCCAGCCCGGTGCTAACGCTAATACCTGACCACTGACCACTGAAAACTGACTTCCACTTTGGCACCTTCCTTGCAACTTATAAGTACAGCGGTAAAGCTCAAAATGAAAACTGTGCAAAATTCGTTGGGTAAATATCGCTGGTTGGCACTGATATTGCACAAATATCAGTTAACCTGCCCCCTCAAAGAGGGTGGTGGATGAAAATTCATCAAATTTCGTTGAGAAATGAGGTCAAAGCATGAAAACGAAAACTTTAGGTATTTTGTTTGCTCTGGTTATGGTCCTGAGCATGTCGGTGGGAGTCTTTGCACAAGACTTCTCTGAAACCTGGGACGAAGAAACAGTATTGACGGTCTTCCAGGACGTCGATATGCTGTTCCCGGATCTCTTCGCGGATGAGGATTCCGATTTCCTCTGGGTTGACGGTCCGGCTTCTTTCCCGAGTACTTTTGGCAAGAATGCTGATGGTGAATACAATGCCAAGGCTCCGATTGAAGGTGTTGCAACTGACGACGAAGGTGTCGAAAAAGCTGAATTCACTTTCGATCCCTGTGGTGACGGACTGTTGAAATTTGAAGTTACCCTGAAGCGTCAGGCTTGGGATAGCTCTTTCATGCCCGAAGGTACTGTGAAGTATGGTCCGGAAAAGACCAGCTATATTCGCAATATTAAGGCAACAGTTTTAAGTGCGCCAGCCTCTGTGAAGAAATGCACTGCCAAGGGTGAGGATAACTGCACGACCATTAAGTTCAATAAGAATGGTGAAGCTGTCATCAAGGGTTTCCTCTATGTTCCTTTTGTTATGACTGAAACCGATAGTCTTCCTGTCACCATGGAAATCACCTATTCCAACTACATGACCGCTCTGTGGGGCATTGATAGTACAGAACAAAAGACTATTACGGTGACTGGTACTGCTAAACCGGAAATGAAGGGTGGCAAAATTAAGAATAATTACTGCCAGTCTACCATTTCAGAATATGTCATGCCCGGTTGGGACTCCTATGCACGCGCAAAATATGATGAAAACACCGGCGAAGCTCGCTTCCAGGTTGTTCTGCGCAACAAGGCACAGGAATCTCTCAGCAAGGAAAATCATGGCGGAACTGCTTACAAAGCCAAGACGAACTATGTGATCCCTGCAGACGTCCTTCTGCCTTTCGATGGTGATTTCAAACGTCACACTGATTACACCTGCAAATACACCGTCTACAACAATGCCAACGGCGCACCGCGCACTGACTACTGCAAATTCGGTGAAGGTATTGCTCTCGGTTCCAATGCTATCATCCGCTTCGATATCACTATCGACCATCTGAACAGTGCCGTATGGCGCGATGCTGATGGCGCGGATATCCCGTTCTACTTCCGTGTCGGTGGTATGAATAGACTGGTCGGCAGCACCAGCACTTCATCCTCCAGCTCAGCTTATGGAATGTATTTCCAGGCTGTTGACTTCCCGTGCCCGCCTGTTTCCCGCATGCAGGTCAAGGATCCTCTCCACGAGTTCCTGTTCTTCAAGGACATGATCTCTGATGGTGCGATCTCCCCGTCCGGTGCCTACGGCGTCTACGAGGGTGGCCTCTGGGGTCTGTATCAGAAATGCGGTAAGTACGCTTACATGGCTGTCCGCCTCGCAAACGATGGCAAGGAAGACGAAGTTATCAACCTCGATAACACCGCAGTCGCCATCAACGGCGGTACTCCGATGAATTGGGCCTGGGTCCTTTCCACCGTTGAACCTGAAAAGGGCAACAAGATTCGTCTCGAAGGCGGTCAGGATGTTACGCTCATCCTCCGCGCCAAAGTAACGGACATTCCGTCCCAGCTGAATGCTGATACCGCGATGACCGGTGCAGTCAACTTCACTGACTATGGATTCTATATCACCGGTAAGGTGTTCTCCGATCACAACAACACCAATTGTGTCGCTGCACCCAAATAATTATCAGCAGGACTGATTCCGGCGAAATTTGAATAAAAATATGGATGCCCCCTGCGGGGGGCATCCAAAAGCCCGGAACATTTGATCCGTCTGATTCCTGAAGGCGGATTTTTTGTTTTAAATACAGGTATGGTTCGTGCCGCTGATCCTGCACAAAATCCGGAATGACATCGATCGGGGGGAGGAACTGTACCTGGGGGTACGGCATCTAATCATGCGTCATCTTTTTATGATATTTATTATACTCTGATGAAATCGAGAAAACAATGTAACTGTTCAGTCCACAGCGACGCACATGAGGACAGACACGCTTGTGTCAGCTTCGTGACAATGCCAGTCCCTGCAGTGACGCACATGGGGACAGGCACGCCACATGGGGACAGGCACGCTTGTGTCGGTTTCACGACAATGCCAGTCCCTGCAGTGACGCACATGGGGACAGGCACGCTTGTGTCGGTTTCACGACAATACCAGTCCTGCAGTGACGCACATGGGGACAGGCACGCTTGTGTCGGTTTCACGACACAAGATGCCAGTCCCCAAGTGCTTAGGGCTGAATAGATATAAAACAATAATGTTTGCGGGGCTGCTATTCATTTAGTGGTAAAGAGAAAGACCGCATCAGCGGTCTTTCTGGACAGAACAATAAAGATCAGTTTTGGATCATGCCTTCGGGAAGTATTTCTGCAGCTCCTCATCCGTCGGAATGTAGTCTTCCATCTGACCGTTGTGGAACTTCTCATAGGCCAACAGGTCAAAGTAGCCGGTCCCCGTGAGACCGAAGAGGATGGTCTTTTCTTCGCCGGTTTCCTTACATTTCAGCGCTTCATCGATCGCGCCTTTGATGGCGTGGGAGCTTTCCGGAGCGGGAAGAATGCCTTCCACCCGGGCGAACTGTTCAGCCGCTTCAAAGACTTCCGTCTGGCGGTAAGAACGGGCTTCCATATATCCATCATCATAGAGTTGAGAAAGGATCGGGCTCATCCCGTGATAGCGCAGACCGCCGGCATGGTTCGGAGCCGGGATGAAGTCACAGCCCAGGGTGTACATCTTCGCCATCGGGCAGACCTTGCCGGTATCGGCAAAGTCATAGGCATACACGCCGCGGGTAAAGCTCGGACAGGAAGCAGGTTCGATTGCAATGATGCGGTAGTCCTGTTCACCGCGCAGCTTTTCGCCCATGAACGGAGCTATCAAACCACCGAGGTTGGAGCCGCCGCCGGCGCAGCCGATGATGATATCGGGTTTTTCACCGATCTTGTCAAAAGCAGCCTTGCTCTCCAGACCGATCACAGACTGATGCAGCAGCACCTGGTTCAGTACGGAACCAAGCACATAGCGGTAGCCGGGGTTAGAGACAGCCACTTCCACTGCTTCGGAAATCGCGCAGCCGAGTGATCCGTTGGTTCCCGGATGCTCTTCCAGAATCTTGCGGCCGATATTGGTCTCGGTGGAAGGGGATGGAGTGACGGAAGCACCGTAGGTGCGCATCACTTCACGGCGGAAAGGCTTCTGTTCATAAGAGACCTTGACCATGAAGACCTTGCAGTCCAGTTCAAAGTAGGAACAGGCCATGGAAAGCGCGGTCCCCCACTGACCGGCGCCGGTTTCTGTGGTGACGCCCTTCAGTCCCTGCTTTTTGGCATAATAGGCCTGAGCAATGGCGGAGTTGAGCTTGTGCGAACCGGAGGTGTTGTTGCCTTCGAATTTGTAATAGATCTTCGCGGGGGTCTGCAGTTTCTTTTCCAGACAGTAGGCGCGGACCAGCGGAGACGGGCGATACATCTTGTAGAAATTATAGATTTCTTCAGGAATCGGGAAAAATTTGGTGTCATTATCCAATTCCTGCTGAACCAGGTCTTCACAGAACACCGGGTAGAGTTCTTCGGCTTTCATCGGTTCTTTGGTTCCGGGGTTGATGAGCGGTGCGGGTTTGTTCTTCATATCCGCACGAAGGTTATACCACGCGGTCGGCATCTCGTTTTCATCGAGGTACGTTTTATAGGGAATAGTGTTGGTTGACATTTTTAGCTCCTTATTTTAGGTATCAGGTGTTAGGTATTAGGGGTATTTATAAACCCCTGAATTTCTACACAGGAATGAATCCTGGAAACAGCTATGGATAAATGATGAAACTTCCTCGGCGCTCAGCGCCAACTCAAATAAAAATAAATCATAAAATTACTCCAAAAATAACATTTCTTCACGGAGCACATCGGGGACTGGCACCTTGTGCGGCGCAGTCCGTACAAGCGTGCCTGTCCTCATGTGCGTCGCTCAGATTCTGAACAAGTGCACTCAAAAAAAATCCCGGCAATCAATATCTTATGATTGCCGGGACAGATTTCATAAAACCTGCGGTGCCACCCCGCTTGGCGTCCTCAGACGCCCACTCTTGCATACCAACATATGCCGCCCTTTGTTCACGGAGAGTCCGCGCTCCGTCTTCCATACTCAGAAGGCATGCCTCCCTTTCCGGTCGCCCTCAGAAGCCCATTCAATATATACATTCTCTTCCGCACTCTCACCAGCGGCGGTTCTCTGTAAAGACAAGCGGTATAACTTACTTACACTTCTTCAACGGTTTTTGATGTTAACCATGTTTATAAAACGCTTTCCTCTTTTTGTCAATAAAATCAGAGAAAAGAGAAAAGAAATAGTATACAGAAATGATGTATAATAATCTAAAGTTGTACTTTAGATTGTGTTTAGGAGGACATATGTACAGCATAAAGCGACATATTGAAGAGGTTGTTGAAAGACGGGCAAAAATGTCCAAAGCTATCCTGCTGACCGGTCCGCGCCAGGTTGGAAAATCTACCTTATTTCAGCACCTTTTCGCGGATGCAAATCAGGTGACATTCGATGATGACCTGACCCTGGCTCAAGCGGAAAGCGACACAGGTCTGTTCCTGTTGAACAATCCAGTTCCGTTGATGATCGATGAAGTACAGAAATGCCCTTCTATTTTTAATAAACTCAAAATCATCCTTGACAAAAGCGATCGCTTATCATGCTTTTACATGACCGGATCGCAAAAACTGCAGTTGATGGAAAATGGCAGCGATTCTCTGGCAGGCCGCGTATCCGTGATGGAAATGGATGGATTATCCCTGAGGGAAATATATGATGTTGATTTCAAGGAGCATTTTGTGCCAACGGAAGAATACATTCAGGAACGCTCAAAACATTTGAAATCCTATACCGGTGATTTGTGGAAGACGATCCACAGGGGAAGTTACCCGGAGCTTTATGCGAATCCGGAACGGGAATGGATCGATTATTATCAGTCCTATGTCCGGACTTACCTGGAGCGGGATGTCAACCGGATGATCAAGGCAAAGAATTACACCTCGTTTGTGAAATTTTTGACCGTCACCGCCGCGCGAACCGGACAGATCCTGAATTATGCCAATATCGCATCCGAGCTGAGCGTTTCAGAGGTAACAGTTAAGGAATGGATCTCCATTCTTGAAAAAAGCGGCATTATTTACCTGCTCAAGCCTTATACATCAAGTGTGTTAAACCGGGCGATCAAAGCTCCAAAGCTGTATTTTCGTGATACAGGCCTTTGCTCTTATCTGACAAGATGGCTCACTCCGGAGACATTGAAAAACGGTGCCATGGCCGGTGCAATTTTTGAAACTTTTGTCATCAGCGAAATTTTGAAATCCTATACAAATGAGGGGCTGGATTACGATTTCGACGTGTATTATTACAACGGGAAAGATAAGAAAAGAAGGAACGAGAACGGCAGAACAGTCAACGTGGAAGGAGAGATCAATTTGATCATTCAGGAAAACGGGATCCTTTACCCGATCGAAATCAAAATGTCCACTGCGCCAAAACCTGATATGGCCGCGGAATTTGATGTTCTGGATGGAATACCGGACAAAAAACGGGGTATGGGTACGATTATCTGCCTGATTGACCGCAAGCTGTTTCTGAGGGAAAACCTGATTGCTTTGCCGCTGGAATATTTGTAGGGAATGAATGTCTGTTCAGGGTTGAAACAAATTTGTGTCTGGTAATTTGTGCGGCTCAGCTGCATAAGTGTGTTCATTCACCATGTTCGATTTCAAGCACTGAATGACTGCTATTGATGATAAAATAAAATCTATAAGGAGATTTAAAATGATCGAGAAAATTCGCAGTGCATTTGAAACTTACCGGCAGGAGATGCTGGATGACCTGGCGGCGTTGGTCGCTATTGACAGCTCCGGCGGAGAGCCGGCGGGAGAAGGAATGCCTTTCGGGGAAGGACCCGCGAAAGCATTGAATTGCTTTTTGAAAATGGCAGAACGGATGGGGTTCGAAACGGACAATGTTGATAACTACGCCGGTGTGGTGAGTTACGGTGATGGTGAAGAGACCGTAGGCGTTTTGGCACATCTGGATGTAGTTCCCGCGGGTAAGGGATGGACAACAGACCCCTTCACAATGGTCATCAAGGATGGTAATATGTACGGACGGGGCGTGATCGATGATAAGGGTTCCGCTGTCGCGGCCCTTTACGGCATGCGCATTATCCGTGATCTGGGACTTCCGCTCAAACGCGGTCTGCGCCTGGTGGTCGGTACTAATGAAGAACTGGGATCCAAATGCATGGAATACTATGTTGCTCACCGCCAGCCGCCTACGCTTGGGTTTACGCCGGACGCTTCCTACCCGCTGATCCATGGGGAAAAGGGCAGCTTTTGGGCGAAATTGTTCTTTGATAAGGAAGAACTGCCGATCGTGAAGATGGAAGCCGGTGAGGTCTTCAACGCGGTTCCGGCGGAGTGTACCGTGATCCTTGACGGCAGTGTGGATATCGACGCACTGAAAGCCTCTGCGGATAAGGGCTTTTCCGAAGGATATCCGGTGATGATTGATAAGTGTGAAGATGGAACGATCTGCATGTTGGTCAAAGGGAAAGCCGCTCACGGTTCTATGCCGGAGTTGGGCGTGAATGCCATCGTCTCCGCAGCGATGATCCTCTGCGACGCGCTGGGTGAGAAAGCCGGTAAATTGATGCATTTCGCAAAAGATGTTCTCGGACGGGAAAACAACGGCAAAACCGCAGGCGTTTATTTCGAGGATGAAAACGGTAAGCTGACCCTGAATCTCGGTCTGCTGCGCTTTGAGGACGGGGAAGGCTGGCTTGGTACGGATATCCGCTTCCCGGTGACCGGAACAGGCGCTTATGCCGCGGGGCTTTATCAGGCCATGGCTGACAAATATGGCATCCGTGCTGAGATCCCGACACCTTCCGAACCGCATTTCGTCCCGGAAGACAGCGAACTGGTTACCACGCTGCTGCAGGTTTACCGCGACGTGACCGGTGAACAGGACGCGAAATCCGTCACCATCGGCGGCGGCACCTATGCCCGTCATGTCGGAAAAAAGTTTGTCGCCTTCGGTCCGGAATTCGATGACAAGGATTACCGCATGCACAACGCGGATGAGTTCTACCCGCTGGACGAATACATGAAGCACTGCGTGATCTGCACGATGGGAATGCTGAAACTGGCAGAATGATGAGATCAGAGATCAGAGATTAGAGATCAGGTAAGATGACGCTGCGCGTCGTTATGTATAAAACAGGGTGCCAGGTTTAAGGTGTCCTGTTTTTTTAGACAGAATAATTTTAATCTTCATTTAAATTAAACCGTCGAAGCGACACAATCTCTAAACTCTTATCTCTATTCTCTGATCTCATTAAAAACAGGAATCCGCCATAAGCTTACGGCGGATTCCTGTTTTCCCGGCTAAAAGAAACTTTTGTCGGGGCACTGGGATTTGAACCCAGGGCCTCTTGCACCCCATGCAAGCGCGCTAGCCGGGCTGCGCCATGCCCCGTACAACAGTCACTATTATACACGGATTTCAAAAAAATGCAAATCATTACATGATTTTTATGTGATAACTATTCATAATTGTCAATTTTGTGTAATAATTAGAGCACATTCTATCAGCGCAGACTGATGCTGACCATTTGCCGGCAGGCTGAGCCGAAGAAACGAGGTGAAATATGCAGATTTTCGCTCACAGAGGTTTCTCTTCACAATATCCGGAAAACACCATGACCGCTTTCCGCAAAGCACTGGAAGCCGGTGCGGACGGGATCGAATTTGACGCCCGCATGACGCAGGATGGCAAGATCATCATCATGCACGACCCGACCGTTGACCGTACCACCAACGGGAAGGGAAAGGTCCGCGATTTGACTTATGCTGAAATTTACGGGATGGATGCCGGCATCAAAAAGGGCGTGGTTTTTGAAAACGAGCATATCCCGGTGCTGGAACAGGTCCTGGATGAGTTGGGCGGGAAACTCCTCTTGAATGTGGAATTGTGCAACTATGAAGAGGGTGACAACCGCATGCTCGCGAACCAGACCGTGGAACTGATCGAAAAGTACAAGCTGGTCGATTCCGTCATCGTTTCCTCCTTCCGCTTCAATAATCTTGTTTATGTCAAGGATAAGAACCCCAATATTTCCTGCGCGCTGATTGCAAAGCAGGGCCTGCTTGGCGCTTTTGCCCGCAACCTGCTGAATCACTCCGTGTCTGTCGATGCGCTGCATCCTTTTTATACCGACACCACCCCCGGGCTCATCCGCCGGGAACAGCAATGCGGCCGCAAAGTCCGCGCCTGGACCGTCAACGACCCAAAAGAAATCCGCCGCCTCTACGACCTCGGCGCCGATGCCATCTTCACCGACGACCCCCTGAACGCCAGAGAGTTTTATGACAGTGAAAAGCTGCTGGAATGAGCAGAAGACAGGGAATAGGATATAGGATATAGGATATAGGGAATAGTGAAACAAATCATCGCCGGTGATGATACGCTGAAGGATGCCATAACCGGCGAGGCGAGTGTCTGCCTGAAAAAGCTGACAGTCCTCCGCGGGTACAGGCCCCTCCGGGTCCAGTCCCCGTAGCCTCTATCCTGAAATAAGAAAACAAAAAAGGACTGCCCGGTGGAGGACAGTCCTTTTGGTTATGAGCTTGGTTTTATTTTGTAAAGATCAGCCCGTTTATTATCTGGACAGGGTATTGCCGAGGGTCAGGCGGAGGTCTTCGGTTTCACCGTCACGCAGGATGGTGACTGTAACGCGTTCACCCGGCAGATGCTTGGCGATTTCATCCTTCAGTTCCTGAACAGTGGTGACTTCCACGCCGTCAAAGACGGTGATGATGTCGCCTTCTTCCATTCCGGCATCTTCCGCAGCGCTGTCTGCAATGACATTGTTGACAAGCACGCCAACGCCTTCTTCAGAAAGCTCGGAGATGTAGACACCGAGTGAAGCCTTCCCTTGGTCGGTGGATTCTTCCTCTGCTTCCTCATTAGCATGGGCAGCATTGGCAGCACGCTGAGCCTGGTTCGGGCGGGCGGCGAGGGTCAGATCCACATCCATTTCCTTGCCATCGCGGATCAGATGCAGGGTGATGGTGTCGCCGATAGAGGTGTTGGAGCTCAGGTAGGCGATAATGTCATCCATTGCCTTGACGTCACGGTCATTGATCTTTGTGATGATGTCGCCGCCGGCCTTCACATAAACGCCCTTGGCAATTTCCATATCCTCGGTACCGGCAACGATTCCGGCTGCTTCCGCAGGGCTGTTGGGCTGGATAGACTGGATCAGTGCGCCGCGCTGGTCATGGTCGAGCTCAAGCTGTTCGTTGGTTTCCGGAGTCAGAGCTACACCGCTGAAACCGATCCACGGATGCTGATATTCACCGTTTTCGATCAGGGCAGGGATCACGCGCTTCACCAGATTGGACGGGATCGCGTAACCGATACCGGCGGAAGAGTGAGTGTAGGAGGAGAAGGCCATCACCACACCGATAACTTCACCGTCAACATTGATCAGCACACCACCGGAGTTCCCATGGTTGATGGAGGCATCCGTCTGGATGACATCCGGAATGGTGTAGTTGCCGGAGCCATCATTTTCGCCTACCGCATAGCTGCGGCCAAGAGCGGAGATGATACCCTGAGTCATGGTGCCGGTCTGTCCCAGCGGGTTGCCGATGGCGGCAGTCAGTTCACCCGGTTTCAGGATGGAGGAGTCGCCCATGGTGACAGGGGTCAGGTCTGTCTTCGGGTTTTCCACTTCCAGGACTGCCAGGTCACTGTCGGGATCGGTACCGATCACTTTTGCGTCGCGGACAATACCATCGGAGTAGGTGATGGTGATTTCCACTGCGTTTTCGACAACATGGTTGTTGGTCACAATGTGGCCTTCTTCATCCCAGACAAAGCCGGTGCCGGAACCATAAGTGAGCTGCGGTTCTTCTTCCTGCTGTTCCTGGCGGCCGCGGCCATCACCGTTGTCGTTATAATCGAACTGGCGGAAGAATTCTTCGAACTGAGGCCCGAAGATGTCGCCGAAATCGAATTCATCGATCTGATAAGAAGTGGTGCTGCCCTCAACCTTCTGAGCAACATAAACGTACACGACGGAAGGATTGATCTGTTCATAAAGGTCAGCGAAAGAAGCCTTGGCTTCATTGATTGCTTCGGTTTTGGTGTCATCCGCAAACACAGGCATCACAACAGAGGTGAGCATAGCGACGATGACAAGCATAAAAATCACAGTGAGTTTTTTTGTTTGTTTCATATTATTGTTTTTTTCCTTTCTATCAGGTAATACACATCCTGAAATTCATGTATAGTTAATTCATAACACGATTTCATTAGAAGAACATAAGAATTTTGTGGAAAATTTGTTATCAGGGGCTGGGGAATGGGGATTAGGGGTTGTATTCAGGACGAAGCACTTGGGGACTGGCAACTTGTGTTGCGAAGCCAACACGAGTGTGCCTGTCACCATGTGCGTCGCTGCGGGTTCTGAATAGTTACGAAGTAAGAATGAAGATGTAAGAATGAAGATTCTAACCCCCAATCCCTAACTCCTAACTCCTAAATTCGGAAATCATCCCGAAAGGCCTTCGGATTCCGCTCATAGGTGTTCAGCGGCAAATCCCCTGCGGAGAGCTTTGTCAGGACCTCGTAATATGCCTGATTGACCGGGGTGGGGACTCCATTTTTGCTCCCATACCGCACAACCGCGCCGTTGAGGAACTCAACCTCGCTTTCCTTCCGTCCGGCATGGAGATCGATATAAAAAGAGGGCATTTTGCTGCCGCGTCCCCCGCCGACAGCCTTAACCAGCGCGGGTTTTGCAAGAAATGAGGGGAGCGAGGTGACCGCAAAGCACAGCAGCTTGATCGGGACGCCGGGGATATTCACCGGCGAGATATTCATGGCTTTCATAACAGCGAGGGTTTCACGGAGCTGTTTGATTTCCAGTTCATAGCTGTCCGGGTCGGAAAAAACCTCTGCCGGGGTCATGTTGAAAATGGCTGAAGCGGCATTGGAAAGAAGGTTGGAGATCATCTTGGACCATTTCATCGCCGGTCCGTCGTTCATCAGCTTTGCTTTCAATCCGGCCTCACAGCACTCCCGCACAAGAACAGGGCAGATCGGGTGCGTATCAGCGATCCCCATGCCGCGCAGTTTCGCCACCTTGATCGCGCCTTGCTCGCCGCGGCTGATGGCGGTGCAGATGGAACAGGGGATCACTTTCTCCTCACCAAAGACCGCGGCGTATTTTTCCTCATTCTCCACACCGTTCTGGAGACTGAGGATCGCCGGGATCCGCGCGGAAAAGGGCTTGAGTGCCCGGATCACGTCATCCGTATTGAACCCCTTGACAGCCGTGATCACCAGGTCGATGTCATCATGGCGGGCAAAGGCTTCCTCCGCGCTGCCATAAGCGTCGAAGCGCTTCAGGTGGTGCATCTCGCCATTGATATCTTCGATCCGCACCCCGTTTTCTTTAAGGTTCGCGATGAACTGGGGTTGTTCGACATAAATCAGCGGGTTCCCGATCAGCGCCAGACTCCCCGCGATATAAGACCCAATCGCCCCCGCACCAAAACAGAGGATCTTCATGATTCCATCCACTTTCGGTAGCCGGCCAGGAAGGCTTTGCCGGGCATGGCTTTTTTGCCCGGAGCCTGGAGCTCGTCGAGGACTAACAGGCCGTCAGCGGCGGCGATGGCGGGCAGTCCTTTGCAGACGGTGCGTGTGCCCGGTTCCAGCTGTTCAGCGTTTGATTCCCGGTGTGCCTCATAGACCTTGAAAACCGCGCCGTCGATCTCAAACATGGCGGTCGGCCAGGGGTTGTAGGCATGGACCTTGCAGACCAATGCGTCCGCACTTTGACTGAAATCCAGCATTCCGTCCTGCTTGGAGATCATACCGGTATAGCAGGCGCCCTCTTCCGGCTGGGGCTGCGGGACCAGTGACCCTTCTGCGTAAGCGGGGATCGTTTCGATCAGCAGCTCCGCGGCCAGATCTGCCATCTTCATCGAAAGTGTGACGGTTGTGTCATAAGGCTCGATCGGCAGCTCTCGTGACTTCAGCATCGGGCCGGTATCGATGCCCGGATCCATCTGCATGATGGTGACACCGGAGACGGTATCACCGTTAAGGATGGCAGCCTGAATCGGGGATGCACCGCGCCAGCGGGGCAAAAGGGACGCGTGAGCGTTCAGACAGCCCAGCCGCGGCAGCTCCAGTACATTTTTGCGAAGGATCTGTCCGAAAGCCATCACGACGATCAGGTCCGGATTCCATTCCTGCAGCTGTTCGATCGTGCCGGGGACCTTCATCCGTTCCGGCTGGATCACGGGGATGTTTAGTTCCAGCGCGGCTTCTTTCACCGCGGGCATGACGATTTTCTTTCCCCGTCCGGCCTCACGGTCCGGCTGAGTGACGACACCGACAACATCATGATGTTCGGCTAAAGCTTTCAGTGCCGGAACAGCGATCTCCGGCGATCCCATGAATACGATTCTCAATTTTTCCATGTTTTTTCCTATTGTGTCTATTCATAATACAGCTGCGCACATGGGGACAGGCACGCTTGTGTCGGCTTTGCGACACAAGATGCCAGTCCCCACGTGCTTCATTTTTATTAAAAAGTAGGGGACACCGAGATACGTCCCCAATGTCCCTTTCGTCAAATTCGTTTACGGAAGCGGACCCGGTACAGGTTCTCCCGGACCGCCCGGTTGATCCATCGGATTTCCGGGACCTGCCGGCTGAGCGGCTTCCGCGTTATCCGGCACCATGCAGCGGAAACCGACATAATAGCTGCTGGCCATGTTCAGGTAGGAACGGCCCGCACTGCGCATATAGGCGGCATAGTAATTGATTTCCGTCGGAGCGCAGGAACCGCCGCGGATCACGCGGGAACTGCCGTTTTCCGGTCCGGTCGGGTTGGAAACGGTCGACTCACTGAGTTCCTCTTCAGCAGCAAGTGTCTGATAGTAATTTGCGCTGTACCAGGTGGAAGTCCATTCCCAGACATTCCCGGCCATATCCAGCAATCCGTAAGGGCTGGCGCCTTTCGGAAAGGAACCGGCTGCGAACAGATCGTTGCCTTCGCCATTGGCATTGACGTAATTCGGGATGTTGGCCAGATCGTTATCATAGTCCGGCTCTTCATTTCCCCAGGGGTAGATCCGTCCGTCGGTACCGCGGGCAGCTTTTTCCCATTGATATTCGCTCGGCAGATGACCGCCGATCCAGGAGCAGAAGCGTTCCGCCTGATCAACAGAGACATAAGAGACCGGATAATCTTCCAGACCCTGCATGTAAAGTGCCATATAGTATCCCTGATCACAGACGCCTGCTTCCACACAGCGCAGGTATTGGGCATTGGTCACTTCAGTCTTGGCCATCCAATACCCGTCCATATAAACCCTGAGCTGCGGGGACTCTTCGTCCGGATCAGCATAGGAGTCTTCCTCCGGATTGGACCCGAGGACAAAGTTGCCGGCGGGGATGTAGATCAATTCCACACCGCTGCGTTCATCGACATAATTATCCTTGATTACGACTTCCGGAGTTTCCAATTCCGGCGCGAGCGTCGGATAGGGTGTGGCGGTCGGTTCTGTCTCATCAGGAGTTTCGTCCGTATTCACTTCGGACGATGTATCTGATGTCTGCTCCCTGATAACAACGGCAGTTGCTGTCGGAACCGCTGTTGGGTCTTCCAGGTCGATAAATACCGGTGTGTAGGTTGGGTACGGTGTTTGTGTCGGCCAGGCGTTGACCGTAGCGGCTATTGCGGCGGCTTTCTGCACATCCATAGTCGCTTCATAGACCGTCATGCTCTCACGGACCCAGTCAATGGTCGGTGTCGGCGTATTTGTCGAGGGAACCAGATTCCCGAGATACTTTTCACGTATTTCAGCGGGCATCAGTCCATACCGTGCCGCGGCCCAAACACCACCGGCAAGCAGGGCAAGCAGCAGGAGGATCAGCAGAATGATCAGGGGAGCCTTGCTCTTCTTCTTTTTCTTCTTTCCACCCGCATCGTTGTCGGACTTCCGCGGTTTGTTTTTGCGGATCAGTTCGACTTCTTTTCTTTCCTTATTCAAATCCGTGTCTTCCGGTGCATCACCGTCGATGCGGATCATGTTGTCAACCATATTTTCATCATAGATACGAATCGCAGCAACTGAAGCGGGGACTTTTGCGTTTTGAAGAGAGGGAGAATTTAATAATTTCTGAACAATTGTCCGCGGACTGCTGTCGGCAGCGGCTTCAAGGATCTCTTTTTTGCCGATAAAAGTTTCCATAGACGCGGAGCACAACAGAAGAATATCGCCGCCGCGTACTTCGATCCCGTCATAAACATCCGTTGTAATGTCACGTTCCTTACCAAGAGCCGTCGGAAAGGCAGCGGATTGATCATCTGAGCCGTATGCCTCTTCAGGCGTCATTTCACCGGACTGGACTTTTTCCTCGACAACAGCCGGATCTTCCGTGATTTGGAACACCTTGCCATTGCGGATGATATAAGCCTTGCCGCTGCCTACGGTTGCAATGGCAACTTTCCCGTCCGTGACAGAGGCTGCTATTGCCGTGGATGCCACATTGTCTTTCTGGACTTTTGCGTATTCGCAAATCTCATTGTTGACGGTCCGCATGGCAAGCGCCAGTCTGCTCGCGTCTACATAATCATAGGAGTGAAAATATTCATATAAAAGCTTTTTTGCTGTAAAACGACCGGACACCTCCGGGGCAGAGGTTCCTTTTATACCACTGGCGAGGATATACAAATTGGAAGCGCCTACGGTTCCATCCGGTTCTTTTTCATAAAAACATGAATACTCGGTGGAAATATCACTGCTTCCGTGGAATGTACCGGCATACCCTGCAGAATATATCTTTGTTTCGGGGTTGTTGTTTTCCATGGGTTCTCTCTCTCTCAATTAAAACCATATATCGGGATCATCTCCGTTGACCCTGATACCCATTATAATACAATCCTTAAGAAAAATGATAAAATTCTTTGTTTTTAGGAATTAGGAAAAAGACCAAGGTTACTGTTCACGGGGCAGCGGGTGATTAGCAACGGATCAAGGAGCAAGCATTCCTTGCTCCTTGATCCTTGTCCCCTACTTATACCTCTCCGCCTGAACGGTAAACAATTTATGGTACGTTCCATCCTTCGCGATCAGCTCCGCGTGGGTACCTACCTCGGCGACTGTGCCGTTTTCCAGCACAACGATCTGCGTGGCGGTGGTGGCGCTGGAAAGACGGTGGGAGACGTAAAAAGTCAGCTTGCCTTCACGCAGACGGTCGAATTGTGAAAAGATCTCCTGCTCCGCGAGCGGGTCAAGGGAGGCCGTCGGTTCATCAAGGATCAGAATGTCGGAGTCATTATAAAAAGCACGGGAAACAGCCAGCTTCTGCCACTGTCCGACGGAAAGCTCCGCGCCGTCCGCTTCGAAGATGCGCATCAGCGGGGTTTGATAGCCTTTTGCCAGTTTTTCAATATAAGGAGCGGAATTCCCCTGGACAGCAGCTTCCCGGATCTTTTCCGGATCCAGCGGCTTGTCGATTTGTCCGTAGGCAATGTTCATCTCAACGGTATCGGCGTAACGGCCGAAATCCTGAAAGATCGTGCCGTAGATGTCGTAGAGCTGCTCCACGTCATAATCGCGGATATCCCGCCCGTCCAATAAGATTTGCCCCTGTGTCGGGTCATAGAGCCGGGTCATCAGCTTGAGCAGCGTGGTCTTGCCGGCCCCGTTCAGACCGACCAGCACCACCGATTCACCGGAGCTGAAATGCAGATTAATATCTTTCAATACGTCACGGTCCATGCCGGGATAGCGGAAATAGACATGGCGGTATTCGATCTCGTGTGCGCCGCGTTTGACCTGCGCGGGCGGATTGATGCGCGGGACAATGGTCTTTTTCTCATTCATGAAGGCGATCATGTTGTCGATGAAGAGCGTCCCTTCATAAATCGAAGCGGTCGTGGTGATCAGTGACGAAACCCCGGAGCCAATGCTGTTCAGCGCGCCGGTGTACAGGGTATAGTCGCCAACGGTCAGTTCTCCATGGAAGACCTTATAGGCTACCCAGACAAAGAGCCCGCAGTTGATGAGGCTCATAAAAGCCGTGGCGGCAATGTTCCATTTGCCTTCGGAGTAGATCAGTGCCTTCATCCCGGCGAAGTATTTGTCAAACACTTCATTGAAGCGCTGCATGAAAAGCGGACCCAGCCGGAAGAGGCGCACTTCCTTCACCTGATCTTTGTCCACCATCAATCCGGAATAATAATCCATCTTGCGGCGGTCGGTGGAGCGGTGACGCATATAAGCCGCGTTTTTGCCCTTGTAAATGTAATTCACGATAGCCGAAGGAATGGCAGCGATGATAATAGCTAAAGGTGCCAGCGGGCTGATGGCCCAGAGCACGGCGATGAAACTGATCATGGAAATCAGCGTGCTCATCATATGGAAGGTGGCCGTGGCGATTTGCAGCGGACGGTGACCGGCTTCCCGGTTGGCGTTTTCCAGCTTCGTGTAAAATGCAGGCTGATCAAAGGATTGCAGATCCAGCTCGTTAGCCTTTGACATCAGCTTGTTGCGGATCCGGTTCACCACCAGCTCGCCGAAGGTGCGGGTGAGCATGTTGTCGATCGAAACCACCAGCCGCAGCAGGAACAGGTAGGCGAACTGGAAGATCAGCAGATGCAGGATGGTATTAAAATCGTGACTTTTGACGTCAATGAGGGCGTTGATGAGGTTCCGGGAGATATAAGCCCCCAGCAGCGGCATCACCCCGTTGAATACCGACATAAAAAGCATCACGAAGAGCATCCATGGCCGGGTCTCCCACACAAGTCCGTAAATGTAAAACAAACGAGAGAAAAACCCGCCGAATATTTTTTTAAGGTAAGCGGGAGTTTCTTTAAGGTTCTTTGGTCTGGCAGGCTTTTCGTACGTCTGCCTCATCGGCGGCATGTTCATAAATTATCCTTATATAATAGATTATTATTTGTTACAGAGTTTCTTCATTAGTGACTCCTCAGAACAGAGACAGCTTTTTTGTTGCGGCGCATCCCGCATAAAAAATGTACTGTATGTTGCGTCTCCGGGTACTGAATAGTTACATTTAAATTTACCATATTTTTTTCATAAGGAAAAGTTCCCTGCTGCGAAGTTACTTTTGAGCATAAATCCATATCCGTCAAAATTGTTTGCAACTGTTCAGTATCCAGGCAGAGCATTGCAGCAAGATAGTACGATCTCTATCACGTTTCTTTCCCTTCTTTCTCTTCTTTCTCTTCTTTCTCGTTTTTAAATAATCTAACGAGAAAGAAAGAAAAAATCAAAAAGTAAGGAAAGATGATATTATAAGGCTGACACAAGTATGGCTATCATCATTTTATCTCTCAATTATATTTACCATATTATTTTCATAAGGAAAAGTTCCCTGGTGCGGAGTTACTTTTGAGGTTTCTGTTTAGAACCAGAGCGCACATGGGGACAGGCACACCAGTGCGGGCTGTGCCGCACAGGATGCCAGTCCCCGATGTGCTTCGTTATGAATCGCTGCCAACAGAGAATGGAAATTTTCCAAAGAGACGAAAGAAGAAAAAACCCCTCATTGAGGGGACATTTTTAAAAACAAGTCTTTTTTATTCCCGCATTATGCGGCGGGTAAACGTACTGACAGCAGCTTATTCGCCGAAATGGGTCAGTATGAAGCTCCAGCCGGTGCGGTCTTCCTCGATCATTTCGTGAACTTCCTCTTCGCTTGGGTTCAGCTTCACGGTGTAGGCATCTGTTTGTGCATCCGTGAGCTCTTTATACTCAGAGGCGAAGGTTTCCCAGCCTTTCGGCTGCAGGACATTGACTACATTCATGAGGGACTGATAAGCCAGGTCGTCAAGCTCGCCGTACTCACCGACAAGGATCTTCAGATCATCCACATTCCCATTGGCCAGCATAAAGACTTTGCCGACGCTGCTTGCCTGGCTGAGGAAATCCTCCGTCAGCGGTTCAAAATCCAGGGAATCCTTGTCCAGGATCATCTCATCCAGTTCTTTCATGTTATAGGGACCGGCGGCATAGATGCTGATCTCGTAAGTTTTGTTTTCTTCGTCATTTTTTGTGACGAAGTATTTATTTTCCAAATTCTTCACGCCCAGACCGTTGACATATCCGCTGAGCAGATGGGAATCCATGCCGTAGCAAATGCCAACAGCATTCAGGATATTGGTGGCCTGCATATATCCGGAAAAATCATCACTCGGGATGGTGAGCTTCAGATAGTCGCCATCCTCAACGAATGTCCAGCTGCCGTCCGGCATGTACTCGTTCCCACTGATGCTGATGGTGATAGCCTCATCCGTCAATTCCGCCTCATACTTTGTTTCCGGGTAGTATTCCGCGTAAATGGCTTTTCCCTTGCTGAAATCTGACCCTTCCGAGAGCAGCGCGTCATAAATTTTTTTCAGTATCTCAGAGGGTTCCGCGCAAACAGGGAGCACCGCTGTCAAAACCAGACCCATCATTACCGCGAATTTCACAAAAATTTTCATCATTTTTCCTTCCTTTGTCGATCAGTTTTTGAAAAATTCATATCCGTTCAGGACAGAGCACTTGGGGACTGGCAGCTTGTATCGCGAAGCCGATACAAGTGTACCTGTCCTCATGTGCGTTGCTCAAGTTCTGAACTCTATACTGCGGAATAACTATACCACAGTATTACCTGCATTTTCCGCTATTATCATTACGAACCGACAGAAGCTTTTGTTTCAATTTATCATTTCGTCTTATTCATCACTGCCTGACTTAAGGAAACACTGATTATTTCTGATTGAGTCAAAGTGACCTGTTTTCGTTGACTCTTCTTGAGTCAATAGAACAGGTTGCATTGACTCATTGACAGTATGATATTCATAAATCAGCATTTTCTTAAGGAAACACTGATTATTAGCCCTTTATTGACGATTAACAAAGGATAATTCCATTTTTTATCAAATTATCAGAATTATCCCCTTATTTTGTCAATATTCGGCTAATATCAGTCTCCTTTCTCGCATATTTTTCTCAAATTTTCTGTAAGTAGGCGCAATACGCCTATATTACGCCAAAACAAACTCTTGTGTCCGACCTGCACGGATACACATTACCAGATTCGCACATGCAAACAGTACATTAAACCGATTCAAACTAGGGAAAGTTTTTGCACTATCTGGAGAACAAAGCGCACAAAACATATGCTCTTAGAATTATATTTCCTCGACTCCCAATATAGCAAAAAAAAGACGCCCTTTTGGGCGCCAGAGGTAGATATTTTGCAAAACAATTAGGGATTAATCTGAGTTATATTCGAGGGATCTAATTGATAACCTTTTTTATAGCAAATGAACTCCAGTTGTACTTGATTGTCCCACGCTAACGTATAAAGCGCATAATTTTTCGTCAACAGCCTTAATGTTACCAAAGAGGGATCACCATCACCTACATCTATAGCGGAAAGAACAGCCCCATTTTCAAACTTATAAGGCAAATCAGAAAATGTTCTACCTACTATTTTAATCAAAACTTCTTTATCATATATCACGACAAAGTCATTTTGATAAGATTTTCTCAATCTTGTTACATCTTTATACGGTCTTAAATATTCAACGAAAGGAATCCACACTCCTGTATAATCGTCTTCTGAAGGGTTTTCAAGAGGTTTTATCTCTGTAAATCGAAACATATCAAGGTCAGACGTCTCGTCAGCATAAACTGCAGAAAAAGAAATCATCAAACAAAAAACAATAAGTATTACTTTTTTCATTGCAATCTCCTCGATCAGTTTTTGAAAAATTCATATCCGTTCAGGACAGAGCACTTGGGGACTGGCAGCTTGTATCGCGAAGCCGATACAAGTGTGCCTGTCCCCATGTGCGTCGTTTTTTTGTTATTACCGCTTCTCCGCTGCGGGAAAAGCGGTAATTGAATATCCGGAAATAGTACTTGAATTAATTCTTCGCTTCGGCAGATTCTTCTTCCGCAATCGGGGCCTGATTCCCGGCAGGCTCCGCATCAACTGCCGCTTCCGATTCTGCGGGTTTGACACTTTCAACCGGTTCCAGAACGTCAGCCTGCGGTGTATTGTCCATCGCCTTCTTTGCTGATTTCCGGGTGCTTTTGCCCCGCAGACGCAGGTAAATAACCTGGAGAAAATAACCCAGTGTATAAATCAACGCGGCAAACTGAAGGATAGAACCGAAAACAGGAATTTTCCGCAGCAGCCAGAAAACCAATGCACCGATCAGTGAGCAGATCCACTCGTTATTCAGCACTTTGTTATTCGTATATCGCGGCAGCAGTGTGTTTGCAAGCGTCATCCCGGTAAAGATCAGGGCGTAAATGCAAACGACAGCGAAGAGGATCGCCAGCAGCCCGGCTGAGGACGGACCGCTCCAGACGAACAGCAGTACCAGAATGATACCGGGGATCACAAAAACGCCCGCAGCCCCAGTTCCAAGCATCGGGAACGGTCTTTTGAGCAGCATTTTTCCCGGTTTGCCCAATTCTTCACCACCAAGCAGCAGACATATCAGGGCGGCAAGCAGCAGGTTGCCAATCATTCCGCGCAGGAAGGAGACGAAATCAAAGGAAGACCTTGACTTCACCGGTTCTGCGGCTGCTTCACCCGGGGTTGTAACCGCTGCGGTTGGGACACCTGAATCCTTCAGCTCGATATGCGGACCGCTTGAATCGATATTGACGTCTACTTTTGTGGCAGATTCGCTTTTGATGAAAACAAAATCTCCGGCCTTCGCGCCGTTTGGAAGGGCAGGTTCACTTCCGCTGTGGACGGTGAGTGTGCCGTCGACGAGCAGATTTTCACCAAAGGTGACCTTTGTCGCGTAAATGTTTGCATCTCCGTGGATCTCACCGTCAAGGGTGACGTTATCGCCAAACAGGTTGACACTGTCCGCTGTGCCGCTGAAATACAAACTGTGTCCGGCGAGATAAACACCGGCTGCGGTGATGCCTGACGCCTGAAGGTTGTAACCAGCTGCGGTGATGTTGTCGGTCACGTCCACCCCGTTCAGGGTGATGGAATAACCGGCCGCTCTCACTGATCCGCCAACTGAGCTTTCATTGACGGTGATATCCCTCCCGGCCGCCAGCAGACTTTTCCCGATTTGATAATGGTCAAAGACCCGGCTTCTTCCTGCCCAATACAGGTCTCTTTCCACTGTCTGCGGTACAGAGGTGGTGTCGCTGATGAATACATTCCCGGCGCTGTCCGTTTGGGCTGCCGCTGTCAGGCTCATCATGAACAATAAAACCAAAATCAAAGATGCAATGTACAATGCATTTCTTCTCATTATCTTGTTCCTTCTTTCTCAAACTTTGATCTGTGCGATATCCTTTCCGGATATGCAAAAAACAATTCCATTTTGATTATACTTCATTCTGAGCGAACGGCTTATCCCTCATGAAAAGCCGCGGCAAGTCACTGGGGACGGGAACTGGTGGTACCGGTGTAGATATACCCGGCTGTCTCAAGGTCTATCCGCAGTGCGGGAATCAGACCTGCATCCGGACAAATGACCGGAATCCCCCGGTTATAGATATCACCAAGCTCTCCCACATAGACCACATTGGAGGCCGTATATCCGTTGGATCGAAGGAACCAGAAGGTATTTCCTGCGCTTTCATCGACCGCTGACTGCCATACACCCCGGGACGCGGCATATGCAGTGGGTGTGAAACGCTTGGCGGGGTCTGCTTGGGCATCGCTGGTAAGGAAACCAAAAGATGCAGCGGCGGGGGAACTGAAGGTCTCGTTCTCAGAGAGCAAAAAGACCCGATCTACTGTATCGGGACCGCAGGAAGTCCCGAAATAATGATTATCGGAATTCCTTACGTAAGACTTCATAACCGAAAGCCGTTCATTTGCAGAGAAGGCTGTTGACCAAAAGCTATCCCCTTCACCGGAATAATCTGTTCCCGAAAGATTCTCTTCTTTACTCAGACCGTTCAGCCAGCTGCGGATTTCCGACTGCTCCCAGTGAACATCGGTCAGCTCATGATAATATGGGACGCAGTCCAGCACCTGCGCGGCCAGCAAAAGGGCGGAATCCTCTGTAACCTCCAATACCCTCCAGATGATGGGATCGAATCTGAAAAATCGGCTGTTGACCCGCTTGTACCTTTTTCCATCCAGCACAAGTTCATTCCCGCTCCATTCTGATGTCTGTAGTTTATGAAACAGGGCCGGATCTGCCTCACTGCCGTTCTGTTCGTTTTCTTTTTCAAGGATCTCTGTCTGCGGATAGCTGCCAAATGCGACGGTATCCCATGTAACGGCTATCCCACCGGGAAGAGAATCATCGGCTTCAATTATCGGATTCCGAAGCTGGACCTTTTCAGCATGTGTTTGGTCTTCATCCGCATCCAGCGGATCCTTTATGATATCGGCGGAAGAGACTTCTCCGGCATATATGATATCAGCAGCCGACAGGTCGATCCGGATTGCGGGAAGAATCCCCGCATCGTCACATGTCACAGCAGTCCCCCGGCTGTATATATAGCCGAAGTCACAAATATAAGAGACATTGTAAGGCGTATAACCACTGGTCCGCATGAACCAGAAAGAATTTCCCCTGTAAGGCTCCACAGGAGACCACCAGGTGCCCCTGCATTTTGCGTATGTAGTGGATAAAAAGCGTTTGGCAGGGTCGTCATAGCCTCTGCCCGCATAAAAACCGTAATCAGCAGCCACAGCATCCGCAAAGACTTCTTCATTGGACAGAAGAAACACATAATCCTGTGTGTCAGGACCGCAGTCAGTGCCATAATCCTGATTATCCGGCGTGACACATGTGGTCCGGATCATCGCATCCCGCTCATCCGTCGTAAACGCATTATCCAGAAATCCATTGCCGGAATAATCTTCTCCCGCAAGATTCTGCCCGCTGTCATATCCGTTCAGCCAGCTGCGAACCGAGGAATCATACCAACCTACTTTTTCATCAGTTTGATTGAATGGAAAGCAGTCCAGGATCCGGTCCGATAAAAGCAGCGCTTCATCGCCTTTCAGGGAGAGAATCCGCCATTTGATGGGCTCTTCAACAAAATAGTGCCATTCATCAGGATCATCCCATCGATAGTGCTGTTCTCTGTCGGATGCTGCGGTCACGGCATCCGTACGGTTGATTCTTATATAATCCTGTCCATCCAGGGACAGCCTGTCATCTGTCCATTCAGCTTCACAGAGACGCGTGTACAGTTCGTCGTCCCGGATCACATCACCATCCCTGATGGCATAACTGTCTACCGAATTCCAGCCGCTTTTAACAATTTCCGAAGCCGGATAGTGTCCAAAATAAATGCTGCTCCATATTGTTTCCTGCCTTGTGGATAAAGCCTCATTCAGGGAAACAAGTGGTTCATGGATCCGGGGATCGTTATTTGCTGACACATTAAATGGAAATGAACATAGCGTCACAAAGAGTAGTGACGAAATGAGAAAAAGAAATAAATAGGATTTTTTCTTTATCATAGATACTTCCTTTCCGAAACAGCACAAGCCTTTGAAGATAAATGGATGCAACCCCGAAAATTTGAATTTGTACGCTTAGTTTTCGTTTTTCCGCTCTAATCTCTTAGAAAGAAAAAGCACGAGCTCATCATCGTTTACAATTTCCGTTTCGTATTGCGCACAGGGTTTATCCCGATACCAGACACCCGTCCCATCTGGGATATAGCCTCGTTTGACATACATTCGCTGGGCACTTCCATACCCGCTGTCCGGCAATCTCTTCGGCAATATCCATCAGTTTGCTGCCGATTCCCTTTCTCTGGTATTTTTCCAATACGCCAAAATCAACAATCTCAGGGAACCCTTTTCCGCTGAACGCACCATCCAGACCTGTTAAGTAGACATTCACATATCCGACAGGAAGTCCTTTATATACGGCAGTCAGTGAAACACATTTTCCTGCAGCCTGATCCCGGAGCCTTTCCAGGTATTTGGAGATATCCGTATGCCAACCCTGCGCGTTTTCTTCATCGGTAAAGATTCGGGCATCTGCTTCTTCCATATTGCGGATCATCAATTCCTTATCATTGTAATAAACCATGGTTCCTCCCTGTGATTTGATGGAGCGTTAAATTCCGATTTTGCAAGATCCCGACAAATATGAATTTATCTGTTAATGCAGAACGCAGTTGTATCGAACCACTGACCCGTCGGAGTATTCAATGACGATTCTCTCCTCTGAAAAGCCGCATTTTCGGTAGAAGCCGATCGAATCGTCATCCGTTTGAGCTTTGACGCTTTCCAGATTATCCGATTTCATTACCCGTTGGATCAGTTGTTTTCCAATTCCCTTACGGCGGGCATTGTCAGATACAGCTATTCCGATAATCTCCGCAGCAGCTTCTGATAGTTTCAAAACCATCATTCCTGTTTTCCTGCCGCGATTCTCACTTACAAATACTTTCACCGATGAATCGAGCAAATA
>CADATZ010000018.1 GCA_902791025.1 uncultured Chloroflexota bacterium | reverse complement strand
ACTACAGTATTGCTACTGCCGTTCGACTTGCATGTATTAGGCACGCCGCCAGCGTTCATCCTGAGCCAGGATCAAACTCTCCGCTAAATTCTTTCATCAGTCTTTCGACTGTATGTTTCTTTCTTTTCACGGATCTATTCGCCGGAATTGTCTGGTTTGTTTTTATTTCTGCTGCTTCTCAATTGTCAAGGTTCTCTTTTTTTCGTTCCCCGTTCAACTCTCTGTCTCACGGGCAACAGTCAAATATTATATGCATGTATTTATTCCTGTCAAGGCCTTTTTTAAAAGTCATGAAAAATTCATGACATTTAATTTTTTTTGGTTTTTTAGGGGGTTTTAGGGGGCAGGATCCAGGGGGCAGTAGCAAGATGGCGGGGACGGACCTGAAGGTCCGACCCCTGTGACGGTTTCGAGGAACCATCAACGTTAGAATTTACATTTCCAGATCGTCCACCAGGGCTGAGGTTTTCCGCATCAGGATGTTGATCAATTCATCGCATTCGCGGGACAGACTGAGATAGGTCTGGTATTCAATAAACCCGCGGTCATAGATAATATTCAGCCAGCGCAGGGTTTTCACCGTATTCACCATAGCATCATGAAGGTTATCAATATATTCAGCGTTATCTTTAGAAAATCCCAGTCGGATCATACAGGCGCCAATCATTGACCCATGTTTCAGGATTTTTTCTGCCAAATACTCTTCCTGAGCTTCATCCCGCAGATAGGTATGCAGTTTACCAATACGCTTCGAAAGCCGCATTCCACGATCACATGCAATTTTTCTCATAGTTAATACCTTTCTCTTTTCGTAACTGTTCAGTACCCGAAGGCGCACATGAGGACAGGCACGCTTGTGTCGGCTTCGCGACAGCAAGGTGCCAGTCCCCAAGTGCTTCTTCCTGAATAGATACCTCTTTTCTATTTTATCTCAATATTCCGCGGAATGATCCTTGTCGGAACCGGAGTCTCTGTCGGCTGCGGTGTGGGTGTTGGTGTTGACGTCGGATCAAAGGACGCGTCACGAACATAAATGATTACGCTCTCCCGCATTTCTGTATTACCGGATCCCTCCGGTTCTTGTTCTCTATAGAAAGGAAGTGCTGAAAGCACATATTCGCTTCGTTCCTGAATCTTTCTGAGGGTCGCTTCCACAGAGCCGGTACGCATGATCTGCCGGTTAAGGAACCAGCCGACCGCTACCAGTGTCAGAAACACAACGAAAAACCAGCCTCCATTCCGGGGACGCTCCGCTTCTCTGCGTTTTTCCTCAAACGTCGCCGGACCGGCCTTTTTGAGCCGCCACATATATTCCTCATACCCGCCTTTCTGCAAAAGCCAGGAAAGAACCAGATACCATCCCGCCAGCGGTATGACACCCACAAGCAGCCACCATCCGCTGCGGGGCAGGGTATGATAACGCCGAACAGCCGCTGACCACAACGGAATGATCATTAATATATTATAGAAGCACCAGATAGGCAGCACCCAGGGAATATAAAATGAAGGCAGCACATATTCCGCATCGATCAGCCTCCGAACCGCCGGATACAGCGGAATCATCACGATCAATGCATGAAAAAACAACGCGGTCCAATAAGCTCCGCGTTTCATATATCCGCTGAAATTGGCGTAATTACGGAAAAGGCTGAAGTAAGAGGACATACGATATAGTGAATAGTGAATAATTAATAATGAATATAGTTATGATATGTAATTATAAATCACTATTTCCTGCACCCTGAATCCTGTTTCTTACTTTTCCTGATAGCGGCTGGTCCCGAAAAATTTCAGCATCAGGTTCATGATGGCAATGGAACCATAAACGATGATCATCAGCATCGTCGCCCAGGCACAGGCCTCTGAATATTCACCGCGGTCGACCACCGTCATGATTTGCGGCGTGATGAGCTTCCAGGCGGGGGAAATCAGGAAAATCACCGCACTGGTAGCTGTGATAGAACGGGCAAAAGTGGTCACAAGACCGCTGAAGAACGAATCTTTGATAAGCGGGAGCGTAACGGTGAAGAATACCCGCCCACTGTCAGCGCCAAGGTCATAAGCAGATTCTTCAATGGATTTATCAATTTGACGCAATGCAGCCACACCGGAACGCGTCCCGACCGGCAGCGAGCGCACCACAAAGGCGATAACGAGAATCGTCCCAGTTCCCGCCAGCACCATGTGACCGCTGTTGAAGATACCCGTAATATATCCGCGCAGCAGGGCAATGCCCAGCACCGTACCGGGAACAGCCATCGCGAACATGGTCACAAACTCCATCAACCCGCGTCCGAAGAACCTCCGCTTCACCACAAGGTACGCAATGATCATGGAAACAAACGCGGTAATGACAGCCGCGATGAGTGAAAGCTTCAGCGAATCCCAGAAGGGCTCCATCCCGCGGTTGAAAATATTCTGGAAATAGGTCGGCACCAGTGTAAAGTTGCGTCCCCATTGCTTGAACATGGCACCGAGAGGGATGAGTGCATACATTCCGATAACAAAAACGGAGATCAGCATGCAGAAAATCACCAGCGGAACAACAACGGAATGATCCTCGATCGGCATCCGGACTCGTGATGCTTTACCGCTGAGCGTGGCAACGGATTTCCGTTCCAACCAGTATTTTTCAAGCGAGAACAGGATGATGGTGATCAGCAGCATCACAACAGACATGGCCGCCGGAACACGCGGATCTCCCTGCAGTGCATACTCGTTATAGATCATCTCCGCAAGGGTCCTATAGTTACCGCCGATCATCTGCGGGTTAGCAAAGTCGGCGATAGATTCAATAAAGGTGACCAGGAAAGCGTTGCCGATACCGGGCAGCATCAGCGGCAGGGTCACGGTGGCGAATACCCGCCATCGTGAAGCCCCCATGTCCCGGGCTGACTCCTCCAAAGAGGGATCAATATTCATCAGCAGGCCTTTGAGCATCAGATAACAGACCGGGAAAAAGGTGAGCACCTGCACCAATACGATCCCATGCAAGCCATTGATGTTGGCATCCATGATCCCCAGCAGGTGCCGGGTGATCAGCCCGCGTTTTCCGAAGAGCATGATCGCGGAAAGACCAAGGACAAAGGGCGGGGAAACGATCGGTAAAACGGAAATGACCCGGAACATCGGGCTGAATTTCGTTTTTGTATACATATCAACATATGCGAAAACAAAACCGATAAGTGTCGCGATAATCCCTGTAATAAATCCAAGCAGCAGCGTATTGCCGACCGCCTGACGAAAGATCGAACGCTGGAACAGCGTGACATAGGCATCCAGTGAAAGAGCTGTCTTCCCGAGCTCCTTTTCATTCGTCTTTAAACTATCCATCCGTGAGGTGAGATCCTCAGCGGTGATCTTTTCTTCATTTATCCCGTTATAAGCCTCAACCGCATTTTCGATTGCCGCGGCATCCATTTTATTTATTGCGGCGGACAACGCTGCACGGGCATTGATGACCCCTTCCGCGTTATTGCGGCGGTAACGATTATAGTTTTGATAAAAACCTGTCGCGGCGGCACCCAGTTCACTGAGGGGGCCTGCGTCCTTTTCATCCATTTTTCCGGCTGCGGCAGTGAGCCATTCACCGGTTTCCCTGACCTCCTGGATCATGCCTGTTTCACTGCGGGAGAAACTTTGCAGGGTAACGGTCCAAAGCGGGTAAACAATAAAAAGCAGCAGGAATGCCATGATCGCCAGAATCACCGTCAGCAGCAGCGGATCACCCAACAGTTTTTTACGGTCTAATTGTTTTGATTTCCCTTTTGCCATAAAGTCACCCTTTCTTCCGGATAACCGAATAAACCGTTCGCCATAAGGACAGTAAGAAAATAATAATGAGAATTACATTTTACAGAAACATATCAAAATAAAAGGAAGCACGGAGCCGGTCTCCTGTGTCTGCTGTGCAGCATCAGGGGAAACCGGTCCGTGTACTTTCTATCAATTCATTTCCAATGATTATTCGGCAATCTTATCAGCGGAAATGGCATTGTTCCATTTCTCGATGATCATATCTTTATTCGCACCGGTCCATTCGGAATCATAGTTGATGAGCTTGATGCCCATGTCAATGAGTTCCTGAGCAGCTTCCGGATCCTTCGCGCCTTTGACAGTCAGGAACTGCAGGGAACCGACCGTCTGACCGATTTCCTGACATTCCGGAGTAAGCGCAAATTCGATGAAGAGTTTGGCTTCGTCAAGATGCTTTGCGCCTTCGATGATAGCTGCACCACCGACTTCATAGCCGGTACCTTCTTCCGGCCCGCCGAGTTCGAAATTGTCATAGCCCTGGTTGACTTTGTAGTCCAGACCGGTGTGCAGGAAACCGACACCGCAGGCAGCTTCGCCGAGGGCAACCTGGTGGGAAGTGCCGGAGCCCGTCTTCACATAAGTGGTAACATTCTTGTCCATGGCGGCGATCATTTCAACAGCCTTTTCCTCACCGAAGATCTGGAACAGGATGGAAGTAACCATCACGCCTGTGCCGGTCGCACCGGGATTGGCAAGGACGAGCAGATTGCGGTAATCTTCCTTGGTGAGGTCTTCCCAGGATTTCGGCATTGCAACACCACGAGCTTCCAATTCTTCCGCGTCACAGATGAAGCCGATCCAACCGGAGTAAATACCTACCCAGTACGGATAGCCTACGCCGTAGTTTTCGCTCTTGTAGTTCTTGATACCCTGACAGTCTTCATAAGCATACAGCAGGCCTTCTTTGGCAGCTGCGATGTATGGATCCCAGGTACCGCCGTACCAGACATCAGCCTGCGGGTTGTCGCGTTCTTCCTTGATACGGGTGAAGCAATCGTTGCCGCTCAGGCGGATATAGCTGGTTTTGATGCCGGTTTTTTCTTCAAAAGCCTTACAGACAGCCGCCACATGAGGTTCATCGGAACCACCATAGACCATCAGTTCACTGCCTTCAAAAGCGCGCCAGTCAATATCATCCTGAGCGCCGGCAACAGCGATAATGCAAAAAAGCATCAGCGCAGCAAGCAATACGGTTAATTTCTTCATACTTCCTCCTGATAAAAATTTTTTTCACAAAAGAGGCAGCAGCCCCTTTTGTGTGTTTCTGATTTGATTTTAATTCAGAGGTTTAATTTTTGTCAATAAGCACAAATTAGACTTTTGCCGGATTCTGACTTTTGTCTTAATAATTATTGATTTTCGTCTTTCGAGAAAATTAAGACACGGAAACTGAATCGCAAAATCAATGAAATTTCCGTTACTGATTGCATGCAAATCCCAAAAGAATAGCGTATAATTAGAAACGAGAAAAAACCACGAGATTCGTGTGCTTTAAATTTTCAGGAGGATTTTCAATGATCTATACATCCGAAGTCGAGAATATGTGCTGCGTCCTGAAGGGTGCAGACCATGGCCCGGCCCCGATCCCGGAAGAAGGAAAATGGGTTCAGGCGAAGGAAATTAAAGATATCAGCGGTTTGACCCATGGTATCGGCTGGTGCGCACCCCAGCAGGGCTGCTGCAAACTTTCCCTGAACGTCAAAGACGGCATCATCCAGGAAGCTCTGGTTGAAACCATCGGCTGCTCCGGCATGACCCACTCCGCCGCCATGGCCGCGGAAATTCTGCCGAAGAAGACCATTCTTGAAGCGCTGAACACCGACCTGGTCTGCGACGCCATCAATACCGCCATGCGCGAACTGTTCCTGCAGATCGTCTATGGCCGCACCCAGACTGCCTTCTCCGAAGGTGGTTTGCCGATTGGCGCAGGTCTCGAAGACCTGGGGAAAGGTCTCCGCTCCATGACCGGTACCACCTACGGTACCGCAGCCAAAGGCCCCCGCTACCTTGAACTGACTGAAGGTTACATCACCCGCCTGGCACTGGACGACGAAAACGCCATCATCGGTTATGAATTTGTCCATCTCGGCAAGATGATGGAAATGATCAAGAAGGGCGAAGATGCCAATGAAGCGCTGAAGAAAGCCAAGGGCAAATACGGTCGTTTCGATAATGCGCCGAAATACATTGACCCGAGAAAAGAATAATTAGGAGGCATGGAAATGGCACTGTTTGAAAGTTACGAACGCCGTGTTGATAAAATCAACGCCGTTATCAAAGAATATGGCATCAACAGCATTGAAGAATGCGCCGAAATCTGCAAGGAAAAGGGCATCGATCCTTATACCATCGTCAAAGAAACCCAGCCGATCTGCTTTGAGAACGCCTGCTGGGCATACACCGTCGGCTGCGCCATCGCCATCAAATCCGGCGTGAAGACTGCTGCTGACGCCGCGAAGATGATCGGTGTCGGTCTGCAGGCTTTCTGCATTCCCGGCTCCGTCGCGGAAGACCGCAAAGTCGGTCTCGGCCATGGCAACCTCGGTTCCATGCTGCTGAGCGAAGACACCAAGTGCTTCGCTTTCCTGGCCGGCCACGAATCCTTCGCTGCCGCTGAAGGCGCCATCAAGATCGCCCTCAACGCCAACAAGGTCCGCAAGAACCCGCTGAAGGTCATCCTGAACGGTCTCGGAAAAGACGCCGCCATGATCATCTCCCGCATCAACGGCTTCACCTATGTTCAGACCAAGTTCAACTACTTCACCGGTGAGCTTGAAATCGTCCGCGAGATCCCCTATTCCGATGGTGACCGCGCGAAGGTCCGCTGCTTCGGTGCCGATGACGTCCGCGAAGGCGTCGCCATCATGCACCACGAAGGCGCTGATGTCTCCATCACCGGCAACTCCACCAACCCGACCCGCTTCCAGCACCCGGTCGCCGGCACCTACAAGAAGGAATGCAACGAAATGGGCAAGAAATACTTCTCCGTTGCTTCCGGCGGCGGTACCGGTCGTACCCTGCATCCGGATAACATGGCAGCCGGTCCGGCTTCCTATGGTATGACTGATACCATGGGCCGCATGCACTCCGACGCTCAATTCGCCGGTTCTTCCTCCGTCCCTGCCCACGTGGAAATGATGGGCTTCATGGGCATGGGGAACAACCCGATGGTCGGCGCCACCGTTGCCTGCGCAGTCGCAGTTGCCTCTGTGATGTAAAAAATATAAACAAGATAAAAAAACCGCGGCAGTCACCGCGGTTTTTTTATCTTGTTTTAGCGCCCATTTTCTTTAAGGTTTGTTTTTCCTCATACATGAACTTGTCCGCGCGTTCAAAGACATCGTGGATGGTCTTGTCTTTTTCCGGGATAAAATCAGAGATACCGCCGGAAATAACCACTTTATCACTCCCGATATGAGAGATTGCTTTCTGATGGAGCGTCTGCATCAGGTAATGACGGTTGTCAAAATCGGGGCCGACCAGATAAACGACAAATTCATCACCGCCGGTACGGTAGACAGGACTGTGGGAAAAGAGATCACAGATCAGTTCGCTCGCCGCGATGATATATCGGTCACCGGCTTTGTGTCCGTAAGTATCATTGATATATTTCAACCCGTTCACATCGCAGACAACAACGGAAAACGGCTCAGCGATACCTTTTTCGATTTTCTCATCCGTGAACTGCTCCCTTTCCACATAGGCGTATTTACTCTTCACACCGGTCAGCGGGTCAGTGTTGGCAATATTGCTGAAAATCGCCATCTGTGACTCACTCTCCTGTGCACGACGGCTCATCACGGTATAGTTGTTGATCAAAACGACAAGGGAAATTCCGAACAACACGATCACCAGAAGAATTGAGCGGGCATTCGTCTGACGGATCAATTCCAATTCTGCCGGAATAATTCTTGTATCTTCCTGCACCACACCCTGACCGACATAGTAATCTTCAATATGATTCAGTGACTGACTGGTAGCGTTCATCGTTGCCTGACTCATCCATACCAGAGAAACAAAGAGGACCAACGTCAGTAAACCGATCCAGACAACGATGGACCGTCCGAAGCGTTTCTGCGTGTCACGTGCAAGGATCCAACGGAAGAAAACAAAACCAAGCACAGACCAAACCACAAACAAAAAGTAGGAAGCCGGTTCCATAGATGCTGTCCAAATCAGATTCGGCAGCAGCAGATAAACGATAAAAAGGATCATCGCCATCACGCCCACAAGCCCGGTCCACTTTTCCGTCTGATCATCCTGCTCCTTCGCCATTTTATAAGCAGCGGCGGACACAATTGCATATATGATCGTCGCACCGAGAGTGGTCACATCCACGATCCATCCGATGGCTGTTCTGCCAAGGAAAGGAATGAAAAGCGAAACAACCAGAATCAGTTTGATGGAACAGGTTGGAATACCTTTGTCACTCAGGCGGCCAAAACATGCCGGAAGAATGCCGTCTTTTCCCATTGCGTAAAACAAACGGCTGAGCGCAAGAAAGTTCCCGATCAGACTTGTGATAATCAGCGCCGCCAATGCAGCGATGAGGGTCCAGACGCCAAAGCTGCCCATATAATGACGTGCCGCATAAAAGGGCGGGAGAGCTTCCAAACCGGAAAGATTCCCCAGGTCCCGGATATAGGCCAGCCAGGAATCATATTGCGGAGGATATGCCATGACAGAAAGCAACGTTACGAATATATAGAGTACCGTCGCTGCGATGATGGCTGTCAACAAAACCCGAAAGGTCTTTTTCCGTGAAAAAGTATATTCTTCACTGAAATGTGAGACATTTTCGAAGCCGATGAATGCCCATGGTGAGATCACAGCGATCTTGATGATTTGGGAAAGGGATGATGTTTCCGGTACAAATTGAGGAGCAAGACTCCGGTCCAGGTTCAGAATAGAACCGGTAAAACTGATGGAAATTCCCAACGTAAACAGCACTGCCAGAACGATCATCAAAATCACCGGCAGCCGGTATTGATGACTCAGCAAAAATGCCGTTATGGCGAGTGCTCCGACAGTCAGCAGCACCTCGCCGAAATAAACATCATAACCGAAAACGGAATACAGGTAGCCAAAATGAAAAATATCTCCAAAAAAGTTACGCGCAAAAAGCGGGATCGCGGTCGAATTTGCCCACAGCATGGCGAGATACGTGAGCATCAGGAACCAGGCAGTCAGGAATCCATAATCATAGCCGAAAGTATCCCGGGCAAAGGCATAAGATCCGCCGGCATCCGGATAACAATTGACCATGTAATGATAGTTTCGCGCGATCACCAGCATGATGAGCCCGCCGATGAGCAAACCAAGCGTACTGCCCAGCGGACCTGCCTGAGAAAGATAGGTGTTGCTGGTTACAACCAGCGATCCCCAACCAATACTGGTACCAAGTGCGAATGCCAATGCCGCTGCCGGCGAAATGGCGCGTCCCAATTTATATTCAGCACTTTTCTGCATAAAATTCCTCTAATCCTGCTGCTCATTGCGCGGCAGAACCAACAATCATAAAAAATCAATCATTAAATATCCGGCAGAAAATATTATAATCCTTTGTGCCGAAATTTCAACTATTTGAATTCGGTTTTTTATAATTGAGAAGGAAGACATCAGGCTTTAGACATTAGACATTAGACTTTAGGCACCAGATCTCAGAAACAGGGGAGTTATCAACGAGAGGTTAGTCTCTGAACACCGGCCGCTGATCACTATTCCTGATTTTGTACCAAAGCGCGGCCGATTTCGCATTTTTGAGTATAATAATGAGATATGCCTACTTATACTTATCGATGTGAAAGGTGCGGTCACCAGTTTGATATTTTCCAGCATTTTACTGATGACGCGCTTACAGAATGTCCACAATGCGGAAAGCAGACGCTTCACAAAGTTTATACACCGGTAGGGATCGTGTTCAAAGGCTCCGGTTTTTATTCGACGGATAACCGTTCGCCCTCAGGGCAGACGCCGTTCCATCATGAGTCATCGACGTCTGAAGAACACCACCACGAGACAACAGAACAAGCGTCTGAAACGAAAACTCAATCAACTGAAACTGCTGCGCCAAAGCCGGAAGCAGCAGCGAGCAAATCCTAAGAAGTTCACGGGCTAAGCCCCGATCAATAAGGAGTATCAAATGAGAGATAAGAAAAGCAAAGCACAAATCAGAGCCGACAAGGTCAAAAAGGAAGAAAATCGGCAAAAGTCCCAACAGCAGAGAACGCAAAGAACCTGGGGTATCGGGATCGCTGTTATTTCGATCCTTCTGGTTCTCTCCATGGTGCTTTCTTCCGTTCGCTTCTAAGGAGAATCCAATCAAACAATATAGAACTCGCCTGAAATCTCAGGTGAGTATTTTTGTTTAAGCTGCACATGAATGAGTCTTTATTCGCAAACAAATCATTGATCCGGGAAGCCTTTCAAAAAAGGGAAGCCCTTTCAGCAGATCCGGAAAATACAGCATACCGCCTGTTCAACGGGTTCTGTGAAGGCTGCCGGGAGCTTTCCATTGACCGTTACAGCGAAACTGCCGTCATTCAATGGATGAGCCGCACGGTACAACCGGACCGTGAAGATCTTGAAATGCTGTGCGGACTGTGCCTTGACAACATCCCGGGAATCCACAGCGTTCTGTTCAAGAACCGATTTGCAGCGGATGAGACATGGAAAAAGGGGAAATTACTCACAGGGGAAAGCTGCACAAATATCATCCGGGAATGGGGTGTGGAGCATCCTGTTGCCCTGCAGCTCAACAAGGACTGCGGGTTTTATCTGGATAGTGCTCTGCTGCGTAAATGGCTGCTCGAACAATCCTGCGGGAAACGGGTTCTCAATACCTTTGCCTACACCGGCAGTCTTGGTGATGCAGCTGAAGCCGGGGAGGCTCTTTCCGTTACGCAAACAGACCTTAACAAAAACTACCTTACCGCCCGGCACAGCACCCAGGAATATATTTTCGGAGATTTCTTTCATGTTGCGGCCTCACTGCGGCGATCCGGGAGGCTCTTTGATATCATCATCCTGGATCCGCCCTTCTTCGCCAATGCCGGACGCAGTGCCAAGGTTGACCAGGCACACAACGCTGCGGCACTGGTCAACAAGATCCGCCCGCTTGCTGCACATAACGGGAAAATCATTGTGGTCAACAACGCACTGTTCCTTTCCGGCAAGGATTTTCTGAACCAATTGCAGACGCTCTGCGGGGACTGTCTTTCCATCGGAGAGATCATTCCGATACCGGAGTCTTTTTACGGATTCACGCCCATTGATCCAAAGGTTCTCCCTGCGGATCCGGCTCCCTTCAATCATCCAACCAAGATCATCACGCTGAACATTCTGCGGAAGGATGAACGGGTATGAGATCAGAAGGCAGATGTCAGTGGTCAGTGGCCAGGGATCAGGGGTTAGGGGGCAGGGGCCAGGGGACAGCAGATACTATAAGATCTCGGCTTATCAGATTTATTTGCAGCGGGTTCCTTTTCCTCCTGCTGATATTATTTCTTTCTGCGTGTTCGGTTCAGATTTACGACTTGCAGCCGATCATCATCGGGACCAATACACCTACCCCGACCGAAGTGCAAAAAAAAGTGTTTGTCGGTGTAACGCCAACGGTCCCGACGCATCAGGAAACGGCTACACCGCCGATTCACATCGCACCAACAGCCATCAGCCAGATGACAGCTGTAAACATTCAGGAAATCGCGATGATCGACGGTGGCATCGGATGGGGGATCGGACAAATTCCCGGCGGAAAGGACAAACTCGTTCTGCGTACAACAAATGGGGCGGAGCACTGGAAAAACGTTACGCCTTCGCAGGCAATTTATGAAAACGCTGAAATCGTTTCAGACGTAGCCGCCTGCTTCCGGGATGCGGAGCATGCCTGGGTGATCTTCCGGGACGCTGAAAATTTTAATCCTGAAATGGGAATCAAGGTCTGGTACACAGCAGATGGCGGGATCACCTGGGAGTTTGCTGATCTTCCGCTGAAAGGTTACACCATCCAGCGCTTTACTGACCCGAAAATCAGCTTTCTGGACAACCAAACCGGCTGGATCTTTGCGCGCATCGGACAGGTCGATGAGCGGGAATTCATCGGACTTTACACAACCCATGATGGTGGGAAAAGCTGGACGCCCATGGTTACCACCGGAACCGCTAACCTGCCTTCCAATACGCGGAAAAACGGTGCGGTCTTCCGCGACACACTGGAGGGCTGGGTCACCGGCGAAAACAGCATGAATGCACCGGGAACCGTCCTTTGGCACACCTTCGACGGCGGAAACACCTGGTATGAACAGCTGTTCCCGGAACCCTGGGGATACAACATCCCGGCAGGGCTTCTCTCCGATCCATCCATAAAATGCAGTCTTGACGTTCCGAAATTTGTGGACTTTCAATATCAGTACGCGTGGACCGTTCTGCGCTGCCAGGGCGGCAGTCTCAGTGAACCGATTTCCGTTTTATATTGGACCTATGACCGGATGTCCACCTGGAAAACACTGGCACTTCCCAAAGCGGAAGGTGACATTTCTTTCTACGGCATCGAATATGGCTGGTACGCGATCCAAAATGATCCCGGATCGGATTATCCTTTCCAGATCCTTTTCACGGAAGACGGCGGAACAAACTGGCGCACCGCATCGCAGCTGGCATGGGACAGCAAACTGCAGTTCATCACCCCTTCGATTGGCTATGCCATCGTCACCTACAATGGGCAGCTTGCGCTGGTCAAAACTGCCAACAGCGGCTTTAACTGGGAACAGATCTTTGCTTTTGTCATCCCCTGATAACAACCCAAATAGTATTTATCAGTTTACACATTTTGTAAATCAAAATATGATATAAATGTATTTGTTCAGACCCCGCAGCGACGCACATGGGGACAGGCACACTTGTGCGGGCTGCGCCGCTCAAGATGCCAGTCCCCACGTGCTCCGTTATGAATAGATACATATAAATTCATTATCTCATTGATAAAATACAGCAACACTTCCGAATCGCTTTGAATTGAACCCACTGAAATCAGCATCATACTGAATCTGTGACTCCGGATTCAGTATGTATATACACTCCGGTAAAACTACATCTAAGCGAAAACGATATTTACCGAGAACCTTAACAAAATGATCATTTGAAAGAATCTTCTGTTCATTAAAAGTATATGGATCGATTTGTTTGGAAAGAAGAACATAAATATATGGCTGAACACTGTCCAAAACATAAACCGTTTCTTCTCTTGTGTTAATTTCATCCGCAAAAACTAATGCTTTCTGTATATCGGTAACAGAGGCAAACATTGAATCCCGTTCAATTACTTTCGGAAAATCGACAAAATAATAATGTATAAAAAAGAGGAATACACTTATACAGGCAATGCAAAAAATCAAAGCAATATTCCTGCTTTTCTTTAAGGTTTCAAAAGTTCCCAACATTAGAAAATATATCAGCGGAAAGTAGACAGCACAAGCTCTGTTTGCATTAATTCCTTCAAACATCAAACAAATACCAAATGCTGTTACAAACAGGACAGACATCATGACATCGAAGGAAAATGTCCTTCTTCGAATATCTTTCCACGATTTTATAAGGCAAAGAAACCCACCATATAATATAAACGGGATCGTAATATAATACATTGAACCAAATTTTGGAATAATATTGTAAGTGCAATGATCATTCACAAAAAGATTGTAAAAGACATTGTTTTCATCAAACATCAGATGTCTTATAATATTCTGAAAGCTGACCTCATGAGCACGATAAAACGGGAATGCCGGAACAGAAAAAAACCTGGTACGGATCTCATTGATCAAACCATTGTTGACAGCAAGCATCAGAAACAGCGGCAAAGATGCCACAGCCAGAGGAAGGAACAACTGCAATAGATTTTTCCACGTAATTTTCCTTATCCAAAGAAGGTAAGGACAGATCACACAAAGGAAAAGGGGCAAAAGAATATAAGCCACTGTATAAGCATATAATGTACACCCCAAGAAAACTCCGCTGATGAAAAATGCCATCGGTTTTCTCGTTTCTACTGCATAATATAATACAGCGCATGAAAAAATAAGCATGGGAAAAAGCAAATAGGATTCCAACCCCCAACGAGAGTGCATTATTGAGAAAGGCAAAATACAGAAAAAGAACAAGATGATTATCGAAGCAGTGTTTCCATGAACTTTTCTAATGGTAAGCGTCAGTATCAATGCCGATAACAATGACATAATAATTGCCGGCAGCCGTACAATCAGAACACTGTATCCGAATATTTTTATGCAAATAGCGGCCAGATAGGTATAAAGCGCATTCTGTCCACCGCCAAAATTAACAAAATAAACCGGAAATCGATAAAGATATCGATCTGTGTGATGGTTTACAAGACTGATTGCGTCATAGGCAGAGCCTGCTTCATCAACATTGAAAGGGACAGGAATTTCTGTAACTTCAAAAAGCAACACAAAAGCAAAACAGACAAAAAGAATAATTAAATATATATGAAAAGCTTTCGATGACATTTCATATCTTTTACTGTTCTGCCGATTCTTCGGATTTAAAGTCAAAAGAATTATAATTATGCCAAGAATTATTCCTGTAATAATCCAAATCATTTTTGTCTCCGAAGTCTATAAAATATTTACAAATAAGAATAATCACCTACTGCTGTGTTCTGACTATATTTCATCATGGCTGCGGATAATAAACCAAAACCGATCCAAATTGTTTCGATGAAAAATCAAATTTATCAATATCAGAAGGAATATCATTCAAATCAGTCAAAACATAAATGCAATCCGGCAGGACCGCATCCAGACGGAAACGGTATTTATCATAAATTTTCACATAATCATCATTTGACAATACCATTTTTTGATTAAACGAGTATGGGTCGACCTTTCTTGAAAGCAAAGTATATATATACGGCCTGGACCTTCCAAGAACATAAACTGTTTCTTCACCCTGATATACTGTCTCCACAAAATCAAGGGCTTCATCCAAATCACTGATCGAAGCAAAAAGAATATCAGGTTCAAGATCTTTTGAAAAATCTGTAAAATAATAATGGAGAAAAAATCCAAAACTCACCAGATAAACAACAGCTGTAACTGCTGCCGCGAGTCTGCTTTTCTTTAAGATTTCTAAACATCCCAATGTCAAAAAATAAATGATCGAAATATATATTGCGGATGACCGGTTTACATTGGTTTTATCAATGCTCATGGAAACCAGCAAAACCGCAAAAAACAAGGACAGCATAATCAAATCAAAAGAGATTTTTTTCTCTCTGACAAATCCTACACATCGTTTTACACTGAGAACCAGTCCGTATATAAAAAGCGGGATGCTGATATAATAGATCGTTCCAAAAGCCGGTACAACATTATAAAGCAGGTTATCATTGACAAAGAGGTTATAGAAGACATTATTTGGCCCGAATTTCAGACAATTGATCATGTTGATAAGACCGACTTCCGACACACCGTAGGAAATTAGCTGGGGTATTGTGATAAACCTTGTGCGGATCTCTCCTATCAGTCCGTTATTGATCGCCAGCATCAGCATCAGCGGAATAGCCAGAATAAATAACGGGATACCCAAAGCAATTATATTTTTCCACGATATTTTCTTGATAATGAGCAGATAGATCAGACTAATGGCAAGCAGTGCCGGCACCAGCATGAATGAGACAGAATAAGAATAAAGCGTGAGACCAAACACGAATCCGCTCAAGACAAACCACCGGGTTTTTTCATGACGAATAGCGAAATAGAATACCGTGACAGAAAAAATCATCATCGGAAACAACAGATAGGCGTCCAACCCCCAACGTGAATGCATAAAGGAGAAAGGCAGAATACAGAAAAAAAACATTGTGATCACGGAGGCGGTATTTCCAAGCTCTTTTCTGATAGTCAGCGTCAGTGCCAATGCGGAAGCCAGGGAAAGCAGAATCGCCGGAAGTCTCACACTCATCACACTAAATCCAAACAGTTTGATCATTATTGCTGCCAGATAGGTATACAGTCCGCTGGATCCATGCCCGCCATAATTAATAAAATAAACCGGAAAATGATACAGGAATCGATCGCAGTGATAATTGGCTATGCACCAGGCATCATAAGCAGTCCCTGCTTCATCAACATTGTAAGGCACAGGGATCTCGGTAACACGATAAGTCACGAGAAATGTAAAAGCAATAACTAACAGTGTTATTATGATTCTGTACTTTCCAGAAGATAACCTTATATTTCCGGTTTTATATCCTTTAGAGAATAAGACAAACAAAAGAATAACAATTCCCACAATAATGCCGCCAAAAATCCACCACATACGCTTCTCCGAATTCAATCAAACGCCAGCTAACATCTAAGACCATTATATTTCAATGACTCATTCTTTTACAGGTAATTTATTATCTTTCTCAATTACGGCTTTTTATGCTAAATCAACCCTCATAGATAATATAATACCCTCATCTACATGAACATGGACTTACCGGGTCGGATATACAAAATAATAAAGGTATCTATTCAGTTCCAGGAGCGCAACACACAGTACAGTTAGCCTGCTCTGCATGGAACGAGCTGCGCTCTCAGATTCAAAGCAGGAGCTTCGCTGTGTTGGCTTCAAAATAGCGAAGCTCCTGCTTCGAATCAAACGAGCGAAGCTCGCACCACACGGAGCAGACTAAAGAAAGCTGTCCTGGTGTGCTTCGTTCTGAACAATTACTGGATTCTTTGAGGATAGAAAACTGTCAAAGAGCCAAAGTTTCTTCTCACAAATCCATAATCATCAATATTTTTTGGTATCAATTTCTCAGATAGATAGATATAGACATGATCAGGCATAATTGCGTCAAGACGAAACCTGTATTTTCCAATCATCTTTATATAGTTATCATAAGATAATACTTTTATTTTATCAAAAGTATAAGGATCAATATCCCGTAATAACAAAACATAAAGATAAGCTGCAGGATGATCAAGAATATAAATCACATAATCTTCTTCAGAGACTTCTTCTGCAAAACTCAGGGCATTTCCAAAATCTTCAATTGAAGTGAACAGTATATAGGGCTTTAAATCATCTGAAAATGAATGAAAATAGTAATTGAGAAATGATATAAAGCAAACCAAATAGATGATCGCATATACTCCGGCTAAAATTTTGCTCCTGTCAAATATATTTGAAAAGCCAATTATCAAAAAGAAAAATAACGGAACATAGATTCCGTTAACACGATTGACATTAGGATCATCCAGCATTAAGGAAAATAGAAAAATGACAAAAAATAACACTGCCATTATCAAATCGAAAGAAAAACTTCTCCCGTGAATTATATGGATTACTTTTTTTATTGTAATCATCATTCCATAAAATATTAATGGCACACTTATAAAATACATAGACCCATATTCAGGAATGATATTAAAAAGGAGTCCATCATCGACAAAAATTTTATAAAAAATATTTTGTTTTGTTAATCGCAGATTATCTATTATATTCAAAAAACTAATTTCACCACCTCCAAATGCGGGAAGTTTGGGAACAGAAAGGAAACGAGTCTTTATCTCTCCGATAATGTTAAAATTAACCAAAAGCAGAAGAATCAATGGCAGAGCAAGAATAAATAACACAATCGCAATAATGAATAATTTTGTCAAGCTTATTTTTTTCGTGAATAATAAATAAGCAAAGATTATTACAAGAAAGACAAATACGACTACGTATGACAGAGCATAAGAATATAATGTCATCCCGAAAAGACAACTGCTTAAAAAATACCAAAAACATTTTGAATTATCAACTGCGTGACATAAAGCTACACATGAAATCATAAGCATCGGGAAAAAGAGATATGCATCCAGTCCCCAACGTGAATGCATAACTGAAAACGGCAGTATACAAAAAATGCCCATAGAGATAACAGATGGAATACTTCCATATCTCTTCCTGAGGAACAAACTGAAAATGATTGCAGAAAGCAAAGACAAAAATACTGCCGGCAGCCGAACCGATACACGATAAAAGCCAAATAATTTGATCAAACCAGCAGTCAAATACGCGTAAAGGACGCTTTGTCCCCGATCATAATTGAGCAGATATACAGGAAAATGATAAAGAAAACGGTCTACATGATAATTTGCAAGACTTTTCGCATCATAAGCTGTTCCTGCCTCATCCACATTGTAAAAAACCGGGATATCAGTCAATTTCCAAGTTAATAAAAAAACAAAAGATATAGTCAAAAAAGTCATAATAAACCAATAAGCTTTGAATGGAAGCTCAACTCTGGTTATGTTTTTTTCTTTATCCATGTTATTTAAAACCACACTGCTTAAATCGGACTGCTTTCCGTCAAATGATTCGATTTAATTATTCTGCTGATGTACCTGTTCAGTACCCAAGGGCGTTACACACAGAACAGTTTTTTATGCGGGCTGCCTGCTCTGTAAGGAACAAGCTTCTTTCGATTAGATTCAGAGCACGAGCTGCGCCAGCAAAAAAGCTGTCAAGGGGTGCTTCGTCCTGAAAAGCTGCCTGCTAATGATGGACTCGTAAAAGAGCCTCAAATCTGAGGCTCTTTGTTTTTTCGATAAAATCTTCCTTTTCTCACTGAAGTCTATTAGCCCAGTCATCAGTTATCGTAAGGACAAGATCCACTCCTGCACTGGGATCATAATTAAAGGTAACGGCTGAGGTTGGAATAGCCATAGTATCCTGAAGAAGTTTTGCAGAATACGGTTTTCCATTCTTTATCTCAAGGGAATTATAATAACTGGTAGCACCGGAGGCGATGCTGACAACTCTCATACCCAATTGCTGCAGGTATTCTGCAGTACGTTCAGCAGCGCCAGGAACAGTAGATCCATTAATGAGTGTAACAGCTGCGGACTCCTCTGCGACACGCTGTTCCCGGGTATATCCTGTACCAGAAGTCGTTTCTGCAGCACCAAATTCTACAGCAAAAATGCTATCGCGTGCTTCCCGAATTCGATCCGGAATCGGAACAAGGATTTGCTGACCATCTGCACTTTTTTCGTACAATACCTGGTCAGGAGGTGCAATAACAGCTCGTTTTACATACCAGGCATCCAGATCGACAACTGTCCAGGCAAGTTTCATCATGTCCGAAATTGTCAAATTTGTTTTGACAGCACGCTGAATACAGTCAAACAGCTGCTGCGATTTCGTGGCGAGCAATTCCGGCAGCTGCCATTGCATCTGTTCAAAGAGTGCCATGATCACATCCTGCTGACGCTGTGCACGTTCAAAGTCTCCGCCGCCCGTATAACGGTAGCGGGCATAAGCCAGTGCCGTTGCACCATCAAGATCCTGCACACCGGCACGCAGATGGACGGTATTTCCTTCACCCAAGGGGTCAACGGTAATATCATCCCGTACATTGATCGCAAGCTTGTCAATCGTATCGATAAATTCAATAAAGCCATAAAAGTCAATAACAGCATAATACTGAATATCAATACCGAGGAAAAGCTCAACAGTTCGCATGGCAAGCCCTGCACCGCCGCCCGGCTTTCCATTCACGCCAGGCAGATGTTCTCCTTCACCCATGGAGTAGGCTGTATTGATACGGCCATACCCATGGTCAGGAATAGCCACCCAAAGATCGCGGGGAATAGACAACATGCCCGAATACTTGGTCTGCGGGTCATATGTCAGAAGCATCATTGTGTCAGAACGCGGTGTTCCGTCATTTTCCACCCAGTCACGATAATCCAATCCCATCGCAAGGCAGGTAATACGATTTTTTCCATCCCATGCTTCGCCTTTTTGAACTGTCTGTTGAGCCAAATCAAGACTGTCATTTGCTTGAACAACATCCGCAACACCATCACCATCCGTGTCGACTGAAACCGAATTTGTGGTATTCGCTATGATTGGCGCACCGGGCAGCTCAACAATTGTCAGCTGCTTTGCATACCGGTTGACCAGAGAAAAAACGAGAATCCCCAAAACAAGTCCGATAGCGGTGAAAATCCCGAGCGTGATCCATTTTTTCTTATTTCTGGCCTTTTTTTCAGCCTTTTTCGACTGCTTTGAGGGTTTTTGTCCCTGAGACGGAACATTTTGAGGCCCATTTACCGGCGGGAGATTCATACTTCCACGCGGAGCAAAATTTCCCTGTCCCGGATAAGGACTTCCCTGTGGCATATTTTGCTGAGGAATATTTCCCTGCGGAATATTCTGATGAGGGTAAGCCATGTTCCCATAAGGCATTTGTCCATTTTGCGGAGATTGCCCGTTTGGCATCGGCATTCCCGGTTGATTCGGATATTGATTGTGTTCCATAATTTCCTTCACTCTAATACCGGCGGTATTTGCAGCGATTCAGGCTCGGCAGTGATCCATTTTGAGCCTTCATCGATCAGCATCACGGGAATATCATCCACTACCGGATATTTCCGCCCGCAGTCATTGCAAATCAGCCAGCTTTCTTTGTAATATGTTAATTCACCTTTATTCTCTTTTGCGCATGCAGGACAGCGCAATATTTCCAATAAATCAGGATGAAGCATACATCCCTCCCATTTCTCATAACATCAAAATCATTTTACCATAGTTCAAGAATTCATTAGACGGAAAAATATATACATAATATTAGAAAATCAATTTAAAGGTCCCCGACTCACAACCAAAGCAGAAGATACTGTGATGATGATATAATCAAACGTATGGAAAACTCATGCTTTCTGTCTTTAATCATTCCCGCATACAATGAAGAAAAAAGGCTTCCCGCATGTATCGAAAAACTTCAAAGTTTTATTAATACACGAAAGGAATCCATAGAAGTTCTGCTCGTGGAAAACGGAAGCACTGATTCCACCTATCAGATGGCATCAGAATATCAAAAACAATTTCCATGGCTGACAGTTCTTCACGAAGACAAAGCGGGGAAAGGCAACGCCATACGCCGGGGAATGCTTGAAGCACATGGAGAATACAGGATGTTCGCAGACATTGATTTTGCCATGCCTGTCGAGGAAGTCAGCAAATTCATCCCGCCGCAGCTGGAAGAGTTTGACGTCGCTATTGCCTCACGGACAGCAAAAGGATCCATACAGCAGAACAAGGCAGCCATTCGCAGTCTTTCCAGCAAGGTTTTCAACCTGTTTGTTCAGTTATTAGCCGTCAAAGGAATACAGGATACCCAATGCGGTTTCAAATGCTTCACCGCTGCTGCCGCGGAAAAGATATTTTCTGTCCAGACGATTGACGGCTGGGCTTTCGATGTTGAGGTTCTTTATATCGCTAAGCGTTTCCATATGAAAATCGTTGAAGTTCCGGTCACCATCTTTTATGACGAAAATTCAAAAGTGAAACTATGGTCGGCAGTTCCCAAAATGATGCTGGACATCCTGAAAATCAGAAAAAACGGCAGGAACGGACTGTATGACAGCGTACCATGAGATTGTTATATTGCGGGAAACGGCCAGGCCGTTTTGAATTATAATAAGTCCCATGTCTGAAAGAAAAAAACAAATAAACCAATACCTGCCCCTTGCGGCAGAAGTAATTCTCATCGTCGCTCTGGCTGCGGTTTTTATATTCAATAACCACCTGCCGTCAAAGAACAATATTCCGGCAGCTGTGCCAACAGAGACACCGATACCCGAAATCACGACGCCAACGCAGGAAATCACAGGTCCGGAACCGACTCTGGAACCAACTTATATCCCGACAGCTGAACCGACTCCAACACAAGCAGCTATTGACCCGGTCCACTATTTTCTTTCCGACACAAACCAGGAACGATACGCGCAATGGATCCGCGCCCTTTCCGGGGACACACCGGTGAATATCGGCGGACAGGAATACACCATCACGACCCGATACTCCTATGCCATGTTTCCCGGACAGGATAACGCAAAAGCGCCGGAATACCTGATGGAACAGCTTCTGCAATGGGTCCCGGCGGAAATGATCACCTATGAACCCTACGAATACCGGGATGCGGTTTCCAATTACACCTGGTACAACATCATCGTCACTTTCCCGGGCACAGTCACACCGGAGGAACAGATCCTTTACACAGCCCATTATGACAGCTGCGTTGCCTTGACAGACGTCAACCCGCTGGAGCTCGCTCCCGGCGCGAATGACAACGGAACAGGAGTAGCCGCCCTCCTGGAAGCGATCCCAACCTTCGCGAAAACATCTTTTGAAAAAACGGTCAAAGTCATCTTCTTCAGCGGGGAAGAGAACTTTATGCAGGGTTCAACAGCATACGCCGCTGCCCATGCCGGTGACAACATAGTGGGCGTCATCAACATGGATATGTTCGGGAATGACCCGGACGATAAGCGCTGTTTTGAGATCCACGTCGGCTCAATGCCTGAAAGCGACCCGCTGGGCAGGGCATTTGAAGCCGCCATCCGGGACTACAGCTTAAACCTGACCTACGACTACTTTAATTATGTTGCCTACGAACTCGGCGACCATACCCCCTTCTGGCGCGCGGGGATCCCTGCCATGACCGCTATGGAAAACTTCACGGAAGATTCCACTGCCGGCGGCTGCGGACCGCGTCCGTATCCGAAAAACTGGCACGCACCGACAGACTTTATTGTCGATGTAAACATCCCTTACGCCTTTGATATTGCCCGTGCCGGCACCATCACCGTCTTACGGCTGGCCGGTGCGCAGCCGATCCTGATGCAATGACAAAGGCTTCCAAACGGGAAAAAATTATCACCCTTTTGACGGCATTCCTGCTGCCAACGGGGATTTTTTTGCTGTTAATGATCCGGCATCACATTGTCCCCTTCGGAGAAACAACGCTGCTCATCAGTGACCTGGACACACAGTATGTAGAATTCATGGCAGAATACCGCCGTGTTCTGCTGGGACAGGGCAGCCTTTTCTGGTCCTGGCATGCGGGATTGGGGATGAACTTCATCGCCCTGACAGCTTACTATCTGGCCAGCCCTTTCAATTTTCTGCTGCCCCTTTTTCCTGAAAATCAGCTGCCGCTGGCAGTTTCGATTCTGACAATTCTGAAGTTTGGCTGCACCGGAGCTGCTTTCGCATCCTATCTGCTGACACATTACCAAAAGCAGCACAGCGGCATATTGATCCCCGCCTTTTCAGCCTGTTACGCACTGAGTGCCTATGCACTCGGCTATGCTTTTAACATTATGTGGCTGGATGCCATGATCTGGCTGCCGCTGCTGTGTGCGGGGATCGATCGGCTTCTGACGAATAAGAACAGAGGTATTGCAGGACTGACACTGCTGTTGGCGCTTTCTTTCCTCAGCCAGTTTTACATGGCCTGGATGACGGGAGCTTTCTGCGCGCTTTATTTTCTCACACAAGTCCTGATCAAAAAGTCCGATTTCCGGAATTTTCACCGCAGCACGGTCCGGTTTGGTATTTGCGTCGGGATCGCGGCAGGACTCTCAGCCTTTCTGCTGCTGCCGACCTTCTTCGTACTGAAAAACAATATGGGCCTGATGGGACAGGAATTTCCGGCGCCCGAAGGGCAGTTTCCTTTCCTTCAACTATTCACAAAATTGTTTATCGGCAGCTTTGACGGCATCAAAGACTGCCTGCCGCATATTTACTGCGGATTGCCCGCCCTGCTCGGTGTGATCATGTATTTCACCCGCAAGGCTGTTCCCGCCCGGGAAAAGTTATTTTCCGGCTTGCTGACACTCATTCTGCTGTTCAGCTTCTGGTTCAAACCGCTTGATTTCCTCTGGCATGCAATGGATCATCCAAGCTGGTTTCCCTTCCGCTATGCATTTATCTTTTGCTTTTGGGTCCTTACTCTGGCATATCACGGAGCACACGGGGACTGGCATCTTGTGCGGCGCAGCCCGCATAAGCGTGCCTGTCCCCATGTGCGTCACATAATATCTGAACAATTACAAATCATTCTGATCCCCTATGTTACTGCCGCACTCATCCTCACCGCGGCAGGCTTTTCAATGAAAGATATACCCCCCACCTTTTTCCTGATAAACGGTGGTTTCCTCATCGCTTACGCTCTTTTACAAGCATATAAGTACAGCTCTGATGCTGCCGCGCAGCCGGCACAGAAGAGCCGTACTCGTGATGCGCTGCTCATGACCCTGCTCGTTTCAGCCGAATTGTTCATCAACGGGAGCATGATCATTTCCGGATTCAGCGGAGGGTACACAAAAAATGCCGATTTTCAGTCCTTCCATGAACACTATCGCTCCCTGACCGAAGCCGTACAGCCGGAAAGAAATGCGTTCTACCGCATGGAAAAGGACGAATACCGCAATTACAATGACGCTCTGGGAATCGGTTATCCGGGAATTACCCATTTCAGCTCCACCGCAAGCACCCGTCAGGCGGAATTTCTCAAACGGCTCGGATTCAACTGCTACGCCACCTGGTGCACCTATGAAGGCTCAACCGCAGCCACAGACACACTGCTGGACATCCGCTATGAATTCTGGAATACCGGCAAACAGGACAGTCTCCCCGCGGGGGCTGAAACCTGGGAGCGTCCTTCCGTATTCCCCCTATTTTTCTTTGCGGAAGATGATTTTGCCCGCTATGACTTTTTCAGCGATACCGATGCCATCACACGCCAGAATGATCTGCTGAGGCTGCTCGCAGGAGATGGATCGGAGGACTTTTTTACACCTATCCCTGTAAACATCACAAATTTAGAAAACCTTAAAAAAGAAGGAACAAAAGTTTTTATTAAGATTGACTCAAAACAACCGGCTTTTTACGAAGCTGAAATCAAACCTGTTGAGAACGCATCGCTTTACCTCCTCCTTCCCGGCGCGAGCCTCAGCCACACAGTGACAGTGAACGGCATGGAAATGATGAACGGAAACCGCGATTACGCACCGTTCCCGATCTGCCTGGATGCCTTTGCCGCGGAAGATACGATCACAATCCGGGTTGAAGCAGTCAAAGACCGGCTCGGGGGCGGGATCGAAGCATATGCACTGAATACAGCACAACTGACGTCTTTGAGTGAAAAAATAAACGAAACCGCACCGCTCATGGAAAGAACCGGCAGCACTGCTTTCCTGTTGAAAACCGATGCCGTCCCGGAAGACAGGCTGATCGTCTCCTCCATTCCTTTTGATGCCGGCTGGCGGGTAAAAATCAACGGACAGCCGCAGCCGCTGAAGATGGTCCACGAAAGCGTGCTCGGCTTCATCCTGCCCGCGGGAGCGGACCGTGCCGAAATCTCCTACCGGCCATATGGGTTTGATGCAGGCTTGATCCTGACAGGGATCGCATTTCTTTTCCTTCCCGTGGTTTTTCTCATTGAAAGAAAACAGGAACACGAACGAAAATGAGCCTGACCTTCAGCATAATTCTTCTGATCCTTTCCCTGTTGGGATGCATGATCCTGAAAATCGATCTGGTTTACGGTCTCCTGATCGGGATGGCAGCTTTCATGGCAGCCGCGGCTCATGCCGGTTTCCGATTGAAAGATATCCTGCGCATGATGTGGAATGGCATCCGGGAATCCTTTATCGTCGTGGGTGTCCTGCTCATCATCGGCGCGATGACCGGTGCCTGGCGGGCAGGCGGCACGATCCAGCAGCTGGTCGTTTATGGCACAGAATTGATCCATCCGAAACTCTTTATCCTGTTTGCCTTTCTGCTGCCGATGGCGGTTTCCTACCTGATCGGGACCAGCTTCGGCACAGCCGCCTCGATTGGAGTCGTGATGATGACGCTTTGCCGCATGAGCGGTGCTGATCCGGTGCTGACCGCCGGCGCAGTGATGTCCGGCATCTTTTTCGGCGACCGGGCTTCTCCGGCATCCTCTTGTGCCCACCTGAATGCCCATCTCACAAAGACGGAAATTTACAGCAACGTGAAGCTCATGCTGAAGGACTGCATCCCCGCCACGCTGATAACGATCGGGATATACGCGGTTCTTTCATTCCTGAACCCGCTGCAAAGCGTAGACACACACATCCTGAACAATCTTCGCTCTGAATTCCGTCTTTCCCCGGTACTGCTGCTCCCGGCATTGATCATTCTGGCGGCTCCCTTCATCAAAATCAACATAAAATACGCCATGGGAATCAGCATCCTCTGCGCCTCGATCATCGCGCTGATTTATCAAAAAATGTCCCCCGCAGAGCTGCTGAGAACCCTGATCCTGGGATATGAAGGGAAAGGCGAACTGGGCACGCTTCTTAACGGCGGCGGCGTACGTTCGATGGCGCATGGCTGCCTGATGATCCTGATTTCAGCCACCTACTCCGGGATCTTCAACGGAACAAATATGCTCTCCGGCGCGGAGGCTTTTCTTGAAAAACTGACAGCCCGGTTTTCTCTGTTCCAGATCACCGCGATAACCGGGATCCCGCTCATTATGTTCAGCTGCAACCAAACCCTTGCGCTGATGCTGCACGTGCCGCTGATCCGCCCGCTCTATCAAAAGCAAGGTATCAGCAATGAGCAAATGATGCTGCATCTTGCCAACACGACCGTGCTGTTCTCCGCATTGATCCCCTGGTGTCTGGCCTGTTCCATGCCGCTGGAGATGCTGGGTGTCAGTGCAATCTGCATTCCGCTGGCATTCTTCCTGTATCTGCCCGCAATCGTCACACTTTTCCGGGATATGAAATAAAATAGGTTTTATGTCTATTACACTTCCCTTTTCCATGAATATCTGGCAGCTGATCGGCCTGTGCGTGATCGCCTTTACCGCCGGTTTTATCGACTCCATCGCCGGCGGAGGCGGATTGATCCAGCTGCCCGGCATTATGGCTTTTCTGCCGAACGTACCGATGGTCACGCTGCTGGCAGTTAACAAAACCTCTTCCATGCTGGGAACAGTTACTGCTGTGATTGAATATACACGCAAAGGGCTGATCAACTACAAACGCATGTGGAAAAGCGCCCTGATCGCCCTTTTTACCTCCGCGCTGGGGGCATTCACCGCCAAACGCGTCCCGAATGAACTGCTGAAGCCGCTCATTATCGCCCTGCTGGCGGTTTTGATCCTCTTCACGCTGCTCCGGAAAAACTTCGGACAAAGGGAAACCGCCTCCCGCTTCAGCGAATCCCAACAGGCAGTGCTCGGCCTGCTGCTGGGACTGGTGATCGGTTTTTACGACGGATTCTTCGGACCCGGAACAGGCAATTTCCTGATCATGGGCCTGATTTTCATTTACGGTGAGAACTTCCTGCACGCCTCCGCCGACGCGAAAACCGTAAATGCCATGACAAACCTCTCGGCATTTACAATGTACACCCTGATGGGCGTGGGGAACATTCCGCTCGGCATAACCATGGGGCTATTCAACATGGCCGGGGCTCATCTGGGTGTGAAACTGGCAGTCCTGAAAGGCAGCCGATTCATCCGCATCCTCTTTATCGTAATGAGCTCCGCATTGCTGATCAAACAGATTATCGATTTATTCTAACTTTTCATAACGACGCACCTGGGGACTGGCATCTTGTGTTGCGAAGCCAACAAAAGCGTGCCTGTCCCCATGTGCGTCATATAAACTCCGGATAGTTATGATTTATTCTGACCTACATGAAAAATGATATAATAAATGCAGCTTTAAAATAAACAAACCGGACATTCCGGAATAACATCTGGCAAAGGTCTCTGCGAAATCAGAATGAAACGAATCGAAATTATCCTCATCCTGCTTCTTTTCCTCATCATCCCGGCACAGGTTCACGCACAATCCGCCGACGATCTGATCAATGAAGTCAACGCACTTCGTTCCTCGTACGGACTGGCTCCTTACACCATTGACCCTAATCTGATGGTCGCGGCGCAGCAGCATTCGGAATATCAGGCTTCCATCCATCAGACTACCCATGAACGGGCGGACGGCTCCGGCATTCCGGCACGTTCCGAAAATGTCTGCGGAGGCATTGGCGTCAACGCCTCCTACTGCGTGAACTCGATGTGGACAGACGACCTCCATCGTTTCACGATGATCGGACTTTCTGACGGGACTGTCGGCGCCGGTTATGCGCAATCCGAAGGCAATCATTATTACACCCTGATGGTCAACAGTTCCGGGACAGATACAGGACTGATCAAACAGGAGGCCGTCTCTGAGTATCAGGTTCCCATTGACCCGGATGCCGCGTTACTGCAGCCGGGCGAATTCTACACCTCCACCCCCATGCCGGACGGCTCAATCTATCATACCGTCCGATCCAATGAGACCCTGTGGTCCATCGCTCTTTCCTACGGCATCACGATCGCCGAGATCCAGGCACTGAACGGCATGGCAGAAGATGACACTTCCGTCTCCATCGGGCAGCGCATTCTGATCGTCTATGGCGGCAACACAGTGGAGCCGACCTTCACCCCGACCATCACACCCCTGCCCGCTACCAACACACCGAAGCCGACATCTACCGCTACCAACACACCGATCCCGCTTCCGACACTGACGCCGACACCCACCAATACACCGACACCGGAACCGCTGATCCCACACATCCGCTACTTTGACACGCCGGACGCGAAAAAACTGGGACTTGTCCTGGTGATCGGCTGCAGCGTCGGTCTGCTCGCTACCATTTTCTTCGGATTTATCAAGAAAAAATAAGGGAAACAGAAAACCGGGAACCGGCAGCGAATCCAAATGCGAAAGACAACACTTCTTCTACTCATCCTCCTCACGGTCTTCACCGCCTGCACGGCGGTGTTTGCTGATGATGCGGAGGATTTCAAGGAAGTGATTTTCGAAGAACTGAACATTCTGCGCAAAAAGTATGGCTGCGGAGAACTGACCTTTGACAAGGCTCTGAATGCTGCCGCTCAGCACCAGGCGGAATATCTCGCGGAAATCGGCGACCTGGACAGCCACGGTCCGGCAGGGGAATCTGTCCATGACCGGGCGGTTGATGCCGGGTACGGCGGGGATAAATCCTTCACCATCCGCGAAACCAACGCCATGGTCTGGGTGGACACGGATATTAATTACCTAATCGAAGAGGTCTGGCGGAAATCCCAGCCATCGGTCCGGGTGATGTTTGAACAGGCGGCGCGTCAGGTCGGTATCGGCATCGCGGACGCTCCGGACAAGCACCGTTTTATCGTCCTTACCCTGGCAGGGCTCGATGACGGAACGGATGACTATTCCATCACCCGCCCGACTTATGATTACCGCACACCGAAACCCACCGTTTCCGCCACTCCCTCACCGGAACCGCTCATCACATCCACAATGAACCCGGATGGCGGTGTTTACCACGTTGTCAAAGAGGGGGAGACCTTCTCCGAAATTGCTCTGGCCTATGGGCTGGATTGGTACACCCTGGCCAACCGCAACTACATCAAGCTCAGCGACACCACACCGGTTGTCATCATGGAAGGGCAGACGCTCGTGATCGAACCGACCTACACGCTCACACCTACACCCACACCGACCAAGACGCCTGTTCCCCCAACCTGGACCCCGCGTCCTACCTTCACTGCTGACCCCGCCGGTTTTGGCACTGTGATTACGCCGGCTGTCAAGAATCTTCCCGCCCCAAATCTTGCCCGTCTGCTTGATAAAATGCTCACCTGGAAAAGACCCGTCGGCTGGATCCTCCTCGGCTTCAGCATCCCCGGACTCTACTTTTCTTTAAGGAAAAAATAAAAAATGAAGCATACGTGGACAGCTCTGTCTGCTCCGCAAGGAACGAGTTTCGCTCGATTAGATTCGGAGCAGGAACTTCGCTGCCACGCAGCCGACACAACTGAGCGGTACCTGTGCTGCGAAGCTCGACGTTCCAATCAATTTCAAAATAAAAGGAAATCATGAAAATCAGCACCATTCTATTTGACGCCGACGGAACCCTCTGGGATTTCGACGCCTCAGCAAAACGCTCTATCGAAACGATATTCAACCGCCGCGGATACCAATTTACCGACGAAGTATTTGATCGCTACGAGAAAATCAACAAAGGACTTTGGGAACGCTACGAACGCGGAGAAATGCCGCGTGACCGCGTATTGACGGAACGCTTCGACATGCTTTTCGCGGAGCTTGGCATTAACGCCGAAGGTGCCGCTTTCGAAGATGAATTCCGGACAGAACTGGAGAACTGCCCTATCTGGATGGATGGCGCACAGGAGTTGCTGACAGAACTGCGGCCGCATTTCAAAATATATATCGTGACCAACGGTGTCTCATCAACCCAGCATAAGCGCATCGCTCTCACCGGCCTGGACCGCTGTGTGGATGACATCTTCATCTCCGATGAGATCGGCGCACAGAAACCGCATCCGGCTTTTTTCGACCATGTCTTCGCCCACATCGAACCCTGTCCGAAGGAAGAAATCCTGCTTGTCGGCGACTCCCTTTCCGCTGACATTCTCGGTGCCAACCGCTCCGGGATCCGCTCCTGCTGGTTCAACCCCGCACATCAGCCGCTCACCGGCGAAGCCCGACCCGACCACGAGATACATACTCTCCGCGAACTGAACGGACTGATCCATTCATTGGAATCATGAATTATGAGTTACTATTCAGGACAGAGCACATGGGGACAGGCACGCTTGTTCGGGCTGCGCCGCACAAGGTGCCAGTCCCCATGTGCGGTGCTGGGTTCTGAAACGTTACATTATGGGTCATAAAACAGGCGAAATATGAAAAATGATATAAAACAAAACACAGATACGCTGATCAGTTATCTCGGCGGTGAAAAGAATATTGTTTCCGTTACCAACTGCATGACCCGGCTGAGAGTGAATGTAAACGATGAAACATCTGTAAATATGACCCAGCTTCGAACGGCAGATGATGTCATCGAGATCATTCACGACAGAGACAAATATTACGAAATCGTTGTCGGACCGGGGAAAAGCAAAAAATATGCGGACCAATGCCGGGAAAGAGGAATTTCAACCGGGGGCGATAAATCTTCTCACTCCGATCAGGAATGGGGAAAAAATAAGTCAGCAATGCGGAGCCGACAAAAGAACAGCACTTTGAGGACCGGCCTGAAAACAGTAGGTGAGATTTTTGTTCCGCTGCTCCCGGGGACCATCACCGCCGGTCTTTGTGCCGGTTTTGCGGCACTGATCGCACAGGTCATCCCGGATTACACCAACAGCACCGTCTGGAGCATCATTTATCAGCTGCTGATGCTGGTCAATGTGTCTTTCATGACCTACCTGACCGCCTGGGCCGGTTACCGTGCCGCGGAACGGTTTGGTGCTTCGCCCATTCTCGGCGGCATGTTAGGTATGATCACGTCTTTGGATGGCATCAATACAATATCCGGACTTATCGGCTTGTACGATGCAAACAATCCCTTGAATTCTGTTCTGAGAGCAGGAAAAGGAGGTGTTCTGGCCGTCATCGTCGGGGTATATCTGCTTTCAATCGTCGAAAAGAAGATCAGGTCATGGATGCCGGAAAGTGCAGATGTGATTTTTACACCGCTGCTGTCGCTCCTCGCATGCGCAATTCCTTATATTTTGATAATCATGCCGATTTTTGGATATATATCCAGCGGAATCGCATGGTTTTTCAGTAAATTATGCATGTCCGAAAGCCTGATCGTCAGGATCATAGCCGGCTATATTTCCACCGCGCTGTTCCTTCCGCTTGTAGCTGCGGGTATGCACCATGGATTGGTTGCAATTTATACAGTGCAGCTTCAGGAGCTCGGTTATGTAACACTTTATCCCGCCCTTGCCATGGCTGGAGCCGGACAGGTCGGCGCTGCTGTTGCATTGTGGATCAAAGCGAAAAAGGTTGGAAATCAAAAATTATGTTCGCGGATCACAGGCGCACTTCCCGCCGGAGTATTGGGTATCGGTGAGCCGTTGATTTATGGAGTAACGCTTCCATTGGGAAGGCCCTTTCTTACCGCCGGACTGGGAGCCGGATTCGGCGGCGCACTGGTGACGGCATTTGAAGTTGCCTCTACTACCTGGGGACCTTCGGGCCTTTTGGGTGTTTTCGTGATGACTGCCGGTCCGAATGGCCCGGTCAAAAGTGTCTTAGCTTACCTTGCGGGCTTATTGGTGTCCTACATTTGCAGTTTTATCATCACCGAATCGCTGATCCACACACAGGATGTGCTGCCGGAAAATGTAGATCACAGCAAAAACATGGATCAGGACCGAAAACAGCAGCCAGATTTTGAGAAAGTTACAACCGGTCAAATCGGATTTGCTGAATCGTTTTCCACGGTTCACCATGGAGAAACGATTCTTCTGGGCAATCCAAACGAGTTTATTTATATGATAAAAGATCCATCCGGATTACATGCCCGGCCTGCCGGAAGGCTTGCTGAAATCGTTCGAGGCTATGACTGCGAAGTAACTGTCAATGCAAATGAACGCAGCGCTTCTGCAAAAAGTCCGATCGATCTGATGAATCTGGGTGCGGGTCAAGGCAGCGTCCTTTCTATCAGAGCAGAGGGCAATCAGGCACAGGCGGCTCTTCAAGCTGTAAAAGCTTTTCTGAAGGAAAACCTGTAAGGGTATGCTGCTTAGGGAAGGGGATATACGATGAAAGAATTCGAACTGGCAATAATTCACAGTGGATTTGCAGCAGGACCTGTGTTTGATGCGGACCTGACCAGGGTAAAAACAGATCCTTCAGCAGATCAAAACGAATCATACAACCCTGAGCACGAGATGACACTTTACAACCGGGCTGTTGACTCTCTTGACCGGGAATTGGCATCTGCCGCGGAAAAGGCTGACCGGAACAGCCGCGATATCTACGAGACAGAACGGTTATTATTAAAGGATAATGCTTTTTCAGAAACCGTCCGGGAACTGATAACTGAAAAGAATATGAATGTCAATACCGCTGTGGAACACGCCGGAAATGTCCTGGCACAAAAGCTTGCCGGCAATGAGAATGCCTATATTCGCCAGAGAAGTTCTGATATAACCGGCGTCACCGAAAGGCTGCTTGAAATCCTTCGGGGGGAAGGAACAAATACGCTGAAGGTACCTTCCATAATCGTATCGGAAGAGCTGAACCCTGCCCGTCTTTCGGCAATTGCCCCGTCACTGATCCTTGGTCTGGTTACCGAAAAAGGGTCTATGACGTCTCATGTTTCCATCCTTGCCGGGAATATGGGGATTCCCTATCTCTATGGTTCCCGAGAAGCCCTTGAGGCAGTTCGCGCAAGTGAGAAGGCCATCATTGATGATAAAAAACTGATCACAGACCCGGATGAAAAAACATACGGCGAAGCTTTAAGACGAATGTGGGAAGAAAATGAAAGAAAACAATCGCAAAAACGCAGGCAAAAAGAGGATTCCGCCGGTATTGATGAAAAGATACATACAAAAGTTTACGCAAATATAGCCGGTACACAGGATATTCCGAAACTGATTGCATCAGGCGTCCGGGGAGTAGGTTTGTTTCGTTCTGAATTTTTGTTTCTTGATCATAACGGTGCCCCTTCTGAGGAGGAACAATTTGAAGCATACAAGGCGGTTGCTGAAGCGATGAACGGAAAGGAAACTGTGATCCGCACAATGGATCTCGGGTCAGACAAAAAAACAAACTGGCTCCCGATGCCGGCTGAAAAGAACCCGGCTTTGGGATGCAGAGGGCTGCGCCTCAGCCTGAAGGAACAGGATTTATTCCGTACGCAGCTGCGTGCGCTATTACGTGCAGCAGTTTTCGGAAATATAAAAATTATGCTTCCCATGGTGACGTCCGTCCGGGAAGTGGAAATCGTTCGTTCCATTCTTGAGAATTGCGCTGAAGAGCTTTCCAATGAAGGTATTGCATATAAAATTCCATCCCTTGGCATCATGATCGAGACGCCTGCGGCTGCGATGATTGCGGATGAACTCGCAAAAGCAGCTGATTTTTTCAGTATCGGAACCAATGACCTGACACAATATACCCTTGCACTGGACCGTGAGGCACAAGGTCTTGAAGCCTTTTACGACCCTTATCATGAAGCGATCTTTCGTCTGATCAAAATCACCGCAGATGCAGGACATAAAAATAATATTCCGATCTCGGTATGCGGAGAGCTTGCCGGTCAGCCGAATGCTGTCAAAAGGTTGATCGAGTGCGGGGTGGATAAGCTTTCTGTATCATTATCAAAGGTGGACGAAACCAGACTTCAGGTCGTGAAAGCTGAAGCGGAACTGGAGAACCGGCGTGTAGAAAAAGATGCAGAGCAGTCCCCTTCCATCGCCGCACCGGCAGACGGAAGGCTGATCCCGATGGAAGATATCCCGGATCCGGTATTCTCCGCGGGGACGTTGGGTGAATGTGTGGGGATCATGCCGGACAGCGGAATTATTTACGCGCCTTGTGATGGCATCGTTTCGGGGGTTGCCCAAACCGGACACGCAATCACATTCACCGCCTCGGATGGCAGAGAGATCCTTGTTCATGTGGGGATCAATACGGTTACTCTCGCAGGAAGGGGATTTAAAGTGTTGGTACAGGAAGGAAGCACAGTTTCCAAAGGCGAGATCGTCATGGAGGTGGATCTGGCTGTGATTACAGAAGCCGGTCTCTCCCCTATGGTGATCACTGCCCTTTTGTCGTGAAATTGTTGTTACTATTCTATCAGCAGCACCGGGCCGGGTGCTGCTGGCGTAGCTCCTGCTCTGAATCAAATCGAGCGAAGCTCGTACCTAACAGAGCAGGTAGCCCGAACAGCTTCCCGGCTGCCGAGTTGCGTCACAGCAATGATAAACGAAGCATAAATCGCAACCCAGGTTATCAAAATCGTCATAACTGTAATTTCTTAATTTCTTATCTCTTATAAAAATCTGTGTTACAATAGATTCGTTGATGGGATATAGTTCAACGGCAGAGCGACGGACTTTGAATCCGTGTATCTTGGTTCGAATCCAGGTATCCCAGCTGAAAATAAGACAAAACCCCGGTAAAAAAGCCGGGGGTTCTTGTTTAAAATCATTCAATTTTACCTATTCCATCGTACCTTTTTTGCCTATATTTTTGCCTATTTTTTTGCCGGTTTTTTGTCGGTTAGAAGGGAATTTCTTCGTCAATTTTTTCGAGGGCTTTATCCAGGGTCTCCTGCCACATGGCACCGTAGTCGGGGGCGTTTACCGCGGTTTCCGCACGGATCTTATCATTTTCGGACAGGGTGTTTTCTGCCGGGGTGTCGGGGGTTGCCGCGGCAGGGGTGGTGTCAGTAGGAGCTGTGTCAGGATTTGTTGCGGAGCCGGATGCGAGATAGGCAGGGTCAAGGTATTTTCCGCCGAACAGTGGCGCATAGCGTTTGCGCTGGAAGCTGTTACCCTGGGCGTCAGTGCACTCTTCGACACCAGCTTCGATCACGAAGCGTTCCACGGCTTCGGGCTTGGGCGTAAGTCCCTTCCATCCGCGAGCATTTTTGCCGAGAACAGATGAGTAGATGGAATTCGTTGTCTGCGTAACGCCGAGCATATTGAGAGATGTCGTGACGTTATTTTTACCGATGCTCCTCGATCCACCTTTGAAGCTGAGATCAATTGCTTGACGCAAGTCGTTGTTGGATACGAACCAATCGCAACCATTGGAGCCTTTATCAATAAAGAAGTTAGCTGTAATCCAGTCTGAAAAATCACTTTCCTCACGTGCTTCCATCATAATCTTTTTAAATTTTTCTTCTTGGAAATATTTATCTTCAGCATATCCCATACAGCTTCCAAAGCGGCTGGACAGATGGCAATATTTATTCCCTCCCCCCATCAATATATGGCATATGGCAGGAAAGAAAGAACGCAGGGAGTGCCGCAGCGGTCATTGCTTCCGGTACACGTCCACCACAGGGGATGTTGAGAGGACTGCCCACCACAGGGGAACGGACATATAAGGCTTAGTCACGATGGTATTTTCGGGCTGATCCTCTAATTCGGCGCCTTCCCAGTTTTCAAAATCCCCGATTTCCATCCAAAAGACGATATCGCAGACACCGGTTGCAAGCGCTATGCCTCTTGCACCACAGTCCACAGTGACGAATTCAATGTTGACACCCAGACGCTTTCCGATTTCTGAAATCAAAGCTGTATTAAAGCCTACAGGTTCGCCTCCGGCAGAAACGTAGTCCATGGGAGGGCGGTCTCCCGTGACAGCATTACATTAATTCCTTCCCGGGATCATAGTCTGGTTTGATCAGGTTTCTGTCAGATACAGTGTGTAAACTGCAGAACGAGCGGATTTGTACTGCCGGATTTATTTATCCTGTTGTAAAACCCGTAAAGAATTCACCTGATTTTGATGTTTGGTCCCTTGACAGATAATTTTTTTATACTGTTTCAGCAATGCTCAGATTATTAATGTAAAATATATGATTTCCATTTTGTCAAATCTGATATATAAGGAATTATTCATTCAAAGAAGAAACATCCGTCTTCCGCTGCCCGGTGTTTATTCTGCGGGTATGAAAATCTCAACGGTGGTGCCGCTTTCTTCCCCGGAGCTGATCGTCAGTGTGCCGCGGCACATCAGTTCAAGACGTTTGCGGATGTTATCCAGCGCGATATGCGGCTCGTCATTATCAGAGGGCTTGAAACCGGGGCCGGAATCCTTTACAATGATCCGGCTTCCGCTGTCGGTTTTGCGTGTCTGAACAGTGATATTGAGGGAGTCAAGCTCCGGGTCGATCCCGTGTTTTACGGCATTTTCAACGATCGGCTGGAGCGTCAGCGGCGGAATTTGAAAATCTGTATGAGGGGCATCAAACTCGACAAAAAGCTTATCCTCAAAACGGACCTGCTCTACCGCAAGATAAGCCCTTGTGTGCTCCAGTTCACTTGAAAACGGGATCATTCTCTCTTTGGCAATCGCGTCAAAATTACGCCGCAGGTAGGTAGTGAAGTCAAGAATGACCTGCTGGGCTTTGGCAGCGTCCTGTACACTGAGATAGTAGATGCTTGTCAGGGTATTGAAAATAAAATGAGGGCGCATTTCCAGAACCATGATCCGGGATCTCTGTCTCATGATTTCCTCCCTCTGATGCATATATTGTTCCATCAGGTCCCAGACAATAAAACTCAGCATGATCATAGCGGCGAGAGATGTTCCGAAAACGATCAGATAAAGACCGTAAAAACAAATCTGGAGAACCATTGCGATCATCGGTAACAGAAAGTAGGCCAATAGTGCCGCGAATTGTTTCCGGTTGAGATCATCCTTTCTTCTGATAAGGTAAAACTGGTTTACGAGCATGATCAAAATCGGAGAAACAAGCAGCAGCGGGTATAAAGGTCCGCGGTGATATACATTATCCGGTGTGTAATAATAGATAGCGGTCGTGAACTGTGTGGAGATCAGCAGTATAAAATAGATGGTCCACAACAGCATCACAATGCGAAAAACCGGACTTTTCCGCCAATCCAGCCCCAGAAGAAAGAGCATATACCAGGTAAGCATCGGCATCAGTACAGATGAGAAAAAAGAATCAAAAAAAAGTGTTGCCTGAGAAAGAACGTAATTTTGGGAAAGCTGATTGATAAAGTCCGAAGTGATGTACAGGAACAGAACAGAAAACATACTGAGAAAAAATATCTTGTTCTTCCTGTCCATAACGCGGTTTACCGCTGTGAACAGCAATCCGATCAGCATCGGCAAAAATGACGATGCTGCAATGAAGAAGTTTATCAGTGAGATCGGATCAGTCATAGGTCAGCAGGCAGTGGGCAGCAGGCAGTGGTCAGCAGGCAGTGGGCAGGGAGATTTCATTGGAAGACAGGTGCCTCATTAGTTTTATTCGAAATTATATTCTACCCCCCCCGAAGGGATATCGCAGAAGGGAAAGCTGTTTTTTTACTTTCTCTTCTGTCAGCGGTTTCATCAGGAATCCACAGGCACCTGTTTTCCATGCGTCAAAGGAGTAATCGATGTAGGATGTCAGAAAAACAACATTTGTGCGTGGATTGATCTGAAGCAATTCATGGCAGATGTCCAATCCGTTGCTTTTCCCCATTTCAATATCCAGAAAAGCAAGCGCTACAGGATTTTCCCGTGCGAATTCAAGTGCGGCAGAGGGCTTTTTAAAGCCGGTGACCACCGCGTCAGGCAGGGATTGCTTTAGAACCGGCAAACCTCCGGTGAGTATGATCTTTTCGTCATCCACCAGAATTACGTTGGGCTTTTCATTCGGCTCTGCCGCTGATGTCAGTAATGAGCCTGCATCAACTTCGAGCAGTTCGGCAACACGTGCAATCATCTGAACGTCCGGCATCCGTGTGCCGTTTTCCCACCTGACAACAGTGGTCCTTTCGATGAACAGCAAATTAGCGACCTGCTGCTGGGTATAACCCTTTTCAATTCTCCACCGGCGTAATATATCAGCAAATGACATAAAACCTCTGCGCTATTAATCATAACAGATTACAGGAAAAAATCCTGATATTTGAGTATGCAAATTTAAAAAACAGTGAAATCCGGTGAAGCGCCATAGCGATGATTATAATTTTTATAAGAATAGCATCTAAAGGAGATAAGGCTGATGATATCAATTCTTACAGTTTTGATGCCTGTAATACTGGTGGTTTTTTTCGGCTGGCTGATGAGGAAAAGAAATCTTTTCAGTGAAACAACGGTTGAAGAACTGAAAAGATTACTGGTGAATAACATACTGCCTGTCGCGATTTTTCATGCACTTTCGACGACAAGTTATACAGGAAAATCCCTGATGCAGGTCGGGATGATGTTTGTAATCATGGGCATCTCATTCGGAGCAGGGTTTCTTATGCGGCCGCTGATCAAACCGCCCTTCAGAAAATACCTCCCTTTTCTGGTTTCTCTGTATGAAGGGGGAATGGTCGCTTACCCGCTGTATACAAAGCTTTGCGGCGTTGAAAATTTATACAAGATCGCTGTTCTGGATATTGCAGGTGTCCTGTTTGTTTTCGGGATCTATATGAATACACTTGCCTTTGAAGAAAGTGGTGAAAAAGCTGATCTGAAAAAAGCTGTCGTGAAAGCTTTTAAAACACCGGCGTTTGTTGCGTCAGTAGCTGGGATCCTTCTGGGATGTACCGGGGTGATGAAATGGTTCACGGGAACCGGCGCAGGACAGGTTTATGAGTCCGCGGTGGCGACAATAGTCGATCCGCTTTCCAACATGATCCTGTTGATCGTCGGATATAACATCCAGACAGACCGTGAAGTGCTGATCCCCTGTTTGAAGACGATCGGACTCCGCATCCTTTTGCAGGCAGGAATGATTTGTCTTATGCTGTTTATTCTGCACCGTCTGGAAGGTCCGGATCCGCTGCTGGATAAGGCGGTCCTGATTTATATGTCAACGCCTACGACCTACAGTCTGCAGTCATTTATCAGGAATAAAAACGGTGCGAATTACGCTTCTACGGTCAATGCGTTGTATATTTTCGTTACCATAGCTGTTTTTGCGGCAGTTTCCATGTTCCTATAGAATACGGTTCATTTCGAAAAGCGGATCAAAATTTTGAAAAGCCATCGGGAGTGAGTGCTTCGCAGGGACGCGGAATAAGCGTTATCTGCCTGCGAAAGTGATCCCCGCGTCCGGTGTTAATTCAGTCGGGGGACACGCGCTGAGCAAGCTCACGCGTGTTCCCCGACACCCCGGTATAAGCTGCTGAATCACTCCGTAGAAGAAACCATTATTCAGATGATTCCCCAAAACAAAAGATGCGCCGTTTCGCGATATTTGAAGGCGCCAAAGCCGGCGGATGACTGAAGGTCAGCCCGACCGGCCGCGTTAATATCTCAATGGTGCGGGAAGTTCTCCTGCTGTTACGGCCCGCTATTGCGGAGCATTTGGAATTAATGGCATATGCTAAAAAAGGCTGCCGTACATATCAGTGCGGCAGCCTCTTCTCATTTGATAAAAACCGTCAGCGGCCGAATTGCGTGTAATTATTTCCGGAATTCGTCGTCCACATTTCCAGCATGTTGATGGGGTCATTGAAATCAGCCCACCAGCTGGCACTGGAGATCTCATAATTCCCCGACCGCTTTTCACCGAGCAGGATATTCTGTTCGATCGTGCGGATAGACATTTCGATACCGACTTCGGCCAGATCCATCTGAACACATTCGGCAATTTCAGTGTTTGTCGGGTTCGGGTTGGTCAGATATTCCAGCTTGATCGGTGTTTCATCCGAGAGCCTGCCGTTTTCATCGAATTTAAACCCTGCGGATTTCAGCAGTTCGATGGCACCTTCCACATCCGGTTCCGGATCGTAATAGCCGTCTTCCACGGGATAATTCCAGGCGGAAGCATCCTTGAATATGCCGCCGTTGCCGTCTGCCATGCCGGCGGGAACAAAGGATGTGGCGGGAGCTTCGCCGGTCTGGGTGACGGTGTCGACAATGTACTGACGGTCGATCAGTTTGCTGATAGCCTGCCGTATGGCATTTGCCTGTTCGACTGTTTTGCCCTCAAACAGGGGAGCTTTCATGTTGATCATCACAAAATAGGTCGCGAGCTGGTCGATCACATGGAATTCAGGATCGCCTGATTCAATAAGCGTTTTGATCTCATCAGCCGGGACCGTATCGGCAAAGTCAAGATCACCTGAGCGGTATGCCGCGTAAACAGCGGGCTCATCGGAGGAAAGCATATACTCGATGCGTTCAATGGTGACATTGTCGGCGTCATACCAATAAGGATTTTTGACGTAAACCATGGATTCATCGTGCTTCCAGCTTTCCAGTATGAAGGGGCCGCTGGAGACAAATCCGGCTTCCTGAGCCCAGGCACCCGGGACTTTTTCCCAATTTTCTTCAGCTTCCACGACTGATTGTTTCACGGGCTTGTAGGTGGTGAATGCCGCCAGGTTCAGGAAATAAGCGCAGGGGGCATTCAAATGGACGACAATGGTTTTTGCATCCGGTGCGAAAACCTGCAGTGCGTCCGGGTTCCCTTCCTGAGCTTCATCATAACCGGCAATGACATCCAGCATGTAGGAATACTCACATCCGGTTTTGGGATCCGCGGCGCGTTTCCAGCTGTAGACAAAATCATCAGCGGTGAGGTCGGAACCATCGGACCATTTCAGTCCGTCTTTCAGTGTGAAGGTATAGGTGAGCCCGTCTTCGGAAATCTCGCAGCCTTCAGCAAGGACAGGGGCCATTTCACCTTCGGTGTTGTATTCATAAAGTCCGCTGAAGGAGTTGGATATCAGCAAGCCTCTTTCCATGGATGTCCCGACGGCCGGGTCGAGGTAATCCGGTTCCGGACCGATGTTGATGCGAAGTGTACTGTCACCATCTTTTTGCGCATAGAAGAAAAACTTCGACCCGTCAATAGCGGTGTAGATGCCGTTCACTTTGGAGGACTGCAGGTAAGCATCATTGTAGTAAAAAAGCGGAATGACCGAGTAGGTTTCCATCAGCATATCTTCAGCTTTGTGCATAAGCCCGGCACGTTTGGAAAAGTCGGTCTCAGATTTGATCTCTTTGATCAGTTCATCGTATCCGCTCCAATCCGGCATCGAGGTGACGTCCTGTGCCAGCAGCGCAGCCGGTGCCGCCATAAGGACGAGGATCATTATTGCGAAAATCAATTTTTTCATTATTTTTTCTCCTGTACGGTGATCATAAAAAAGGTATCTGTTCAGGACCGGATGACACAGCACGGATAACAGGCATTTCGTGCGGGCTCCGCCGCAGCAAAGTGCCTGTCACCGTGAGCCCGGTTCTGAACAGATTCAACAATACATTTAATGCTTATTCACCCAGAGTTTCGTAATAGATAACGCCATAACTGGTATCAGTCACAGAATGGGCTGCAAGTTCGATCTCATGCAGGCCGACACTCTGAAGCGTTCCGGAAATGACTGCGGAACCGTTCAGGTTTTCAGTGCGTTCAACCTCCATTCCGTCTACAGAAATCTGAACACCGATGCTGTCTGAAACAGACCAGTAAACTGTGATGGAATCGCCCATATAGCCCTGATTGCTGGATGCGTAAAATTCTGCGATCTGTGGGATCACCGGCGTCTGACCACTCTCCTGCTGTACCAGCGTTGGCTGCGGTGCCGGTGCAGTACCCACAGTGAGGTTCAGCACAGCCTGCTGTCCGAACAGAGAACCCTGAGGGGAACGAAGCTGGTAGCTTGATGTGTAATTGCCGGGTGTGGTTGGAGCAACCAGGTCCACATACACTTCAAAATAACCGCCGGGAGCAACTTCTCCCGGGAAGGCAAAGCCGTTGGTACCCATGTTCGTACCGGAAGCGAGTTCAAAGCGATAGTCTTTTGTCCATTTACAGGTTCCGGTGTTTTGGAACTGCCATTTTCTTCGGAATTGCGCACCGGGTTCTATAGGTCCGGTATAATCCGAAACGTCAACGATATTTCCCATGTCATTCGTGCAGGAAGGAGCCGGGGCTATTGTCTGCGGTGCCGCGGGTGCCTCAGCCGGTCTCTGGAGCATATTTGCGGAGCTGTCTGCCGGATTCTGCAATGCATTTTCTGCCGGCTGTACATCCTGAGGCTTGCTGATAATGCCTATGCTGTAATCCGAGTTGAAATAGCGGCTGGCAATATTTTGAGCGAGACCTTCATTGAACATGTCCTGCAGGGCGACGTTAATAAACTGCCGCAAAGGATCGTCTTTCCTCACTCCATAGGCATATTCTTCTTTTTCAACATCCTGATAGAAAATAGTATATTTTCCGGTTGGTTCATAAATCGTCCTGTATGGTTCGCGATCCATGATCACCAGGTTCACTGCCGCAACATCCAGCGCTTTCATGGCATCTGTGAGCGTGGGATAAGCATATACGTCCGAACGCTGGATATAATTGCCTTTGACCAGATTATTTTCGATCCATCGTTCAAAGTTTGATCCTTTTTCAACACCGATTTTTGCCTGATAGAAATTATACAGTGTGACCTGTTCCGGTTTGTAATAAGCATTCAGGCAGACAAAAATTGAATCCGAGGCATAGTAGATATTGGTGAAATCAATTATCTGGGCACGTTCATCACTTACGGAAAGTGCTCCGCCGATCACATCGACCTCGCCGTTGTATAATGCGTCAAACATTTTGCCTTTTTCAATGGGTACAGGCTGGAGTGAGCGGTTCATCCGGCGGGCAATTTCACTCATCATTTCGATATCGATGCCTTTTGAGGTGCCGTCGCCTTCAGAATACGCAAACGGGGCGTAGTCCGGTGTATGGCCGAACCGCAGCGCAGGCAGAAGCTGGGTGTTTTCCTGTGCGCAGACAGATGAAAAAATTATCAGAATAAGTGCTGATAAGAGAATCGGAATACATTTTTTCATAATTTCCCCCATTGTCTGAATCTGTGTATGAATGATTAACAGTATTTTAATTATATCAGTTGTGAATGAAGGGCATTTCTGAAAGTGTGAAAAAAAGTGCCAAAATGTCACATCGCGCTTTTCTGCAGGTTTTTCTCACCTTTAGAGGGTTATCTTCTTAAGAAATGATATACTTGATAACTGATTACGAAAGAGAACATTCGCAATTTCTGTATTATCGCCCATGTTGATCATGGCAAATCGACTTTAGCTGACCGATTGCTGCAGCTCACCGGCACCATTTCAGACCGTCAGATGATGGATCAGGTCCTGGATTCCATGGAGCTGGAGCGGGAAAAAGGTGTGACTATTAAAGCCAGCGCGGTTCGTATGTTTTATGATGCCAAAGACGGCAAGCGCTATGAACTGAATCTTATCGACACTCCGGGGCATGTTGACTTCAACTATGAAGTCAGCCGGGCACTTGAAGCCTGTGAAGGTGCGCTGCTTGTGGTGGATGCTACGCAGGGTATTGAGGCTCAGACACTGGCGAATTTATATCTTGCGCTCGAATCGGATCTGGTGATCATTCCGGTCATCAACAAAATCGATCTGCTTTCCGCACAGCCGGCGGAGGTGGCGGACGAGCTTGAACAGCTTCTCGGCGTTCCGGCATCTGACATCCCCTGTATTTCCGCAAAGGAAGGCCTGAATGTGGAAGAAGTCCTGGAGAAGATCGTGAAGATGGTCCCGCCTCCGACCGGTACCGATGATGCTCCGCTGCAGGCGTTGATTTTTGACTCTCATTATGATTCCTATAAAGGTGTTATTGCGTATATCCGTGTGCGCAACGGTGTGATCCGCGCGAATGATACCTTATTGGCCATGTCTACCATGACTGACATGAAACCTGTTGAGATCGGTATCTTCAACCCGGGTATGATGACGGTGAATGAACTGCGCTCCGGTGATGTCGGATATGTCGCAACCGGTCTCAAAACCGTACGGGAATGCCGTGTCGGTGATACGCTGACGCTTTCCAATAATCCTGCACCCGAAATGCTGCCCGGGTACCAGAAGGCCAAACCGATGGTTTTTGCCGGTATCTACCCGGTCGAAGGGGAGGATTACGATGATCTGCGTGACGCACTGGAAAAGCTTCAGCTCAATGATGCTTCTCTGGATTTTGTCCCCGAAACATCACAGGCTCTGAATTTCGGTTTCCGCTGCGGTTTCCTGGGTCTTTTCCATATGGAGATCATACAGGAACACATTGAGCGGGAATATGACCTTGATATTGTGGTGACTGCTCCTTCTATGGAATATGAAGTGGAGCTCAATACGGGAGAGACGATCCTGATCGATTCACCGGTACAGCTGCCGGATGAGGGGAAGATCGCGGAGATCCGTGAGCCGTGGATGAAACTGCAGATCTTTACACCGGTCGATTTTTACGGTACGATCATGGAGCTGGTCCGAAAGCGCCGCGGTATTTTTATATCCCAGGATTAAGACTCGCAGGACCTGAAGTCTCCGAAAAGGACATGTGTCTTTCCGAACATATTCGTAAATGGATTATAGGTTTTTTCGAATGGTTTGCAACGTATTTTTTCGTGGCAAACGAAATACCGGAAAAGTAGACTTTTTTGAACTGGCTATGTTGATGAATCATTATGGGTGATTATGAATTGCTGCTGCTATTCTCTAAGGCATCCTACCGGCACGATGTAAACACCATCCTTACGCTGGTAGGCATAAGTACCAATTCCGGTAAGCACCATGCGGAATGACGGAGGTTTCATGATATCAACATCAATTCTATCTGTCAGCTTCAATAATGTTTCCGCACCTTCTTCAATTAACCTGTCGCCGCCAAGTTTGATTTCAATCAGACCATATTTCCCGTTCTTCAGATGTATAACAGCATCACATTCAAGGTTATTTCGATCTTTATAATGATAGACACTTCCGCCAAGTAAGTCCGAGTAGACTCTGAGATCACGTATGCACATGTTTTCAAAAAACAATCCCATCGTTTTCAGGTCATCCAGCAAATCCTGCGGACCAAGCCCAAGAGCCTGGATACCTATGGATGGATCCGTAAAATATCTTGTATCGGAAGCTCTGACCGTCGTTTTAGAACGTAGGGAAGGATTCCATGCGGAAGCATCTTCAATGACAAAGATTTTTTTCAGCGCGTTGATATAACTGTTCACGGTCATTTTAGAAAGTTCTTTATTTCCCCGTTCCCCCCTGATTTCCCGAATAATGGTATCAGATTTTGCCTGCGAACAGAGATTCTTGGCATAACTGCGCATCAGACGCATTACTTTTTCCGGATCTTTCGTTACACCATCAGCACGGTTAATGTCAGAGTTGACAACACCTTCATAATAGTTCTCCGGCAGCATAAGGGCGATTTCATCTTCCTCTCCGATTGCTCGAGGCCAGCCCCCTCTGCAAATCAGAAATGCGAGGCGCTGTAAATCCAGTTCATTTTTGCCGGATATTTTTTCATCTCCCCGAAACAGTGCTGACAAGGATACCTGTCCATTGGATTCTCCCGATTCATGTAGACTCATTGTATGCATAAGCATACGGGTGATTCGTCCGGTACCTGAATGGTGTATTTTTGAAAAATCCGCGGGTACGCTTGAACCTGTAAGGATAAACTGTGAGAAATCTTTTCTCATATCAACTTCATAACGAATTGCATCCCAAAGGTTCGGTGCAATTTGCCACTCGTCAATCAATCTGGGCGTATCACCGATGAGAAGTCTGCCCGGATCAAGTTCTGACATCTCAATATTTTGTTTGACCTCATCCGGCTTCTGCATATATAAAACACTTTTTGCTATCTGTAGTGCGGTTGTGGTTTTACCACACCATTTCGGTCCTTCAATTAATACTGCACCGCTGGACTTTACTTTTCTTTCAAGAACCGTGTCATATTTTCTTTTCAGATAATTCATATTAAACCTCAGTAATTACAAAGATCTGAATACATCTTTTTTCAAATTATATACCTCATTATATCGTATGGCAGAATATTGATATACCGATTGACACTATTTTGCTTTATCGATTGACATTTTTTGTTTATAACGTTGCTCTGCATTTTATGAAGCATTTATAATCCTTATGTTGTTTCATAAAATCATCAAAAAGGATTAGTCAGTCTTAAGCCTCGTGCTGAATAGATCTTTTTCATCATTCCAAACACAACGATCTTGAACAGTTTCACCGGATCTGCTGTCTTTTTGACATGCCGTCCGCAGCTGTTGTTCAGTTCTGTCAGGTCCATAGCATCTACAATTGTATCCAGGAGCCGTACCGAATCGTTATCCGCAATCTTGATTCCCAACTCGATTGGCAGTTTTATTTGGTATGGAGATTTTCCGGTGTTATAATTTCCTTGTAAAATATTTTGTAAGGGCATCATATTTTACCTGGCAGCCTGCTGCAACGGGATGCCTTTTCCTTTCTTTTTCTCATGAAATATTCGTTGTCTTTTTCTTAAGGTTAATTAAACCATTCTCTTCCCAACTTGACAATTAAACTAAAAGACTGCCCTTTTTTGGGACAGCCTTTCTTAATTCTCTTTGAGCTTTCGTTTATTATTTGCGACAGCCCCCTTCTCCAATAGTTTGATATTACTCAGAAAGATTATTTGGAAAGATCTGCAGTGAAGAAGCTCACAATTGCAGTGTTCAAAGCATCAACTGTGGCAGGATCCTGTCCATAGAAGTTGTAGGAGTGATCCAAAATGTTTTCTGTAATGACAGTAGAACCGAATGCATCTGCACATTTCTGTGAAACAGAAGGGCTTACGATGGAGTCATTGGTGGAGTAGATGGTCAGAGAATTGCCGTCGTATTTCGCAGCAGCCAGTTCGGCCATATCTTCTCCATAGACTTCCAGGTCATTGAAGAATTCATTGGAGAGAAGTTGTTCACCATATGCGCCGGGGAAGGGATACATATCATCGCTACCCTTGATTGTTTCCTTCATCATGTCATAATTTTCCTGTCCCCCGAACATGATAACAATATCAGCGAGAGAAACAGCCGGTGCCACGAAGACAATAGAATCAAATTTAATCATATCTTCGATGAGCATCTGTGAAACGATGCGTCCGCCCATGGAGTATCCCATGGCTCCGACTTTTTCGGTACCGTACGTTTCTTTGGCGTAATTGATGACATCCAGAACATCATTGCACATGTAGGACATGGCATTTAGATGAAAATCTTCAGCGGATGCACCGCAGCCCGGAAAATCAAGTTCCGCAACGAGAATGCCGTTATTGGCAAGGCCGTTAGCGACAATATCGTAACCGCCCCATTCGTTATGATTGCCATGATGACCATGGATCAATACGACAACTGCTGTCGGATCACCTTTGGGCAGAAGGAAATAAGCAGGAATATTCGCTTCACGGGTGGTTGAAGGAATAGAAACTTCCGAATAATCCGCATCTGCAAATACTCCGGTCCAGCCGACAAAAAGCATCAAAACAAAGACAACAAACAATAATTTTTTCATTTTTTTTCCTTTCCTATCTTAGTATTTAGAAAACAGATAATTACATTATAACTCCATTTTCTTTTTCTTTTTTCGAAGAATTGTCTATGAAACCGCAGTGTACGATGAAGGGTTTGGAATTATCAAAGCAATGAGCCATATTTTTGAATTTCACACTTCAGGTTTTCATAAAACTGGCCAATGTGAATTCCATCTGCAAGTGCATGATGAACCAGAAGTGTAACCGGCATTACAATATCTCCGTTTGCATTTTTTTCATATTTTCCCCACGTAATTCTTGGATTAGACTCTGTACCTCCGACAGGCTGGATTAAAGCACTGTAATGGAGCCAGGGCAGCGTAGAAACAAAATACATGCTTTCCACATTTTTATCTTCTTTAATTCCGTCTTCTGCACAGTTTTTTCTGGCTTTTTCGGCTTGAGCGTAATACATCTGGAGTTCCATATGGTGATGGATTGTGCAGTAGCAATAGGTCGAGTCAGGTAACAACTCAATATGCGACGTTGGACATTCGGAGTATTCAACGATCTGATCGCCCCGAATCCTTTGTCTGAGTTCTTTCACACCATCCGCAGCCAGAGCAGCAGCATGGAGAATGGTCAAATAGAAGGAGGTATTATTCTTTTTGCTGTATTTGAGGACTTGCGTAACATCAATATTCACCGTTGTGCCTGCATATGGATATTGGAGTGATCTAAAGTAATCAAAATGAGATCTTCGTTTATAGTTTTCCATATCAAGGATTGTACAAGACATATATACCTCCATAGGGTAAATTCCAATTAGCTATGATGATTACCTTTTATGCATTTATTTCAGACTCATTTTTAATCGTTGAAACAGGTTCGACTTCAATCAGGATCCGTATTTGAAAATATATTTTCCTTTTCCATATCCGGAAATTGGAACGATCAGTTTGTAGGACAACATCTTGCTGATCAATGCTGAGGCCGGGGAGGCTGTCAGGGAAAGCGTTTCCATAACATCTGTTCTTCCAAAATATTGCTCGAATCCAAAGCGAGAAAACAAAGTAATAATATTTTTCTTAGTCTTCCCCGAAAGTCCATCAGGTAATTCAATATCCTGTTTTGTTATACCAATATCCTGTTTTGAGTTTTCAATGTCCTGTTTTTCATTATTCCATTGGATATGGAGATACCGGTTTTTCAATTCATTTTTTTCACCGGCCAGAAGGTTTTTCAGGAAAAGTTCGAGGTATTCGGTGGTTGCCCTGATCCCTTTCGTCCAATCGGTATAATTCGCCCTCACCAGGGCATTCCGAAAATACCAGGCATTCTCCGCAAAAATATCATTGGTGACAGGAAAACCCATTGACCGGAGATATTTAATAAAAAAGACCGCGGTCGTTCTTGTATTTCCTTCTGCAAATGCATGGATCTGCCACAGATTTGACACGAAAGAAGCAAGGTGTGGAATTATGTCGCAGATATTCGAAAATGGATATCTGTATTTTTTCTCTTCATTGATGTCATATGCAAGCATATCCATCAGGTTTTGTGCATCCCCGTAGGTTATTGATTCGCCATTCAATACCCATTCCTTCTTGGAAATGTTATAATCCCGCAGTTTTCCTGCGTGATCGTATATACCTTCGAAAAGTCTTGCGTGGATACCTATTATTTGCGGTACGGAAAAAACAAAAGCTTCTTCCGAAAGAATTGCAGCTATTCGCGCTGAGACCAAATCTGCTTCCATATAACGATCGACATCACGTTTGGGAGATTCCTCATAATAACGAGTGATCAGGTCATTGGCCTCCGCCAATGTAATTTTTCCCTCAATATTATCACGGGCTGTTTGCTGAAGATAGGCTGATGTCTCCAGCCTGTCCACCGCTTGTAAACCAATTCCGGTATACCAGGCATGAGCAAGTTTCCTGCGGTCAGGATCTTCCTGTCTCAGATATTCAGCGAAGGGATCATTGATGATATCTTTCATAGTAATCTCTATCTCATAATTATAAAAGGAAAGGCAGTTTATCGTTTCATGGCTTGTATTTTCAGATATATATGGTGTGTTGTGAACTGCAAGGCATCTTTTATTCATGCGAATAAACTGTTTTCTCCCCGGTCAGTAACAGTGCTTTTTCGGTATTTCCAACTGTTTCGAATTCATTTGTCCTTCTGCCCATTGATAGACAGACTCCAGCGCGGGGATCAGGGACTTTCCCCGTTCGGTCAATGAATATTCTACTGTTGGAGGAATGGTGTTGTACTGTGTTCTTGAGACCAGTCCGTCAGTCTCCAATTCCCGCAGGCATTTCGTCAGCATGGTGGCGGTGATCCCCACAACTTTCCGTTCCAGTTCCCGATAACGCAGTTTTTGATTCTCTGCATCCGCGATATACCAGAGGATCGGCAGCTTCCATTTTTGTCCGATGATTTCCATAGCATAGAGGATGGGACATTCTGTTTCATAGATGTTTTCATTCTTTGGCAGTGCCTGTTTCATATTTTTCCCCATTACTATATTTTTTATAGTTATAAAGATAATTCTGCCTTCTTGTTATTTTATTGCGTCTAATTATAATGGACCGCAATTGATTTGTACAGGGGAAAGTTCCCTGAGTGAAGGATTATGGATCATGAAAAAATTATTTGAACCCATTCAAATCGGAAATCTGAAGCTGAGAAATCGTCTTGTCCGTTCAGCGACCTGGGAAGGGATTGCCGAAGAAGACGGCAGTATTTCAGAGAATACTTATGAGATCAACAGCGAATTGGCGGAAGGCGGCGTAGGCGGGATCATCACCGGTTTTACCGGTGTGATGGCAGAAGATCATTATTTTGACGGCATGATGCGGCTTTGCGATGACAGCCTGATCCCGCAGTATAAAAAATTAACGGATATGATCCATGCAGAAGACTGCCCGGTCATCGCTGTCGGCGGATTCCGCAGTCTTGACACAATGGAAGCGGTATTGGAACAGACAAAAATCAGCTTGCTCTCGCTTTCAAGGCCGCTCTTATGTGAGCCGGATCTTCCATTAAAAATGGAAAGGAATGAAAAAACGGTTTCAAAGTGCATTTCCTGTAACCGTTGTTATTCCTCACCATCCCACAAATGTGTTTTCAGGAGATGAGGACATGTCAGAGAACAAGATGTTCCGGCTTCCGGGAATAACTGAATGCGGAGATTCATGCCTTTCATGCCTGACCTCCGGTGATCCACTGCGGATAAGATTCTTTTACAAGCCTGTAGTTGTCGGCATCCTGTTGCATCATCATATCGACAGTTGCTGCGGAGACAAAACCGCTGCCGCCGTCGCATATTCCTTTCCGTTTGTTGCCGCAGACCGGATAGCCCTTTTGCTGTCCGTTTTTGATTACCTCGAGAAGTTTCCAGCAGCGATTGCATAAATACTTGCCGGCTATAGTTTCCGCCCGTTTGAGTGACATTACATTGTTTCGTGTTTCGTTATCTTCTCTCATATGACTCCTCAACTTATGAGCTCATTATAGGAAAGAAAATTTGGTTTGAAATCGGTTTTGATTTTTCCGATATATTGTTCGTGTGCATCTTCTTGGTTCAAAATGAGTATTAGTTTTTCATTATTCAGTGCGTCATGCTATCGAATGTCAAAAAAATCTTCACCCTTAAAAAAGTGATAAAAATCATCGTTAATTAGTTGATAAACATCGGCTTTCTTCGTATAATATATATGGATAATTGGACTTTTCGGAGGATTAGCCGTGGCTGTTAGTTATAGAAAATTATGGCACATTTTGCTTGATAAAAAAATTAGCAAAACTAAACTTCCAGAAATGGCAGATATATCGGACTATACCTACAGAAAACTTCGTAATGATCAAGACGTCTCCACTGAGGTGCTAACGAAAATAAGCACTGTTTTGAATTGTGAAGTCCAGGATATCGTCGAATTCACGCCGAATCAATCATTACAAAATACAGACCTAACAAGGAAGGAGAATATCCACATTGGCTGAGAGAATCATGTCTCGTCTTGCCAAAGAAACTGGTGGGACGAGTTATAAAGCATTCAAATACGGCCTTGATCATGATGATAGACCTTCTGTTGATTATGACGAAAATAACATTGTTTGGAAGGCCTACGGTGAGACTAATCACTTGACGACCTACTGCCCATTGAAAGACAGAGCAATGGAATTGCAAAAAAACAATGAATATATTTTGTCTTATTTTCTTGATGGATCTCGACGTGTTTATAAGGTCGATGATATAGCTTACAACTTAGGAGGGAACCGCACTGGTATTTATCCTGCTATTGCAGGACAAATTGGTGTTGCTTGTACCCATCGTGTTGATCGTCGTCTAACTCCTACTTATATAGACCAAGAAATAATTATTGCTCTTCCCGACATGGCTGATAAGGATGGAAGAAACGGTTACTTTAATGCATTAACTAGAAAGATAAATTCATTACCGGTGTTGATAAATGCCGGAATTCACATTTCAGAAATCGTAAAATACAAAACAGATAAAGACAAGGAGAAATTTTCTGATAAAGGCGTAGCCTGTATTCAGGAGCGGATGATGGAAAAGGAAAAAGCAATGGTTGCAAGATTAGTCCGCGAAGGAAAATTGAATCAGGACAATTATCTTGTAAAAGATGGATCGCTTGAATATCGGCCAACAACTACTGATAAGCATGACCCAAAAGAACTCATGAAATTCAAACAAAACTATAACTGGGTTATTGGTGTTTCAAAAAGCTTCAATCCCGACATATGTTTGGATGCGGATGGTCATGCAAATCCGAGATTTATTGCAGAGCTTCCTTATCTTCATAGAACGCCAGTTTCAAAGTATATTAATCCAAAATGGTTTGGAGAAACTGAGTTTGCAGTTTGGTATATCAGAATTAGACCTAAGGAAAGAACAAGAACAGCTTTTGATGGAATCGTTAAAGTGGAAAAGATTCTGGTTAAAGAAAAAGAAGTCAACCACGGTATGGATACTGATGATGTCGATACTATAAGCGCAAGTATTATTAATGAACGTGTTCCGGTATGCTATGGATCGGATTTACGATGGGCTAATCATCTATATCCTATTTATTTGACTGAATCTTTACTAAAATCAAAATATTTAAGTGCGGACGCATTCCTGCATCTGTTCTAAAGGAGAAATAAATGAACAAGTTAATTGGAAGGATTATTGCCACAGAAAAGAATCCCACTACGATGGATAAGTTCGTTTTTTGGACGAATGCAAATCTAAAACTCCATGCTTTTGATATTGTTAAGGTTGAACACACTGAGGGGTTTACTTTTGGTGTGGTTGAAAATATTTCTCATATGACAGATGCTCAAAGCTTTCTTACGAACTTCATTTCAAATGATTTCGGGGATTTGGATATTGAAGAACCAACCTTACGCATTGGCATGAACTGTGTGGAAGCAACGGTATCTTATAATACTAAAGGAAACTACACACCAGTCCATAATAATATGAAAGTTTTTCTTGCAACGCCAGACGAGATAACTTCTGCTCTTGGCTTGAAGGACGTAGAAAATCCTCTGGTGTGTGGATCATTAAAGATGTATGAAGGCACTGAAGAAGAGATAGATCTTCCAGTACACCTTAATTCTCAGTTCTTGTTAGGGAAAGAAGGTGCTCATTTGAATATATCTGGAATATCTGGTCTTGCATCAAAGACATCTTATGCGATGTTTCTTCTTAAAGCTATTCAGGAATGTTATGCCAGCAATGAGGATGATGATTCCGGTTCGGTTGCATTTGTAATATTTAATGTAAAAGGGCATGATCTCATGTCTATCCATAAACCTAATGACTTCGTCGGTCAACCGAAGGGAGAAAAGGAAAGGGTGTATGAAGATTATAAACGGCTTGGTTTAGATCCATCTCCTTTTACAAATGTATCCTATTTCATTCCGTATACTGCCGAGACGACATCGAAACAATCAACGTATCTTTCCAGAAGTGATGTTGAGGATTACCTACATCAAGAAAGGTTGAAAAAATTTAAATATTCCTATGTGGATGACAAAGAAAGCATCGAGATGCTTTTTGCCGATATAGAAGATCCTCAACAGACAATGGAATCCATTATAAGTAAGGTTATTGATGAAAGTGATCCTGATTTTTGTAAGATTACCAGTTGGAATGGTTTTTTGGAGAAGGTAGATGAACTTTCCCAGAGAACATCAACTAACAATAGAGGAACCACAAGATCAAACGAAATTAATATTTTGAGTTGGCGAAAGTTTAAGAGAATTATAAACAAAGCATTGAAAAATGACGATATGTTTGCTAACCGTGCGGATGAAACGCAAGGAGAATGCAGACTTGCTGATGCTATTAAAAGAATTCGTCCTAATGATGTCTATGTAATAGATATTGCAAAACTGCCAGAGGACAAACAAGCTTTCGTGTTCGGTGACACTGTTCGTACGATATATAATCTTAAACTGGGTGAATATGATGGAAAACCTGGTGTAAAACCACCCTCCAAGATTGTTATTTTCGTCGATGAATTGAATAAGTATGCTTCAAAAGACACACCGAAGTCATCTCCGATTCTTCGAGAAATTCTTGATGTTACGGAGAGAGGTCGATCTCTTGGTGTTATCCTCTTTGGGGCAGAACAGTTTAGATCAAATATTCATCAGCGGGTAACCGGTAATTGCGCTACCCATGCATATGGAAGAACTAACAGTATTGAAACATCAACTAAAGACTATGGTAGTCTGCCTTCAACATATAAGAATATGCTGACACGTCTCGAACAGGGTGACTATATTATCCAAAACCCAGTATTTCGATCATTATTGAAAATTCATTTTCCTAAACCAATCTATAAACAACCAAGTGACTGAGGTAATAAATATGGCGAATTCATCAGATTATGTATTCGGAGCTAATATTTTGGATAACCTTACGACTGGTATGTATACAGATTCCAGGGTTATTTATCGTGAATACATCCAAAATGCCTGTGATTCAATTGATATGGCCCAAAAGAATGGATTATTACAATCCGGAGAAGGGGTTATCGAAATTTATACTGATGATGACGAACGGACGATTAGCATTCGAGATAATGGCATAGGAATTAAAGCTGAGGATTATATTCGCACTTTGGGAAATATTGCAAACTCCGATAAGACACTAGGAGAATCCAAAGGATTTAGGGGTATAGGGCGTTTATGCGGTCTTGCTTATTGCCAGACTTTGATTTTCTCTTCTAAAGCTCAAGGAGAAACAACAATTTCTTACATGATTTGTGACGCTGCGCAGATGAGGGAACTCATAAATCAAAATCAACTCCAACGCGAAATAAAGTTATCTGCAGCAGAGGTTTTGACCAAAATCATATCGTACAAGCGCGAGAAATGCAGCGATATTGGTGACCATTGGTTTGAAGTTAAGCTTATCAATGTAAATCCAGAAAATCATGAGCTATTAGCAAGAGAAAGTGTTATTGATTATCTTTCTTTCGTGGCTCCTGTTCCATTTAACAAAAATTTTAGTTACCGTTCATTAATTTATGATTACGTCCGACGGAATGGACTTCATATTGATGAATATATTATCAAAGTCAATGGAGAACAAATATTTAAAGACTACCGGACCCGAGTAAAAACTAGCAAGGGTGAAGATCGTATTTTTGATGTTCATTTCCATAATTTATTTGACGATGAACACAATTTGATTGCTTGGGTTTGGTTTGGGCTTCGGAATTTCCAGGCAGTCATTGACAAAGACAGTCCTCAAAGAGGTCTTCGGCTTCGTAAAGAAAATATTCAGATTGGGAGTGAGGATGCGCTACAACGTCTTTTTAAAGAGGATAGGGGAACACATTATTTTATTGGGGAGGTTCATGCTGTCTCAAAGGACTTAATTCCAAATTCTCAAAGAGATTACTTTAATGAGAATGCAATGCGAAATATTTTTGAGCGTGAAGCAAAACAGTATTTTTCTGATTCTTTGCATCGCTTATACCATACCGGAAATGATGTTAGTTCTGCTTTTGATAAGATTGATTCCTACCAAAGACAAGTAGAAGAATTTCAGCAGAAAGAACTAAATAGTGACTTTGTTGATGATAAACAAAGAAAAGAGGCCGTAACCAAAGTTGAAAAGTCTCGTAAAGGGGCTGAGGACAGTATAAAGAAGATTGCTAATGTAACTGAGCGGTATAAAGATAACCCTGAAAGTCCAATTTATAAGGTTGTTTCTCATATTTCAGAGAACCGGGATGCCAAACAATTTATTCATGTAGATGATAGAAAAGAAGATCAGACGTCAGAAAAAGATATTTCTAAGAAAAAAACGAAGAGATGGGTTGACCGATTATCTTCTGTTCCAAAGAATGAAAGGAAGCTTATTTCTCGGGTTATAGGAGTGGTCCGTAAGTTCGTTGATGAAACAACATTTGACAAAATTTTGGATAAGGTTGAGGAAGAATTCAAATGAATCGCCGAGTTCTACTGATTGAGCCAGATTATAAGAATAAATATCCGCCAATGGGGCTCATGAAGATTGCTACATATTTTCGGCGATGTAAGGATGATGTACGATTCTTCAAAGGGGATTTGAGAGATTTGGCAGCACGATTATTGTGCGAAGAATTTCTTAAAGAAAATGATGAACATAGGATAAAAAGATATTATCCCAATTTATTGAAATACATCAGACATGGATCTATAAATGATATAGAAATTATTCCCGATTTCATTGGTTCCGAATTACAGACGAGTATTTCATCTTTTCATATGCGATTTCTCCGCAAGGACTATCCCAAATTTGATATTATTGGGGTAACAACCCTTTTTACTTTCTATTGGAAGAAGACAATAGATACCATTAATCATGCTAAATTATTTTTGGCTGAAAATGGCCGTTTTATGATAGGTGGAATTGCTTCTTCTATTCTTCCCGATCAGATATATGCCGATACAGGAATTCGTCCACACCGAGGCCTCTTGGATCAGCCAGGCAACATTGATGAAGAAAACACTGATATCATAGATGAATTACCCTTAGATTATTCCATTCTTTACGAAGTGGATTATAAATATCCAGCTAGTGATGCATATTTTGGCTACATGACTCGCGGTTGCCCCAGAAACTGTGCTTTTTGTGCGGTTAAGACGTTGGAACCACACTATAAGGACTATATAAGTATTACTGAACAGATTAAGTATGTGAATGATCATTTTGGAAAGAGACGAGATCTATTATTAATGGATAATAACGTCTTTGCTTCTAAGTGTTATATAAAGATTATTGATGAAATAAAAGAATGTGGTTTTCAAAAAGGTTCAAAATATGTTCCGGATGATGAATATGAAATTGCTCTTCGTAATTTAAAAATTGGATACAACGTTAGAGCATATTTACGGGTTATTGTTGATATTTATAACAAAATTTCCGAAAAACTAAACCCAGAAGATGCAGGAGAACTATATCTGAAAAGAGAAGAATTAGATCTCCTTTATGCTGAAACAGCATCCGTAGATTCTGTACTATCATTTGATGGGGTTTTTAGACCTTATTATGAAGCTCACCATAATCTGATATCAAGGATTCATCATATTGATTTCAATCAAGGGTTGGATGCTCGACTTGCGACCGATGAAAAAATGGTGAAACTTTCTGAAACATGTATCAAACCGCTAAGGATTGCTTTTGATCATTACGAACAAAGGGATATTTATTGTAAAGCTATAAGACTCGCTGCATCTCATGGCATTACAGATATGTCTAATTATCTTCTATATAATTTTGAGGATACTCCGGATGACCTGTATAACCGCATGAAAATCAATGTCGATCTTTGTCAAGAATTAGGTGTAAGGATTTATTCATTTCCAATGAAATATCATCCCATTAGGGATCCAAAATTCTTTAATAACAGAGATTTCATTGGTAAACATTGGAACAGAAAATTTATACGTACAATTCAATGTGTTTTGAATTCCACAAAGGGGAAGGTTGGTACCAACAAATCTTTCTTTGAACAAGCTTTCGGTAGGAATATTGAAGAATTTCATAAATTGCTTTGGATGCCAGAAGAGTTTATTTTCTACAGAAGCAAATACGATGCTGAATTTCGGAAACGACTTGCAGTTATGTATCCAGATAAATATGGAGCATCTTCAGAAGATGATAACGACCTTGCGAATAAATGGTGGTATGCCTTCTGTAAACTAAACCCCGAAAAACTGGAAAAAGCAAAAGCAATTATTAGTAATAACCAGTTTGATGATAATTCGTATAAATGCGATGATGAAGAGATACTTTCATTGCTTGAATTTTATAAAATTAAATCTACTTCAAAACAAATAATGGAAGAATAACCGCTATGTTTGATCCGGATTCTATACACGATTTACAATACAGCACAGAAAAACAGATCATGGATCGGAAATCCGCACGGCTGCCTGCAAAGGATTTCGCGGTTCCAGTGGTTGCAATGGCCAACGCTGATGGCGGATGGCTGGCGATTGGGATCGAAGATGACGGAACGATCACCGGAATAGATGATTTCGAGAAAAACATGAATGAGCTGGAATGCGTTCCGTTTGATTTCTGTATTCCCTCTGTACAGGTTGAAAATAAACCAATGGATGTGATCGATAAGAATGGTAATCCGAATCATATTCTGCGCATGCATGTCATTCCAAGCAGTCAGGTGATCGCCAATCAGGCGGATGATGTCTTCCTGCGTGTCGGAGATAAGAATAAAAAGCTGAACTTTGAACAGCGGCTGCAGTTGGTTTACGCCAAAGGAGTCAAATATTTCGAAGATCAGCCTGTTTATGGAGCTACTATTGCAGACATTGATCTGGATTTTGTGACGGAATACTGCGAAAAAATCGGTTACAACAAGGGCGATGCCGAATACTATCTCCGACATAACAATGATTTTATTACGATCACGAACGGTGAAGAGAAGGTTTCCGGTGCGGCGATTCTGCTGTTCGGAAAAGATCCTCAGCGCTTCTTTCCGAGGGCGCGTGTCCGCTTTGTCCGTTATGATGGAAAGACTGCTGAAGTTGGTGATCGGATGAACGTCATCAAAGATAAGAAGTTTTCCGGCCGGATCCTCGACCAGGTCAGAGATGCCGCTGCTTTCGTTCAGACGCAGATTCGGGAATATACAAAGCTCGGACCGGGCGCAGTCTTCCAGACAACGCCGGAATATCCGGAATTCTGTTGGACAGAACTGATCATCAATGCGGTCGCTCATCGCGATTACAGCATCAAAGGGACCGACATTCAGATCAAAATGTTCGATGATCATTTCGTTGTTGAAAGCCCGGGAATGCTGCCGGGACTGGTGCGGGTCAATAATATCCGTGAATTCCATTTTTCCCGTAATCCGAAGATCATTGAGTTTCTCAATGAATATGATCTGGTGAAGGAGTTCGGCGAAGGTGTGGACCGGATCTTCCGTGATATGCAGGACGCAGGCTTGCCGGAACCTGAGTACAAACAGTCCGAGTTTATGCTGTACGCTACGCTGAAAAACAAGACCTGGGGCCTCGAAAACGGCAGTTGGGAGAGTTTGACCGGTGATAATCCGGATAGTGGTCAAGCTGAAACAAGTGGACAAGCGAACAAAACAAGCGAACAAGCGAATAAAACAAGTGCAGTCTTATTGAAAACAGCTCAAAATAAGCAGAGAATACTAAGTTATTTGGCTGAAAATGGGAAAGCCGGAACCAAGGTTCTCGCTGACATCTTATCTTTAAGTCAGGATCGTGTTCGCGTTATTCTTGCGGAAATGATAAAAGAAGGTACTGTGGTTGCAGAAGGTAGAACTAATACCAGAGTTTATCGCTTAGCTGTTGACAGATAAATTGCTTTTTACAGTAAATCGATATAGACCCAAAATCAGTAATAAACATACATAAAGATTGAAATATGAGCTTTTGTTATGCAGAGATTAACAACGACCTGGAACCCAATAGTGTATTTATTTATACAGATACGAAAATTGGTTTTGACAATTATTCAGGTGCTTCTTTTTCTCCAAATGGTTTGGCTCTGAGATTTGGGATGGAGATGTGCGTCCGGAAAAAGCACACAAAAACAGCCTGTGAATCATAAGCGCACACGAATCCGGGAAGAAAGAGTAGCTCGGTTGCCGGACAGCCTGATCCAAAGCGCAGCTCGGTTGCCAGTCACTTGTGCGGGCTGCGCCGGAGCAAGTAACTGGCCCGGTGCGCATACCACAAAATTGAGCATTTGTCAACCGCCAATATTGGTGGTTTTCTTTTTAAAATTTTTGAATATACTCTTGTTAACGATTGAAACGGGGACGGTTATCCCGTACATGGTACGGGGAACCGTCATCCGGGGTAGGACCGACAGAATTATGGGGTTCGGCTTCACGAAGTTAAGAAAAGTCTAACCTTGCAAGCGCTAAAGGAGAGCCTGATTGTCGTTGAACCTGGTACCGTCACAATCACGGGGCAGGATTTATGAGGATAATAAGAATTTATTCACCTCAAGCACATTCAAATCTGAAAAAGGCGGCCTGATAACAGGTGACGGTTCCCCGTACCATGTACGGGATAACCGTCCCCGGATGAGTTCAGGATTCAGGAGTCAGGGATCAGGGAAAAGGATCAAGGAGCAAGGATTTAGGGACCATTACCCAACACCTAACACCTAATACCTAACACTTAAGGAAGGAAGCAGCTATGAGTGACCACTCAACATATCGAATTATGTACATGAACGCATTGATCGGGTTGGAAAACGGTCATCTGATGCCATGGGACAAGGATATCCTGGCGTCCGCTCCGCTTCCTGATTCTGTCAGTGATCCCTTCACGACCAAAGAGATGCCGGATGTGCTGGAATCGATGAAGCTGACGTTCAACGCGATGTCGATCTGGGTCGATGAGGCAAAGAAGGTCAATTATTTTTCCAAACGCTTTGTACAATTGAGCCGAATGGTCATGAACGGCGTCACCACCATGGGACGCGGTCTCGTAACACTACACGCAAGAGGCGAAGATCTCAGTCAGTCCCCGATGTCCATTCAGGACCTGCTGGGCGTGGCGTCCTATCATTTTCGCAAGTCTTATCTCGGCGTGCTGCAGACGTCCCGTTCTCATCCGGAGATCTGGGAACGGCTGCTGATGAACCAGATCGGCTGGAACAATATGCTGATGCGGCTGTTTAAGACGCGTGATAAGCTTAATTCAGGGGTCAGGATCCAGAGGCCTGGGGCCAAAGAGGAACAAGGAGCAAGGATTCAGGATTCAGGGGCCAGGGCTCAGGGACCAGTTGTCAGTGATCAGTGTTCAGGCGGCAAGGATCAGGAGCCTCAGGCTTTGCCGGATACTTCTGATCTCTTGGTTCAGGCGTTGCGTGAAAGAACTCACACCTCAGATCTCAAATCTGCTGATTCTACTCTGACTCCTCCTTCCGCCTTGACGGAACCGGGTGCGTTCTCCGCACCGCGTGCATTCAGCTCCTATGATTCAGTGCCCAAAAGGGGACTTTTGCCGAAGGCGACTGTCCCGATTCACTCGCTCAATCCTTCGGGACAGGCACCTGACGGTGCCAGTCCCAAAGCGGAGAAGCTGCCAAAGGAGACTGTCAAATCCACAGAAAATCAGACTTCTGAAATGGTATCTATTCAAGTCGGCGCACAGGAAGACAGGCACGACGATGCGGGCTCCACCGAACAGGATGCCGAATCCCATGTACTCGATACAGTGGCTGAACAAACTGTAGAAATGAATGAAGAAAAATCATTCGGAACGGAGCACACGGGGACCGGCAACTTGTGTTGCGAAGCCAACACAAGAGTGCCTGTCCCCATGTGCGGCCCGGAAATCGCAGTTGAGAAAAAGGAAGATAATAAAGAAACAGAAACAAAAGAAGGTAATAAGCTCACCGGCGCGGGCTATGCCGCACATGGGGACAGGCACACCAGTGCGGGCTCCGCCGCACAGGTTACCAGTCCACATGTACTCGAAGATAGTGGAGACAGTCCCATGAAAGGAAAGTCTCCGCCTTCCGAACTGCCTTCTTACCTGCAAATTCTCAAAAACGTCTTTGCCCGCAGCGGACATTCCGAGGACGGAAAACTTACCTTCACGTACGAAGAGATCTGTTACCTTGCCTCAGACCCGGACTTCAACCGCATTTATCCGGACCAGGCTGCCCAGATGCGCTCCATCCGGCAAAAAATGTTTGGGAAGTAAACCGTTAATGGTCAGCACCCGGCAGCACATCACACAGTACACCTGCTCTTTAGAATACGAGCTTCGCTCGGTTCGATTCGTGCTGCGCTGCCGGGATTTACACAGAACCACCATGTGTTTGCAATTAAAATAAAATCAAGAACTCCCATATCTTTATCTTCCTTGAATGGCTTGAATTCCACTCAAATTTTGCTGCAGAAATGATGAGTCACCTTACCAAAACAACAAACGGGCGATAAAATTATGTTGACTTCATCCCTCGTCGTTGGTATACTGAACTCAGAATTCAGGTACTTTTGACAGAAAAGGAGTTTACCATGGGCAAAGTAGAATATACACCAAAGACACTTCTGTATCCGGTTCCCGTTCTCCTGGTGAGTTCCGGCACGGCAGACGGAAGGACCAACATCATGACGGCCGGATGGACCGGAACAATCTGTACGGAGCCGCCAATGGCGTATGTCTCCATTCGACCTTCCCGTGCTTCATATGGAATGATACGCAATTCCGGTGAATTTGTACTCAATCTGAATACGGAAGCGCTTGCAGCAGCCGCAGATCAATGCGGCGTGATTTCTATGAATGAATGTGAGGACAAATGGGCCCTGACCTCGCTCACCAGGGGGAAGGCCCTGCATCTTGACTATGCGCCGATCATCATGGAGAGTCCGCTTAACATAGAATGCAAGGTCAGACAGATCCTGCCGCTGGGAAGCCACGACATGTTTATCGGGGAAGTCGTCGGGATCGATGTTTCAGAAGAATATATTGGTGAAAATGGTCTGATCAATTTGGACGACGCGGGTCTGATCGCCTATTCCAGCCGCAAACTTCCGAACAATGTTCCTGTCGGCAGCTATGTAAAACTTGGCGAAACGATCGGCAGGTATGGATTTACCGCAAAGAAGGATATACGAACCCATTAGGAACAGACAGACGCTGTGATTTGTTCAGCGATTGGAAGACCGAGGAAATGGAAGGAAAGTGAACGCCATGCTTATCAATTGCAGCAATCACCCCAGCCATCTGTGGGGAGCAAAACAGAAGGAGGCCGCCAGCGAATATGGGGAGGTACTGGATATTCCCTTTCCCCAGGTGGATCCACAGCTGGATGAGGCCGGGCTAAGGCAGATCGTAGGGGATTACGCGGCGCGTATCGAGGCCATAGGCGCAGACGCGGTCTTTCTCGCCGGCGAGTTCACCTTTCTCTTTATGCTTGTGGACAAGCTCCTGAAGGATGGCGAAAATGTGATCTGTGCCTGTTCAAGGCGGGAAACAGTGGAATTCCTCCGGGCGGACGGTGCTACAGAAAAAAGGGCCGTGTTCGTTTTTGAACGGTTCAGAAAATACAGCTATTACGACCGACAATGAGTTCATGAAGGATTGTGTCAATGGACAGTCAGCTCATGGAAAAAGAGGTGCTTTGTATTCTGGATACAAGGCAGATACAGAAGTTTATGTTCCGCTCCAACACCTATGTAGACACGCTGGGCGGAAGCGATCTCATGACGCATATCCTGGATGACGGGATACGCTTTGCTCTTCAGTCCATCGAACCGCCGCTGATGAGGGGCGAATACGATTTATCTCTGGATCCGGATACGCCGATACCATATTTTGAAGACACAGGTGTACTATTTCAGCTGATGATCTGCACCGCGGGAAACGCGATGTTTGTGGCCAGAACCGGGCGCCTTGCGCAGAAGATCATTCGGAAGATTTCGAGATATTATCTCGATCACGCCTATTCCCTGAACCTGGCGGCGGCGGCAGTGGAGAAGACCGATGACCTGGGTCATGACATCTTCGAGCTGTACAAAAAGCTGAACAACGTCAAGGCATCGGCCATCATATCCGACCCGCTGGGAGCGCTGCCCGTTGTGATCCGGGAGGAACGCACGGGCCAGCCTGTGATTGGCCGGGATGAAGTCATGGGGGACTATATTTCAACCGCCTCGCTCATCCGGCGCCGGGAGGCTGTAAAACGGGGAGAGGTCGTAAGCCTGAATCAGCTGCGCACCACGCGAGGCACAGACGGAAAAGACTACAGGGCAGTACTCCATGTGGATGGCAACAACCTCGGCATTACCATCGGAAGGATACTGCAGCAGATGCCGGATTATGAGAAGGGCATCCGCACGCGCAGACAGCTCAATGGCAATATCACCAATCTGTATAAGAAAAACATGGAGAAGACCGTTGCCGAGCTGCGGGCATATTACATGGAACTGGGCCGCGACAATCCCAATTTTGCCCATGAATTCCAGATCATCCACAACAACGGAGATGACATTAACTGCATGTGCAATGCGGATCTGGCATTTCCATTCATCGACTTTTTCTTTAAAAACATGAAAAACGCATCTCTCGGGGAGGTAGACGGACAGAACATTCCGCTGTATTGCTGCGGCGGCATATGCTTTGTGACAGATCAGAGCGACTTCCACACTGCCTTTACAATGGCCGAGGAATGCTGTGAGAATGCCAAGAAGACAGCCAAACTGGAAAAAAACCTCAGAAACGGCCTTGCCGGCAACTGGATCGACTTTCAGATCTGCTCCAGTCCCCATTTCCAGGAACTGGATATGCTGCGGGAGAAGTCCTTAGTGACAGATGCAAACGTGAACCTGGCGCTGAGACCCTACTGCCTGGACGAGGAGGCAAAGGATCTGGATTACGCCTATGGAAGGCTTCGGGAGCGCGTCAGTGCGCTGCACCGCCTGAAGCGGGAATACGGGCTGCGCAGCCTGAATCGTTTGGCTGAAAACTACAGCCTCGAGAGGATCTTCTTCATGGAGCAGGTGTACCGTCTGAAGGAGAAGGGAATCGACCTGGAGGTTATGCTCGGCGTGCCTTTTTACAGGGATGAAAACAAAAACACCTTCGCAACCTGGTATGATGCGCTGACAGTGATGCCTTTTATAACGGATGTCCCGGCCAGCTCCGGAAAAGGAGACCCAAATGCCTGAGATCCGAATAAGACTGATCGGTAACGTCGCCTTTGAAAACGACATGAAGCTGTCGGAGGGGTTTCGTTACGATATTCCGATGGATCAGATGGGTATCCCACGCATTCCCATCTCCAGGCTTCTGCCGGCATCGGTCGTCTGTGGGCGGCGCGTAAGCTTTGCGTTTCCCGAGGGCTACCTTGTTTTCGTCCAGCAAGCAGAAAAGCTGGTGCAGATTCGGCGTGACATCGTGCCGCTGATCTCCACCTGCTTTACTGATAAAATACGCTTGCCGGAGACGGGGGAATGGGTGCGCTGTCTCAAGGCCGGTCAGGATTTCTATGCGTCGGTAGAAGGGAGCGAGAACAGGGATGCCCTTAGGCGCGCCCTTCAGTCTGTCAAACATATCGGGATACGCATGGAAGGCATTTCCGGGGAGGTTGAGTGCAGCCTGTGCGAGGATACGCAGGACACAGCCCGATGGGAACAGCCCTCTGAGGAGGCGATCCATGACAGGCTGGAATACAGCGTCATGCCCATCACGCCGCTGTGCATCCATGCGCCTTATGAGGATAATTCCAGCACGATCACCTATGTGCCCGGCATGGTTTTCCGGGATGCGCTGGAAAAGCTGGCAGATGATGACATGAAGGGCAGGCTCCGGAGAATGACCTTTTCAAACGCCTATATCAGCGATAGGCACACACGGCTGCTGCCGCTGCCGCTGTGCATGTCCCTGGTCAAGCTGGATAAAAAACAGCTGCACTACCGGCTCTCTCCCGGAAAAGATCCCCGTAGGGTCGAGCAGGATGTCGGCGTCGGTGATGCCTATGCCCGGAGCTTTGAAAACAGGATTACGGCCTATACAAAGCCGGAAACGGAGCGCATCACTGCACAGGATGATAAAATGATCGACGCGCTGATTCCCGGTCAGGTGTTCAAAGGCGTGATCTATGGCTCAGACACCGACCTCAAATCGCTGCTTGCGCTTTTGAGGGCGCATCAGAGCATGACGATGGGCAGCCTCACTCAGGAAGGCTTTGGGGATGTGTATGTTCACGTCGATCGACTGATGAAGGCGGAGATCCCCTCGGAGTACCTGGTCCGGCGCTTTGATGTAAGCTGCCTGTCCCACGCGCTGATCCTCAATTCCAGGGGAATGCAGGACACGAGCGCGGAAGGCTTCCTGGAGGAGATCGAGCGCGTTTTGAACACCCCCGGAAGGCTGCGGATCGTCGGAAAATACATGGATGTTTACATGGATTACAGCCAGAATTCCCGCTGGAAGCAGGATGGCATGGTGTCCCGGTGCCTTGCGAAGGGCTCCGTAATGCGTCTTACGACCGTGGATGGGCAGCCGATAGATATTGCGCCGCTGCGCCACACGTTTATCGGGGAGCGCACGCGGGACGGCTATGGAGAGATCATGGCCTATCCCGCTCTGGACAGCTACTACAGATCAGCGGAACAGCGGACTCCGGAAAGATACAGCCTTGAATTTCCCATGAACTTTCGCAGTGTGAATATTTCAACGGAACTGATCCATCGTGCTCTTGAAATGAACCTGCAAAAAAAGGTCATCTCCCTGGCTGTGGTCGATCAGAGAGATGTACACGACAATGGAAGAGAAGTCGACAGCATACCGCTGGATTTGCTCCGAAGTATAAGAGATCACTTTGATCCATATATTTCCGATGAAAAGCTGATTCAGTGGTATCTTGATGGGCTGGAGGCGGAAGGTAATGGATTCTTTTATTAAAAACAACGCGCCCGCAAGGGGCTATATCCTCGCTTACTATCAGGATACACTGGTTTTTGAACCCTACACAATGAAGGATGGTGAGCTGGTGTTTGAAGGCTGCGAGGCGCTCCGGGAATGCCACCTGTTTGACGAAGAAAGGGAATGCCGGCGCATTTACAGGGAGTCCGCCGGAGATTGGATCGAACAGCTTTTCACCCGGGCGGAGGAGATTGAGATGGATCCCGACCTGTTGTTTGAGGAGAAGGTCCTCGTGAAGCCGCAATATGCTGATACCGGCAGACTGCCGCGAAAGCTGACGATCATGAACCGATTCCGCTATTCCGAGTGCGATACACTGACGCTGGATAACTACAGGATCGGCTGCAAGCCCATGGAACGATAAGGGAACGAGGGGACTTAAGAAACGATGGAAGTACCCATCCAAAAGGTCAGTAAGACAGCAAAGCTGAAGCGAATTATCGCCATAGGAGTCCCTGCGGTGATCGAAAGCATCATTTCCGCGCTCATCGGCGCCATCGACACGAAAATGATCTCCGGCCTTGGAAAGGACGCTGTCTCCGCGGTTTCCTTGTGCTGGTCATCAATCCGGCAATGGCCTTCCTGCTGACATCAGTACTGTCCTGCGGCGTGTGGGGCATATGGATCGCGTCCCTGACAAGCCAGGTTTGCTGGTTTATCATGAGCTGCATCATGGAGCGCCGGTGCATGCACAGGACACTGGTCCCTGGTTCGGCATGAGGTTGAATGCGGGCATTGAAACGACAAAAAACTCCTTTGGCGCAGAGCTAAGGAAGGGTGACTGTTCTCTGAGACAAATTGGAATTTGTGTTAGTATCAGAGTTTTTGTGGTTTTACTTCACGAATCGTGTCAGATTGACGTCCCGGCCGATGTAGTAACTCATGATCGCCTGTGCTTCGTCATCGCTGATTGGTGTGGCGTTTGCGGAATCCATATAGCTGGTGTATGATAGGAACCACGGTGCTGAGGAATTTTGGTTCCAGTCATAGATCACCGAACGCATCAGCTGCAGGTTCCCGTTCCCGTAGGCATAAAATGCAGTGAAAGAATGGTACGCGCTGTCGGACCCCTGCCGGATGAAAACCCCGCTCTGAGAAAGATAGAAGCGGTTCCGGTCCCAGCCGTCAAAGACATGGACGAGTTCCCCGTTTTGGATGGTGTACATGTCATAAAGCGGCGTCCCGGTCATATCTTCGCTCACCTCGCCGAACAGCAGTTCATCAACATTGTTGCCGTCAACGTCCCGAAATGTATATCCCAGCGTTTTTCCTTCCTGCCAGCCGGCCTGGACGTCAAACATGACACTGTAATCCTCAGGAGACGTATACCGCTCATCGGGTTCTCCGTTCAGGATCCCGGTGATGGACCGGATGAAATCCCGATAAACGGGTGACATCTGATAGCGGTTCCAGGTGATCTCAAGATCCGCCCCCTCGTCCATGGTTGGAGTACGCAGGCGGACCTGCTGATTCTCTTCAAGGATGACTTTTTGAACCTCTGCCCTGACACCGTCTGCAACCATTTCAAGCGGTTTGTCAAATCTGAAAGCCAAATGCTGCCCATATTCCTCGGCGGTGACTGTGACATCCATGACCCGCAGATCCAGAGTGATCTGATCCCCCGAAACCATTCTGCCATACTTGTAATCGGGCATCGGGGCGCCATTCACTTTTCCGGCAAACGGTGCCACCATAAATACCACGTTATAGATATCTTGCGCGAAAACTGTCTGCGTCAGAAACAGAAAAAACAGAAATATGAGTGGATAGTATTTTTTCATAGGATCTCCTTGCTGGTATTATAACATTTTTCGAACCGGAAAAGTTTCTGTATGCCAATATCATTCAATAAGGCAATGTTATCCGTTTTACGAAATTATCGTGAATGACTTTTCCGTAAAATTAAGCATTACATTGAGAATCAGAGGAAAATTAAAGAAGCGGTTTCCAACCGATTGCAGTTTTTATAACCGAGTTTTTCAATTTACCAGCAGTTCTTCTGCTTCTTGTACCTCGAAGGCAGTAAACAAAAATTGAGGAGTCCTGTACCTTTACAACATCCTGAATATTTAAAATTTATATTTGTCTTTTTAACTTCAATTGAAAGTTGGGCCTTGTAACATATTCCATATAAATCGGTCTGCCTGCATATTCCAAATATGCTTTAAATCTCTCAACGATGGCAGGCGCAGTGATCAACTCTTGGGCCTTTTCCCTCGAAAAGTAAGCAGACTCGGAGTTTTCATCTGAAGGACGAGGAATGCCGCCTTTCGCTCTGCATATAAAATCGAGCATTATCTTGGTGGGTACTTCTTTGACCCCGTTGTATCCGGGATGTTTACAGGTGTTTGATGAGATGCAAAACACCTCACCGACCTCAATATCAATTCCGGTCTCTTCCATAACCTCTCTTTTAACGGCATCAATCACATTTTCCCCGACTTCGACCTGTCCTCCCGGGAAGACCCAACCCCCGCGATTTGCTTTCACCATCAGTATCTCGTCATTATCATTAATCACGATACCCGCTGCCGCAATGATATGAGTCGGCATGACCCAAATAGCATTATCCATATGAAAATTGCTCCTGTTTTAACTGAAAATCTCGGTTTTGCAACATCCCGACAAATCCCGATTTTGCAAGATATCGACAAATATGAATTTGTTTATTCTTCGGATGACCGTTTCAGCAGTTCATATTGTTCTTCTGTTGTTATTTTTCCGAGTTCGATCATGGCCTTTTCGTACTCGT
>CADATZ010000017.1 GCA_902791025.1 uncultured Chloroflexota bacterium | reverse complement strand
CTATAAGGCTTCGTTCAAGGATGTGATCAATATCTACGTGACCTGGAATGATGGGAGAACTTCGGAACCGGAGCGGATCAAGGTCTATGCCCTGCCGGAGGATGAAATCGGCGCGTACCGATTGCATAAGGACGGGACGAAGGAATATCTGCTGTTCCATACCTATGATATCTGCATGCGGTGGCTGGGCAGTGATGAGCTCTGCTGCGGGTACGAGCGCTGTTTCCACAAGGAAAGCCCCTACGAGAACCCATTCGTCACCGCCACCGGCGTGATCGGGGAGATCGTGAATTAGGGAGGATCAGTGGCCAGTGGTCAGTGGTCAGGATTCAGGGGCCAGGGGTCTGAGATAAGGGTTTAGAGTTCAGAGTTAAGATAAGGATTCCCGCTTCGCGGGCATTCCTGTTTAAAAAATGCATCGGCCGACGCACCGGGCCATTTTCCCGTTGCGGCGCAGCCCGAAGCACATGGGGTCTGGCAACTTGTGCGGTGCAGCCCGCACAAGCGTGCCTGTCCCCATGTGCGTCGCCTTATCTCGCGAAGCCAATACAAGCCCCACTCCGAGGCGCATTCGATTCGGAGCAGAAGCTTCGCCAGACTTCGCCGCACCAAATCCCCGGCACGGTAGTCGCCCCATGCTCATCGACGCACATGGGGACAGGCACGCTTGTGTCGGCTTCGCGACACAAGATGCCAGACCCCATGTGCTCCGGGTTTCGCGGCAATGGGAAAATGGTCTGGTGCGCAACCGTAACTACTTGAACCCCTAACCGCTACCCCCTAATCCCTAATCCCTAACTCCTAACTCCTAACCGCCTATTTCTCCCTCATCTTATAATCCTCGTCCTCATCGATCATTTGGATCATGATGGCGGCGAATTTCGGGTCGAACTGGATGCCGATCCCCTTGGCGATCTCGCCGCGGACGATATCCTGCGGGAGGGCGTCGCGGTAGCTGCGTTTGGAGGTCATGGCGTCGTAGGCATCCGCGATGGCGATGATGCGCGCCTCCTCGGGAATTTCCTCCCCTGCCAGGCCATCGGGATACCCGTTCCCGTTGTACCACTCATGGTGCCAGCGGGCACCGATGGAAAGGGACGGCATCTCCTCGATATTCTGCAGAATCTTCGAACCGACCACCGGGTGCCGCTTGATGAGCTCGTATTCTTCCACGGTCAGCTTGCCCGGCTTGTTGATGATGGCGTCCGGGATGCCGATCTTGCCGATATCGTGCAGCAGGCCCATCATGTAGATCTCCTCCTGCCGGGTTTCCGTGTATCCAAAGCGGCGGGCGATCTCTTTGGCGTATTCTGCCACATGGGTGGAATGGCTGTTGGTGTACTTGTCCTTGGCGTCGATGGCCTCCGTGAGGCTGTGGACCACGTGCATGGAAAGGTTCTCGTTTTCCTTCGTCTTGCGGTGAACTGTCGCCGCGAGGTTGTTTTGCAGGTGCTTCAGCTCGATGGTGTGCGTGACCCGCTGGATCAGCACCTCCGGCACAAAGGGTTTTTTGATGAAGTCCATCGCGCCCATCTTGAGGCAGCGGACTTTCGTTTGGCTGTCATCATCGCCGGTGAGGAAAATCACCGGGATGTCGTTGTAGGGATCCACGACCCTGCGCAGCTGGCGCAGCGTCTCAAAGCCGTCCATTTCCGGCATATAAAGGTCCAGCAGGATCAGGTCCGGCTTGTGGTCCTTTGCCATCTCGATCAGTTCCTTGCCGGATTTCAGGGTGGAGACGAGCATGCCCTGAGAGCGCAGGATGGCTGCGGCGATCTCCAGGTTGGTCTCATCATCATCGACGAGGATCACCCAGATGGATTGGTCTCCGTGCAGTTCGATATCCGGGCGGAACTGGGAATGGACCTGACCGGCTTCGTAAGTGACTTTTGTGAATTTAGAATATTCCGAATTACTCCAGTTTCGGAGCAGACGGTTGATGATCTGGTGGATGTCATATTCCTGGACTTCCGGCAGCAGCAGGAAGAGCTGGTTGTCGCCGCAGTCCATCATCACGTCGGAGTTGCGCAGGGAATTCTGCATGATCTTGCGGAACTGGATCATGATCTCCGCGTTCTGCAGTTCGGTGAGGTTCTCAGTCGTTTTGACGGTGAAAAGCACGCGGTAGGCAATGCCGTGGTAGCGGTCCATGTAGCGGACCATGTAGCGGTAGATGCTGCCGAAGACTTCATTGCCCATCCACATGGCGTTGGGAGAGGCGTCCCGTTCCTCCAGAATGGCGGTGATGGTTTCCAGGTCGAGGAAGCGGTGCGGTCCGCGGATGGCCGGGTCGGAGGCATTGAAGAGCTTGCAGCCGTGCTTGCCATTCTGCTTGACGAAATAGAGCGCCTGATCGGCCAGGTGGAAGAGATTTTCGTAATCCCTGCCATATTCGGGAACGCTCACAGCACCGATGGAGACACCGATGGGGATCGGCATCCGCCCGTCGGTGAGGTTTTTCGCCTCGCTGCGATAAACGGCGTTCAGTTTTTCCGAGAACTGGCAGAGTTCGTCTTCTGTGGTCATATTGCGGGCGAAGAGGATGAACTCGTCGCCGCCGATCCGTCCGAATTCCGCCTCGTAGTTGAGTGTTTCCTTCACGAGGCGCGCGAAGAGGATCAGGATGCGGTCGCCGGTGTCGTGGCCGAAGATATCATTGATGGATTTGAAGGAGTCCAGGTCCAGTACGCAGAGCATGCCGTCCTGGTTTTTGCAGCGTTTTGCGATTTTCCGGTCGGAGGCTGCTTTGTTCAGGAATCCGGTGAGAAGGTCAGTTTCAGCATCCCGTTCGTATTTGCGGATCTTGTGCCGGATGCTGACGTTTTGATCGACCCGTCTTTTCAGGATCTCCGGTTCAAAGGGTTTTTTGATGAAATCCAGCGTGCCGAGCCTGACGCCTTTTTTTACGACTTCGGGATCATATTTGTCGGTCATGAAAATGAAGGGGATCTCTTTGTCCGGTCCGAGTTGTTTGTGAAGCAGCTGCACCGTCTCGAAGCCGTCCATGCCGGGCATATCGCTGTCCAGCAGGATCAGATCCGGGAGACCGTTTTCAATGATCTGGTCTACCAGGGCGGAACCGGAGTTCAGCGTGGTGATGCGTCTGCCCGGTTCGGTGAGAATGTGTTCAGCTTCTTTGAGGACTGCTGTGTTGTCGTCCGTGATGATTATCCAATCGACCATGTTTCCCTGCCGTATTTTTAATGTGATAAACTAATTATACACGTTTTCTGTAGAAAGATACGGCATCGGGTGTCGTTGTTTTATTCCTTTATCGTTTGGTTTTTCGGCTGCGGTGTTCGTATTCCGCCCATTTGTTTTCCCGGTCGATATCGCCCTTCAGCATTCCTTTTGCCCCGGCATATGCGGCGGCGATGAGAAGGAGCAGAAAAAGACCGTAAACGATGTATTTTTCTATTATTGGTTATTATCCTTTCGCAAGGCGGCGGGGACGGACGTGAAGGTCCGGAGCACTTGGGGGCTGGCAACTTGTGCGGGCTTCGCGAGATAAGGCGACGCACATGGGGACAGGCACGCTTGTGCGGGCTGCGCCGCACAAGATGCCAGACCCCATGTGCTCCGGGCTGTGAGGCAGGTAAATGGCCCGGTGCTTGTTAATTTCGTAATTTGTTTAAATGATCCGCCATGAAAAGCTCATGGGGGATGGCGAAGTTGCCGGTGACCGTGGTTCCCGCGGGAACATCCGCTGCCGCCACAGCGCCGAGGGTGACCCGGGCGCCGTTCCCGACCTTCACCTCGCTGGAGACGGTCGCATTGGGACCTACCCAGACGTCATCTCCGATTTCCGCGGAGCCGCAGATACAGGCAGAGGCGGCGATCAGTCCCCGTTTGCCGATGTGTGAGCCGTGCGCGATGTGCACCAGGCTTTCGATCTTTGTGTCCTCTCCGATAAGAGTCTTGTGCCAGGGGAAAAGCGAGCGGGAGACATTACAGTTGTATTGGATCTCCACGCGGTCGGCGATGACGAGGCTGCCGCGGTGTTCCACACCGAGCATGCCTTCGGTGTCCATGCGGATAAATTCCAGTCCGCTGCCGCCGAGAACGGTGCCGGAGCGGATGATGCAGTCCGCGCCGATGGAGGTGCAGCCGTAAATGATCACGCCGGGTTCGATGACGGTGTTCGCGCCGATGGTGACGTTCTTGCTGTCAATGATGGCACGAGGGTCGATCTTTGCCGTAGGATCGATTTGTGTCGGCTGATCTGTGCCGACGTAATGGGCTGCCCATTCGGGACCGCAGAGTCGGTTGTGCAGCTCGAAGAAATCAACGCGGAGGTTCGGAACAGCGCAGATGCCTTTATCCGGAGCGTCATTGAGTGCCTTTTCCGCCAGTTCCGGCGGGATCATCAGGCAGCTGATGTCCGGATTTTTCAGCGCCATGCGCAGAAATTTCGCGCTGCCGCAGAAGGTCAGCAGCGGGATCCCCGCCTTTGCGGTGCAAAGCCCGAGACTCACGAATTCTCCTTCACGCAGCAGCTGCCACGCAGGCAGGCAGACTTCCGATAAGCGGATCATTTCCATATTTCCGAGACCTTTCCGAAACGGATGTTCTTGTTTTCCGCCGCTTTCACCAGCGCGGTCAGGAAGTCCCTGGACCCCATCTCTCCGCCGTGATTGACAAAGGAGGCGAGTTTCTCAAATTCGTGATAGTATGGTTTGGCGCGGTTGTAGCGCTCCATATCTTCCGTGTTCAGATAGAGGTGAATGGGGTGGAAGTTGAAGATGCGCAGCGCTCCGTCAAGGGCGGTCAGATGCTTCTCCGGTCCAAAGGCGTCCGGTTCAGCGGTCCAGGCGTCGTCCTCGTAGAAAAAGGGGAGCCGCTTGAGCCCGGTGAAGTGGTAAAAGGGGTGCAGTGTGATGCCGGAGGATGCGGGGATGAAGAGGTTCATGTCCGCGTAAAAGCCCAGTTCCTTCGCCGCCACGAGGATCGGGGTGGCGTCCACGAGCGCGTGGCAGCGGATGATCTTTGCCTCCGGGACCAGTTCTTGCATTTCCGTGAGGGTGTCCCGGTAGGTTTTAGAGCTCTGCCCGTTCATCTGCGGGAGGAAGTTCGGATGGATGCCGAGGGTGAAAAGCGGATGGTTCCGCAGTGTTTCGAGCATCGGTGTGTCGTTGGTGACGAAAAAGCAGACCGGGATGTTGAGCTGCTCCACCAGTGCGATGGTGTCGCGCAGTACCCCGTCATTCGCCCAGTCCATATCCATAGTGATGTAAGCGGTATTTTCCATAGTTTCTCTTTGGGCAGGGGTAGGGGTGGGGGTTAGGGGATAGGGACAATGCGGGACAGTCGCCTTACGGCAACAGTCCCTGACTCCTATCTCCTATCCCCTATCTGGCACCTGAATCCTGACCCCTGGCTCCTGGCTCCTATCCCTCCATAAACGTCTCGTCGAGGCCGCGCATGATATAGCCCTCTTTGTAGGGGAAGTGCGGTTCGATGTGCTCGCCGAGCAGGTATTTGCGGATCATGATGTCCGGCTCGTTGTAGCCCACCATGGCGCGGAAGGAGGATGTGCCGGAGTAGCGCGGGTTGATCTCAAAGACGTAACACTTGCCATCCACGAAGCGCAGCTGAATATTGATCGCGCTGCGGCAGCCGAGCTGTACCGCGATTTCTTCACATTGGGAGGTGACTTCCGGGAAGCGCCCGATCTGTCCCTGCGAAATGCCGTTGGAGATCACCAGCATCTCGCCGGTGTAGCGGGAGCGGATCTTCAGACGGTTGGAAAGGGCGGTCATGATGTTTTTCTTCACCGCGATGGAGTTGATCAGGCTGCCTTCCATGTCGCAGAGCACCCCGACGGTGTATTCGCAGTCCGCGTTACCCACATATTCCTGCACGATGAATTCCTCATAAATGTGCAGCATCCAGGTGCCGAAGAGCCGCAGCTCCTCCGCATCCTGTGCGATATAAGCGTTGGCAGAGCCGCCGCCCCCGATGGAGGGCTTGAGCACGACCGGGAATTTGGTGATCTTTTCCAGGTCCGCCTGTTCCCGGATGGTGAGGGAGGCCGGGTGCGCAAAGCCGTGCGCATCCAGCCAGGCCATGGTTTTGGATTTGTCCATACAGGTGTCGATGACCTCTTTGGTGTTCATCGGCAAAAAGACACCGGCAGAACGTACCTCGTCCTGTATCGCGCTGATCTTTTTCAGTTCCGGCTCGGAGCCGGTGAAGAGTGCCTGTACGCCCTGTTCTTTGCAGACTTTGAGCAGAGCTTCGATGTAGTTCGGGTCTGAGGCCGGCGGGAGGATCTGTTTTTGGTCCACCAGGAAAAGGCCCTTGGAGACCGGGGTGATATCCGCCCCGATCAGATAATAATTTTGATCGGACATCTTCAGGGCTTTTACCAGCTGTTCGCCGTTCCCGCCCCCGCCGACGCCCGTAACCATCACGCGTATTCGTTCCATTTTGTTACCTTACCTGACTCTTTTATATTGATATTGTTTCATAATGTTCATTCAGCTCTTCCTCAAATACCATATATTCAGCAGTATTTTTATTAATGTGTAACTGTTCAGAACCCGCAGCGACGCACATGGGGACAGGCACGCTTGTTCGGGCTGCGCCGCACAAGATGCCAGTCCCCAAGTGCTTCGCCCTGAATATATACATTAATATTATCATTATTATGGTTCTTTTAATCTGTTGTAGGTACAGGCGCCATCACTGAATTTATGTTCATAATCTGTATTTAGCAGTTCAACTACGTATGATGGCAAACTATCTGTGGATGGGCTTGCAATGATCCATTTTGGTTTTTTTGTTTTGAGATCTGAAATAAATTCTTCTTCGAATCCATTCCCGTACTTTAAATAATCATGCTGATAGGCGGCGAATCGGGAAATAGGGGTAAGACCTGTGTTCAGGTAAATCCCGGGCATTACTTCGATTGCTATCACAGAATCTCTTTCTGTCTTAGGAAGATAGGATGTTACCGTTGCAAAATAATTTTCATGCTTCACATTTCGCAGATATTGAAACATCTTGATATCCCTGTTCAGGAAGAATGATAGTAATAATATTGTGCATAAAAATTCCGGGATATATTTGATGTTTGTGTAAATTATCAGAACGAAAAGAAAAACAGGTACGACGATAATAAAATAATGGGTATAGATATTGATTCTGTATAATAAGATTATGTTCGATATGACAATAGTGAGTGAAATGATATCCAACACCCGCCATTTTCGTGTTCTTATAATATGGAAAATGATTAATAAAAGTAAGAGAAACAGTGGAGAATAGCGAATCAAAAAGAAATTCAACCCTGTTATGGGAATATGTGTTTTTTGAGATGTATAATTTAAGTTGTATATAAATACAGCATACAGCATATCTCCTAATGCGTGTTTTTGCAGATAAAAAAGAAACACGGGTATGATAACAAGAGATGCACCGAGTATTCCAAAAATAATATTTTCAATAAGATTTTTCCATTGTTTTTTTATCATAAGATAAATAATAATTACAGCTATTCCTGCAAAAATGGAAACCGCGTTATTGATCCGAATCAATGCCAGTGATGCAAGAGTTATCCCATGAATAAACGCATAAGATTTTGGGTGAAGAGGACTGGTATTATTGGTTAAAGAATATTTGAGAAAAAGGAATAAACTGAGGCTGATAAAAGAAATTGACCATTCTTCTGTCAAATTTCCTTCAGTTAGATATTCCCCAAGAATTGCTATCGCGCATATTTCACAGAATAAAAAATAAAAATCATGAATTTTTGTTTTGTGGATTTCCCTGTTAGCAGCAAACATAATACATGAGGAAACAAATAACGAGAAAATCTGGAGCAAAAAAATTACTGAGATCTTTTCGTTTCTGGTTCCATGCAAAGCGCCGATTGCTTCAATAAAATAAAGAATAGGTCCTTTATTATCCCATATATCTTTATAGGGAACTTTACCCTTTAGCATGGATGCCCCAATGAATCGATAATAAGCAGAATCAAATCCGTAATTATTCGGGTGATGTGGGCTTGTTGTAGTGGAAAAGTAAAAAAGAAAAATTGAAACAAAAAGCAATAGAATGCTGAGAAAAATAAATAAAGAAGCTTTATCTTTCAAACGTGATAAAAATTTGTTTATGAACATTTTTCATCCATTATTTATCAATTTCTTTAAAGTATTTATTCAGAACGCATTACTTTGGAATCGGTGCCTCTTGTTGAGAAGCAGATACAAGTGAGTCTGTCTTCATTTGAGTTTCTCAAGTTCTGAGTGGTTACTCTTTAATGAGTTTTCCATTAACCGAACAAAGGCTGAATCATATCCATGTGCATGAGGATAAAGAAAACTTATGCCTGGGAAAAAATAGTAAACCAATGACAAACATACATGTCAGGAATATAAACGAAAATCGGTGGCTGGATAAAATTTTTCCCATAGATATATTCACAATTTAAATTATAACATGAATGATAGATATTATTAACTTTTCTGAAAGCCTGCAATATCTGTGAAAACCGGAAAAATAAGAGCGGCGTCAAAGAAGAATGAGACAGGAAACCTGTGCCCGTGTTTCATTAAATCTGTCCCCGTGTCTCTTTTAATCCATCTTGAAAAAGGGTTTTACTTGTGTTATGATTACCTTAATAGATTAAAACGGAGGTTTTTACTATGCATTGCACAAAACAAGTTTTGAACGATATGCTGTGGGTGGGAGCTGATGATCGCAGACTTACCTGTTTTGAAGGTGTCTACGGAGTCCCGAACGGCGTATCGTATAATTCCTATCTTTTACTTGACGAAAAAACGGTCCTTTTTGATACCGTTGACAAAGCCGTTGCTCATACCTTCTTTGACAATGTCGCTTACGGGTTGAACGGCAGAAAACTGGACTATCTCGTCATCCATCATATGGAACCGGATCATGCGGCCACGATCGAAGACCTGATCTACCGCTATCCGGAAACAACCATCGTCTGCAACGCCAAGATCAAGGACATGCTGGCCAATTACTTTGACTATGACATGAGTGACAGACTCCATATCGTCAAGGAAGGCGACACCCTTTCCACGGGAAAGCATAACCTGACCTTTGTGATGGCGCCGATGGTGCACTGGCCGGAAGTGATGATGTCCTATGACCTGACCGACAAGGTCCTGTTCTCCGCGGATGCCTTCGGCGCTTTCGGTGCGCTGAACGGACACATTTTCGCGGATGAAGTGGACTTCATGCACGACTGGTTGGATGAAGCCCGCCGTTATTACACCAATATCGTCGGGAAGTACGGTCCGCAGGTGCAGGCGGTTCTCAAGAAGGCTTCCGCGCTGGAAATCAATTACGTCTGCCCACTGCACGGGTTTGTCTGGCGCAAGCACTTCGGTGATTTCCTCGAAAAGTATAATCTCTGGTCTACGTATACACCGGAGGTCAAGGGTGTCTGTCTGGCTTATGCCTCTGTCTATGGTCACACAGAAAACATGGCAAACATCCTGGCAGGCAAGCTGGTTGACCGAGGAATCCCGGTGGAGATGTTCGACACTTCCGTGATCCCGGCAAGTTATATCGTCTCCAGTGCATTCCGCAACAGCCATCTGGTCTTTGCGGCGACAACCTACAATGCCGGTGTATTTGTCACCATGGAGAACCTGCTCAACGATATCGTTGCGCATAGCTTGAAGAACCGCAAGGTCGCTCTGCTGGAGAATGGCTCCTGGGGTCCGATGGCTGGCAAGATCATGAAGGATATGCTCTCCAAGTTGCCGGGCACCGAGTTCATCGCCGATACCATCACCATCAAGTCTTCCCCGAAGGCGGCTACACTGGATCAGCTGGACGCCATGGCGGATGCCATCGCGCTGGATATCAACCCGCATCTGTATGATGTGAAGGAAACCGTTACCGCCCCGGCTGCCACAAAGGAAGCCGCGTTTGTCACCAAGGCTGTCGCGAATGTTGACCCGACCGCGTTCTTCAAGTTTACCTACGGTCTCGAAATTGTTACCACACAGGTGGACGGCAAGGATTACGGCTGCATCATCAACTCCGCCGGACAGGCCGCGGATGGCGACCCGAAGACTGTCACCATCTCTGTCATCAATAAGAACCATACCGCTGACATGATCAAGGCTGCCGGGAAGTTCAATGTTTCCGTGCTGACGGAGGACGCGCCTTTCTCCCTGTTCCAGCACTTCGGTTTCCAGTCCGGGCGGGACGTGGACAAGTTCGCGGATGTGGCTTATGATGACCGGCTGGAAAATGGGATCCGCTATATCCCGACCTATACCAACGCGGTCTTTGGCTGTGAGGTGATCCAGTTTGTTGACCTGGGTAAGTCCACGCTCTTTATTGCCAATGTGACGGAAGCGAAGGTCCTTTCCAACGCGCCTTCCGCGACCTATGCCTACTATCACGCGCACATCAAGCCGAAGAAGGCTCCTGTTACCGAGCAGAAGGAAGGCTGGCGCTGCACGATCTGCGGTTATTTCTATGAGGGTGCGGAGATGCCGGATGATTATGTCTGCCCGCTCTGCAAGCACGGCAAGGACGCTTTTGAATATGTCCCGGCGGTGAAGGTGGAGAAGAAGAAGGGCTTCATCTGCAAGATCTGCGGTTACTTTGAAGAATTCGACGGCCCGGAACTGCCCGCGGATTACCAGTGCCCGATCTGCAAGCATGGCCGCGATGACATGGAACCTGCCGAACAGTAGTCAGTGACCAGTAGTCAGTGGTCAGAAAGCAGCTGCCAGTGACCAGTGAGTTTTAGAAAAATAGTATTGGGGACTGCCCCATCAAGGGACAGTCCCCGCTTTTTTTTATCTGATTTTGTATCCATTCAGTTTCCGGACAACGCATCACAAAATGCATAGTTTTTAACAATCGCACGATTTATTTTGATTAGGTTCCGATTTCAATCGAATTTCAGTTGAATTTCTTCTGGAATCGACTATAATATTAATAAGGAGATTTGATTGATCATGGAAGTTACAGCTACTGAATTTAAAACGAAGTTTGGTTATTTTCTTTCTCTCGTACCTTCACAAGATATTTGGATCACAAAAAATGGCAAGCCTGTGGCGAGACTGGTTGATCCGAATGTTTCCGCGGTTGATGCGATATCCGGAATTTTGAAGGGAAAGATATCTGATTCAATTGACCAGTATTCATTACGTGATGAAAGGTTGTCTCGTTATGAGATTAATGATTGATACCAATATTATCCTTGATGTTCTTCTTGAACGAGAGCCTTTCTATGAACAGTCCAGAACGATTCTTTCGTCGTGTGAAAAAAAGGACATTTATGGTTTTATTTCAGCATCGACAGCAACGGATATTTTTTACCTTGTACGAAAGGCACTCGGAAGTACAGATGAGGCTTACAATGCGTTAGGACACATTCTCAATATCGTGAAAATTCTTACTGTTACCAATGATGATGTAAATAGTGCATTTCTTCAAAGGGCAAAAGATTTTGAGGACTGTCTTCTTGCGGTTTGTGCGAAATCGAATAATTGTGACGGAATCGTTACAAGAAACAAAAAGGATTTTTTATCTTTCGATATCAGTGTTTACTCACCGGACGAAATTGTTGAATTGATGAAATAAGCTCTTTTTGTTTTATATGTATAGTCAAAACCGGATGTTTTTCAAAAAAAGTTATTATGTTTTTATAATAGTGTCGTTTGAAGCAACATATGGGAAAAGAAAATCTGAAATGATTCGAAATTTTTGGATAATTCATTTTTATTACATAATCGGACCTTTGTCAAAGGTCCGGTTTTTACGTTATAATAAAGCAATAATCACATCGTTGTTTTTACAAATGTAAATTCATCCGATCGTTGTTCACCGGGTAAAGGATCTATTATGAAAAGCCTGAGAAATAAATTTATCAGAACGATATTTTTTTTCGGTAATCTTTCTTGCAGTTCTTTTAGCGTTTCTCATGGCGATTGAACGTGCACTGGTCTTGCGGGATGTTTCCAGAGACGGTCAATTCAAGGCAGAAAGCATCAGCAGGACTATTGAAGGGATATACAAAGAAAAGCGTTGATCAGCTGAGAATGATAGAACCGGAGAAACCCGTTAATGGGGACAAAGCTTCCGTGGAGAAAGGTGAAAAATCACAATTCACGGTCGAGATCGAAAAATATTGGAAGGCTCTGTCTCCGGCTGGAAAAGCAATGAGAGTGGCTCAGGTTCTGTGCGGTTTGTTTATGGCGGTCCTGATTGGTGTGGCATATTTTTCACAAAACGCTACGATGGCTTTTCTCATAACCGGAGATTGGCAAAAAGGAATTAACCCGTTTGCTGCCGCGATTATTTTTGCGGTTCTCTGCATTGGAAACCTTGTCCTCGTCATCATAGATCTGCTGTTTACGATCCTTTTCAGTGAAATCGGTGCCAGGGAAAGGGCTGTTTTTCAAATTGTCCGCAGCCTGGTGAAATTCATCCTATATGCTGCTATGATCTATGTTTCGCTTGACTGCCTTGGCGTCAACACCAGAGCGCTTGTTGCGTCTATGGGTATCATTTCTGTCGCGCTTTCGCTTGGCTCGAAGTATCTGGTGTCTGATATTCTTGCCGGGCTGGGAATTGTTTTTGACGGCGCCTTGCGGGTTGGGGATTTTGTGGAAATCTGCGGTTTCAAGGGAGTTGTGGAAGAGATCGGGATCCGCTCAACAAAAATACGAGATACCAGCACAAACAACTATATGATAATGAACAATCATGACGTCAAAAATGTTGTCAATTTCAGTAAGCTGGTCTCCAAATGCAAGGTTACACTCGAAATTCCGATTATTGTGCCTATTGACGTGATCGATGCGTATTTGTCTCGTGAATTACCGCTGATCGGGAAGGAAATCCGTGAAGTCCTCGAAGAACCGATGTTCGTCATTTCGAATCTTGGGCGGTTTTATATGTCCATCATCATCATAGCAGCGTGTGATGAAAAAGACATGACTTTTTGTCAAGAAGGAACTGTTAAGAAAGCTGAAGGAACGCCTGGACGTCATTCTTGCCCCGTATTTGGAGAAAATAAACCTGTCCGAACTTTCGATAACAATTGAGTAAGTTTGTGTCTGTTTATCAGGTGGCATGCGAAATTAGGCAGGTGAGTTGTACCTGCAAAGCGGTTGGGTTGGAATAATTTACGATTATTTCCCGAAAATCTTTCTGCCTTCGCTGTATACGGCCAGGATGGCGCCGTGTTCGCGGCGGTAGACGCAGCGTTCAAAGCGCTCATGGACTGAAAGCGGACGAACCATGGGCAGGGTTTCGTCCTCCACAACGATGGCGTGCAGGGAGTTGCCGGGTGTGAAGCCCGGTTTTTCGCCAAAGAAGGGAGCAGCCGCGGAGGTGCCGAGGTAAAAGGCTTCCTCTACGGTCAGGAAATCCGTCTTCCAGTCATCCATGATACGGCGAGCTTTGGAGGCGCGAATAGCGGCGGTGATGTTTTTGAACATGGAAAGGTGATCACCACCGGCGATATCGCTGCCCAGAACCACATTGAGACCTTCATTCAGCATCACACGCACCGGGGCGTATCCGGAGACCAGATTTTCATTGGAGGAAGCGCAGTGTACAGCCCAGACGCCGGCATCCTTGATCGCCTTCCGTTCCCGCGCGTCAGACCAGACACAGTGAGCCATGAGCGTTTTGTCATTCCACAATCCATATTTTGCATAGGTCTCCCAATATTGTACACAGTCCGGATGGAGCTCTTTTACGAGTGCCAGTTCCCCGGTGTTTTCCGAGAGGTGGGATTGAATGGGAAGGTCTTTCTCTTTTGCGATCCGTCCCAGTTCCTGCATCAGTTCATCCGTGCAGGCAGGGGTGAAGCGGGGTGTGATCATCGGTTTGATATGTTCGAAATTGCAGGCTTCCAGCCACTTAACAGTCTCGGAGATCGATTCTTCGGTCGTTTCCTGATAATCCTTCCCGCCGTTGCGGTCCATGTTGACCTTACCGACGTATCCGGTGATGCCGGCGTTTTCCAGTTCCTCCATCAGGATCAGTGTCGCTTCGCGATGGATGGAGGAGAACATACAGACCCGGGTAGTGCCTTTGGCTGCCAGTTCATACGCCAGACGGTGATAGGCTTTGCGGACGAATTTATTGTCTTTGAAACAAGATTCGGTCGGGAAGGTGTAGGTGTTCAGCCAATCCAGCAGCGGCATATCCATGCCCATCCCCAGCATAGGATACTGCGGCGCGTGCAGGTGCATGTCAGCGAAGGATTGCATCACCAAAGCATCTCCGTAATCTTCAATTGTACAATCGGAGAACTCATCCGGCAGCTTTTGGAAGGTTCCTTTGATTTTGCCGTCAACAGCGATCAAATAACCTTTTTCTGTGATTTCTAATTTTCCAAACTCCGGTGCGGAAATGATATTGCCTTTGATAATGCGGGTTTCCATAAAATCCCTCAAGTTTTGTAATTACACTATACGGAAAAAGTCACTCCGCAATATACCAGAGCGTCCCGTTATCATCAGTGTACTTCGCCCAGGAGCCGGGTTTGGTTTCGATATACCACTGACCGTCGTTATATTCCATCCAACCGGCGTCACCGTATTCGGAGGAGAGCCCCTCTACCCAATATTGCCATTGTGCCGCATCGTTATTGTACCAGATGTAGGTATCCGTTTCCTTGTCATAATAGCTTTCGGTCTCCGGATCATAAGGGATCACTTTATCGGCTCTTCCACGGTTTCCCTCAAGCACAATATAGGTACCGTCCGCATTGCGTTTCAGGCGGAGTGTGGAATCTGCTGGTAATGCGGAGGACGAGGACAATCCCGTGCTGTCAGATTTTTTGTCTGTGATATACCAGAATCCGGACGGATTGCCCGTATATTCCCGCCAATTCCCGTCACTGACTTCAACATACCACTTGCCATTGTTGTATTCCATCCAACCATAGTCGCCATAATCCGACGAGACACCCTCAACCCAATATTGCCAGACAGGGTTTTCAAGATCGGTGTTATACCAGAAATATGTGTCTGTCTCTGGGTCATAGAAACTGTTAGAATTCGCGTCCCATCTTAAAATCTTGTCCGCGGTGGAACCGTCTGTGATGAGATAATAGGAACCGTCTGCGTTTTGACCTAAGCGAATTGTTCCTCCGGCAGGAACTGAAACCGCCGGGGCGGATGTGGGACGTGCGGTTGGCAGGAACATTTGTACCGTATTCGTCGGTCTGAAACTAACCATCTGCGGGCTTCCCGTCTTTCCACAGGATCGGGAAAGCGATAGAAACAGGATCGCACCCAGAGCGCACAGCACCCACTTCAGGCAGGAAGACTTTTTCTTCGTTTTTGGTTCGGTTGTGGTCTCACCGTTATAGGAACCGGATGAGCTGATATTGTCTTTTTGTGCCTTCTCTATATCAAGCGGAGCGCCGCACTTGGAACAGTGAGGAGCGTCACCTTCCTTCCAATCCAGTTTGGTGGTTGTTCCGCAGTATTCGCAGGTGAGGATCAGCGTATTGGATCCATCAGCGTTCTTCATCATCAGGTTATCATACCGGGTGCCGTTTTCATCATAATATCCCGGTTGAAAGGTTTTCCCGTCGACCTCATAAGGTTTGTCGTAATACACGTAGTCATGATTCATACCGCGGAAGAGCATCGCGGTAAGCAAAGCTGATCCAAGATTCGGCTGATTATGACGCGGACGCATCGGCGGCATCGGATTGTAGTTGTATGACGGATTCCTTCTGACCTGTTCGACGTTATCACGGCGGGGTGCCGAACTGAATGACGTGGAACTGTGCCGGGAAGGTCCACTGCTTCGTGAACTGCCAAACCCGGAAAATAATGATTCGCCCGATGAACTTGAGGATGACCGGCTGTGAGGACTTGGACCGAACGAACTTCTGCTCCCGAAGGAACTTGAACTTCGACTGCTGCTAAAGCTGCTTGATGAACTTCGACTGCTGCTGCGGGAGCTGCTTGAGGAGCTCCGACTGCTGCTTGAACTGCTGCTATGAGTTTTTGGTGGCATTTTCACCTCCTAAAAAGAATTCCCTTGACGAAAAATGGATTTCTTCTGCTGAATTCTTTTGAATACTTTCGTTTGTTTAAATAAGATTTCGTTTATCATGTGCCGCCTTCCTGTCTCGGAAGACTTTCCTCTATATTATTTATACCATTGTTTAAAGTATTCTTTGAAGGTGTTTATTCAGGATGGAACACACCTCGACAGTTTTTTAGCTGGCGCAGCTCCTGCTCCGAATCAACGGAGCAAAGCTCGTACCATACGGAGCAGGCAGCCCGTACAAAATACTGTACTGTGTGCAGCGCCGCCGGGTACTGATCAGTTTCGTTTTTTGTTGAAGATTTAGCAAATTGGAACGATATTTGCTTTATAATTAAAAAAATATTCAGAATCCGCAGTACCGCACATGGTGACAGGCACGCTTGTGTCGGCTTCGCGACACAAGATGCCAGTCCCCAAGTGCTTCGTACTGAATAGATACAAAAAAATAGAAAAACCGGTCTGGAAGGAATGATACTATGAAAAACAAATCAACATTTCTGTCTTTTCTGATGATTCTCATCATCTTCGTTTGTTCGATTCCGGCATCAGCCGACAGTAAAGACATCATGATAGCCGTCAAAGGTGAGGCCGGTCTTGCCGTCGAAACGCTCGACGGAACAAAAGCCGAGTTCAACCCGGTCACAAAAGAAGGCATTTCTGATATTACAAATGCGGAGATCCACACGGAAGATGGAAAAACAATTGCCTCGTTACCTTCTGACCAGGTTTATATGATTTGGCTGAATGCAGAAGAAGGTGAAGTCCCAACCGCCTACAACACAATCGTTACCGGGAATAATTGGAAAACGGAATTTGTCCAGCTTTTTCCCGCTGTTGACTCTCCTACGCTGGTCGTCAATCCACCTTCCCGTTTCATCACAGAGGATGGCTTGTTATTTGAAAAATTAACGATCATTGCCCAACCTGATGCGTTCCCGGCTATGAAAATCAACACCGACACCCCTGCCGGAGAATGCACACTCTCTATTGATCCGGCTTTTTCCATCTTCACCGCGGAAGAATCCGTATTGGAATCTCATGCGGAAATGGTTCTGACGCTTTTCCCTGATCTTGACATCGTTTCCCTGTGGATCTCAGCGCTTGACCATATACAGGATTACCCGGGCAGCAGATTTATCATGAACACCCGGCTCAGCTGCAGCGATGGAGCAGAAACCGTAACCGCCATTTCTGTTCAGGACAATATGCCGGTACTGAATGAAAACGGTATTATCAATTTCAACATCAATGAATTTCTTAAGGGATATGACTCTTTCTTCTCCGGTGATCTCAACGGGGATGATGATTACGAAACAACCTCCGGCGAAAATTATTTTACATTTGAAAAGCTTCTGACTGAAGAGAATTGAGCCGCTTATGGAGGACGACATAACTTTACCGCACAGTTCGCTGAAGCTCAGTGAGCCATTGCCGGGAAATTCAAACAACAATCTGAGTCTTGAAAAGAAAATGCCGGTACTGACCTTTACAAAGGATATCAAAACCGGGAAATATCTTAGCTGCAGTCAATCTTTTGCAGACTTTGTCCTTCGATCAAGCCCTGATGAAGTCAGAGGATACACAGACAACGAGCTTTTCGGAGCTGATCAATCAAAACGCTTTTCCGAATCAGACAAAGAAACTGATCGGACAGAAGGACCGTACGCATTTTATGAGGAAATCACAGATGTGCGGGGTGAGGTTCATTATTTCCAAACCACAAAGGTAAAGACTGCTGATAGCTCCGGAAGGGAGTGTATTTTAGGAATCAGTATCAATATTTCGGAACCTGTGAGGATCATGGAAGACCGGAAGCTCCGGGATGAACTGACAGGCGTTAAAAACAGACATTCTTTTGAGCAATATATAGACACGCTGAACCATCATATCCGGAACGGTGAGCAGGTCGAGTTTGCAATCAGCACTTTCGATGTAAACGACCTGAAAGCGGTCAATGCATCTGCAGGGACGCATGCCGGGGATGAAACACTGCGTATGGCGTGTACCATGATTTGCGATATTTTTGTGCACAGTCCCGTTTTCCGCATTGGCGGAGATGAATTTGCCGTTATTTCCCGCGGACAGGATTATGAACTCTCCAGCGGCTTCATGGCTGAAATCGAGCTTTATAACAAGCAGAGTCGGAAAAACGGAGGTCTTGTCATTGCCGGTGGAATGGCTTGCTATTGCGGGGAGCGTTTTGCGGAAGAGGTATTTGAAAAGGCTTTGCAAAGGATGTACAAAAACAAGGAACAGCTGAAACAGGGCAGGAAATAAGTACCACTGGAACAGCGTTTGCTTCCGGAAGGAACAACAAGACATGTTGATAAAATTTGGCCTGTTTTCGTTGACTCATTTTGAGTTAACAGAACAGGCCAAATTTTATCAATCTGAAATGATCTGTATTTCCTTAATTATCTCCTGCTTTTTCTTCCTGTCGTGAGAATAACGCTGCAATGAGGAGCCAAAGCGTCAGACGCAGTGCAGTCACTCCGCCGAGAACGTGCCGCCAAATTGACCTCACCTCACCCAGGTAAGAAAGCGACATCAGCAGACCGCCGCCCAGGAAGAGAATCAGTAGCGCCCAGAAGGAACGGATATCAGACGCGTCACCGGTTCGCACAGATTTGACTGCCAACAGGATCAGCAGCAGAAAATCGATCAGGATAACGCTTGCGGAAAGCGGCAGCATGAGGTTCCCTGGTTTTTCCGCCCAATGCGGACGCTGCTCTTTTGAGCCATAGAAAAAGGGTTGACGGTTTTCTTCAAAGAAGCTGTCAAGGTTGTTATAAACCTCGCTGACACTCCACAGCGGCCGGGAAAGAAGAAATTTCTGATAAGCGCTCAAACCAAAACGGCGTGCCCAGTGGATGAACTTTTCATTCTGGTAGATGTTGTTATATTCCGCAGACCCGGTCAGCTCTAAAACCCCGCCTTCCGTCGGCATTTCCATTTCTTCAAAAAATGCCACCCGGTCTTCATAGGGGAAAACATTGGTGATCATATTGTTCAGGAAGGGCAGCAGCCACCGTTCGGATTCCCGCATGGTGCCCTGATGGAAGAAGAAAATCCCCAGCAGGAAAAACCCGCACAGCAGGGTAGATACGCGCTGCCCTTTGCGCCGGATCCAGAAAATGATGCCGGAGATGATGAGCAGCAGTGCTTCGACGATTACAAAGTAGGCATTGGTATCCCGGGTGAAAACCCAGAAGAAATTGACGATGATCAGTCCCAATGCTGCCAGCCAGGATGTGACGCGGTCTTTCCGACCGTCCGGGATGACTTTAAACAGCAGCCCGACGGATAAAATGAAGAGAGAAAAACTCAGGGATTCGCTGCTTAATATGCTGTCCCAATCTGCGATTTGCGGGACAAATCCGCAGCTCAGGATCAGGAAAACCGCAAGCGCTTTGGTAAATACACCGTTCAGTGACGAAGCAACTAACACCGCGCACAGCACCCAACAGACGATTGAAATAACGGTCTGGTTGCGGACCAGGGTCTCCGTCCCCGGCTGTACTGCCAAACGGGCTTCTGTGCCGAAATACGGTTCTGAAAGCTGGGTCAATTCATGTTCAAGCGTGGGATTGCTGATTTTGATCAGCAGCGGATAGGAAATGGACCGCTGTTGTTCAAAAGACTTCAGTGAGAACGGCGGCATCTCGGCTGCTGCGAAGTAGGATTCAGTATCCTGTACCGCAACGGAATCATTCATCGGACCGTAACATACGATCCGTCCGTAAACAAATACAATGATCAGCAGAAATGGAAGTACCCAGGCAAGTATTCTTTTCATATATCTCTCTCCTGTTTATCATTGTATCATAATCCGGAAAAATAGCCGGAAGAATAGGGAAAACAGTGGGAAAAATGTCGTTATAATAGGGGATAGGATATAGGAGATAGGGGATAGTGGATTAAACTGATCAGGACTGGGTGAGGGAGAAATGGAAAAGCGTAAAAATCTGATCATATATCTCATTACGGCTTTGCTGCTGGTTTTGCTGTTTTTGTTCTTTTCATCCACAACAAGCCCGCTTTACCCGAATAATTATGGTGTAGATTCTGCTTTTAACCGCTTCATGGGGCTGATGGTCCGCAGAGGGAAGGTACTTTATTCGGAAATATGGGACAATAAAGGTCCGGTCCTTTTCTTTCTGCAAGCCATAGGAACACTCAAAGGGACACACAACGCCGATATCACATTGACTTTTCTGATGCAGATCGCGTCAATGTTTTTGACGGTATTTTTGCTGTATCGTGCCGGACAGGAAGGCTACAGCGGGAAAATCAACATCTTCTGCTCAATTTTTCTGTCTGTGAGTGCACTGTCTGTATTCTGCATTGTAATTGACAGCGGGAATCTCTCAGAGGAATGGTCTCTGCCGATGATTGCGTGCAGCTTGTACCTGCTGGTGAAATATGGCGCCAATGTGAAAGATCAGCCGCTCCATCCCCGCCGGTACGCTTTTGTTCATGGCGTCTGCTTTGGACTGATTGCCTTTATTCGTGTCAATAATGCCATATCCATCTGTGCCGGACTTTTGGCTGTGGCAATCTATCTTGCCACAAGAAAGAAATGGCGGAACCTGTTTGAGAACATTCTTTTCGGTATGCTGGGAATTGCTGTGATCGCGGTGCCGATTTGTCTGTATTTTCTGTCAAAGCACGCTTTGGGTGATATGCTTTATGGCGTGTTTGCCTACAACCTGAAATACGCCTCTCAGCGGACTCACAAAAACTTTACGGGAGAAGAGTTTTTTATCCGTTTTCTGCCTGTCATCGTCTCGCTGCTGATTCTTTGTGTTCATTGGATCCGTGTCCGAAGTTTTCGGCTCTTGGATGGGATGATGGCGCTGGTCGTTGCTGCCAACGCTGTAATGCTTTGGAGTTCGAATGTCTTTTGGCATTACTACATTATCTATGTCCCGGTATTTTTCCTGGTGCTGCTGCTGTATGTGAATCTGCCAAGGGTGCCGGAAATGGCTGCAGCTCTGATCGTTCTTGCATTTTTCGGTTTCGAAGCTGTTCAGCTTCTTTCTAATCTGCAGCCTGCCCGGGAAGCACCGGACCGGTTTGCCTTTGCCGCATCGATTCCCGATGAGGAAAAGGTTTCTGCGATGGGGCTTTATGTTTCACCGGAGGTCTATCTGAACAGCGGTCTGATCCCCTGTTCCCGTTTTGCCGCGTATCATTTTGCCCATTTTCCTGTAGATCCCGCCATGAAAGAAGAGTTTTTGCAGGATATGCGAGAGAATTCGCCTTACTGGATCATCTATCTCAGCGGTTATGAGGGAATCATCACAGAAGTACAGGAGCTGCTGAATGAAAAATATGAGTGGGTGACGGAAGAGTACGGGGCGGCGTATTACCGAATGAAGAAGTAAGAAGTAAGAATGAAGAAGTAAGAATTTCTTACTTCTTCATTTGCTTCAGCGTTTCAGTGCGTCAAGGACGCTTTCGTGGACTTTGCCGTGAAGGGAGAGGAGCGGCGTAATATCTGCGTTGACCCTGCGGATTTCCGGGATACCGGTTTGGCTGTCATAGAGTACCCAGGCAGGTTTGCTGCCGCCGCCCTCATCCCGTGGGAGACCGACAGAGCCGACATTGACCATCAGGGTATGCGGATTCTGCCGGATCCACGGGCGATGGGTGTGCCCGACAAAGACAATATCCTCTGAGGGATCATCATAAAGAGCCAGCTCGCTGTCCGCGTAACTATACCCTTTCAGATGGTTCAGCGGATTTCCATGCACAAAGGTCAGTCGTTTGCCGTCCAGTGTCTTATGCACGATTTTCGGCCAGCTTTTTACATAGTCCAAATCTTCCGGTGTGATTTCAGATATTACAGACCGTAATTGATAGACCGGTTCGTGGTTTTCCGGTATAGGGAATTCTCCCCGAAGCATCGAATCATGATTCCCTTCGATGCAGAGAGCGTCAAGATTCCGCAGCCTTTGGATCACCTCACAGCCGAAGGGATAATAGCTGACCGCATCGCCCAGAAAGACGAAACGGTCAACTTTTTCTTTTTCGGCATCTTTCAGAAAAGCCTCGAAAAAACTGATATTTCCATGGATATCGGAAAAAACAGCCAATCTCATGACATCAACCCTGCTTCACTAACTCAGGATGCCTGAATTATCTTTTGAGAAAGGTCATTTGCCCAGCGGACAGCAAAATTCATTCCGCGGTCCCAGGGGTAGATTTGGCTCATGGAGATAAAATACAAGCCTTCCAAAGGAGTTTTCATATCCGGAATTGCCCGTGAATGGTTCACAAAAGGAACCGGCTGTGCATAATCCGCCGCAAATTTACTGGCATCGATGATCCAGTCTCGTGAGAATTCCGGATTGATTTTGCGGAAACCGGGGACCAGTTTTTCGAGCAGTTCCTCCGCACTGAGTTTGAAGTATTCATGTCCTTGTGGGAGGTAGTCTCCGGCGTAAATGATAGTTTCGTTGTTGTAGCGTTCCTTTGGAATAAAGTTTGTATGTTCCACCAGAGCAAGGAAAGGATATCCTTCATTTTTCGGCAGATTGTACCAGTAATATCCCTGCGGAGAAAGTGGATTCTTCAGACGAACACATAAAACGACAGCACCGAGATGTTTCAGCGCGGCAAGCTGTGCTCTGTAATCTTTCGGAAGCTCTTCACACAGTCCCAGCATGGATTGCGGTGAAGTAGTCACGACGACCCGGTCAAAAGGTCCCGTTTCTTCTTCAGCTGTGACCACACGGAATGTATCGTCAGGATTTTTCCGGATATTATGCACCTCGGTATTCAGACGGATAGAAACACCCTGTTTCCGCAGCTGTTCAGCGAAGATATCAAAAAGATCCTGCATGCCGCCATCGAAGGTTCCCAGTGAAGTCGAACGGGAATAGATGCGTGCCCACAGCCATGCCATATTTACCTTATCAGCATATTCAGCTCCGAATTTACCGATCATCATGGGTTCCCACATGGTCTTGTAAGCAAATTCGCCGGCATATTTGGTCATCCATTCTTTTGCAGTTACCTTTTCCAGCGTCCGCCAGTCTTTTGTTATCCGCAGGTAAAGTCCTGCCAAACCGAAACGAATTTTGTGAATACCGAAACCGAGACCTGGATAGGCAATCGCAGCCGGTATCGTGTCAAAGGGATAAAACTTTCCTTTGTGATACATGACTGTTTTGGGTGTACGAAATTTCACGCGGTCCTTCAATCCGAGTTCCGCGATCAATCCCAGCAGATCGTTGTCTTTTTGAAACCAATGGTGATAAAAAAACTCTACTGAATCTTCCCAACCTTGAGCTTTAAAACCGCGGGCAATACCGCCAGGCATACTTTCTTTTTCAAAAATCTCAACAGCAAAACCAGCTTCATTCAATCGCTTTGCCAGCGTCATCCCACTGATTCCGCAGCCGATAACGGCAATTCTCCTCATGCTCTTTTCCTATTTTTACCTAACTGAAGGTTTAATTTAAAAAACCGTTGTCAGAACACCGATAATGGCTGTGACGATCAGTGTAAAAGGCAGCAGGCAGCAACCGGACCCTTTACGAGGCTCAGAGGGATTGGAAATTCGTGAACTTGGCTGCTGTGGTGTATGTGGAATATTTGGTGAAACTGATGCCGGTTTTGGTGGAATCTTTTTACTGATCTCAGCCACCTTGCTGTCAGGTCTGACACGAGTTGAAGCCGGTGGAACCGGATTAGTGGTTGCGTCAATCTTACGTACAACTTCATCCGCCTTGCTGACACGGCTTCTGCCTGAGGGCGCTTGATCTCTTGCTATTTTTTTAGCAACACGATCCGCTTTGCTTACACGGTTTCTGCCTGAAGAAACCGGTTCTCCTGCTATTTTGCCTGTGCCCCGGTCAGCTTTGCTTACACGATTTCGTGGATTTCTCTCTTTCATTGGCATGGTTTCTCTCCTTGCTATGTTATCTATTCCAAAAGTGAAGGCGCATTCAGGCGCCTTCACCATGTTTCTATTATCTGTCACTTATCCCGATTCAGTAGTTTTTAGAAGAATCCTGATGGTGTTTCAGATGGGGCAACATAAATCTGTACATTATCCGTCGGAGCCGGTGTGGGTGTTAATTCGCCTCCTACGACATTGATACTGATCGACATATTCTCAGTTACCGGAATTGTTTCGCCATTGCTGTCTTCAACATGCCAATACATCGTATATGTTCCGGGAGCCATTGGCGCAACACAGTCTAACGAGTAATCCCCATGTCCGTTTGGATAGATGATAGAGTTTGTATATTTCTCTGTGATAGCACCTGAGGTAAAGTTCGTACCTCCTGTGAAGACCAGTTTGAAATCCTCATCCCAATTTACGCTGCCTGTATTCCCCCAGGTCCAGGTCACTTTGAAAGCCTGACCGGTAATTAAAGTTGTACCATCAGCAGGCGTTTGACCATAAAACCGTCCCTGAGCCTGAGTTGAAGCTGTCGGTATCATTTCCACCGGCGGCTGTACCATAATAAGATCCTGTGTCGGTGCAATCACAACTGCAGCGGCTGTAGCTGCTGCCTGAGCATCATACGCTTCTTGTGTCTGCTGTCGGATTGCCTGTTCAGCTTCCTGCGTTTGCTGCTGTTGACTTTCTATCATTGCAATGACCGCATTTTGTGTTTCAGCTGCGTTGATTGCAGCCTGTGTGGATGAGGCATTCATCTCCGCTATTTTTTTGTTATTTCCTGAGACAATGAGAATCACAATAACGGCAATGAGCAACAGACATAGCGCAATGGCGATATATTTCGCGTTCTTATTGGTCTTGAAAGTTCCCGCAGCTGCTTTTATTTTGTCGCCGAAGCTCTCATCATCGTCATCATCATCCTCTACGGGAGCATTTGTGTTGTAATAAGAAGCAGGCGGATAGTATGCACCTGCTGCAGTGGGATTTGACAGGCTGCGTAAAATCATTGCCACTTCGCTCATTGTACTGATTCGCTGGGCAGGGTTCTTGGCCGTAGCCTGATAAAGGAATTGTTCTGCCTGCTGCGACACATTCGGAACATAATATCGCGGAGATGGAAGTTGGTCTGAGACTTGTCGTGTCATTGTTTCCAAAGGTGACATAGCAGAGAAAGGACGCCTTCCGGTAATCAATTCATAAAAAATAATACCCAGAGAATAGACATCTGTCCGTCCATCGACCATTCCTCCCTGCGCCTGCTCCGGTGCGAGATACTCGGGTAATCCAATACCTGCAGCTGCTTCGATCTGCCCATATCCATGTCCATTTTCACTCAGCCATTGAGCAAGTCCAAAATCGGTCAGGACAGGTTGTTGTTCATTATTGAGTAATATATTGGAAGGTTTCAGGTTCCCGTGGAAAACGCCATATTGATGAGCATATGTCAGCGCATCAGCAACAGGAATCAAAAGGTTGGCAGCTTGTTCTACCGGCATTTGTTTTCCCGCATATTGTGAATAGCTGGTACCCGGATAAAGGTCCATTGTCCAGGCAGGCATCCCGTTCAATGTGGTAAAATCGTAAACCTTAATAATAGAAGGATTATTCAGTTTACCCAACATGGAAATTTGCTGAGCATAACGATTTGTAAAATACTGCAAAAACTCCGGAGAACCGCTTTCTCTGCGGATCATTTTCAGCGCAACATCTCTGCGAAAAAAATTATCAGCAGCACGATAAACATCACCCAACCGGCCTTTTCCTACCAGGCCCATGAATTGATATCTGTTATTCAGATTAAATTGTTCACTCATAATTATTATTTACACAGATAAAAATCTGCTCTCTCCTCTCATACTATTAATTATAATTGTTTTTTTGAATGATATATATAAATTCAGCAATAAGTACATTTCGCGTTTCCCCATACAGCTGTTTTCATTACGATTTTTTATTTAGCACTGACAACAGGTCGATTTGAGTGTTTTTATTCTCAGTGGTTTTTCAATGGAACATAATAATGGTAATAGGGATAGCCCTCTTCTCTGACACCCATAAAATACCCGACATGCTCATATGTCTCAAAGCGGGGATAAAACCTTTCATTTTTAGCGTAAGCAACGATAAAGTCAGCGCATTGATTTTTGATGCATTCACGCTGTTCAGTTACCATATCATTCAAATTTGGATTGTGGTAATAACAGAAAAAGCGCAAATCCGGAATCAATCCGGAAACGGTATTGATTCCTCCATCCCCCATATTGTAATAAAGAATGGTAGGCTGTTTTATGCCGGATTGCTCAATAACTGTTTTCATTTTATATTGAAACCAATCTTCCCTGCCATGGTCCAAATACCGCATATTGCTTGAAAAAGCACTGACCATGATCAGCCCAAGCAACAAGAAGAGGGGATAAACTGACCTGGCTTGATGATTTATCACTGATTTGACAAAGGCGGCTTGTGTGATAATATCCCAAACGCAAAGGAAACCAAACATCGCAAATAGGCTCAGCGGAATGCCGGAATAACCGTGCGGCATGCCTCCTATATAGATAAATATCACAGATGAAATATAAGTCAGCAAGATGAATAACAGATTTTTCCATTTTTTTCGGTATAAAAACCAAAACGTACCAAATAATGTAAAGATCGCTTGGGATGGAGCACAGCGAATATAATATGAAAACCCTTTCAGGACTTTCACCATGACAGATGTTCTCCTGTCTGCATATAAAAAAATATTATTATAAAAATATGCATCAAATAAACTTCCAAGTGCGGATTGAAATATAAAATAACAAATAATAGGGACAGATGCAGAGAAAACGCCTGCGAAGATCCAAAAAAGTCCCTTCACAAATTCCGGGAGATTCTTCTTTTGAATCGCATCAATAAGGAAAAAAATGAACCATCCGAGATAAAACCCTGTGATCGTATATTTGATCCAAAACACACATCCGGAGGTCAAACCAAGTAAAAAATACTCTCGTTTCGATAGGAAACGTCCTGTTTGCAGCGTTCTGATGCTGATATAAATCCCATAGGCGATCATCGGCATACAGTATTCTTCAGCTGTATCTCCCGGTGAAAAAAACTGACCGCCATACAGCAATGCAGCTGCCAAAGGTATCAGCAAAAGAACCTTTTCATCATAAAACAGTTTGAATATTTTATAAATGATAAATAAAGCAATAAAGCAGGATATGAATTCTATGATCCAAATTCCTAAAAAAGTATCATAAGAGAAAAAAGCTCCCAGAGTATGAATGAAAAGCACCAGAGGACCTTTTTGTTCATAAAGATCAGCGTAAGGAACATATCCTTTCAACACCCCTTTTCCTACAGTGAACATCGTATTCGGGTCAACCCAGTCATTGATTGGGTACAAGATGGAACTGCGTGAATTCAGCAGCAATACCAAAAATGCCGTCACAGCAATATAAAAAATCGGAAAGAGCTTCCTATGGTTTTGTTTTTCGTATGGAAAATTTTTCGAAAAAACAGCTAAAACTGTCCTGACAAAAACATCAATTCCCGGCAATGCTAATATAGACAAAATCAAAGCAGTCAATATGCTTGTCTGTTTCAGGGACAGATTCAAGTACCCGGCAGCCTTCTCCAGCCGCAGAGACCCACCCCAGCGGTCTGCGAAAAGAGTAACGAGAACAGCACAAATCATCATTGTCAACAAAGGGTGATCGATCCATAATTTTGACTGAATGTGCTCCTTTTTTTGAACTGCCCACATCAGGAGTATAAACAGCACGAAAACCACAGAACTGATTATCAAGGAAATTTTACCCTTTTCTGCAAACAGAAAAAATACAGGCAGCTCCAAAAGGAATAGTGAAAAAAAATTCATATCAGTTCCATCGAATCAAATCATCTGTTCCGGATGAAAAACTTCATCAAATTGTTCCCGGGACATGAATCCGAGCCTGATGCAGGCTTCACGGAGTGTAATCTTTTCCTCATATGCCAGTTTGGCTGTTTTTGCGGCATTCTCATACCCGATGTAAGGGTTCAGTGCGGTCACCAGCATCAGTGAATTGTAAAGATTATGCCGCATGACCTCTTTATTTGCAGTGATCCCAACCAGACAGTTGTCATTGAAGGAGCGCATCCCGTCAGCTAAAAGACGAACGGACTGCAAAAAGTTGTAAATAAGCACCGGCATAAAAACGTTCAGTTCAAAATTTCCCTGCGAAGCTGCGAAAGCAATAGCTGTATCATTGGCGATTACCTGCACCGCTACCATTGTCATCGATTCACACTGCGTGGGGTTGACCTTGCCCGGCATGATCGAACTGCCCGGTTCGTTGGCAGGAATGTTGATCTCCTCTAACCCATCACGGGGACCTGAGGCCAGCCAACGGACATCGTTAGCTATTTTCATCAAATCGGCAGCAAGAGCTTTCAGAGCGCCGTGCATGAAAACCAATTCATCTTTTGATGTAAGTGCGTGAAACTTATTCTCCGCTGTTTCAAAAGAATAGCCTGTCAGTTCGGAAACCGCGGCAGCAGCTGCTTCAGCAAATCCTTTCGGAGCGTTTAATCCTGTGCCGACAGCAGTACCTCCCAAAGCCAACCGGGAAATGCCGGGGATTGCAGCCTCGATTTGATCCCGGCTGATCTCAAGCATATTGCGCCAACCGCTGATTTCCTGAGAAAAGGCGATCGGGGTGGCATCCTGCAAATGGGTACGACCGGATTTAATGATTCCCTCATTTTCTTTCTCAAGTCGTTTGAAGGTTTTGATCATCGTATCTATCGATGGCAATAATTTCTGCCGAATTTCCAAAACAGCTGCGATATGCATTGCGGTGGGAAAAGTATCGTTAGAACTTTGGCTTTTGTTTACGTCATCATTCGGATGGAGCAGCCTTTTTCCGCTGACAGCGTTTCCACGATTGGCGATCACTTCATTGACATTCATATTGGACTGTGTTCCGGAACCGGTCTGCCATACGACAAGCGGAAAATTGTCATCCAGTTTTCCCGCCAGAATTTCGTCGGCTGCTGCATTGATCGCATCCAATTTTTCTTCACTTAATTTTCCCAATCGATAATTGGCAATAGCGGCAGCTTTTTTGAGATAAGCAAATGCGGTGATGATTTCTTTCGGCATCTTTTCTGTACCGATGCGGAAATTCTGGTAGCTTCTCTGCGTTTGTGCCCCCCAATATTTATCTGCCGGGACTTTCACTTCTCCCATGGAATCGTGTTCAATTCTGTAGTCCATAACACCTCTTTATTCATTCTGTAATTGCTGAGCCGGATAAATTGTAAAATAAACCCTGCGAACCACTTCTCCTGTATAGTCACGGTCACCGGCATAATTCAATCCCCAGATACCATCAAAGGAATCCCAGCTCCAGGTAACAGTGCTGCCGTAAAAGGGATCATTGAGCGTAACTGTATCATTTGCCTCGTCATAAAAGGTCAGTACCGCTGCGTGATTCATGGTCGTTGGAACCCAGTTCGTTTTTACGAGAACACCGATCGGGCCGTGCTCTTCAAGTTCTTTCAACAGATCTTCTTTCGAGCTGTTGAATTCCATTTTATGGTAATAACCGATTTCTGCAAGTTCATCTGCGGCACTCATGGAAGACATTCCCCGTCCGGCTACATAAAGTCCCTCTGCCGCGTTGCGGTCAATGATTTCCTGCGCACAGAGAATGGGATATGCCGGGTCCAGTTTGTTCCAATAGGACGTCATCATTTCAATACAAACCGGTACACAGCCCACTCCGGTAGGAACGCCATCCAAAAACAACCCGTCCTGCGAAAGTACCGGCACATCATAATCAATAACGATTGGTGTAGTGGTGGGGTCCGGAGCGGCAGGAGAAGGCGTTGGGGAAACTGTTCGAGTCGGAAGTTTTGTGGGAATTGAAGTTATTGTGGATACTGTATGTGGAGGGCCTGTCACGACCTGCGGGTCAGGCAGATGACTCGTTTTGCAGCCTGTCAACACGAAAACAAGTATGACAAATATCCTTTTCCATTGACGTTTGTCATAGAAATTCCTGCCAGTTGGATTATTCATGCTGATTATTTGCCAAATATATTTCATCTCCGTATCCGATCCGGTGATGAAATTATAAACCCTTTCAGAAATCTGTTCCGTAACTGTTATTGTGATAACGACAATAAACATATATTTTGGACACGCGGTCGCTTTTCTACCTGTCCATCTGTCTGGCTATTCAGTATTTTCAATGCAAACTGATAATTCACCAACATTTGTGATATGATTAAAGTCTATTTAATGCATCCCTTTGGGATGTAATGAACAGCGGTGAAAACAATGGCAGAGTCAAATACGATTCGTTCAACTTTCAAACAACGTCTAACCCCAAGGGAGAGGCGTTTTATTTTGATTTTTGGACACATAATCGCAGTTTTACTTGCATTAGCTATTTCACTATTTTCTTGGGCGACGGAAGATGACTGGCTTGGTGTGTCGTTTTCATTCCTTTTAGAACGGCCTGAACCATGGTTTTATCTTCTTCCGTTTCTATGGCTGATCCTGATGGTTCCTCTCTATAATGTCAGAGAGGTTCACCATTTTCAAAAGGCATTGCGCATTGTCATTGCAACCTCACTGACCTGCATTGCTGTTTATCTGCTGATTTTCTTCCTTGCACCGGCAAAAACGCTTCCTCGAAGGGGTGTTATTATATTCTTTATCGCAGCAGCTGTTTTTACTTTGCTGTGGAGAAGAATTTTTACACATTTTTTCTTTGTAAAAAATGCTTTTATTAATACGATCATAGTCGGCGCCGGTAAAGCCGGACAACGAATGGCTGAAATTATTAACACAACAGAGGGTGCTCCCTATAATGTTGTCGGTTTCATTGATGATGATCCCGGTAAAATTGGTACGGAGATCCAGGGCTATCGTGTATTAGGCGGATCTGATGATTATTTTAGAATGATTGAGACACACCAGGTGGCACAAGTAATCATGTCGATCAGCAACCATCTGAATGATACGCTATTTGATGCCCTTACTATGTCAGAAGAAAGAGGCGTTACTGTTACAACCATGCCAATGGTGTATGAGGAACTGCTTGGGAGGGTTCCGGTTCATTTGTTGAACACGGATTGGCTGCTGCGCTCTTTTTACGATATGTCACACACAAGTTTGTTTTTTGAAATCGCAAAACGCTTATTTGATATAATTGGCGGCCTTGTCGGAATGATTTTTCTGGCATTGGTCACACCATTCGTATCTCTTGCTACTCTGATCGATACAGGAAAACCTATTTTTTATACTCAAGAGCGTTTAGGCCTTCGGGGAAGCGCATTTAATATGCTGAAATTCCGGACAATGGTTCAAAATGCTGAAAAGGACGGTATTGCACGGCCTGCATCAGAACACGACTCAAGAATCACCAGAGTCGGGTCATTTTTGAGACGATCGCATCTGGATGAAATGCCGCAATTCCTGAATGTACTTCGCGGAGAGCTGAGTCTGGTTGGGCCGCGCGCAGAACGACCGCAGATTGTAAAAGATTTACAGCGCGAAGTGCCATTTTACCGTGCGAGGCTTCTGGTTCGGCCGGGGCTTACCGGCTGGGCTCAAGTTAATCAGAATTATGCATCCGGAACAGAAGAAAACACGGTTAAGCTGGAATATGATCTGTACTATATCAAACACCGCAGCCTTTTAATGGATCTTTCTATCATATTCCATACCCTCAAGACCATTTTTTGGCTGAAAGGACGATAAATTTTGACTTTTCGTATTAAACAAGGCATCAGAAACCGCTACATCTTCATCATTGATATGGTGATGATCGTTGTATGTCTGGTTGTCAGTTACCTGCTTCGTTTTGAGTTTAATTTAGCTCTTGCCGGTATGTATCTGAGCTCAGCTATATGGATGCTGGTGTTATGCCTGATTATTAAACCCCTTGTTTATATCCGATTCGGTCTATACCGGCATCTTTGGGCTTATGCAAGTATTGATGAACTGAGGCTGATCGTTATGGCTGTAGCAACCAGCTCTGTCAGCGTTACACTCATCATGCTTTTGCTGCAAAGACTCAACGTGTTTACCGGGTTTCCTCGTTCAGTACCGATAATTGATTTTTTACTTTCACTTTTGGCAGTAGGCGGAATCCGAATGGGGATTCGTCTGGTCGCTTCTCAAAAGGCTGCCAGAGCTACACGGGCAGCACAAAAGTACATGAAACGAGTCCTGATCGTTGGTGCCGGTGAAGCAGGTGTAATGGTATGCAAGGAAATGCTGAAAAATCCGCAGCTTCATTTGAAGCCAATCGGGTTTGTTGATGACGATAAAAACAAAATCAGTCAGGAAGTCAATGGAGTCCGTGTTCTTGGGCTGATTTCTCAGATCGATTCTCTTATTGACCGCTATTATGTCGACACTGTTCTTTTCGCAATTCCAAGCGCACCGGGCAGAGTTCTGCGCCTTGTTTCTGACGTATGCAGGCAAAAAGAAATTCCTTTTCAGACAATGCCCGGTATCTATGAGCTGTTGGGCGGTTCTGTTAACATCAATCGTGTTCGCGAAGTGGAGATTACTGACCTGCTGAGACGCGATCCGGTTAAGCTGGACCAGGATAATGTCGGCCCTATTCTTCGGGATAAGACGGTTCTTATTACCGGTGCCGGAGGTTCTATCGGCAGCGAAATTGCGCGGCAAACTGCCCGCTGGAATCCGAAAAAGATGCTTCTTCTCGGTCACGGGGAGAACAGTATTTTTACTACTCTTTTCAGGCTAAATTCCGAATTTCCTGATTTGGATGTCGAACCGCTTATCGTAGATGTTCGGGACCTGAAACGTGTCCGCTGGGTTTTTGATAAGTACCGCCCGCAGATCGTTTTCCATGCGGCTGCACATAAGCACGTCCACTTGATGGAAGTGAATATTTCGGAAGCTGTCACAAACAATATCATCGGGACACAAAATATTGTACGTACGGCAAAAGAATTCAATGTAGAACGTTTTGTGATGATCTCAACAGACAAGGCCGTGCGGCCGGTCAACATTATGGGCGCGTCAAAACGGGTTGCGGAGAATATTGTCCTGAATGAGTCCATCGGGACTGATGCCAAATATACAGTGGTTCGATTTGGTAATGTGTTAGGCAGCCGGGGCAGTGTTGTTCCGATTTTTCAGGAACAAATACGCAAGGGCGGTCCGGTAACGGTCACTGATCCGAAGATGGAACGTTATTTTATGACAATTCCGGAAGCGGTTTATCTGGTCCTTGAAGCTGCCGGTTTGAGTAATAACTGTGAAACCTTTGTGCTGGATATGGGAAAACAGGTGCGTATTCTGGATCTCGCAGAAGACCTGATCAGGCTATCCGGTTTGGAACCCGGCAGGGATATTGAGATACAATTTACAGGTGTTCGTCCTGGAGAAAAATTGAGCGAGGATCTCTGGAACAAAGGACAGGTATTGGAGCCAACGGTCCATCCGGATATTTTCAAGCTCGAGCGTCACGATCTGATTCCCGCTGAAAAATTGGAACCTCTGGTGGAACGCTTGCGGGAACTCGCGGAAAACGAAAAAGAGGATGAGATCCGTAAGTTACTGAATGGAATCATTCCGGACGCGAATTTACTGGATAATTAGAAATCAACAAGCAGGAGATGGGTACCAGGGTTTGTGGTATATGGATCATTTTCCTTCAACCCATAGATGAGATTTTATGGCTGTAATAACAAAAGAAGAGTGGAAAGATTTCTGCAGAAAGAATCCGGAGCATTCCCTTTTGCAGGTGGCAGAATGGGGTGAGCTGAAGTCTGATTTTAACTGGACTCCATTCTATGTCCGGGAGGGTTCAGCCGGAGCTATGGTTCTTTTCCGTTCCCTGCCGGCGGGATTGAAGGTCGCTTACATTCCAAGAGGACCATTCGGGAGTGACTTCGACCGTTTATGGCCTGAAATTCATAAATTGTGCCGGAAGAACCATGCTGTTTTTCTTCGTGTTGAGCCTGATTATTGGTGCGGTTCGCCGGAAGCGGATACTCTTAAAAACAGCATGGAAGGATTTATCCCGGCATTTGCCACTGTTCAGCCTCCAAGAACGATCATGGTTTCTCTTGAGGGAAGTGAAGAGGAGTGGCTTTCCCGAATGAACCAGAAAACCCGCTACAATATACGCCTGTCACAAAAAAAGGATCTCACTGTAGAGGAAAGTGATGACACTTCACTGTTTCATGAGCTGATGGTTACCACAGGCAGCAGGGATGCCTTTTCAGTGCACACAGAAGCATATTACAAAAAATGTCTTGAATGCTTCAAAGAGGGTAAAAGAGGCAGGATCATTCTGGTGCGGTACCGGGAAAAGCCGCTCAGCGCAATGATGCTTTTTACGGAAGGGAAACGGGGCTATTACCTTTATGGTGCCTCTTCCAATGAAGAACGCAGCCGCATGCCGAATTATCTTATGCAGTGGACTGCAATGCAAATCTGCAAACAGGAAGGCTGTACTGAATATGACCTGTGGGGCGTTCCTGATGAGGATGAAACTGTACTCGAAGAACAGTTTCAGGAACGTCATGATGGGTTGTGGCCTGTTTATCGTTTCAAGCGCGGCTTTGGAGGTGAGGTCAAGCGTGCGATGGGCTCCTTCGATTATGTCTATTCACATCTGCTTTATAAAGGGCTGAAGTTTGCGGATGCAGAACGAAGAAAGCGAAATGGTTCATGACCGATAAAAATATATTCCCCGATGACTGGAATGAGATAATATCTGTCCTTCCCGGTGCGTCATTGCTCCAAACATCCCAATGGGCTGAAGTCAAAGCTAAAATGGGATGGGAAGCTTTTCCAAAATTATGGAAAAAAGAAGACGGCAAAGTGGAGGCGGCAGCACTGATCCTGAAACGCCCGATCAAAATCGGTGCGTTTTCAAGCGGAATGAGTTTTCTCTACGTTCCCCGCGGACCGCTGATGGATTGGGAGAATGAATCTCTTCGTGACCGCGTACTCGCGGATATTGCCGATTTCGCTAAACGACAGAGAGCACTATTTATCAAGATAGATCCGGATATACCGGTTTCATTTGGTGAACCCGGAACAGAAGAATACCGGGAAAATCAAACAGGACAAAACCTGCTGGCATACTATCAGGTGCATGGATGGCTGCGTTCTCCGCAGCAGATCCAGTTTGCCAATTCAGTCTGGATCAATACAGAACCTTCTCTTGACGACCTGTTGTCTAACATGAAACAGCGTACCCGGTATAAGGTCAGACTTGCAGAAAAAAAGGGTGTCTCTGTACGCCGCGGCTCTCCTTCTGATTTTGAACCGATTGCGGATCTATATGCTGAGACATCAAAACGTGACGGATTTCTGATCCGGGAGAAGGATTATTATCTGGATGTCTGGCAGCGCTTTTACAAAGCAGATATGCTCACACCATTAATCGCAGAAGTCGAAGGCAGCATGGTTGCCGCGGTGATGATTTTTATCACAGGAAAAACAGCCCGCTATGTCTATGGTATGTCCGGTCCGGAACACCGGGAAAAGATGCCGAATTACCTGCTGCAATGGGAAGCGATAAAGCTTGCGAAAGAAAAAGACTGCACAGTATATGACTTGTGGGGGGCACCGGACGAGTTTGAAGAAAGCGACCGAATGTGGGGCGTTTATCAATTCAAGCGCGGGTTAGGCGGAGAAGTCGTAATTACACCGGGGGCCTGGGATCTTCCTGTTCATAAAGCCGGTTATGAACTTTTTATTCACAGTCTGCCAAAATTTATTGACCTGCTGAAAAAAACAAGGCATAAATAATCGCTGGGCGGTCATAAAGAATCAAAATATTTTTCATTAAATTCATTGTGTTTTAAACAATTTTCATGCTATAATTAGTCAGATGTAATTATAATTAAAAATTAAAAACCAGAATTGCTATTCTTCGAAAAAAACGGTGATGTTCTCTGTAATCAATTCAGACAGGGAACGGAAAGATGAGGCCTGATGATCCGACAGGGTTTTGTTGTGATTTACGGCGTTTTGATTGCGGCACTGCTTTTGTGTCAGCACATTGCGCGAAAATCAAAGAAAAAGATAGGAAGATCTGTTGCTTTATTGCTGGCAGGTCTTGTTCCGCCTGTAACCGGAAACCTGCTTATCATTGCCTCACGAGATCAAACTCTTTCCACAATTGGATATTATATTTATTTTTTGGGCATGAACTTTGTTATGTTCGCCCTGTTGAAATTTACGTTTGAATACTGTCTTTTAGACTGGCCAAGCAAATCTGTTCGAAATCTGGTGTACAGTCTCCTTACGATAGATACAATCCAATATGCGTTCAATTCCTTCTTCCATCAGGCCTTTTCTACAGAAGCGATTGTTGTAGATGGAGCGAACTATTATCGGCTGGTTCCATATTTCGGTCAGACATTTCATCGGATCGTAGACTACGGAATTTTCTTTGCTGTCCTCATCATATTTGCCACAAAAGTGATCCGTGTTCCGCACATTTATGTTGAACGGTACTCGTCCTTACTCATAACGATGATATTGGTGGGGATCTGGGAGACATTTTATATTTTTTCCCGCAATCCGATCGATCAATCCATGATTGGTTTTGCTGTTTTTGGTTTGATCGTATTCTACTTTGCCCTTTATTATCGTCCAATGCGTCTTCTCGACAGAATGCTTGCGAATATTGCATCCGATATGCCGGATGCATTGTTCTTTTTTGACGCAGTGGGACGCTGCATCTGGGCAAATGATCAGGGTAAAAAACTGGTTAATCTTGAAGATAATAATTTTGAACCGGCAACCGAACGTCTGGAGAAAATGTTCCAGCTGCCGGATCTCAAAAGCAGTGAAACGATGCTCCGTACACAATTCACTTTCGGTAATGGGGAAAATGCACGGCATTTTGTTCTGGAAAAACATGAAGTATCTGACACTCATGGCCGGGTGACCGGTTCATTCCTTTCAGTACGCGACAATACTGAAGAGCAGCGGGCTTACGAAAAACAACAATATATCGCGCGTCACGACGTTCTGACAGGTCTGTATACAAGAGAATATCTTTATGAACGGATCAAGAAAACGATTCAGACAAACCAAAATATTGAATATTATGTTGTCTTTATGGACGCCAATAACTTCAAAGTCATTAATGATATCTATGGAAATGATTTTGGCGATTTTGCATTAAAGAATCTTGCGGATTGGGTCCGGAATAACTTCCCTGCCAGTGCTATTTATGGACGAATTGCCGGGGATATGTTCGGAATCTGCCTTCCCGTTAGTGATTTTGATGAGGGACATATTGAAAATGAATTGGTTAATTTCACCATAAAAGACGAGAAATTGGAACATCCTTTATTGGTGCATCTTGGAGTCTATAAGGTCGTTGAACCAGGTTTGGATGTATCAGTTATGTTTGACCGCGCCAGAGTAGCGCTTTCCACAATCAAGGATGAATTCCAAAAACACATCGCTTATTATGACGACAATATGAAAGAAAAAATCCTTTGGGATCAATTGATTTCTTCACAGCTGCATAAAGCAATGGAAACCCGGGAAATTCGTCCTTACCTTCAGCCAATCGTTGACAGAAACGGTAAAGTTGTCGGTGCAGAAGCTTTGGTTCGTTGGCAGCACCCTATCGATGGCCTGTTGAATCCAGGTTCCTTTATGCCGGTTTTTGAGCGGAATGGCATGGTTGCTGAAGTCGATAAATATATGTGGCGATACGCCTGTGAGATCCTGGCACGCTGGAAAAAAGAAAGTCGTGACCTCTTTATTTCCGTAAATATTTCTCCAAAGGATTTTTACTTCATGGATGTTGCTGAGGAAATCAAATCTGTCGTTCGGGAATTCGATATTGATCCGGCAAAAATGCGAGTGGAAATTACCGAAACTGCCATGATGGAGGATATCGACAACCGTGTCAGGGTCTTGAATGATCTTCAACAAAATGGATTTATGGTTGAAATGGATGACTTCGGCAGTGGATATTCATCCCTCAACATGCTGAAGGATATGCCGGTTGAAGTGATCAAACTGGATATGGTTTTCCTGAAAAAATCTGATAATGATTATAAGGCTAAGAAAATCCTTAATCACATCGTAAAACTCTCAGATGATTTAGGCGTTACCTCACTTACGGAAGGTGTGGAAACACACGATCAATATGAAATGCTTGTTGATATGGGCTGCAAACTCTTCCAGGGATTCTATTTCGCTAAACCAATGCCGGAAGAAGAATTTGATTTATTCTGTGTGAATAATTAATGAGTTCGAGACAGAAAATAATTCTGCCAGCTGAAATTTTTTATGCTTAACCATTCTTTAGAAATATAAGCATTTTGATTACACTCTCCTATGATTTATAAAAACATGTTTCCTTATAAATTTTTCAGGGTAAAATTATTATTAATATGATATGATTTTATAAAAAGGGGTTTATTTCAAGCACAACATGAGAAATCGCTGGGGAATTCTGGTCGTAATCGTCATAGCGGGTATTTTTTATCTTACATTTCAAACACCGACCCAAACAACACAGTTGAGTGAGGGTGTCAGAGGTTGGCTTGCAAATCATGGAATTGTTTGGGACAGTCAGACAGTTCGCAGCAATGCGCATCTCCCGGAATATTTTGCTCTTGGAGTATCACTCTGCCTGTTTGTTGGATGGAAAAAAGCATTATGGATCGGTCCTTTGATCGGTATCATTGATGAGACGATCAAAATACCGCTGCCAACCCGACATTTTGACCTGATTGACCTTTGCAAAGATTTCGTCGGTGTCGCATTGGGAGTTCTGTTTGTCGTCATTATCAAAAAACTCATGAGATGACAGATATGACACATATCACATTTCCTCATCATCCGCGTGATTTGCCCGAAAAACCAGGTTCTTCAGATATATTTATCCGAATTTTACTATCATTATGCTAAAATATTTATAGTGATTTACCATCACAAACAAATTACAGCTTTCAAGCTGAGCAATCAATAAGGAGAAAAAATGGCAGTTAATCGTTTCGTATTGAATGGAATGTCTTTCCATGGTCATGGCGCAATCAAAGAGATTCCTGAAATCGTTAAATCAAAGGGTTTCAAAAAGGCTTTCATTGCATCCGACCCGGATCTGCTGAAGTTTGGTGTAACACAGAAAGTCACCGACTTGTTGACAGCTAATGGTATCGAATTTGAAATATATTCAAATATCAAACCGAATCCGACTATTGAAAATGTTCAGTGTGGTGTGGACGCATATAGGGCTTCCGGAGCAGACTTCATGATCACCATAGGTGGTGGTTCCTCCATGGATACAGGCAAGGGCATAGGTATTATCGTCAATAATCCGGAATTTTATGATGTCCGCTCTCTCGAAGGTGTTGCTCCGACAAAAAAACGTACCGTTTTCACGATTGCTGTTCCGACCACCGGCGGTACAGGGGCTGAATCTACCATCAACTATGTTATTACCGATGTGGAAAAGAAGCGCAAGTTCGTCTGCGTTGATCCTAACGATATTCCTGATGTTGCCGTTGTCGATCCGGATATGATGTCCTCCATGCCCAAGGGCCTGACAGCTTCCACAGGTATGGATGCACTGACACATGCTATTGAAGGCTACACAACCAAAGCCGCCTGGACCCTCGCTGATTGTCTTAATCTTGAAGCTATCAAATTGATCGCGAAGAACCTGCGCAAAGCCGTTGCAAACGATCCCGATGGCCGCGAAGGTATGGCACTGGCTCAGTATGTTACCGCTATGGCCTACTCCAATGTTGGCCTCGGCATTGCTCACTCCATGGCTCACACACTCGGTGCTGTTTATGACACCCCGCACGGTGTAGCCTGCGCGATGATGCTGCCGATCGTTATGGAATTCAATCAGGAATATACCGGGGAAAAATTCAATGATATCGCGGAAGCCTTTGATGTTGATACCACCGGCATGAGCCAGGAAGAATATCGCAAGGCTGCTATTGACGCTGTTCAGAAGCTTTCCGTGGATGTTGGTATCCCGACCAAGCTCGAAAAGCTGCGTGAAGAAGACCTCCCCTTCCTTTGCCAATCCGCGGCTACTGATGCCTGCGCACCCGGCAATCCGCGTCCTGCTTCACTCGAAGATTTCGAGGCAATGTTCCGCAAGCTGATGTAATGTATAAAAAATAAAACAAAAACAGCGGAGTAAACCTCACTCCGCTGTTTTTGTTTCGCGTATTCTATTTTCCCGAGAGATACTTTTCCATCATTTCCCGGTAGCCGGCAACACGGGTACCCATGAAGGGTTCACCGACGATTTCTCCTTTTTGATTGATAAAATAGGTAATTGGATAAGACATCGCGTCAAATTCTTTTCGCAGGTAATCATTCGGGAGCAGCGTCAAAAAATCAATATTGAGATCCGTCACGATCTCCTGAGCTTCACGGATCAAATCGTCTTCCACCGCGTCAAACACAAGCCCGACGATCTGTCTGCCTTTCCCCTCAAATTCTTTATTCAGTTCAATCAATTCCGGCATTTCGGAAATGCAGGCACTGCAGGTTGTCGCCCAGATATTCAGCATTGTCATTTTATGACCGCCGAAGATATCCTGACTTTTTACAGTATTTCCATTGATGTCAGTAGTCTCAAAAGTCAATCCGGTACCTTCTTTGACCAGTTCCTGGATCCCGATAGGCTGTGCAAAAGTGAAGTGCGGAGCAATTTGCTCCATCGCGTTAAAAAGCGACTCATATTCTGCCTTGTATTGAGCCCCGTCTGCTTCCAAGCCTTGAATGTCCTCTTGATTCATTGCGGATTGAACATAGTAAAAGTTATAATCTTCAGCATTCCCAATTTTTGTAAATGTTCTGTTTCTGGTCAACGCTTCAATTTCTTCATCCGTAGAAATACCATAGGACGCATATTCTGCTTTTTCAGCAGCAATGATTTCAGCCTCCCCCCGATTCTCTCCAATTCCGTAAATAGAAAAAATCGGATGCCGGTGACTGTTCAGTTCTCTGGAAGCTTCAATATATTTTCTGCTGATCCCGAAATCTTCATCAATATCGTCTGTATCGTTGGCATGTTGAGCCATTGCAGTCAGAAGATTATAGTATTCATTCTGTGTAAGGGAATAATAATAAACATCCAGGCTGACGATTCCTGTTCCCGGTATGTTCTCAGTGCCGCCTATAGCTCGAATTCCGCCGTGTGCATCCAGCATAAAATCAGGGACTGTGAATTCTTCGATACCGGCCAGCGGTGCCTTCCAAACAGATTTCCCGGCTGTATCCAAAACGATAAAGGCCGAACTATTATCCATCTGCTCTCCAACAGCCTGCAGTTCGCGAATTACCTTGGAGGCAATTTCATTGACAGGAACTTTATCATCCGAATTCTGCGAAGTTTCAATTGCAGGCTCTTCAACAGTTTCTGTTGATTCCGCGGTTGGATCCATAACTGTTATCGTCGGGATCGCTGTTGGCTCCGGCTGTTTTTTTTTACCGCAGGCACACAGGCATAACAGCATAAGAACAACAATCAAGACGTTTCTTTTCACTTCCTGTCCCTCCAATTAGAAATTGCCAAAGAGATAGTTATCTCTTCAATCTTGTTTTTTTACCGTTCGTGTACTTTAAAACATGTCAATTATAATCCTGAACCTTAACTATAATTTAGAATTGAAATTGGAATTATTAAAAGAGGTGTTCATTATGGCAAAAACAACAGATCCCCGTTTACAGAACCAGGTAATTTACTCCATTTATGTTCGTGTCCATACACAAGAAGGCACTTTCAACGCCATCATTCCCGATCTTGACCGCATCAAGGCTCTGGGTACGGATATTATATGGTTCATGCCCATTCATCCCATTGGTGTGGAGGGGAAAAAGGGCAGTTTAGGTTGTCCTTATGCGAACCGCGATTACAGGGCTGTCAATCCGGCATACGGCACGATGTCGGAATTTCGGAACCTTTGTGACGAGATCCACAAGCGCGGGATGAAGGTGATGATCGACGTAGTCTACAACCACACCTCGCCGGACTCCGTTCTGTGGGAAACCCATCCGGAGTTCTTCTACAAACGCCCGGATGGAACACCGGGAAACCATGTGGGCGATTGGAGCGATGTGATCGACCTGGACTACAATGTTCCGGAACTTTGGGATTATCAGCTTGAATCTCTGACCATGTGGGCAAAAATCGTGGACGGATTCCGCTGCGACGTTGCCTCCCTCGTGCCGCTTGACTTTTGGAAAAAGGCGAGAGAAGCAGTAGCAAAGGTTCATCCCGGTTTTATCTGGCTTGCGGAAAGTGTCCATCGTGAGTTTGGATCTGCATTGCGTGCCCAGGGCATCAAAGCAGCGCGGGATACAGAGCTATATGAAGCCTTTGACCTGGAATATGAATACGATATTCGTACGGTCTTTGACAAGGTACTGCGTGATGAAGCACCGCTTTCCCAATGGACTGACTTATTGGAATTTCAGGAAGCAGTCTATCCCGCTAATTACAACAAAATGCGCTGTTTGGAAAATCATGACCAACCGCGGATCGCTTCATTCATATCCGATGAAAACGAACTGATCAACTACACCGCAATGCTCTATTTTCTCAAGGGCAGCACACTGCTTTATGCCGGGCAGGAATGGGAGAACACTCACCAGCCAAGTCTCTTTGAGAAAGAGGACATCGTCCGTGATACTGGTCATGACCTGACACCGCTGCTGCAAACACTCGCACAGATCAAACGGGAAAACCTTTCTGCCGATGACGCGTTTTTCGCCGCTGCCGTGGATGAGTCAAAAACCGCCATTATGACCAGACTCAATAAAGACGCTAAGAAAATCGGTGTTTTCAGTCTGAAATCACAGCCGGCTGAAATCAAACTTGATATTCCGGATGGTGTTTACCAAAACCTCATCGCCGGAACGGACATTCATGTTTCTGAAGGAACTCTCATGACTGACGGAAAACCGATCATCTTTACCTTGCCGATTGAATAAAATAACGTAACTATTCAGAACGGAGCACATGGGGACTGGCACCTTTTGTCGCCGACATAAGCGTGCCTGTCCTCATGTGCGTCATTAAATCAGGAACTGGCATCTCGTGCAGTGCAGCCTGCATAAGCATGCCTGTCCCACCTCTTCATTAGTATGTGTAAAGCTATTTTTCTTTCTCGAAGTGTTTGAAAATCCACGGGAAAAGAAAAGCGATATAAAAAATCTGCAAAAAACAGGAAATCAGCGTTCCGGCAGGTCCTCCGATCCAGTTTTTTACCAGAGGAACCAGGATCAGGCTCACCGCGTAATACCCAAGCAGCCCGGAACCAAGGCGCATAAGCTTTTTCTGAGAGGAAATATCTGTCGAAAAGCCTACGAATCTGCGTTCCAGGATCCACCCGACCAGAAAAGCGATACACCACCCGACACCTTTGAAAGTGTCATTTGCCATTTTCGCTCCGTCAACGAGAATTTTCCCTTCAGCGTTATAATCGGCCGGATAAGGTTTCACAGCTGCATATACTGCAATCACTGCAGCCAGCACGATCCCGATACAAACAACCAGCAAATCCTTTTCAGGATGAGCGTCGATCCAGCGCATCAGCTTTGCGGTCAGCCACATCATCAGGATGCCGCATACCCAACCGACCAAAATATCCTGTGGTGTGTGGACCCCCAGCCAGCAGCGGCTCAGTCCAATCAACACAATAAGAAGTCCCATCACAATACGGAACCCTTTTGAAAGATCCTTACGGACTGCACATCCACCGTAAACTGTGGATCCGTTCATCGTATGTCCGCTGGGAAAAGAATACCCTGTCGCGGTAGTCATAGCGTTACCGTACGGAACGATCCGTGCATCCCGGATCCATGGCCGATAAGCACAGGCGGTGACCTTCAAAAAACCATTCACCAGACGGTTACCGCTCCAACCCATCAGCAGATAGGTACCGAATTCTTTGCTGACGCACCAGTAGACCACGGCCATAATGACTATAGCGGTAGGTAATTCGCCAAAGAATGTCATTTTCGCGAAGAATTCGGTCAAAAACGAACCGGCGCCTTCCCGAAACTGTTGCAGTGCCAATAAAATATCAATATCCATTTTTCCTCCAAATAATTTGTACAAGAGAGAGTACACACCTGGACGGTTTTCTTGCTGTTACGCAGCCAACACGAGAAAACTGTACTGTGTTGTGCTCTCTGAGACACACGATTCAAAAAAATCAGGTTTTTACCCCCGTTTATGCATGCTGCTGTTTCGCTTCCGTGATTTCGCCCTCATGATGAGCATTGGTGCGTACATCGATGAATTGAGCCTTGAGCTTGTCATAAAGGATGCGCTGACTGGAATACAGCCCGGAATAACCGGAAAAGACATAACTCAGTCCACATCCAAGCGCGTAATAAAGCATACCGTCCGCACCAAACAGCTCAATAGCCAGAAAGATGGAAGCCAGCGGACAGTTGACCGCACCGCAGAAAACCGTAATCAACCCGATTGCTGCGGAAAATCCCGCGGGAAGTCCGAGCAGCGGACCGGCAACACAGCCGAAGGTTGCTCCGACAAAGAAACTCGGAACCACTTCACCGCCTTTGAACCCAACCGCCAGCGTGACAGCGGTGAAAACCATCTTCCATAAAAAGGCTGTTGGAACAGCCTGACCATCTTCAATAGCCCGTTTGATGACCGCCATCCCGGCTCCGTTATAATCTCGTCCCAGCAAGAGTGTCAGCACAAGGATCACTGCTCCGCCAACAAAAGCTCTCACCCAAAGGTTTTTAAGCAGTTTGTCGACTGTATGTTCGGTAAGATGCAGTACACCGCAGAACAGTGCGGAAATCGTTCCGCCAAGGATCGAGAGAATTGCTACGCGGATCAACATCAACAAATCCAAATCAGGAACAGCCACAGCAAAGCGTTCCGGACTTATTTTCAAAAAAGAAGCAACACCATAAGCAGTGAGCGAGGCGATAAAGCAGGGGATAAAGGCTGCGTGATAGATCAGCCCGACGGAAATAACTTCCAATGAAAAGACTGCCGCACCCAGGGGTGTCCCAAACAGAGCAGAAAAGAAAGCCGCCATTCCCGTCATTGTAGCGGTACGCAGATCCCGGTCATCCAGCCTAAGCAGCTTGCCCGTGTTATATCCGATCCCTCCGCCCATCTGCAGCGCGGCACCTTCACGACCGGCGGAACCTCCCGCCAGATGCGTCAGTACCGTTGTCAAAAAAATTGCCGGGATCAGTGAAAGCGATACCCCTTTTCCGTTCTGGATCTCCTGCAGGATATTATTAGTTCCCTGTCCTTCCGTATGAAACAGCCGATACAGACCGACCGCCAGCAAACCGGCTAAAGGCAGCAGATATATCACCCAGGCATGTGTCTCCCGGATCAAATTAGCCCGGCTCACCCCATAATGAAAAGCGGAGCCCAGCAGCCCGCAAAGCAGCCCGACAACAACCGAAACCAAACCCCACTTCGCCATCGCCCGGGCGTATAATAATAAATGACTGATTAATCCTCTGATTTTTTTCATTCAATCCCTTAAAATCTAAATTTGAAATAGACTTTTAATCCGCTGTTTTTATCCATTCTTCAGCCAGGTAAAGCGGTACATTGACCATCCAGCCCTGGTCACGAAAATCAGACATGGAAAACCGCCATCCCTTTATATTTTCATCAGAGCTTACAATAGTACGTAAACTTTTTGATTTCAGGTTTTCTTCTGCCTTGACCTCAACCGGATAAACCTTTTCTTTCTGCACGACAAAATCAATTTCCAGAGTAGACCGCTCATTCGTGTAATAATATGGATGCACACCCGCAGCAAGCATTTGCTGCAAAACATACTGTTCCGTAAACGCACCTTTATATTCCGAAAGGTGAGCATCACCAATCAAAATTGACTTTGCGGGAATATCGACCATAGCTCCAAGCAGTCCCAAATCATTATGGTAAAGCTTAAACGCATCGTAGTCTTCATAAAATTTCAAGGGCTTTCCGATTTTATTAACGCGCATTACTTTATGAACCAAGCCTGCATCGACCAGCCATTGAATCGCAGTCTCAAATTCCTTCGCTCTGGCACCTTTCCGAATCGCACTGTAGACAAATTTTTTATTTTCCTTTGCCAATTGTGCCGGAATCGAATCCCATACCATATTTACACGCGGAAGCACATCCGGACTTACATGTTTGGAAAAATCATTTCGATAATCGAGAATGATCCGCTTCTGAAGCTCCCGAACTTCCTGAAGATTTTGCGTTTCCACATAACGCTGAACGACTGCCGGCATGCCACCCGTAAAATAATACTGTCTCAGCAGTTCTTTGCATGTTTCACGCAGCGAGGAATAATCCTCCCATTGGTGCTCATGTAATCTTTCGACCAGGATCCTTTTCCCCATTGCCAGCAGAAACTCTTCAAAGGACATAGGATAAAGAGTCAATGCATCAATTTTACCAACAGGGAAACCGCTGCCCTCATGTTTTGCAATTCCCAGCAAACTCCCTGCAGCAGCTATATGGTATTCAGGTGCCTTTTCACAAAAATATTTTAATGATGTCAAAGCCAGAGGAACTTCCTGGACTTCGTCTAAAACGATTAAAGTATTTCCTTTTCGGATGTCTGTTTCGGAGATGGCAGAAAGATTACGAATCAACCGTTCTATATCAAAATCGGAGAATAAATTCCTGACCTGGTCATTATTATCACAATCGATATAGACCATATTTTGATATTCGTTTTGCCCGAATTCTTTCAGAAGCCAGGTTTTTCCGGTTTGCCTCGCTCCGAACAAGATCAACGGCTTCCGAAAAGAAGAGTTTTTCCATGAAATCAAAGATTGATATAGACTTCGTTCCATATTTCCTGCTGATTAAATCAGATTTTTCAATTACTGATAATCATTATACACTTTTTCCTATGAAAAATGTGTATTTGTAACACATTTATTTCATAGGAAAAAGTGTTGTTGTGTACTATTTGTTTTTGCCAAAGCACCGGACCGGGTGCTGCTGCGGCAGTGTCCGCATGGGCGAAGCTCCTGCTCTGTAAGGTATGAGCGATGCTCATACCTTACAGAGCAGGCGGCTCCCGAGTTGCGTCTCAGCAAATGGGGACTCTCCCCATCTCGTTATGTCGCATTTCCGGCGAACTGGGTCATGTAGAGCTGGTAGTAATTCCCGCCCTTGGCGAGTAGCTCATCATGTGTACCGGTTTCAATAATATGCCCGTGATCCATCACCACAATCTGGTCCGCGTCGCGGATCGTGGAAAGACGATGCGCGATGATCAGACTGGTGCGGTTCTTCATCAGTTCCACCATAGCGTTCTGAATATGCAGTTCCGTCCGTGTATCCACAGAGGAAGTTGCCTCATCCAAGATCAGAATATGCGGATAGCTCAAAAACGCACGGCCAATCGTAAGCAGCTGCCGCTGTCCCTGGGAGAGATTGGCCCCCGCTCCGGTCAGGACGGTATCATAGCCATCCGGCAGTGCCGCGACGACCTTGTCGCAGTTGGATAATTCCGCCGCCTCGATCATCCTCTTGTCCGAAATTGAGCGGTCAGCATATTTCAGATTGTTCCGCACTGTGTCTGTAAACAGCACCGTATCCTGCAGCACGATCCCGATGGTATCCCGCAGCGTATCGCAGTCGATATTTTTGATGTTCATCCCGTCTACTGTGATCTCGCCGCTGTCGATATCATAAAAGCGCATCAGCAGGTTGATAACGGTCGTTTTGCCGGAACCGGTGGACCCGACCAGCGCGATCTTCTTTCCGGACTCAACCTTCAGATTGAAATCATGGATAACCTGTTTTCCGGGGACATAGCTGAAATTAACATGCTTGAACTCAATGATCCCTTTGGTTGTTTCCAACCTCGTCTCACCACTCTTATCCTCCTTTTCAGCGTCCAGAATGTCAAATATCCGCTCCGCACCGGCGAGAGCTGTCTGGATCTGCCCATAAAGCTGAGCAAGCTCATTGATCGGACGGGAGAACTGCTTGGAGTAGATAATAAACGCGGAGATCACCCCGACAGAGATCATTCCCCGCAAAGCAAACCAGGCACCGAAGGCGGCAACGATGACGAAGGAGAAGTTATTGATCATGTTCATCAGCGGTCCCATGGCATTGCCGATCACATCCGCGATAATGCCGGTTTTCGTCATTTCGTCACTGGCTTCGTTGAATTCCCTGATCGTGGGTGCCTGCAGATTGTAAGCGGTCACGGTCTTACAGGAAGAAACCTTCTCCTCAACGATCCCGTTGAGCTTCCCCAGCAGCTGCTGACGGCGGACATAATATTTGCGCATGAGCTTCGACATCACGTTTGTCGTCACGATGGAAAGCACCACGGTGACGCAGGTCAGAAGCGTGAGCGGGAGGCTGTAGCGCACCATCATGAAAACCGTCCCGATCAGGGTCAGCGCACCGGAAAACAGCGAGGACAGACTGGATGAAATTACATTTGAGACATTTTCCGCATCGTTCGTCATCCGGCTCATGATATCTCCATGGGAATGATTGTCCAGGTAGGGAATGGGCAGGGAAATCACTTTCCCGAAGAGTTCCCCCCGCAGCCGGTAAATCACCCGCTGAGAAAGTCTCGCGGAGAAAAAACCTTGCAGCAGCGTAGCTACACCGTTCAGAATATAAATCATCAGCATCGCCGCCAGAATTCCGGGAATCTCACCAAAGGCACCCTTCACCAGATTGTCGATAGCGTTAGACTGCAGACTTGGTGCGATCACACTGGCTGCAACCGCTCCGACTACAGCCAATCCAAGGAAAAGAACATATTTCAGATCCGGGCGGAAGTATGCAGCAAGCCGTCCAAGCGTTTTCTTTTGATCTTTCGCCTTTTCTACGGGTTTCCCCATGCCGCCTCTGTTTCCGGGACCAAATCCGCGTTGGGCAGCGGAGGATTTCGTTGACTGGTTCATAATGCCTCCTCCTCTTTCAGCTGGGAATGATAGATATCGCGGTAAACACTGCTTCGATCCATCAACTCTTCATGACTGCCGCAGTCAGAAATCGTACCGCCGTCCAAAACAACGATGCGGTCCGCATTCCGGACAGAGGCAATGCGCTGCGCAATAATGATTTTTGTCACATCAGAGTATTCCCGGTTCAGCGCTGCGTACAAAGCCGCTTCTGTTTTCAGATCCAGCGCACTCGTCACGTCATCAAGGATCAGGATCTCACCCTTCTTGAGCAAAGCACGCGCAATGGCGATACGCTGACGCTGCCCGCCGGAAAGGCTCATACCCCGTTCCGCAACGACTGTGTCATAGCCTTCCGCCTGCTGCAATATAAAGCCATCCGCCTGAGCGGCAGCTGCGGCTTTTCGGATCTCATCATCGTTCGCCTCCGGATCACCCAGGGCAATATTCTCCCGAATGGTCGTGGAGAAGAATTCCGCCTTTTGCAGACAGACCGTTACCTTTTTCCGCAGTTCCGCCGGATCATAAGCCCGGACGTCTACGCCATCTACATAAACATGCCCTTCCGCCGCATCATAAAACCGCGGGATCAGGCTCACCAGCGAGGTTTTCCCGCATCCGGTAGCACCGATGACGGCGAGTGTTTCACCAGGTGTAATGGAAAGGTTGATATCGTGAAGCACTTCGGCTCCGTTATCTTCATAGATAAATTTCACATTTTCGAACTGGACGGATCCACGGGTGCCATCACCTTCCATGGGGAGCTGTTCCTGTCTGATTTCGGACTGTGTATCAATGACCTCCTGCAGGCGTTTTGTCGAGGCAAGCCCGCGGGAAAGCGTCTGGAAGATCATCGCCAGCATCATCATACCGTTCAGGATCTGAGAGATATAGGTGATTGCTGCCATCACGGAACCGGGTGCGATGGCGCCTTTCTGCACCTGATTGGAACCGACATAAATAATGCCGGCTACCGCGAAGTTCAGCACGATATTCATCACCGGACGCAGGTATGAGAGCAGCATCATAACATTGAACTGTGTGTCCACCAGATGCTGATTGGCTTCATCAAAGCGTCCGACTTCATTCTTTTCCTGCACGAATGCCTTGACGACACGGATCCCGGTGACGTTTTCCTGTATGATGTTGTTGAGACGGTCAAGGCTCTCCTGCAAAACCGTGAAGAGCGGATTCGTCCGCCAGACCACAAAAGTTACATCGATAATGATCAGCGGGAAAGCACAGGCCACGATCACGCCGAAACTCATATCCAGCGAAAGCAGGGCAGCCGAGCCGCCAATGAAAAACATCAGGCACCGCACCAGTCCGCGGATGAGCTGCATGATGAGATGCTGTACCTGGGTAACGTCGTTGGTGATGCGGGTTATGAGAGAACCGGTTGAGAAGTCATCTGTCTGAGAAAACGAAAAAGACATGATGCGCTCAAAGCAAAGCTTGCGGATATCATTGCCGGCTCCCTGTCCGGTAATGTTTGTAAAAACAGCGGAAAGCAGCCCGCACAAACCGCCGCCGATGACCACCAGCATCATGCGGATCCCGGTGTTGATGACGAGATTCAAATCTGACTTCCCGCCGTTGGAGAGACCGAGTATCCCCTCATTGACGATCTCCGCCATCATGCGGGGCTGAAGCAGGTCGATATAGACCTCCCCGATCATAAAGGCAGAGGCCAGTAATGCCATATACCAGTACTTCTTCATGAAGCGGAATATTAGCTTCATTGGATGCTCCTTTGTTTAAACTTTTTCCTGTGCTGAGATGAAAATCTCGCTTCAAGTATACTTCCAAAATGCACGAAATTTCTTAGGCTGATTACCAGAAAGCACCGGGTTGAACTGCATAAGGTGCCAATCTCCACATGCTTTTTCATAACAGATACGTCTTTCTTATATTTCTTGACAAATAAGATGGGAAAGGTTATAAAATTTTTGTAAATCTTCTGAGATAATCTGTGGAAAACCACAAAAGGAGCCATTATGCCTTATAAATTTGAAACCCTTCAGCTTCATGTCGGACAGGAACAGCCGGACCCCGCAACGGATGCCCGTGCGGTACCGATTTATCAGACCACTTCCTATGTATTTGAAAACTGTGCCCAGGCAACTGCCCGGTTTGATCTCTCAGAAGGCGGACACATTTACGGACGTCTCTCCAACCCGACACAGGAGGTCCTTGAAAAACGTATCGCTGCCCTTGAAGGCGGTGTAGACGCGCTTGCGGTTGCCTCCGGTGCGGCGGCAGTGACCTACAGCATTCTGGCACTCGCTTCCGCCGGTGATCACATCGTTTCCCAAAAAACGATCTACGGCGGCAGCTATAACCTCTTTGCCCACACTCTGGAGCCTTACGGTATTCAGACAACCTTTGTTGATGCTCATGATATCGAACAAGTCAAAGCCGCCATCCGGCCAAATACAAAGGCGATTTATCTCGAAACACTTGGCAACCCGAACTCCGACATTCCCGATATTGACACCATCTCAGCCATTGCCCATGAGCATAGGATCCCGCTTGTCATCGACAACACCTTCGGCACTCCTTACCTGATCCGCCCCATCGAACACGGTGCGGATATCGTCGTACATTCCGCCACAAAATTTATCGGCGGACATGGCACGACATTGGGCGGCATCATTGTAGACGGCGGCACTTTTGATTGGAAAGCATCCGGGAAATTCCCGCAGTTTGCCGATCCCAATCCAAGCTATCACGGGCTGACCTTCACCGAGGTTGCCGGGAAAGCCGCCTTTGCCGCCTACATTCGCTGCATTCTGCTCCGGGATACCGGTGCCGCGATTTCCCCCTTCAATGCCTGGCTGCTGCTGCAGGGCGTTGAGACCCTGTCGCTTCGTTTGGAACGTCATGCGGAAAACACCAGAAAGGTGGTAGAGTTCCTCGCGAACCATCCTCAGGTGGAAAAGGTCAATCATCCTTCTCTTCCTGATCATCCGGATCATGCCCTTTATCAAAAATACTTTCCGAACGGCGGGGCTTCCATCTTCACTTTCAATATTAAAGGAGGACGGAAAGAAGCTCATGCTTTTATTGACGCGCTTCAGGTCTTTTCCCTGCTTGCCAATGTCGCGGATGTCAAGAGTCTGGTGATCCATCCCGCCACCACGACGCATTCTCAGCTCACAGACGAAGAACTCGCGGAACAGAACATCTACCAGAACACCATCCGCCTTTCCATCGGCATCGAACACATTGATGACATAATTTCAGATCTCGAAAAAGGATTTAAAGCATGCCTGTAAAAATACCTGTTGACCTGCCTGCCGCACAAATTTTATATGATGAAAACATCTTTGTCATGCCCATTGACCGCGCTGTCCATCAGGACATCCGTCCGCTGCGGATCCTGTTCCTGAACCTGATGCCCACCAAGATCGTCACCGAAACTCAGTTTGCCCGTGTGCTGGGAAACACGCCCCTACAGATTGAGCTTGATCTTTTGAGTGTCAGCAGTCACATTCCCGTGAATGTCTCTCAGGAACATATGCTGGCTTTTTATCAGAATTTTGATGCGGTGAAGGATGATTTCTTTGACGGCATGGTGATCACCGGTGCACCTGTGGAGATGATGCCGTTTGAAGAAGTAGACTATTGGGATGAGCTTTGCACCATCATGGAATGGAGCAAGTCTCATGTTTACTCCACGCTGCATGTCTGCTGGGGAGCACAGGCCGGGCTGTATTACCATTACGGTGTGCCGAAGATTTCTCTGCCGGAAAAGCTTTTCGGCGTTTTTGAGCATCGGGTGACGCACAAAGGTTCCATCCTTTTCCGCGGTTTTGACGACACCTTCTATATTCCCCATTCCCGTCATACTACCTTTTCCAGGGAAGCAGTCGCGTCTGTTCCCGAATTGAAGATCCTGGCCGAAAGTGAAAAGGCCGGCGTTTATGCTGTTTCCACGGATGGCGGACGACAGATCTTTCTCACCGGTCACGCGGAATATGACCCGGATACGCTTGAGCGGGAATATCTGCGGGACAAAAATGCCGGATTGCCGATCCATGTTCCGGAAAATTATTATCCGGGAGATGACGATACCCAACAGCCCATGTGCCGCTGGCGTTCCTGCGCCAACCTGCTTTATTCCAACTGGCTGAACTATTTCGTCTACCAGACAACCCCCTACGACGTCATGTCCATCCCTCCGATTGGGAAATGAGGAGGTATTGACCAGCAATAAATCGGTTATCATTAAATAGAAGTTACTATTCAGGACTTGGCGACGCATCACACAGTACAGTTTTCTTGTGTTGGCTTCGCAACAGCAAAAAAGCTGTCCTGGTGCGCTCCGTACTGAATAAATACAAATAGAAGAGAAAAGGAGATATTATGAAGAAAAAGTTATTTGTATTGTTGACCGCACTTTTGTGCGTGGTTCTGTTCCAGTCAGCGGCGATGGCGAAGGAAAATGCCGCTGAATATTTGAGCGAATATTATGGCATTACCTTTACAGGTTACAATGTCAGTGTGGAAGAATTCAACAACGCGCTGACCGCGCTGGGTGCTGAGCCGCTGACAGATGTTGAGTCTTTGACTGTTGAGGATGCTGTGATCGGTGCGGTGCGCGTCGCCAATATGGAAGAGCTGGCGCTGGCATATGCCGGAAACGCCGGAAAGATCCTTGATGATGAAGAAGTGCGTGTTGACGAGAAATATGCGCCTTATGTTGCAATCGCACTGGATCAGGATCTTGTAGACGATGATGATAATTTCAGCGGACCGCTTACTGCACGCAGAGTAGCCGGAATGCTTTACCGTGCCGCGGAGATCAGCGGGAAAGGCCGCCATTATATCGGCCGGGTTTCCGATGATGAGATTTTGCCTGAGCTTCAGTCCACGCTGAGCGCCATGGCTATTTTTGACGATGATACGCTGAGCAATGCCGGGATCGAGATTCTGGTTCAGGGTGCCACGACCGGTTATTCCATGAAATATTCCGGATATGACGCCCGCTTCCTGGAGGAGAACACACTTCGCTATGGACACAGCGATCCGACTCACGCCATGCAGCTGGTCGCTCTGATGAAAGCTGAGAACCTGGACGCCTATGTTCAGATCGAGCCGAAAGTTTCCGTTTATGAATATATGCTCGATTGGGGGGAACCTTCTGATCCGACTCCAACATATGCGGTCCATGAAATGGATGACCGTTATTTTGCCTTTGCGATTGAGTACGACATGGCGCTGGAATTTGATTCCCCCGCGGAGAAAGAAAAATTCCATGACCTGATCGAAACCTACGCCAAGAAATACGATAATATCGTTGACGAGGACGGCAATCCGACCAAACCGCTGCTGACTTCTTCCTGGTGGCAGCCGCTGTATTATTCCACGACCGGCATGAAAAATGCGGAATTCAAAGAACTGGTTGATAATGTGATCGCTTATAAAGGCGATACCTATTCCATCCATTCCTTCAGCGTTCCGGAAGACAGCGATGCGGTTGCTGAAGCGGCGAAAAGTGTTGACGCGAATCTGACGGTAACTCCGCGGACGATCACCGTCAATCCCGCTTTCTACCGCTATATCACCGGCGAGGATCATCAGTAATTTATACAGAGCGGGGCTTGTACGGTGCAGCCCGCACAAGCCCCGCTCTGTAAGGAGAAATCGGCTCCGCTTCGTTGATTCAGCCCCATGCCCCTATTAAAATAAATTCCTTGACGCAAATCAAAAATCGGTTAAAATTTTTAACAATATGTGTGAACAACACATATTCCAAAGTGCAAACTTTCGGCTTGAAAACCGGAAGAATCAAACTCAAAGAGAGGTATTTATTATGAAGAAAGCTGTATTGTTACTCCTGTGTGTAATCATCAGCCTGTCTGTCGTGCTGTCCGTCAGCGCGGAAGATTTCCATATCGGTATCGTTACCGGTTCCGTCTCCCAGTCTGAAGACGACCGCCGCGGTGCTGAAGCCATTCAGGCCGAATATGGCGAAGATATGATCAAACTCGCCATCTACCCTGACAACTTCACCGAAGAACTCGAAACCACGATCCAGACCATCGTGAACTTCGCTGACGATCCGCTCATGAAAGCCATCATCGTGAACCAGGCTGTTCCCGGTACCACTGAAGCTTTCCGTCAGATCAAAGAACGCCGCCCCGATATCCTCTGCTTCGCCGGTGAATCCCACGAAGACCTGCCGGAAATCGGTTCCGCTGCTGACCTCGTTGTGAACAACGACTTTGTCGCCCGTGGTTACCTGATGATCCGCACCGCCCACGAACTCGGTGCCGACACCTTCGTCCACATCTCCTTCCCGCGCCACATGAGCTATGAAACCATGTCCCGCCGCGTCGCCATCATGCAGGAAGCCTGCAAAGAATTCGGTATGACCTTCGTTCTGGAAACCGCTCCGGATCCGACCACTGACGTCGGTGTTGCCGGTGCTCAGGCCTACATCCTTGAAAAGGCCCCGGAATGGATCGAAAAGTACGGCAAGAACTCCGCGTTCTTCTGCACCAACGATGCCCACACCGAACCGCTGATCAAGCAGCTGCTGGCCTACGGCGGCTACTTCGTTGAAGCTGACCTCCCGAGCCCGCTGATGGGTTATCCGGGCGCTCTGGGTCTGGACTTCTCCGACGCCGGTGGTGATTTCGAATTGATCCTGGAAACCGTTGAAGATGCTATCGTTGAAAAGGGCGGTGCTGGCCGCTTCGGTACCTGGGCCTACTCCTATGGTTACACTGTTTCCGCAGGCCTTGCCCAGCACGCTATCAACGTCATCAATGGTGAATCCGAACTGGATGAAATCGATGACATCGCTGAAGCTTATGGCGAATTCAGCCCCGATGCTGAATGGAACGGTTCTCAGTACACCAATGCTGAAACCGGCGTGAAGTCCGACAACATCTTCCTGATCTACCAGGATACCTATATCATGGGCGATCCGGGCTACTATATGGGCTCCACCGATATTGAAGTTCCTGAAAAATATTTCACTGTGAAATAATTTTTCTTTGAATTAGCCGTAAAGAAGGGGAGCCACCCGTGCTCCCCTTTCCTTATATCAAAGGTGTTAGGTGTTAGGTGTTAGGTGTTAGGTGAATATCTGCGATAGAAGCTCCTTTCTAACCCCTAAAACCTAAACCCTAAACCCTAAAGGATTTGTTATGAATAATGAGAAAGCTCCGTTACTGGAGATGAAAAACATCAAGAAAGACTTTTTCGGCAACCAGGTGCTGATGGACATCAACCTGACCCTGCATGAAGGGGAAGTGTTGGGTCTTGTCGGTGAAAACGGTGCCGGGAAAAGTACCCTGATGAAAATTCTCTTTGGTATGGACGAGATTCGGGATACCGGTGGTTATGGCGGAGATGTTCTGCTTAATGGGCAGAAGGTCGTTTTTAATTCGCCATTTGACGCGTTGGCAGCCGGTCTCGGTATGGTCCATCAGGAATTTTCATTGATCCCCGGTTTTTCAGCTGCTGAAAATATTCTGCTGAATCGGGAGCCGACAAAAAAGAGCGTTGTTTCCGAAGTTTTCGGCGAACGAATGAACGTTCTGAACCGGAAGAAACTCACAAATGATGCCCGCGCCGCTATTGACAAGATGGGTGTTAAGATCGATGACAAAATGATCATCTCGGAAATGCCGGTGGGACACAAACAGTTTACGGAAATTGCCCGCGAGCTCAGCAACGATAAACTCAAGCTGCTGATCCTGGATGAACCGACCGCGGTTCTGACAGAAAAAGAGGCAGTTGCACTGCTGGACTCCATTAAGGGTATGGCCTCCCGCGGTATCGCTGTGATCTTCATCACGCATCGTCTGCATGAGATCATGGAGGTCTGTGACCGTGTTGTTGTGATGCGTGACGGTCATGTCGTGCAGGATGTTGCCGCAAAGGAAACAACGATTCCGGAAGTGACCCGCTGGATGGTCGGCCGTTCCGTTGACAACACAGCAGCGGCTAAAAAGGTAGCTGTGGAGGATGGCAAGGACAAAGAAATCGTGATGTCCATCCGCAAGCTTTGGGTGGATATGCCCGGTGAAACTGTCCGCAACGTCAATCTGGACATTCGTAAAGGTGAAATTCTGGGTATCGGCGGCCTTGCCGGACAAGGGAAGCTTGGTATCCCGAATGGCATCATGGGACTTTATGAAGCCGGCGGTGAAGTGACTTTTATGGGAAAGAAGATCCCGCTGAATTCGCCCCGGAAATGTCTGGACGCGGAGCTTGCATTTGTTTCGGAAGACCGCAGAGGCGTCGGTCTGCTGCTGGATGAATCTCTCGGCTGGAACGTCGCTTTTCCGGCAATGCAGATCAAGAATAAATTCCTGAAAAAATATCTGGGTGGCCTGGTAAGCTGGCGCGATGAAGCAGCTATCAAAGAAGTCACTGAATATTATATCGACCTGCTGCAAATCAAATGCACCGGTCCGCAGCAGAAAGCCCGCGAGCTTTCCGGCGGGAACCAGCAGAAGATCTGCCTGGCAAAATCCTTCGCGCTGGAACCGCAGTTCCTGTTTGTCTCCGAACCGACCCGCGGTATTGATGTCGGCGCCAAAGCCCTGGTGCTGGAAGCGCTGCGGAAATTCAACCACGATTCCGGCGTGACTGTGGTTATGATTTCCTCTGAACTGGAAGAATTGCGCATGACTTGTGACCGCATCGCGATCGTCTCCGGCGGTAAAATTGCCGGGATCCTGCCCGCGAGTTCAACTTCCGAGGAATTTGGTGAACTGATGGTCAGTATGGTGAAATGAGGCTGATATGGAAGAAACAAAAACCACTACTTTCATGGACAAGCTAAAAGGGATGGTGAACAGCTTCGGTCTGCCTCGTCTGATCATTGCCGCCTTCCTGCTTGTGTTATTTATTGCTGCGCCGTTTGTGGGTGCAGATTTCTGGACGCAGATCACGAACACGATCAACCGTTTCAGCTGGAACGCGATCATGGTCCTTGCTATGGTGCCGATGATCCACTCCGGGTGCGGCTTGAACTTCGGTCTGCCGCTGGGGATCATATCCGGCCTGTTGGGAGCCACCCTTTCAATTGAGTGGGGCTTCCATGGCTTCTTCAGCTTTATCATGGCTATCGTAATTGCTACTCCTTTCGCGATTCTTTTCGGCCTTGCTTATGGTGCACTGCTGAATAAGATCAAGGGCGGTGAAATGATGATCGCGACCTATGTCGGTTTCAGCTCGGTCTCCTTCATGTGTATGATGTGGCTGCTGCTGCCTTATCACAGTCCCAACATGGTCTGGGGTCTTGCCGGGAAGGGTTTGCGTACTACGATTTCTCTGGAAGGTTACTATGACAAAGCTCTGGCAAACATTCTCCAGATCAACATTGGCAAGCTTTCCATCCCAACCGGGACGCTGCTGTTCTTTGCCCTCTTTGCCTTTTTGATGTGGGCATTCCTGCACACCAAGACCGGTACCGCTATGACCGCTGTCGGCTCCAACCCGACCTTCGCGAAGGCAGCCGGGATCGATATTGATAAGACCCGTATGCTTTCTGTGGTAATGTCCACCTGGCTGGGTGCCATCGGTATTCTGGTTTATGAACAGGGTTTCGGATTTGTTCAACTTTACATGGCGCCGTTTTACATGGCGCTGCCGGCGGTTTCCGCGATTTTGATCGGCGGTGCTTCGGTTAATAAAGCTTCCATCACTAACGTGATCATCGGTACTTTCCTCTTCCAGGGGATCGTAACCATGACCCCGACTGTGATGAACTCCATGATCCATATGGATATGAGTGAGGTGATCCGTGTGATTGCCTCTAACGGCATGATCCTGTATGCTCTGACAAGAAAGACGGAGGCAACGAAATGAAGAAGCTTGGCAATTTTGTTCGTGACAACTCCGTGCCGATCATGTTCATCATCATCTGCGCGATTTGTATCCCGCTTTCCGGTTTTTCTCCGGCGTACCTGATCAACGAGATCATCACCCGTTTGGGGCGCAACGCCTTCCTGATCCTTTCCCTGCTGATCCCGATCATGGCCGGTATGGGCTTGAACTTCGGTATGACGCTGGGTGCCATGGCTGCGGAAATCGCATTGATTTTTGTGGCTGACTGGCAGATCTGGGGCATCCCGGGTGTCGTTTTGGCGATGATCGTTTCCATCCCGATTTCGGTTTTGCTTGGCTGGCTTTGCGGTACAATCCTGAACCGGGCGAAGGGTCGTGAAATGGTCACCAGTTACATCATCAGCTATTTTATCAATGGCTGCTATCAGCTTGTCGTGCTGTATATGATGGGCCCGATCATCCCGATCAAGCACTCCACCATCAAGCTGCCGCGCGGTTACGGTATCCGCAACACTGTTTCTTTGCTGAATATGCGTCAGGTGTTGGATAATGCCTGGGCGATCCGTATTCAGGGTGTGAAGATCCCGGTTTTGACATTGGTCATCATCGCCATTATGTGTCTCATCATTGTCTGGTTCCGCCGGACAAAACTGGGACAGGACATGCGCGCGGTCGGTCAGGATATGGAAGTTGCCCGCTCCGCCGGTATCGCGGTTGAACGGACCCGCATTCTTTCCATCATCATCTCCACAGTGCTTGCTGGTTTCGGTATGGTGATCTACCTGCAGAATATGGGCAATATCTCCACATACAGTGCGCATTCCCAAATCGGTATGTTCTGTATCGCGGCACTGCTGGTCGGCGGTGCTTCGGTTGACAAGGCCTCCATTGGCAATGTGTTCCTCGGTGTGATTTTGTTCCACCTGATGTTCATCGTCGCCCCGAAAGCCGGTGCGGTCATCACCGGTGACTCCATGATCGGTGAATACTTCCGCGTGTTTGTTTCCTACGCGGTCATTACGGTCGCACTGATCATGTATGAGACCAAGAAACGCAATCAGAAAAGCAACGCAGCCCGTCAGCTTGAGCTGGACCAGAAAGCAGAGGAGGCAGCAAAATGAAAAAAAGTTTGATCGCGAAAATCTGTACTGTTGTTGTGATCCTAGGTATCGCCGCCTGTATGTTCATCATCGGACGAGGCCACACTGTGTACTTCGATGCAAAAGCCATCGAGTATAACGGCGAGACCCTGACACCCGGATATCGCACCGCGATTTTTGTCAATGGTGAACGGGTTGCCCGTCTGAGTGACGGCGACCGCGGCATGGCCACCTGGATCGGTCAGAATTTTAAATGCACTGTAGAAGTTACCCCGGAAAAGGGTGCAGAAGCAGTCTCGCATGAGCTTACAGTGAAGCTGCCTTATAACATGGACGGCATTGTTCTGAATATGCCCGCCCTGCTGGCAGGCGCTCCGGAAAGCGTTTACCTGAGTGAGTTCGTCTCCATGGCGGTTGAATCCAGCCCGGCTGAAGAAGAAATTGTAACCGATGAATTCGCTCTTGGAGATATTTGATCTAAACAATACGGGACACATTCAGACAACTTTGATGTTGCTGCGTATCTGACAAATCAAAACAGTACTCGTGTCCCGTTCATGTAATTGAATAATTGAAATGAAATAGGAAAAGAGGCCGTATCAATGCGGCCTTTTTTCTTACCAAAGCATACCTGGTTCTCTGTCAGTGGCGCTTATAAGGTTACAATCACGTGATTTTCTCAGAAATTTGTGTACCAGAAGGGATTGTGGCTGCCCATTACGAGGCTGGAGACGCTGATCACTGCCAGAATCAGCTGGACGAGGTACCAGACAAGGCGGACTTGTGCGGCGGCGGAATTTCCCATGGCACTGAGACGGAGGCGGAGCTCCCGGCAGAGCGGAAAGGCGCCAATGACGGCGAAGAAGAATGTCACGATGTATTCACGTGAGTTGAACTTGAACAAACTGTCCCGCCAGGGATTGCCGGCTAATTTGAATAAAGACGCCGCATAGCGAATTGCCCGCGGCATACCGTCCGCGCGGAAGAGCATCCAGCCGAACATGGCGATGAATAATACCACGCCATGGTATAGAAGCCGGATTGTTCGGTTCGTTTCAAGCCGCTTTGGCAGGTTCGTTAATTTCTCGAGTACGATGATAACCCCATGCAGCAGCCCCCAGAGGATGAAGGTCAGGTCTGCACCGTGCCAGATACCCGTTGCCAGCCAGACGATCAGCAGGTTCAGCACGATGTGGAATTTTGACTTCACCCGGGAGCCGCCCAGCGGAAAATACAGATAATCGCGGAACCAGGCACCCAACGTAATGTGCCAGCGCCGCCAAAACTCGGTGACGGTCCCTGAAGCGTAAGGAAAATCAAAGTTTTCGGCGAGACTGAAGCCGAACATCTTCCCCAACCCAACAGCCATATCTGAATAACCGGCAAAGTCAAAATACAGTTGCAGAGAATAGGCTGCCATCCCAAGCCATGCCATTGCCACGCTGATCTCAGCTGCGTCAAATGCCGCGTTGGCCGCTTCTGAGAGAATGTTCGCCAGCAGCATCTTCTGATTGAACCCGGTCAGGAAGCGCAGGATCCCTTCCGAAAACCCATCCGCACTGATCTTTCGCCCTTCCAGCTGCGGGCGGAAGTCCCCATAGCGCAGGATAGGTCCCTGCAGCAGTTGGGGAAAGAAGCAGATAAATAGTGCATACTTGAAGGGATTCTTTTCCGCCGGCATGCCGCGGTAAATATCGATGATGTAGCTGATTGACTGGAAGGTGTAAAAGGAAATTGCCAGAGGCAGGATAAAAGAAGTCTGCGGGATCACACCCTGCCATGCGGGAACCACGGACCGGACCGCCCCTGTGATGGCGTTGAGATATTTGAAAAGGAACAGCGGCGTGAAGTTCAGCAGCAGGAGCAGGATGAACATCCCTTTCCGGATACCATGCTTCTTTCCGGACCGGCCGAGCCTTTCCAGTAAGAGCCCAAGTGAGTAATTTACCAGAATGGAGGAAACGAGGAGCAGAAAAAATGTTGATTCTCCCCAGGCGTAGAAAAAGAGACTGGCTGCCAGCAGCCAGTAATTTCGGATCCTCGCCGGCAGAATATAGTTGACAGCGAGGACGGCCGGGAAGAAAAAGAAGAGAAATTCAAGACTCGAAAAGGACATAATTAGTGAATAGTGAATAGTGAATAGTGAATGGTGAATAATTGAAGAATGAAGAATGAAGAATGAAGAATGAAGAAGTAAGAATTACTCTCTAATCACTCTCAACGTCTATCTTCTATCTTCTATCTCCTATCTCCTATCTCCTAACTCCTACTTCCTCATATGCCCGATATAGATCCCATGTTTAGGAAGGATCTTTGTTGTTATGAACAGAACGATCAGCGTGATCGCCATTGCTCCGCCGAAGATGATGAGTGTCGAGCCCAGATCATTCATCAGGACCGGCTTGAAGATCATCACCAGGGAAAGGATAACCATCAGGCAGCCGCTGAAGAGCTTGAGAATCTGTCCGTGTTTTTCTTCCATCTTCTTTGACTTCATGGTGACAACGACCACAAGGAAAATGATCAGCTCATCCAGTTGATAGAGCAGCATATAGAGCAGCAGATGTGCGGCAAATTCCAGCTTTGACACGCCATGGGCGGCAAGAATATTGGACCAGATCACCGGGAAGGCCGCGGTGCAGGAGAACTCCACGAGGGAAACACCTGCTGCGAGTACGACCGTCGCGCCGATCATCGTCCAGACGTTATCGGAATTTTTGATGACGTTGCGCATCTTTTTGTAAAGCTCTGGCTTCTTGTCGTCATCGATGGTGAGAGAAACGCCCTGTTTGAAGAAGAAATAGTCCTTGAGATTGATGAGCCCCAGCACCAGCGTGATGATGGCAACAATGATCTGGATCCACTTCAGGTAGCGCACATAGCTCAGCAGAGAGAAAACGCCGAGAATGAAGAGAGCATAAATTGCGGCGGTGATGAATAAATAGACGAATCCAATTATCAGCGTCTTTTTGCGGGAGTCGGTGTGGATTACCATTGCCAGCAGCATGGTGAGTACCCATAAAGAACAGGGGTTGACCCCGTCCACAAGACCAATGATGGTGGTGGTCAGGAGCAACCCCTTGTTTTTCAGATCGACCTGCCCGATGAGCGGGACATTGATCACGGTGTTTTGAACATCATTTTTTTTTACTTCTCGGGCTTCGTTCACCTGTTCCAGTGTCAGAACACCATCGGCGATATCCTTCGGGTTGATAGGCCCGGCGGCAAGTTCTTCTTCGATCGCCTGGGTGAACAGCTCTTCATAGCTGGAGTTGAACCCGGTATAGAAGTGGGTGCCGATAAAGGTGAGCGGGACGCCGGTCATTTCCGCGCCATAAGCCTTAGCAAATTGTTCGGCATAAGCTGCGTTCTCTTCGTTGTACCAGACCTCGTATTCATGGACGACAAGCTTCGGCCCGTAAACATCGTCAATAAGATGCTGAAGGAAGGGCTCCTCCTCCGCGCAGTGAGAACAGCCTTCCCCGCGGAAGAAATAGACATTCACGACTTCATCAGCTGGAATGCGTCCGCGGGTCATTTTCCCGTTCACGATATCCATCGGGTCTGTGGGACCGTTTGCCAGTTCGTCATCGATCGCGGCTTTGAAATCGGTCTGCATTCCGTCATTAAAGCCGGAAATGTAGTGGACGCCAATGAACGTCATCGGGACGCCGTTGTCGGTTTCGCCGTAGGCCTCAAGGAACTGACTGGCAAGTTTGGCATTTTCCTCGTTGTACCAGATCTCGTATTCATGCAGGTTGATCTTGCCTTTGTAGGTTTCATCCTGCAGGTAGAGCAGATAAGGCTCCAGCTGTGCACAGTGGGAACAGCCTTCTCCGCGGAAAAGGTATATGTCAACCTTGTCTTTGGCGGCTTGTGCTGCGCTGAAAATTGTCAGAATACAGAATAATAACAAAAAGATGAAGATTTTTCGTTTATTTGCCATGGCACTCTCTCTTCCCATATGGACTCATTTTATTTATTCTACCTTAAAAATTTTGAAGTGTTAAGAAAACACTGATTTATGCAAACATATTCCACTCAAAACAGAATTTCCTTCCCCGTCAATGATGTATTCACTGAGGGGCAGGTTTCCAAAATCTTCTTTTTTGTAACGGTCTGACAGAAGGATAAGTTCCTGATTGGAAGAAGAGCAGAAGTGCTCATATGCCGGTGGAAGATCCTGCCGGTAAGGTCCGCAGATCAAGGCATCGATCAGCGGCAGGCAGACTGAACAAGCAGGATCATCGGTCAATTCCGTGTAGCTGTATCCGCTGAAGAGCAGAACAGGAAGACTGCTTTGCTCTCGTATCAGCTTCAGCAGTTCCAATAGTGCTTCCGGCTGCTGAAACGGTTCTCCTCCGCTGATGGTGACCCCGTCACAGGGTACTGTCGTTAATTCTGTAAATAATTTTTCTGTAGTAATGGTTTTCCCAGCAGAGGAATCATGCGTCAGCGGATTAAAGCAGCCGGGGCAGCGGAGTGTACATCCCTGTAACCAGACGACATTCCGTTTTCCCGGCCCGTTTGCGTAACTTCCTGGTAATAGTTTATGAATATGGATATTCATTGTGGTCAGCGGCGGATTTTCAATTTTTCCGCGGTTTTGCGTTCGGACTGATCGTATACTTCGCTTGTGAACTCGCGCTGCTGGATCTGGTTTCCCAGAAGCTTTTCGATATCTTTGGTCGCATCCAGACAGGTCTCCCCGGTAAACCCAAAAGTGTGCAGCCGGATCTTCCCGTCTGCACCGATGGTCACTTCGATTTCTTCAATTTTCATCCGAACTTTCCCGGCAAAGCGAAGCATCAGCGGCAGTAAAGCCGCTGATCACCTTCAGTTAATTGTAATCGTCTTCTTCGTCTTCTTCATCCATCCAGGGATCATCGTCATCGTTTTCATCATCGATGTCTTCATCCTCGGTGTCTTCCCATTCATTGATGTTGTCGATTTCGTCGATATTTTCGTCGAGCGGCAGGTCATCGTTTGACTGGTAGGTCAGGCATCCCTTGTCGGAATCCAGGTCGATTTGGGCAGAAATGCAGTACCCCTCATCCAAAAAAGCACAATCCAAATACTTGCAGCGAATTTTTGTAGCCATTTGAACCTCCACTACCCCGGACATAATTTTTATTGAAATTTCAGCATCCGGAGGAACTTGCCACATTTTACAACAAATATGAAATCATGTAAAGGAATTGGGGAATTAGTGAATAGTGAATAGTGAATAATGAATAGTGAATGGTGAATTTAGTGATTAGAGAGAATTCTTCATTCTTACCTCTTCATTCTTCTATTATTCACTATTCACTATTCACTACATTACCACCCTGTTGCGGCCGGCAACTTTGCCCATGTACAGCTTTTTGTCTGCCTTTTCAAGAATCTGGTCGATGGTGGAGCGGAAGTCGTTCTCTTCCAGCCCGATGGTGATGGTGATGGAAAACTCGTGTCCCTCGAAGGAGAGCTGCATTTTCCGCACGGCTTCACAGAGATCGAACATCACGTTCCAGGCTTCATCAACATTTTTCCCCGGCAGGAAGAAGCAGAATTCCTCTCCGCCCCAGCGGCAGACGCTGTATTTGTCTATGGCAGAATTGCGGAACAGGTCGGCAAGCTGTTTGAGTGTGTAGTCGCCGCAATGATGACCGTATGTGTCGTTGACTTTCTTGAAAAAGTCGATATCGCCGATTGCAACAGTAAAGGGACTTTCCGGAAAATCCCGGCTGAAATCGTTGATTCGGTCATACATTGCCCGTCGATTGGGCAGCTGTGTGAGCGGATCTGTGTCAGCTTCCTTATGCAGCGCCTGGTTGTTTAGACGCAGTTCCCGTTCGGTTTCCTGAATGCTGGAGCTGAAGATGATAAAATCGACCGAAAGGATAATGAACAGCAGCACGCTGTTGATCGTCTGGAAAATGATGTTGGTTAACGAGTCAGGCAGAATGACCGGCTGATTATTCAGCGTCCAGGCATACAACAGCATTCTGTAGGTGATCAGTCCCACTGTGTTGATAATTTTCAGCCAGGGAGCATAGTAGATATTGAAAAAATTGAAAACCAGCATCGGGATCAACAGGTGCTGCCCGCCGGACCCCCAGCCGAAGGAATGAATATACCATCCGCACCAGACAGTGGTAACGATCGTATAGATGCCAATATTCATCCGCATGCTCATTTTTTGCGTGCTGCGGGAGGCAAGAAGGATCACCGCAAACATGACAAGGGGGAGGATCTGAATTTTGTGGATCCTCCAGAAGAACAGGATCTCATATAGCAGGAAATATACAGCCAGAATGAACTCACTCATCGTCAGAGCGCTGCGGTAATATCCGGGCATCTCAGTTCCCGATTTCGGGACTTTTTGATGAAAGAAATTCAGCAGAAAATTCACGACAACCCCTGTATCCTACTGTCAGTTTTTTGGCCAGCGTTTTTATAATTATAATCTGAATGTAAGGTTTTTGAAAAGATACCGGTCAAAATTGGAAATTCCACCCCCTCCATCTTGCCGACAGATGGTTATTTCGTTATGTTCAACCTAATTCAATGCGGCGGAGTCGGACCTGAAGGCCCGACCCCTTTAGCCCGGATTTCTGCGGTAGGCTTCCACTACATTTGGGAGCGCTTCCAGCTTGTTGAGCAGGCGGCTCAGCTGGGAAATGTCCTGCACATCCACGACGATATCCGTATTGACATAGTTATGCTGCGTTTTGACGTTGATGTTTTCCAGATTGATGGACTCGGAAACCAGCAGGTTGGTGATGTCGTTGATAAGTCCCTGCCGGTCATAGGCTTTGATGGTGATGGGCACAGAGTAAACCTGCTTCGGTTCGCCCCATGAGACGTTGATGAGGCGTTCTGTGTTGCGGATACGCTGGATGTTCGGACAGTTCACCTTGTGGATCGTGCAGCCGCGCCCGATGGTGATGTAGCCGATGATGTCGTCTCCCGGTGCCGGGTTGCAGCATTTGCCGAAGGTCGTGTAGATGTTTCCGACGCCCAGTACGGTTACGTCGGAATCGCTGTGCTGCGGTCTGGGACGGGGTTCCAGCAGCGGCGGCATGTTCATGGCTTTGATATCTTCATTGATCTTGTTGACCACGCGGATCGTGGAAAGATCGCCGCAGCCGATAGCGACGTACATATCCTCGGCGGTCTTGTAATCCAGTTTCTGTGCGATTTCAGAAAGGTCGGCATCCTGCAGGCCGAGCCTCGTAAGTTCATGACGGAGTGCGTCGCGTCCCTGGGTGAGGTTCTGCTCCCGGTCCTGCCATTTGAACCAGGCACGGATCTTGGAACGGGCACGCTGGGTATGGACCAGGCCGGTGTTCGGGTTTAGCCAGTCACGGCTGGGACCGCCCTGTTTGGCGGTAGTGACGGAAACCTGATCGCCGTCCTTCAAAATATAGCTCAGCGGAACGATTTTCCCGTTCACCTTGGCACCGCGGCAGCGATGCCCGACCTCTGTATGGACCGCATAGGCGAAATCGATGGGGGTGGAGCCGGCGGGCAGGTCGAGAATGTCCCGGTGCGGTGTGAAAACGTACACGCGGTTCTCAAAGACGTCGGACTTCATCCCTTCTACAAATTCATTGGCGTCGGAGACATCCTGCTGCCAATCCATCGCGGTCCGCAGCCATTCGATACGCCGTTCGAAGGAGGGATCCTTCACGGAGCCTTTATAACGCCAGTGCGCTGCCACACCGTATTCCGCGTTTTGGTGCATTTCAAAGGTGCGGATCTGTACCTCCAGTGGTTTGCCGTCATCATACATGACAGCGGTGTGGAGGGATTGGTAGAAATTGTCCTTGGGGTTGGCAATGTAGTCATCGAACTCGTTGGGGATGGGACGCCAGTGGGTATGGATCTGTCCGAGGGCCGCATAGCAGTCGGCGACGGTATTGACGATCACGCGGACGCCGCGCAGGTCCCGCAGCAGCTCGAAGGGCTTGTTGCGGTTGAGCATTTTGCCGTAGATGGAATAAAGATGCTTCGGACGGCCGGTGATCTCACATTCGATGTGGACGCCATCCATGATATCCCGCAGCCGTTCCTTGATCTCGCTGATTTCCCGTTCGCGCAGGGCGTGGGTGGCTGCCAGGTTTTCGGCGATTTGGGCGTATTCATTGGGGTGAATATAGCGAAAAGCCAGATCCTCCAGCTCCCACTTGATGCGCCAGATGCCGAGAACATTCGCGATCGGTGCGTAAATGTCCAGCGTTTCTTTGGCGATTCGTTCCTGTTTTTCGCGGGAGGTGTAGCTGAGCGTGCGCATGTTGTGAAGACGGTCCGCGAGCTTGATGATCATCACGCGGATGTCTTTGGTCATGGCGACCAGCGTTTTACGCAGTGTGGCGTTTTTCAATTCCTGCTTTTGCAGGGCTTTCTCATTTTCATTGAGCGGTTTCTGCCCCCGGTCTTTCTCCGATTCACCGGGATTGACCGGACCGCCGATGCGGTTTGTGTTGGGCAGGTGTGTCAGCTTGGTGACGCCATCGACCAGCGTCATGATCTCTTCGCCAAATTCCCGCTTGATGTCTTCGGTCGTGACCGGCGTGTCCTCGACGGTGTCGTGCAGGAGTGCGGCGGCGATGACCATGCTCTGTACTTTCATTTCGCATAGGATTAAAGCTACAGCGACGCAGTGAGTGAAGTAGGGTTCGCCTGAAGCGCGCTTCTGGCCTTCATGGGCTTTTTCCGCAAAATAATATGCTTTTTCGATCAGGTCTTTGTCTGCCTGCGTGTAAGAATCCGGTATGTTTGCAAAAATGTCATCTAAAAGCATATTCCGCTCCTTTTTGTCTTCAGTCTAAAGATTCAATCCTAATGACGCACTGACCGTTAACTTCCAACTTTCAACTTATAACTTCCAACTTATAACTTTTAACTTATATATCCGATGATTTCAAGAAATCCGTTCGGGTCAGTCAGATCTTTCAGAATGAAATCCGGATCGTGTTCCAGCAGCTGTTCTTCGCTGAATTTTCCTGTGCAGACGGCCAGAGCCGCTGCCCCGACAGCGTGGGCACAGGCGATATCGTTCGGGGTGTCGCCGATAATAAGCGCCCTGGCGGGGGCGATCGGATGACCCAACCAGGCAGAAGCAGATGCGAGAGCCTTGTTGGCGGCATCAACCCGCTTCGGACAATAGTCGCCGAATCCGCCGTAAGGGAAGTCTTTACGATCCAATCCGGCTGCTTCGAGCTTCGGGCCGACGATCTCTTCCATGTTGCCGGTCAGCAGTCCGGGAGTGATGTTGAGCTTGACCAGTGTGTCGATGAGGTTCTGTACGCCGGGAAGTGCTTTCAATCCCTGCTGCTTCACCCGTTCGATGACGATCTTTTTGACATCCGGGGCGATTTTTTCTTTCAGTTCTTCCTTTTGTTCCACGGTCAATTCCGGGAATTCTGAAAGATAGCGGTCCATCACTTCCCAGTCGGTGCATCCGCTGGCTTTCCAGGGTGTGGTTTCGATTTTCAGTCCCTGATTAGCGAATCCCTGCTGGAAGGCACCCGGCATCAGGACGCCATTTTCCACCAGTGTCCCGTCCATGTCAAAAAATAATGCGTCAAATTTCAACATATTCCCTCTTGCAATCAAAAGTGCAAAAAGACCGGGATGGTTTTTCCCGGTCTTTCCAGACTTTATTTCAATATTACTTCATTACAGCCATAAGCATTTGGACAGCATTACAGATATGATGCTGAGCCTGATGAGTTCCGTCAAGAGCGCAGGCGTGAAAAACTTCAGTGAAGTTCTGATCGTTTTCGTACAAGCGTTTCGTTCCTTTCATCCTGCGCGTCCTTATGCCATCGTAAAATTTTATAAGATTATAAAATACTACCACAGATTTCTGACGATTTCGTAAAAAATGATAAATTCTTTCGCACATGGGGACAGGCACTCTCGTGTCGGCTTCGCGACACAAGTTGCCAGTCCCCATGTGCTTCGTCCTGAAGAGTCAAGCTGCCGCTGTCTGGCCCGGTGTTTCTTCACCGTGTATGGTAACAATTTGAGAATAGTTCGTGAAACCGATTATAATTGTGCTGTATGAATCATGATGATCAGCCTCGTATAATCAGCCTTACCTCCTGTCTGACGATTCTTGTGTTGGGCATGATGGTTTTTGTCGGGTTATTCTTTTTCTTTGCTGTTCGCCTGCCGGTAAACCGCGGCAGCGGAGCGGATGAAAATGCCCGTGCATTGCTGACCGTTATCCCCGCACCGACACTGACGCCGACGGTTTATGCCACAAAAGTTCCTCAGACGCTTGAGATCCATTATGTTTCGGAAGATGGACTTTCCGTCGGAACTGTTGTTGAGGTTTATGATACCGGCAGCACCGGGCTGAGCGTACGTCCGCAGCCGGGTACCGGTGGGTATCTGAATTTTGTTGCTCAGGAGGGTGAACGGTTTAAAATTATTGACGGTCCGGATTCCCGCAATGATTATATCTGGTGGAAGCTGGAATCCGTAAATGATCCGGACCGCAGCGGCTGGGCTGCCTCGAATTTCCTGCGGGCAGTGAGGTAGAAAGTTATAAGTTATAAGTTGTAAGTTGGAAGTTATAAGTTGGAAGTTGGAAGGTAACATGGTAGAAAATTCTGGTCCGAAGAGATATTTGATTTTAGTGGTCGATGATGAGACCCGCATCGCACGGATGATCCGCATGAATCTTGAACATGACGGATACGAAGTAATAGAAGCTAATTCAGGTCAGCAGGCACTGGATATGGTCCGCTCAAGGATGCCGAACCTGGTGATCCTGGACGTGATGATGCCCGGGCTTGACGGGTATGAGACACTGCAGATCCTGCGAGAAATCAGCCAGGTGCCGGTCATTATGCTGACGGCAAAAAGTGAAGAGGAAGATCGTATCCGCGGGCTTGAGCTTGGCGCCGATGACTATGTGACCAAGCCCTTCAGTCCCCGTGAACTGATGAGCCGTGTAAAGGCTGTCCTGCGGCGGACGGAAGGTTCAGCTTCCGGCGGCGGTGAGGATGTGATCCAGGTGGACGACCGGCTGAAGATTGATTTCGGTAAACGCGAAGTTTGGGTCGAGGGTGAACTGGTGAAGCTCCGCCCAACGGAATATCGGCTGCTCTATCATCTGGTGCAGAATGCCGGATGGGTGATGACCTATGACCAGCTGCTCACGAAGGTCTGGGGGTATGAGTACCGCGACGAAACACATTATGTGCGGCTTTATATCAATTATCTGCGGCAGAAGCTGGAAAAGGACCCCACCAATCCGGAATATATCCTGACCGAACGGGGTGTTGGTTACCGTTTCGTGGATTACAAACGAAAGAATGCCGGGCATTGATATTTTGTTAATTTTTTGCTGATGCGCTTCTGATAAATCGCAAGTGTAAATCTTACATTTGCGATTTATTATTTACAACATAAGCCGATGAGAGAGAATCTCACGGGAAACAAAAAAATAAGCAGCCGGAAGGCGATTACGAAAAATTGGAGGATATTATGACACTTGTACGTTACAACCCGAACAGAAGCTATCTCAGTATGCAGGACACCATGAACAGCCTGGTCAATGCCCTTTTCAACAGTGAATTTACCGATGCCGCGTCCGATAAAGGTGAATACGCCCCGCGGATGGATATGAAAGAAACCGAAAATGCTTACGAAGTGAAGCTCACGATGCCCGGCATCGACAAGGACAATCTGGACATTTCCATCACCGATGGCGTCCTGACAGTCAAGGGTGAAACCAAAGAAGACGAGGAAAAAGAAGGCGAAAACGGAAAATGGCTCGTCCGCGAACACAAACACTGCACTTATTACCGCTCTGTGCGGCTTCCTTCCGAAGTCCAGGCAGAAAATGCCGAAGCGGAATATAAGAATGGCGTGCTTCTTCTGACCCTGCCGAAGGCAGAAGAGGTAAAGCCGAAGTCGATCCCTGTGAAAATCAGCGACTGACATACACACCTCCTAACCATTGTTTTTATTAAATCCTTTGAGCAGCAAGAAATTGCTGCTCAAATGGATTTAATTGATAAAGGTAACTCTTCAGAATGGAGCACGCGGGGACTGGCATTTTGTGCGGCGCAGCCCGCACAAGTGTGCCTGTCCCCATGTGCATCGCTGCGGGTTCTGAATAATAACGATTAAAGAATGTAAATTATAAGCAGTTGTATTATAATTTTGATATCATTTAGATATGAGGTGCATGTTATGTATCAAGTTTTAACAGAAGATATTCGGCCTTCATCTGACTTGCGAAATCATTACCCTGAAATTTCCAGAGATTGCAGAGAAAAACGTACTGCCGTAATTATCACTGTTAATGGTCGTGGTGATACAGTTTCGTTGGGGTACCAGCAATATCGGGAAATGAAAGCTCGACTGGAACTATTAGAGTTGCTCGCGGAAGCTGAACAGGATGTGCAAAATGGTAATGCCGCTCCTATGAGAGATACAATAAGCAATTTGCGAACTCAGCTCAAAGAAGGTATATTTTCATGAAATACAGAGTGGTTCGTTCCGATATCGCTAATAGCCAATTGGAAGAGATAATACGATATATAACAAAGCCGACTGGTGATATCCAAAGTGCTTTGAATTTATTGGATGATTTGGATAAAGCGACAAGACAACTTGAAGATTTCCCGGAAAATGGTATAAATCCACGAGATATTGCTGTAAAACGCAGTGGGTACCGTTATTTACTCATTAGTAACTATTATATGTTTTATAAAATCGATCATGCTGCACACACAGTTGCAGTTTATGCCTTTATTTATGCAAAATCAGATTATAAACAGTTGTTGTAATTCTCAAAATACAGGAGATCAATGTGGAACACGAATGTATGATTTACTCCAATAACCCGGAGCCGGATCATCTGGCGCTTTATTTTGACCGCGACGGGCAGGAGGTTTTCCGGGAGGAATTCCATCTGAATGACCGGATGAAAGATTTTGAACTGAAATATGCCCATGTCAGCGAAAAGATCCAGGCGATCTGCCCGGAACTGTGGGACAAGCTGGACTCCAACCGCAATTTCCGCAGAAAACTCCGCACCTGCCAATGGATCGAGACCTGGAAGCTGCCGTGCCTTTAATAAAGTTGAAAGTTCAAAGTTCACTGAGCACATGGGGACTGGCATCTTGTGCGGCGCAGCCCGCACAAGCGTGCCTGTCCCCATGTGCGTCGCTGATTCTGGCATCTTGTGCGGCGCAGCCCGCACAAGCGTGCCTGTCCCCATGTGCGTCGCTGGATTCTGAACAGTTACGGAAATCAGAAATCAAAAGAGATATGATAAATACAATTTCATTTCTGATTTTTACCGCTCCGAGAATTTATCATTGCCTTGATGCCTTCATCGGGATCCGAATAATACATCGGAACATCAAACATATTTACAATTGTACATAAGCTGCTGTCCAACAGACGGCTGCGAATATTGCGGTCAATTTCTTTTACCGGTTTCTGCAGTGTTATCATTGTTGGAAGTTTTGCCTGATAACGATAATTAATGATTTGATAAATCTTTTCCTTCGCCCATGATGTAGCATTCATTGTATCAAGATAATTCAAAATCAGTAATTCACATTTGCAAATCCGATCGAAAACAGCATCGTAAGTGACAATACTGTTAGGGTTATACGTAGCTCGCAGATAATCCAACAGATCAGAGGCGGTTACAAAACAGAGTTTGTCACCATCTTTTTTACATTTGTTGCCAACCGCAGCGGCAAGGTGCATTTTTCCGATCCCGCTCGGACCTGCTAAAACCAGCCATCCATGCGTATCCTCTGCGAATCCCCTGCACTTGGCAAGTGCTGTTTTCAATTGTTTTGAAGCTTCAGTTTCAAGCTTTGGCCGCTCATAAAAATTTTCAAAAGTACGGTCAGATAGGATGTCTAATTTCGATATGTTGAATTCATCATCGGAATCATTGATTTCCTTCCGATAACTGGGAACATCCATTTCAATTTTTTTTGTGAGATTCACATCACCAAGTCTCGAACTGATTCGTCCGTCGATTCGTGAGATATTCGCGTTGCTTGTTATAACAGTCGGCAATTGATTGACATAGCGATAATTGAATATTTGATACAACTTTTCCTCAGCCCAGTCTGTCGTGTTTTGAGCGCCTAAATCATCAAGAACCAGCAGCGGAGTTGTCCGGACTCTTTCAAAACGGTCCGCATAAGATTCATTACTGCTGCCATAACCTTCCCGTAACTGATCCAGCAGATCAGGCACAGGCTGAAATAAAACTGTTTTTCCCCTGGAAAGGAAATCATTGGCAATTGCAGCGGCAAGATGTGTTTTTCCTGTACCATAGCGCCCGGTGAAAAAAAGCCAGCCTTCGGGATTTTGTGCAAATGCCATTGCCTTATCCCGCGCATCTGCCAGTTTTCTCCTGTCTGCTTCTTTGATCATAAAACGACCTTCAACATTAAAGGTGTCAAATGTCATTCGCTCATAGCCCTGAATATTTGAACTGTTTGTCTGACTTTGTTTTCTGACAGATTCGAACATTTTCACACGGCATTGGCACGGAACCATTTTTCCGGCTGAGGAATCAGGATAATCATCGCCTTTTATTACAAACCCAATCCCGTGACAAATCGGGCAGTCGGGGTCACCGAGACCGAAGCGGTTTTGGGGAGCAGCGGAGGGAGTGACGGGATTTTCCGGCGGGACAAAATCCTGCGCGATTCGTTCGGCAATGCTTCTAATATGATCCATGTTGTCCGTTCTCCTTCCAGTTTTTCAGGATCGACTCAATATAACGCCAGCTGCGGGCGTTATTGGTCACCGCTGCCTCTACGGCATCGCGGATCCATTCGTACGGGTAATCTTTCTCGCAATCCCTCAGGATATCCGCGATCATCGGCGTCAGCGGACCGATATTTTCTTCGTATAGCTTGAAAATCGTCGGACGGAAAAGCTCTGTCTGTACACTCAGGTGCAGAAAAGCATCCGGGATCCAGGTCCCGTCCTCCAGACTCGCCAGAGCGTTCCTGCCCTTGGGACTGTTGAGAAAGTACAGCGGTTTGTCGTTATATAATGCCTTGAGCAGGGTTCCCCGCTCCTCCGCTGCATCCAGCCCTTCATCCAGCAGGCGTTCCGCTTCATCCGGATCTTCCGAGAGTCCATCCATAAAAATTTTCTGCTCAAGATAATCATCTCTCAGTAGAAACCGTTTGTCGCCTTCAAACTGGTTCAGCAGATGAAATGCGAACGCGGTGATCTTCAATTCAGCCAAATCATTGATATATGGAAGCAGTTCCTCAAAAAACTGCGAAGGAACGACCTCGATCCCACTGCTGAACCCCGGGAAAACCCTGTCAATCATTCTGCACACCTGTCTGAAACAATAATCTCTGATAAAAAGCGCAAAGCGCTGTCAACTTCCAACTTCCGAACTAATCAATTCTCGCCGCGTTCTCAAACCTTGCCTGATTCTTGAGAAAAACCAGATCGATATCCTTCACCTCGCCGTGGCGGTTTTTCCTGACCATCAGTTTCATAGCGCCTTCCAGTTCGGGGTGTTCTTCCTCCTGGCCGATGTTTGGATTGTGCAGGAACATCACGATATCGGCATCCTGTTCCAGTGAACCGGATTCACGCAGGTCGGAAAGCATCGGGCCTTCCTTCGGGTCACGGCGTTCCACACCGCGGGAGAGCTGAGCAGCGGTCAGAACCGGCACATCCAGTTCCTTCGCGAGCATCTTGAGCGCACGGGAAATGGAGGAGACCTCCTGCACGCGGTTATCGTTGCCGGAATCACCGCTCATGAGCTGCAGGTAGTCGATAATGATCATATCCAGATGGTGTTCCATGTGCAGCCGGCGGCATTTGGAGCGCAGCTGCATCGGTGTGATGGCGGGGGTGTCGTCAAGAAAAATCTTTGTCTCGCCCAAAATATCGATGGCTTCGATGAAAAAGGTCAGGTCATCATTGGTGAGTTTCCCGGTACGCAGCTTTTGCGTGCTGATGCCGGTTTGCTGGGAGATAAGGCGGTGGACCAGCTGCTCGTTGGACATTTCCAGCGAGAACATGGCGATACGTTTCTTCCCCCGCAGTGCGGCATTGCGCAGTACGGTCAGCATAAAGCCGGTTTTCCCCATACCCGGACGGCCGGCGACGATGATGAGGTCAGATTTCTGAAATCCGCCCAGCAGCCGGTCGAGATCGATCAGTCCGCTGGGAACGCCAACGATATCCTCACCCTTTTGGTAAAGGAGACGAACCTGGTCATAAACATTGCTCAGAACGTCCGTGATCGGGATCACTTCCTTGCGGTCGCGTTTTTCACTGATGGAAACCATCATTTCTTCCGACTCACCGAGGACTTGACCAAGCTCCTTTTTGGAATCGTAAGCCAGCTCGATCATCTTCTGACCGGCTTCGATGAGACTGCGGCGCTGGCTTTTCTCAAGAACAATATTCGCATATGATTCGGCGTGCATGGAAGACGGAGTCTTCGAAGTCAGGTTGTAGAAAAAGACCTTCCCGCCGACTTCGCCCAGATGGCCTTTCGCGTCGAGTTCCTCACAGACGGTCTGGACATCGATCGCCTGCCCTTTTTCAAAAAGCGCGCCATAGGCTTCCCAGACCCAGCGGTTGCGGTGGATATAAAAATCCCGTGAGTTGATGAGCTGGGAAACGTCGAAATATTTTTCCGGATTGATCAGGACAGCACCGAGCACTGCCTCCTCCGCCTCCCGGCTGTGTGGGATCTGGTTGATCTCCTCCGGTGCGGAGAAGTCCATATCCATCTCATCGGGAGCAAATCCGAAATCATTCATTTCCATAGCGTGCAGTCCTTTGTGTGTTTAGAAGTTTGAAAGAAAATCGGAAAACGCGGAGAGATCCTCGTCTTCATTTTCGTTTTCGGGATGCTGCGGCTTTGATTTTGTGCGTACGTCCGGTTCGGGCATAATGCCGTACTGCTGCATGAGATTATGATTTACGTAAATCGGGACATTTGACCGAAGTGCGATGGCAATGGCATCGGAGGGGCGGCAGTCGAGATATTTTTCCTGTCCGTCAGTATCCTTCAGCAGGATGACCGCGATAAAGGTCGCCGCTTTCATGGCGGTGATTTCGACAGAAATGATCTGCCCGTCGAGTGCGCGGATCGCGGAACGAATCAAATCGTGCGGCTGTGGCCTGCTGATTTCGATTTCCTGCAGTGACAGCACGATCGCTTCCGCTTCAAACTGACCGACAAACAGGGGCAGGGAGAGCGGACCGTTCTTGTCCTTCAGCAGCAGAAGTCGGTTCTGGTTGGTCAGGCTGACCCGCAGACTTTGTACCATTACTTCAGTATTTTCAGACATAAATGCCTCCCGTGTGTTTACTCCCGGTTAAAGCCGGTCTTACTATTTTACATCATTTTCAGATGTCAGGTGTCAGATATCAGGTATCACATGTCAGGTATCGGTGTCTTGTGCCGTGCAGCCGCCGCAAGCGGGCCCCATGTGCGCCGCTGGTCTCTGAACCGCTGCCCTTTTATAAAAAAACAGCCGCAGGCATTTGGAAAATTGCGGTATACTTATAATCGATGGAATAGACTCTCGATTGGAAAATGCAGACAAATTTTTTGCTGCCGTCCCCGGTGATGATTCGGTGATTTGCTGCGGTTTTCTATGTGAATTATTGTCGGAATACATCATTTCGCAGTGTTTTTTTGAAAGTTGTTATATAATAGTTAATCCGGTAATATCCGGGATTGGCAGAAGAAAAATGAGAATCCGTATCATAAACGAGAATGATTGGGAAAAAAGTTACGATTTAGACCAATCCATCATCAGGATTGGCAGTCAGGTATCCTGCAACATCCAGCTGCGGGATACCAGCGTTCCCCCTTTGCTGATGCAGATCATTCGTGTCAATGATGCGGAGATCCGGAATATTATGCGTTTCTTTGCTCCGAATATTATGATCATTCGGGGCGAACAGAGCTTTCCGGCTGATACAAATAACCCCTATGAGGTCTTTGACGGTGACCAGTTCAATTTTGGTAAATATCGGATGTTTATCTCGCTGGGGAATGACAAGACCAGGATCCGCACTTCACCCCATATCAGTGCGGAAATGTTCATTTCCAAGCGCGAACTGACTCCGGAATCCACCATCAACGGTGTTTTAGAACTCAAAAATCTCGGTACGGAAAAGCCCTGCCAGTTTCGCATGCAGATCAGCGGGATCCCGAATGAATGTGTTCAGTTCTCTCCGCTTCCTTATTTATATCCGGGCGCCAGCAGCTCAGTGGGGTTCATCATATCTCACCTGCTGACCAAACCTGATCCCGGGTTCACTACTGTTTCTATCAAGATCAGCGCACCGGATGAATATTTCGGGGAAGAGCTTGAGTTTAATCAGGATATTTATGTGGCGCCGGTGTTTGACATTGTGTTCGATCTGGAAGATGATTCCAAGGATCTTGCCGGATTTAATAAAGGTGAGTCTCCGCAAGCGAAATTGCCGGAAAAACAGGCTCCCTCACTGTTGAGCATTCCCGACACGAGCCGTTTGGATTCTTCCGCGGAGGTCGAAGCATCAGCTGAGCAAAAAGCGGCTCCGGTTCGTATTGTCAGCGCAAAGGATACGAGCAAAAATCCATTTGATGAGAATGTAAATGAAGAAAGCACACCTTACTCCCGGAAGAAAACGAAGGAACCGGTTGTTGTGATCCGGGGCGGTAAGGATGATGCCTTTGATGGTGAAAACAAGGAGCCTGCAAGTAACAAAGCAGCAAAGCCGGAGCCTGTAGCCCCGCAGAGACCGGTGAGAACATCGAAAAGCCGTGTGAAGAAGAGTGATGTGAAGCTGACCCCCTCGGAAAAAGCAGCTGCTGCGGAATTTACTGAGAAACTGGAGCGGAATGAAAAAGCAAGAACAGCTCCGTTTGAAGTGGTAAACGAGGAAGAAGAACGTAAACCGGAAGAAAATGCCGCTGAGAGAAATCTGCTGCATGATGAAACGATAAAGGTCGTTTCATCTAAACAGGCCGCTGAAAGCTGGGGCCCTGTTGAGGAGGAAAAGCCTGCCGAAGTTTCGCAGCTCCCTCAGGAAGAGAATACCGTTGAGGAAAAGCAGCAGAAGGATGAAAATGTAAAAGTTGTTTCTGAGGAACAGCCTTTCGAAGATTGGAAGCCTGCCGCGGAGGAAAAGTTAGCGGAACCGCAGCAGCCCCGTCAGGAAGAAAAACCTGTTGAGGATGATCTGCTTTCGGACGGAAACGCGAAGGTCGTTCCCGCAAAACAGGCCGCTGAAAAGCGCAAGCCTGCCGCGGAGGAAAAGTTAGCGGAACCGCAGCAGCCCCGTCAGGAAGAAAAAACAATAGAAGATGATCTGCTTTCGGACGGAAACGCGAAGGTTGTTCCCGCAAAACAGGCCGCCCAAAAGCGCAAGCCTGCCGCGGAGGAAAAGCCTGCGGAACCGCAGCAGCCCCGTCAGGAAGAAAAACCCGCTGAGGATGATCTGCTTTCGGGCGGAAACGCGAAGGTTGTTCCCGCAAAACAGGCTGCTGAAAAACGCAAGCCTGCCGCGGAGGAAAAGCCTGCGGAACCGCAGCAGCCCCGTCAGGAAGAAAAACCTGTTGAGGATGATCTGCTTTCGGACGGAAACGCGAAGGTCGTTCCCGCAAAACAGGCCGCCCAAAAACGTAAGCCTGCCGCGGAGGAAAAGCCTGCGGAACCGCAGCAGCCCCGTCAGGAAGAAAAACCCATTGAGGATGATCTGCTTTCGGACGGAAACGCGAAGGTCGTTCCCGCAAAACAGGCCGCTCAAAAGCGCAAGCCTGTCGCGGAGGAAAAGCCTGCGGAACCGCAGCAGTCCCGGCAGGAAGAAAAAACAATAGAAGATGATCTGCTTTCGGACGGAAACGCAAAGGTCGTTCCCGTAAAACAAGCCGCCTGGGAGGAAAAGCCCGCGGAAACACAGCAGCCCGCTCAGAATGAAAAACCTGCCGGCGAATCAGGTGCAATCGGGAAGAATGATACAGAGGATAAAGCCTCTGCTGAACCTGCGGCGGAAAACAAGTCAAACAGCGAAGAAGAGTCTGCCGCCATGCCGCTCATGTTATCTGAGGAAAAACAGGTGAAAAGGCAGAGAAAGAAGCGCGTCTCTCCTGCTGTTGAAAAAGCAGAGAAACCGGCTGAGCCTGTCCCGACATTGCCCGCGCACGATATGTTCCGGGACAACGCCGGTGATGAGGCAGAACATCTTGAACACAATTTTGCAAATAAGTTCCGGCCTGGTGGAGACACTCCGGTCGTTGTTGTCAGCGGCGGTGGATTTGATGACGCCGGCTTTGATGAGAATTCGGAAACACACGATACGGGTGAGCCGTCCGGCACGCAAGAAGGAAACAAGCCACAGATCCGCGTAGTAAAAGGAGACACATTCGATGGATAGAATCGTTGAGTTTCTCAGCACGATGTTATCTTTCGTTCAGAACAGTGATTTTGTCGGCGAATTATTCAATTCCATCTCCAGAATTTCCGTACCGATAGAGTGGATGAGAGTCCTGAAGGTGGGTTTCATATTGGTGATTGCCCTGCTGATGGCGGGATCGCTGTTTTTTGTGAATGACTGGATATTTGAACGATATTCAAACCGCAGGATCAAACGGCATAAGCTCACGATCACGAATCATGGCAATACATCCTCCATTTTTTTGCTGCGGGCGGTGGAGCTGCCCAAGAGCCTGGCAATTCGTTTCCGTGTCAACGGCATGCCTCTGATCCGCGTCACCTATGCCTCGAAAGAAGAGACCGCGGAAAAACCCGCTCCGGAGAAAGACGTTACGGTCATTGATGTCGCTCCGTCCAAAGACGAGGATAAAGAACATATAAAGAGTTTGATCCCGGACCTCAATGATCCTATGGAACTGAAAAAAAAGAAGGACGCCCTGCCAAAGCCGGAAGATGCAGTCGGTGTGGTTACCAAAAATATAAATGAGGTCGGGAAAAAAGCTGGCTTTTTCGCGTCTATTCTGTCCAATATTGCTTCGCTGCTTCCCGTGCGGAGCAGTGGCCTGCAGGAAGCCCAGGCTTCGCTGAAAGGGCTCCAACAGGATGCTACACAACTCACGTCTGCCATCGGGACAAAGGTCAACACGTTTGATTCACTGGGTGATCAGCTTGGGAAGCTGTCAGGGGCTGATAAATTGACTGCGGCGGCAAAATCGGTCACGCCAATGGTAAAATCGGGCATACCTTCTGCAATGCAGGCTGTCGGTGGAATGCAGGCTGCCGGTGGAATGAATATCCATGAATCCGGATCCATGTTGCAGGAACAGGACGAATCTTTGCACATCAAAAACTTTATTTATGATGAAGAAGTGTGGAACCGGAATATCGGAAAGGTCGATGAGCTTGGCGATTCGCTGAACTTTTTCCAGTCCAAGATCCTTGCCCCCGGTGAATCGATGAAAGTCGACGTGGAACTCATGAATCTTTCTGATTCTCCGGCGGCTGTTTCACACCTCTATAAGATCGAGGTACTTCAGATCCCTCAGTCACGGCTGACGCTGACGGTTCCGAACCGATATGTCAACGGGGTCGTCATTTATGAAAAAATGTCTCGGATCGAAAGACTCATGCCTCAGATACTTATTTTGGGGCTGGTAATTATTTCTATACAAATCATAGCAGGAATAAGTTATCTGATTTTCTGAATTTCGGAGAAAAAAGACAATGAACGGACAAACTTACGGCAGAGAAGTTGCATTCAACCAAACGGTGATCAATATCGGTGCGGACAGCGGTAACGATATTATCTTGAAAGGAGAAAGCGTTGCTGATTTCCATGCTATGCTTCATTTTGAAAATGAACGCTGGTTTATCGTATCGCTTGATCCTTCAAAAACTACGAATGTTAATGGACACATACTCGGAGATTTGGCTGAGAATCTGCAAAATTCATCTGTGGTGACAATCGGTGACTACCGCCTGTTTTTTAATCTGAATGGCGTCAATGCGGACATCATGATTCAGTCACAGGGAATAATGAGCGAAGGTGCGTCTGTTCAGACGGAAGCTTTCGGCAGCAACATTCTGCTCGAGATCACCAACTCCACGATGACAGAGATTGAAGCGGGAGCTACGGCTGAATTTGAACTGACTGTCACGAATGCCGGACCGCTGGTGGCAAATATGCAGCTGCAGCTTCAGGGTGTTCCTACCTCCTGGGTGCAGGTCATCCCGCCGGTGCTGAACCTGAATGAAGGGCGGAAAGGCATATTTTCTGTGCGCATCAGTCCTCCGCGTGACTCAAGCGCGGAAGCAGGGTTTTACGGCCTCCATTTTGTCGCGTCCTCTCCGAACTACCAGCAGGAAACCGGGATCGCGGATTCTTCCCTGACGGTCCTGCCCTACAGTGAATTTCTCGCGAGCGGGCCGACGCCCCGCCGGCTGGAGCTCACGAGGAAAAATCAAACGGATCTGACTGATGTCGTGATCCTGAACAATTCCAATGCGGCTACGACGTTTTTCGTTCGTTCCTATGACGACGCCAACGACCTGTTTTTTACCTATGAGCGGGAAGGAAGCAGCCAGCAGGGGCAGGAAACGATAACCATTCGCCCGGGAGACAACACCCGTGTATCGATGCGCATCGGTTCCCGCAAGCTGCCGATTCTCGGGATGAGGTCTCATTCCTATCATTATAATACGACCATCACACCTTCGGACCAGCCCGGCGGCGGTCAGTCCTTGATGGGTGAGGTGGTTGTAAAACCGCTTATCAACACCTTCTGGGTTCTTCTCACACTGATTTTGCTTGTGGTTGGCGCGATTGTTTTCTTCCAGCCGCGCATCCGGCACTTTGACGGTGACAACGGCAAGCGCACATTGGTAGCTCTCTATGGAAATCCTGTGCGGATCAATTGGGACGTTGTTCCGTTTGCCTCCAAGGTCACTATGACTGACAACAGCGGAGAACCGCAGGATATGATCAAATCGGGCAGTCAGTTTATTGCCCCAAAGGTTTCTTCCACGTATACATTAAAAGCTGAGAATATTTTCAGCAAGATGTTCAATATTAACTATGAAAAGACGATTCAGGTGCTGGTCATTCCGCAGAGCCCGACGGTCAGTACTTTGCATACGGATATCTCCGACGCCCTGTACAACCAGCAGGTGACACTGAACTGGGCTGTCAGCGGGGACATTTCGAAAGCCGCTCTGGCGTACAACAAGCAGAAGACGGATCTGACGGCTGAAAACTATACCGGTACCCTGGCGCAGGGATATACCTCCGATACGCTCTTTTCGCTGAAGGCACAGAACAATTCAGGCTACGACATGCGCAGCCTGTTCCTCAATGTTGCCCCGGACCGGATCGACCTGAAACGCTTTACGGTTTGGGTGCGTCCCAACGGCATTGCGGTGCCGAACAATAATGATACGCGCCGGACCAGCCGCTGGAGCTCGCTCCAGCTCACGGCGGATACCAATACTTCCGGCATTATCCGCCCGGCTGTAAATCCCATGCCCGAGCCGCAAACCAACGTGCTGAGCATCCCGGATAATTATAATAATATCGGCAATTCGCAAGGGCTGAACCCGGAGCAGATTGCGCTCAGCGGCCAGCTGAACCCTAATAACGGTTATGTCTATTCTTCACCGCAGGTCGATGTTGACAATCCGGAATTGCTGGTGAGTCCTTCACTCCGTCCCACGGTGATGCCGACGGCTATCCCGGAAGCGGTGCTCCAGACCGGCCCGATCGTCAGAGAAACGACGGTCCCGCCCACCTCTCCGGAAGCCGCGCCTTATAACCGTGACTTCAGCGTCAAGCTGGTCGAGGTTGTGGAAGATCCCCTCTCGGAATCCGGGTACCGTATTATTGATTATTTCCCCGACTATCAGCTCCAGCCCAAGGAACAGATCCTTGTAGAGTGGTCTGTGAATGGCGTCAGTGCGGTCAAGATCACCGGTCTTTCCGGAGATTCCCTGAGAGCCTCCGGCGGTGATTTCGCCTATCCGGAAAAATCCCTCACCTATGAGCTTGAGGCGGAAGTCGGCCAGGTGAAAAAGGTCTATTCCCTCCCGGTTCGTGTAGCCGGTGATGCCGACGATGGCGAGGGTTCCGGATTGAAGTGCGAACTCAAGGCCAATGCGACAACGCTCAAGGAACCGGGTTCCGTGATGCTTTCCTGGACCGGCGGCGGCACCAACCGTGTCCAGCTGGTCTCCTCCGCCAAGGCGGAACAGGACAGTGAGGACGCGGAAAAGAAAAAGGAACAGGAAGCCAAGGAAAAGGGCGAAACCTACAAAAAGCCCTCTCAGCCGGCTCAGATGACCGGCGGCACCATTGGCGACTGGCTCCAGCCCTCCGGTTTTATGCGTGTGAATGTGGAAAAGCAGACCACCTTTGTCCTGAATGCCTATGACGGCAATGGCAACGTGATCTGTACCAAGTCGGTCGATGTGAAGCTTGAAGGCGGCAACGATAAGGAAGATATCTCCAAGATCCCCGGCGCCAGCTTTAAGATCGTTAAGATCGCGGACGACAATGACGTCTCCCAGCCGTTCTATACCGTCGGACAGACAGTGCATTACACCATCGCCATGACCGGTTTCCCGAAGGGCAAGGAGCCTTCCGGATCTGTCGTCATCACCGATGGAACAGGCTCCTGCACCGTCACCCTGCCGGTCACCTCCTGCTCTTTCGTGGCGAAAAAGGCCGGTAACCTGACCGTTACCGCGGTCTATTCCGGCGACAACACCTACAAAAAAGCCCAGGCAACCGCCAAAGAACGGGTTATCAACAAGCTCCCGACAACATTGGAAATCCAGGCGGCATTCAAACCGGGTGCGACGCTTGCGGATGTGATATCGCAGCTGAAATTTGATGCGGAAAACGAATATGGATTGATCCCGACAGGTGTCATCACCTTTACCGTTGGTTCAGGTACCTGTGATCTGGATGTGATGACAGATAAGCTGACCTGCGAGGGAAAGGCTGTTGAAAATCCCGATGATGGGTATTGGTGGACGATCACCAATATGGTGCTGACAGACAGCAATGCGGACCGGATCACGGCAGTGTATAAAGGCGATAATTATTTTTCACCCTCCACAGCGAAACCGGTTCTGTTCTACAAAATTCCGACAAAAACCGTTATCAGCGATGCCTACAAACCGGGTGAGACAAAGGCTGATTTTGATACAACAATTTCCTGGTCTTTACCCTGGGAAGAAAAAGATGCTGTATATAAATTGGCAAAGAATCTCAAGCCGACCGGTACGATCACGTTTACACCGATGGCAAGCACATCAAGTTCCGGCTCTGCGAGTTCAGAAACAACGAATTGTGTCTATGATATCACTGCGAAATCATTAAGCTGTGAAGGAACACCGGACCAAACGATAGGTCAGGATAATATCCTTGTTTCTGTTCGTGAGATGCTTGTGACCAACACCTCAGACCGCATCCGGGCCGTTTACAGCGGAGATTCCTTCTTCAATACATCATCGCATACACTGCTGTTTTACACGATCCCGACAACCACAGAGATTGCCTCTGCGGTAATGGCTCCGGATATGTGGATCACGCTGAAAGATGTGATGGTCGTTCCCAACCCCGGTCCAAACCCTCCGACTGATAAAAGGGTGACCGGAACCTTAACCTTCAGGTCTGGTGCCGGATCCAGTTCGAATACACAGGGAGGAGAAAACACTTCTGTAGGTTACACTGCGGTTCCCTGTATTTTCGATATCGGGAAAGAGACTTTCCAGAATTGTATGGGTGAAATAACGGGCACGATATACAAAGAAAGCGATAAATATCAGGTCAAAGAAATGCGGATCAGGATGGACGGCACGCCCGGAGAAACGATCATGGCTGATTACAGCGGTGATTCCGTTTATCTGAAATCTTCGAGCCAAACGGTAGAAATTAGCAAAACGCCCAAACTGGATACGGAGATCACGATTGAGACCGCCTCAAAGAATGGTGATTTGATCCGGTTGACAGCGGTTTTGGATCCGGCAGATGGCCCGACAGGAAAGATCACCTTAAAATCCGGTTCTGCTGTTTGTAATTTGACGATCGATAACAGAAATTCCTTGTTTTTTGAAGACTGTTCCGGTCAGGCGAAGTATGATCCGGTAAGTAAAAAGTTTATCATAACTGATATGGTGATGAACGGAACGCCGGGCGAAAACATTCGTGCGGAATACAGTGGCGATGCTGTCTATAACAAGTCGATCAGTACCCCGATCTCTTTTGTTAGAAAGGATACCAAGATAACCATTGAAGCCGGAGCTGAAAAAGTTAAAACTACTGTTGATGAGAAAGAAGTTTATCAAATCAATCTTACAACAGTGCTGGAACCGGCGGAAGGTCCGACCGGGGAGATCACCTTTACCTCCGGTTCTGCCACCTGTGTACTGGATATTGATGACAGAAACGCACCGGCATTTCTGGACTCATGCACCGGGAAAGCCGAATTTAAGAATGGAAAATTCGTGATCACCGATATGGTGATGGATGAAACTCCGGGCAGCACCATTCGTGCGGAATATAGTGGAGACGGTGCCTACTACGGTTCTGTCAGCCCGGAAGTAGCCTTCACATCCTCTGATAAAATCGATACAGAACTGGTTCTTCAGGATGTTTCCAAATCCGGTGAGCTGTTGGCTGATTTTGCCGTCATACTTTCCTTCGATAAGGCAAAAGCCGACGGCAATACGCCAACCGGTACGATCAACTTTACCATCGGCAATGATACCTGTCAGTTGAATGTCGTGAGCAATGACTTTGACTGCATGGGTGAATCTACCGTGATCACCGGCCCGCTTGTTACCGAGCCGGGCACGGATGTGAGATATCATTGGTCATTTGAAAAAGTACCGCTTTCGGATAGTGAAGCGAAGAGCGTGAGCGCTGTTTATAATGGCGATACCAATTTCAACCCTTCTGTCGCTGACGAGGTTGAATTCATCATCGTGGATACGGTTTTGGAAATCACTGACGCGTTCAAAAAGCCGAAATCAGAATATGTGGACACGACGCTGAATCTGACCTGGGATGATACTCCGCCGGCGGGAAAATTGCCGACGGGCACGATCACGCTGACCTCCGGGGCTGAGACCTGCACATTGGATATTTCCACAAAAGAGTTTAAGGATTGCAGCATCTTCTATAGAGATGATGAAGATCCCGAAATCGACCCAAAGATTAAATTGACTTTTGATGATAAGAAATTAACAATTGAAATAACAGACTTGGATATGGGCAGCCAAACCGGAACGACAATCAGCGCGAAATATTCCGGCGATGGCACGTTCCTGGCATCCTCTGCCGCTGATTTTACCTTCAGGAAAATTCCTACGATACTGAAAATCGAAAAGGCCTTGAAACCCGGAAGTCTCTATCTGAATCTTTCCGACCTGCTCCTTTCCTGGAATAATACAGAGTCAGAGAACATTGCACCGACTGGGACGATAAAGTTAACAATCGGTTCTGATACCTGTGAATTGACCTTTGATAACAAACCGGATGACGGCGACTTTACGAAATTTACCTGTTGGGAAACGGGTGTGACGGAAATTACTCCATCATCAGAAGGGCCGGATCCAGAAGAGACGGACCCAGATAAGAAAAATGATAAGATCATCCATTGGCTGATGCAAAAGATCCTGCTTTCCAATGGCACTACAGCTGATCGCGTAAAAGCTGATTACAGCGGTGATGATATCTTTGATGCATCTTCCTGTGATTTTGTGTTGTTCTCAAAGGTCAACACGACACTGAAGATCATTGAGAAAGATACACCTCGGATGCCATATAAGTATGAAACGACTTATGCGAATATCGGTGGCTCGCTAAGCTGGACGGATGACCCGGCCTGGATCTCTCTTGGATGCAGCGATCCGAAAACGAATTGTCCGACACCGACAGGGACTATTAAATACACGATCAGGAGCGATGATCCTGCGCATAATGGTGATGTTGTTATCGGAACGTGTGTATTGGATATAGTCAAAAAGTCAATGGATTGCGAACCGGGTACAGCTGATATATCCGACATAACACCGGGTATGGATACGATGGATTTCACTGTGATCCATATGCTGCTCGCATCTAAGGAAGCAGATCGGGTGAAACTGGAATACAGCGGCGACAGCTTCTATAATGCTTCTGAAAGTACGGCTGTTTTGTTTTACGAAGATAAAAAGATCGATACTACACTTGAGATTAAGACAGCAAGAAAAACGGATAATGGCATTGATCTGACAGCAAAATTACTACCGGTAGGAACAGAAACCGGGACGATAGTCTTCACTTCTGGTTCGGCCACCTGCACGATAAATATCAATGAACATGATGATGTGAAATTTGAGAAATGTTCTGGTAAGGCAGATTACAAATCTGACGGGACTATCGAGATTCATGCCATGGTGATGGATGGTACGCCGGGAGACAGTATTTATGCGGAATACAGCGGCGACACGAATTATAACAAATCTTCTAGCCCGTTGTATTCCTTTAAAAAGATCAATACAACGCTCGAAGTCAGAAATGCTTACAAATCGGAAACGATCCGGGCATTTTATGACGCGGTACTGGGCTGGGAGACAAAAAATACGGATAACCGCAAACCGACCGGTACCA
>CADATZ010000016.1 GCA_902791025.1 uncultured Chloroflexota bacterium | reverse complement strand
TTACTTGTTTTTCTGGTTTTTCTTTGCACTTTAATTATATCAGACAGCCCTTTCTTTCTCGTAATTTATGCTCATTTCCTATTTGTTGAGCATGCACTATTTACGTTTAATGTAACAAATTGTTCTTCGATTATTTTTTCGAGAAAGAATACCAATATATTCCTCATTTGGTCTTTCTTCTTTATAGACTTCAGGAACTTTATCGAAAAAATTTGAAGCCATCATATTACCGGTTCCTGTTCCTAATCGAGTAGGGATAAATGGAAAATCATTTATCAGAAATTTTGAGAACCTATAAGTTCCTCTTGATGAAATTATTGTGTCTAGCGTTGATAAAGGAGAATTAATTTTTTGAAGAATAGAATTTAGCTCTGTATATTTAGTAAAAATGCCAATTGGGTTATATTTACACTTTTTATTGTAGAACGTAATTGCTACCCCCCCCTTAATCTCAGTATTGCAGAATATAGAAGAAGCATCTGATTCGAAAAATAGAACCTTTAAATGTTCATCATTAAGCATTTTTTGATTCCATGCTTTAGGAGTCTGTCCAGCATCAAATAAAAAACGTCCGGGAGTAATTAATTCTGTACAATCAGCAATTTCATATGCTGCATCCATAAAATAATTGTATACTGGATTTTGCCGTCCATTGTTTTCAATCTCCTCCTGATATGGTGGATTGCCGATGCAAAAGTCAAATTTCATGAGGTACTTCCTTTCCTGCCAGCCCTGAATCCTTATGCTGTCTGCAGCATTTATTTTTGACGTTTACTGCCTTTTCAGTCAGTTATATATATTTTCTTTTCAATTGTTGCATCATAATCGCAACCGGATTGCAGCTAACTTACGAATAAATTTCAGAAAAACTTGCTGCCATTTTGCTTAAACTTGCAACTAACTTGCAACTAACTTGCAATTAGTTGCAAGTTTATCTTATATTTCTTCAAACTCTAATAGTGGTTCAGCACTAATAAACCACCTGGCCGCACTGGTTTTTCCCAAACAATAAGCTCGATTATCTCTGCGAAGCTCCCGGAGCAAAACCTGTATTTCTCCGCGGCTGTGGCTGGGTAAAACCTGCTGGAACTCCTTAAATGGTGTCCCTTTTTCTCCGTTTTCACGCATATGTTTCAGCAGCAGCTCTTTATTTGTTTCACGATCAAGACCAACATTTCTTGTATGGATACCGGCCTTACCGACTGCACTGTAGAGGCTTCTGGCCAAAACATATTTTTTGCGGCCGATATGTTCGGCAATCCCTATCTCGGTCAGGTGTTTCAGGCATTCTTTCATGTCGTCACCCAGCGTGTCTTCATGATACAACGCATTGATCGTAAGAAAATCTGCAGTTGTGAGCCTTTCCAGACGCTCATTGCCGATCCTGTTTATCAGCGAAAGCATCCGCTTGTCTAAAATAAGTCCGTTTAACGTCAGGAAAACAAAATTGTTGTCCGTACCGGTGAAATCCGGCAGCGGCTTTGCTTCTCTGACACTGGTCTCAAAGAGGATATTCATTCCCTGTCCGGAACGTTCCACCAAACCACAAAGGGCAAGTATTTCTGCAATTCGTCGATTTCGCGGTACCTGACGATCCAGAATGTTTTCCAGCGTTACACCATTCGGCAATCCGCCGGGACTTTCGATCCTGAGTCTATCCGGGTATTGGCGGATAAAAACACTCCCGGCCAATTGATAATTCCGATGGCTGACTGCGTTCAGAATTGCTTCTCTGACTGCGCTTTCGTTAAACGTTGGAATATCAAAGATGAAAAACCCCTCCTGATAGTGCTGGATATCATTACGGAGATTCACAAGATCCCATAACCGGTCATAACAGGAGAAGAAACCCTGTCGGAATGTCTCACGCTGATTTGCGGGACCGGATGCGTTGGATGAACGATATTCAAATATGATTTCCGATTGGGACAAGTATTTTCCAAGCGCTTCCCTTTTTCCGAACAGAATAAGTGCTGCAAAAGTGATGCCTTCATCGGTGATTGCCTCGCAATCACGCAGAAGTTGTTCAACGGATAGATTGGCATAGCGTTTATTGCCGCTCTTTTCGATCCATTTTGAACGAAATGCTTCAACTGCTTCATCATCCAGGTCGGAGATTTTTGCTGAGGGACAAATACTTCCGGAAAAATCGAATCCGGTCTCTTCATATATTTTTCGTCGGATCTCTTCCGGCATCGGAATCAGACTATCACCCTCATACCACCATGCGATTCCATCTACCTGTACAGGCAATCCTAACGGACGACTGGCAACATCAAAAACCAATACCCGGTTTTCCTCAGGTTCTTTATTCTCCCGGGCATATAGGAGTTGAAAATCCACCATGACTTTTAACTTTTCGATGAGACCTTTTCGGGTACGTTCCGGTTGGTCGAATGCTGCGCTGCCGACTATTTTCCGCGGACGTTTATCTGTTATACCAAAAACCAGCTTGCCTCCGCCGCAATTTGCCAGTGCGCAGCATATTTTTTCTGCCTCACCGTAATCAAATCTGTGTTTGGCTTCTTTAAACTGGATCTCTTCCCCTTCTTTGGCATTCAGTAATTCATCCAGTGTCGTTTTATTATTTAGCATATTGATTCTCCATATCAAAAACCAGAAAATAAGAATTCGGGGTGACCTATCCATATCTTTTAATGCTGTTATAAGGAAGCGATGCCTTTTCCCGCCAGTCAAAGATCCGGCAGGGAATCTTTTCCATTTCAACACTGGCATTCAGTCCAAAACCTGAAAACAGCGTCAGCGACTGGATTTCTGCTTCCCGTTCCAAAAGCGGTATCGTCCCGGTCAGACCATCCATCTGCCAGATATTCCAGCAGATAATGTTGGTGATCTTTTTTAATTCTTTCAGGGTTGGCTCCCGATGCAGCCGGAATGACATGTATTCCGCAAAGCTCATCAGCAAATTTATGCGGGCAATCAATAAATTATCGCCCTGATACTCATAGCCGTACACGCTTTGGAATGCCCGGTATGTCCATTTCAGCCAGTCAGCTTCCTTTTCGGTGTTTTCATTAACGATGCGCATTTTTCGATCCAGAACGCCAATGCGGTTTTTGATTTCAACAGGCGTACCATCCGCGGCGTTATAGCGGGAAACCAGAAACGGAGCTTCACCGCAGGTGATCTCCAGTCGTTTGGAGTCGACATATTTCAGCCAGCTTTTCCCTTCCGGAAAAATAATTTTTTCTTCAATCACAGAATAATTCTGAGCATTTTCTGTGTTGAATACATCTTTTCTGCCAAACCACTCTTCATCACAATAATTGTTCATCCGATTGCAAATCCAGACTGGCGTAAAGACCTCCGCATTTTTACGAGTGCGGTCTGCCTGCTCAGCCCTGCTCTTGAAACAGCGCGGCTGAATAGGATCATCGCCCATCTGCTGCAACAGTTCTGCTGTGATTTCAGTCTTCGGATCAATGTTATAAACGTCAGTGGCAAAGATAATATTCCGTTTTGTCGTCTTGTCCTGCAGCAGCTTCGTAAGAACAATATTCACCGGAAATGCCTTTAAATCTATATATGTGCTGCAGCAAGTTTTCTCTTGAGTTTCGTGATCCATACCATTGTCCATGATTATTATTTTAAACAGGATTTCATCTTTTTTCCACATTTTCTGTCATGTCATTTGTCACGTTGCCTGATTGTAAAGGGAATGATCGCTCAGTTAAACGCTTTCATGCAAAATATAAGAAATGGGCTATAGATTTAACTGCAGAACTACTGTATCATTTGGTTATCAATAAAAAACGGAGGAAATGAAAAATGAACATCTTACGAAATGTACGTTGGGGATATACAGGTGATGGCATGGGCTGCGGGCCTGTGGGCGGAAGCATTGCTGCGGAACTGATCATTGAGAAAGAAGACCAGAAACTTTCTTTCGTGCGGCTTGACTGCATGGATCAGTATGTCCGGGTCGATATCAGAGATCATTCGACATTCGATTCTTTCCTCTTTGAAAATTTCGATGGCGGTGACTGGAGAAATGACAATGCTTGGGATTTTGACATGAACAATTTCGAACATGAATTTGAACAGGATGATCCCCTGCTCCCTGTGATCAAACTGGGAATGCTGGTTCTGGAAGAGAGCAGTTCACTTTATGGCTCAACCGATGACAGTACCTATGATCCGGTTGAATATGATGGTGCCCGTGCTTTCGTCAAGGAATGGCTGGATAAAGATTTGGATGAATGTGATATTCCCTTGTTCAATGCGGACGATGATGAAGAGGAGGAGGAGGAAGAGGAAGAATAAATAAGCATCAGAACGGTACCGGCTGCCGTTAGCAAAAGGCCGGAGACATTTTAACCTCACATATAAAACCGGTGCAGTCATCACCGGTTTTATATTTTGTCTTCCCTTTGTACTTCATTCTGAACCGTTAAATTTCCCGCAATGACAGAAGGACATTATAATAGGAGACAGGAGAATAATACAAATATGGAATTTATACAAGGTAAATGGAGTCTGGATGATCTTTATCCGGAAGGAAACAAAGAGGCATTTCAGGCAGAATTGGATCAATTAAAACAAAAGGCGGAAGCTTTTACCGCGGTACGCGGCGAACTTCAGGCTTCTTTGGAACCGAAGCGCTTTCTGGAAATTCTCAAGGATTACGAAGCAATCAACGAGATATCCAGGAAACTCGGCGGATATACGAGTTTACAGGTATCAGCCGATACACAAAACGCTGCATACCTGAGCCAAATGGTACAGACACGCGCTGCGCTCACGGAAGTATCCAATCAGGTCATGTTCTTCGAACTCTGGTTCCGCGGTCTCTCGGATGAAGAAGCGGCTCCTTTCCTCACAGTCGCCGAAGGATATCGCTACTTTCTGAGTTCTATGCGCAATGAAAAACCGCATACTCTCAGTGAAGGGGAAGAGCAGATCATCAACGTCAAAAACATGACCGGACGCAGCGCAATGGTCAACGTGTACAACGCCATCACCAACCGCTATGTTTATGATCTCACCATCGGCGGAGAAGTCAAGCATCTCACCCGCGGGGAGTTGATGTCCTATGCCCGCAGCGCGAACCGCGAAGAACGAAAAGCCGCTTACGAAGAACTGTACCGCGTGTACGGAAACGACAGCAACATCCTTGGGCAAATCTACCAGTCCATTGCACGAGACTGGGACCAGGAAAACCAGATCTTCCGTCACTACAACACGCCCATCTCCGCTCGAAACTTATGGAACGACATCCCGGATGAAGTGGTCGATCTCCTCCTGTCCACCTGTCAGAAAAATAAAGAAGTCTTCGCTGATTTCTTCCGCTGGAAAAAGTATCAGCTCGGCGTTGATGAGCTGCATCGCTACGACCTCTATGCTCCGGTTTCGGAAGACAACAGCAGCGTGAGCTTTGACGAGGCCTATCATACCGTTTTGAAATCCTACAACGCCTTCGACCCCGACTTTGCCGAGATGGCGGAACGGGTTTATAAAGCGCATCACATCGACAGCGAGATCCGCCACGGAAAACGCAGCGGCGCCTTCTGCAGCACCATCACCCCGAAACACACTCCCTGGGTCCTGGTCAACTTCCAGGGGAAAAATGACGACATTTCCACCCTTGCCCACGAGCTGGGTCACGCCATTCATTCCATGTGCGCCGATGACAAAAACATCTTTGAACAGCACGCCTGTCTGCCGCTTGCGGAAACCGCCTCGACCTTTGGGGAAATGCTGCTTTCCGATTATCTGGAACAGCGGGTCACCGATCAGACCGTCCTGCGGAACATGCTGGCGAAGGAAATCGATGACAATTACGCGACCATTCAGCGGCAGGCTTACTTTGCCCTCTTCGAAAAGAAGGCCCATCAAATGATCAGCGAAGGTGCCGACACAGACAAGCTCGCTGCTGCTTATCTTGAAAACCTTCAGGATCAATTCGGCGATTCCATGGTCGTGGATGATCATTTCAAATGGGAATGGATCTCCATCCCTCACATTTTCCACACGCCATTTTATGTTTATGCATATTCTTTCGGACAGCTTTTGGTACTTGCGTTGTATAATCAATATAAAATAGAAGGAAAGAGCTTTATCCCGCGCTACAAGGAGATGCTGCACAAGGGCGGCTCCCAGCGGCCGGGTGATCTGCTTCTGGATGCTGGATTCGATTTTACAAAAGAATCCTTCTGGCAGGGCGGATTTGATATTCTGAAAGGAAAGGTCGAAAGACTCAAAAGTCTCTGATAAAAATCTATGCGATTAACGAAAGAAAGGCTTCTTCGGCTCAGTGACAGCTACATGGCGCAGCGGTCCAGGAAAGACCGTTCCATCGTCTGCGCTTATCTGACAGGTTCTATTCTGCGGGACTATCCCTTCATCAACGGGACGACCGATGTGGATATCATCATGATCCACTCTGAACTGCAGCAAGCCTATCGCGAAGTGACCGGAATCGCAGAAGACGCCACTTTCGATATCTATCATTATCCCCGTTCCTATTTCGCCAATCCGCGCAATCTGAGGACCGATCCCTGGATCGGTTCCTCGTTGTGCTTTGATCCTATCGTGCTTTTCGGGAAAGGTCACTGGTATGAGTTTGTGCTTTCCTCCGTGGAAGCATCATTCTTTCTCCCGGAGAACTGCATGCAGCGAGCGCTGGTTTTCAATCGGGAAGCTCACAAGTATTATTCCAAGCTGCAGAAGCTGGTCAACACACAGTACGAGGTCACTTACGCCTTCAATTACATGCTCTGCCTGGAAAACGCGGTCAATTCCATTGCCTGTCTGAGCAAAAGGCCGCTTACGATGCGCCATTTTCTGCAGGACTTCATTGACTGCTGCAATGATATCGGGAATACGGGGCTTGTCGGGGAAGCAATCGGTTTGATCACGGAAAACGCGAACCTCGAGCAGTATTATCAATACTATACTCAATACTGGAATTACTATTTCGACTACTTCTCCAACTATGTCCGCGCGGATTTCTTCCCGGAATACGGAAAATTCCGGCTGCCCTATTATCAAAAGGCTGTGGAGGCCTACTGGGAAACGCATCTGCCTTCAGCGGTATGGATCATGCTGAACACCTGGACCCATATTTTCAGCGCCATGAATATGGAGCAGAATGAAGGATACCACTCATTCCTGGGAATGAACGGACTGACACCGCAGCAGGGACAGAAACGAATGGAAGATTTTGACCATTTCCTCGAACAGGTCGATGACACCATCGACAATTGGGGAAAGAGTCACGGTCTCGAAGACGGCACCACTATTTACATTGAGTAAAAGTATCTGATCTGAAAAAACAATTCTTCATAAAAACGCGGCCAAATATAAAGGCAGCGTTATTTTTTTATCCGAAATAACTGTTTTTTGTGAGGTGAGCTTATACCCGACCTCTATCTGATCTTTTTTCAACATTTCATTCAAAGATTTTGTTGAACCCTTTTTCGCTTTCACTTCAACAGGGATAACTTTTCCCTTCCTTTCAAGCAGGAATTCAATTTCAAGGGAAGAATCCTCCTTTTTGTAATAATAAAGTTTTTCCCCTCTCTTATATAAGATATCAGCAATCAGACTCTCATACAAGCCGCCTTTAACAGGTCCTGATAAACTATCATTCAAAATCGTTTCCTTTATTTGATATCCAAACATAGCAGAAAACAGGCCTATATCACTCAAATAAACACGAAATTGATCTTCTTTCAAATAAGCAAGAAGCGGGAAATCCGGTGTTGATACATTATAAGAATTTACGATCATGCCTGCTTCTCTGAGCCAATCTATACTGCTTTCAAATTTGCGTGCAGTTCCTTTTTTTTCAACAACAGAATATTGAAATTTGTGGTTTTCTTTTGATAATTGTCTTGGAATTGACAAATAACAGGTACGGGCCTTTATACGGTCGGCGTTATTTGCGTATTTTGCGATATCATCCAAATAATCCCGCAAAATTTTATCCTGAACTCTTTGTACAGATTGATAATTATGCGAGTCAACATAACTATTGACAACCTCCGGCATACCGCCGATCACAAGAAATTGACGCAAATACTGCATCATTCCATCATGGATATGATCAGGTATCTCGTTCATTCCGGAAGTATATAAGGATAAATCTTCAATGAAAGATTGATCAATTCCTAAAGCCCAAAGAAATTCAATAAAATCTAAAGGGTACATATCAACAGGATATTCATATCCAACCGGAATGGAGCTTGTATCTTTATATGTCATTCCCAGCAGGGAACCTGACGCGATGACATCATAGCTGCCATCTTCTGCCCAAAATTTCAAAGAAGTTCTTGCAGCCGGACACTCTTGAATTTCATCAAAAAACAAAAGCGTTTCACCAGGAATAAACTTGACCTCCGGCATTCTCAAGGCAATACCCTGAGATAATGTTTTTACATCCAAATCTCCGGAAAAAACTCGGATCATATCCGGACGCTCAACAAAGTTTATCTCAATTACATTTTTGTAATATTGTTTCCCAAAACAACGGATAATAAAGGTTTTTCCGCATTGACGAACCCCATGAAGAACAAGACACTCTTTTTTATGATTTTCTTTCCAATGAACCAATACATCCATGATTTTCCTTTTGAGCATCACTGACCTCCATTTTCGGGTATTTTATAGGAACATTATAAAACATCCTCATGAAATATGCAACAGCTGCATATTTCATGAGGATAAAATCTGCATTAGATACAGGTTTTTGGAGTTTCAGAAATATAAACAATAAATTGTTTTCAAACATATCCACAAATATTGTGGATAATAAAAATTTGAATATTGTTGACAAAAGAGTGGATAAGATTTATCCACTCTTTTGATACACAAAACAACCGTTTATAAAAATAAGGCTGTGGATAAAAATTCTTTAAGCTAACGAGATAAAAAGACTGTCTCCTTCTTTTATCCACAATATCCACAGCCTTAATTAAGACAATTAAAATGATTGATTAACAGAGAAAGAGAAAACTCTTTACTCAACAATGATCTCTACGGAATTCAGCTTTCCTGCCGGAGAACCGGAGAAACGCGGATCACGTTCAGGAATTGCCAGAACAACATCCATTCCCTCAACTACCTCACCAAAAACGGTATGATGACCGTCTAGCCAGGGAGTAGGTACATGGGTGATGAAGAACTGGGATCCATTGGTATTAGGACCAGCATTTGCCATGGAAAGAATACCAGGTTTGTTATGCTTTAATTCCGGAACAAATTCATCTTTGAACTGATATCCAGGACCTCCCATACCGGTACCGGTAGGATCACCGCCTTGAACCATGAAATCCTTAATCACACGATGGAAAATCGTATTATTATAGAACCCTTCATTTGCAAGGAAAACAAAGTTGTTGACGGTAAGAGGGACTTTATCAGCGAAAAGTTTTACTTTGATATCACCTTTATCCGTGTGAAAAACAGCATAATATTTTTTCTTAAGATCAAGAGAAAATTCAGGTTTTTTATCGTAAGATTTTGACATAATATATCTCCTTATCTATATTATAAACAAAAACAGGGGATAGGTTATAGGATATAGGATATAGTGAAATATATTATTAAAAATAATATTTAATAATTAATATACACGAAAAATTTGTTTATATAACATATATTGTGCAAAGGAAAATGTTTCACGTGAAACATTTAAAAATAAATGTTAGAAAAGTATTGTATATCCTATATACCACCACCTATGATGTTTCACGTGAAACATTTTCTTTTGCACTGCTCCCTAAAACCTGCTCCCTATGTTATACTATTGTGCGGGTAAATTATGTCACTGTTAACGGCTAATAATATTTCAAAATCATTTGGCGATTTAGACGTCTTTTCGGATGTTTCTTTATCTGTCCCACAAAAAGGCAGAATCGGTTTTGTCGGAGAAAATGGTTCCGGAAAATCAACGCTTTTGAAAATACTTGTCGGTCTGGATGATCCGGATACCGGCACTGTTTCAAAGTCAAAAGATTTGTCAATTGGCTATCTTCCTCAACAGATTGAAATTGCTTCCGATAAAACTCCTTATGAAAGCTGTCTGGAATCATTTTCTGATCTTATCAATATGCAGGATCAGCTTAGCCGCATGGAAGAATCACTAAAAGACACACCGAATGATCAAAACCTTCTGGAAAGCTACGGAAAACTGCAGAATAATTTTGAAAATCTCGGTGGATATATTTACCGTTCAAAAATCAATCAAATCTTGCAGGGTTTGGGTCTGGTCAAAGGAGAGGAAAATCGTCCCTGGCAGCAGCTTTCCGGTGGTCAGAAAATCCGTGCTTATCTTGCGAAAATTCTTGTCTCTGAGCCTGATCTGTTGATTCTGGATGAACCGACGAATCATCTGGATATTAACTCTATCGAATGGCTTGAAAGTTATCTGCGTGATTTCCCCGGTGCTGTTGTGATGGTTTCTCACGACCGCTACTTCCTTGATCAATGTGTCAATACGATTTGGGAGTTGTCCTTTAATTTTGAAACTTATCATGGGAACTATTCCGCCTATCTGATGCAGCGTGAAGAACGATACCAAAGACAGCTTGCGGAATATGAAAAACAACAGGAATTTATCGCAAAAGAAGAAGAATATATCCGCCGTAATATTGCCGGACAAAATACCCGTCAGGCGCAGGGCAGAAGGAAACGTTTGGAAACGCTACTTTCTGAGTCGAAAGTGATCAAGCCGACAGAATCCCGCTCTATGCATCTCAAGCTCAATACAGATCTCCGCTCAGGAGATTTGGTGCTGCGCACAACTGATCTTTCAATTGGATATCAGGATGATAAGAAAGTTCTTTTCCATGTTCCGGATCTAACATTACTGCGTGGAGAATGTGCTTCTATTATTGGACCGAACGGTACTGGAAAATCAACTTTTTTGAAAACGATTCTTGAGAAAATGCCGCCGCTTTCCGGTGAGACCCGATTGGGTTCGAATCTAAAGATCGGTTATTTTGCTCAGGCTCATGAAGATTTGGATCCGGAAGCTGATTTGATGGATGAAATCAATAAAACCGCACCGAATATGCTGCCGGCACAGATTCGTGATTATCTGGCAAAATATTTATTTTCCGGAGATGATGTTTTCAAAAAAGTGAAGGTTTTATCCGGAGGCGAAAAAGGTAGGCTCGCTCTGGCTATTCTTGCTCTTCAGGGCGCCAATCTTCTCCTTCTTGACGAACCGATGAATCATCTGGATATTGACTCTCAGGAACTGCTGCAGTCCGTTTTGAAAAACTTTGAAGGGACTATTATACTGGTCTCTCATGATCGCTATTTAATTGATGCCGTCGGAACACAAATCTGGGAAGTGATGCCGGAAAAACAGACGCTGAATGTTTACAAAGGAACCTACAGTCAATATAAAGAATACAAAAAACAGCTCTCTGCACCGGAAATAAAAAAAGAAGAAAAGCAAAAGAACGAGAAACCTATTGAATCCGAGAAAAAGAAACTTTCTAATGGCGTGATTTGGAAACTTACACGTCAGCGGGAAGAATTGGAAGCAAAGATTTCTGTTCTTGAAAAAGAAACAGCTGAGCTTTCCGATCAAATCAATTCTGCATCTCTTTCATTTGAAGACATGACTTCCGCCGGAGTGCTGTATAATAAAAAGCAGCAGGAATTGGACGAATTGTTTGAACAGTGGTCCGAGATCGAAACAAAATTAAATGAAGGTTAGGACAGTTTTATGTATCTTTCTGTGGTTGTTCCGGTTTATAACGAATATGAAAACATTCCTTTGTTATATGATGCTGTTTATAAGGCATTAGAAAACCTGAATAAAGACTGGGAATTGATCCTTGTCAATGACGGATCAAAGGATAACAGTCTGGATGCACTGAAAGAGGTTGCTGCCAAAGACCCGCTTCATGTAAAAGTAATCGGACTTCGACGTAATTTCGGCCAGACTGCGGCAATTGCTGCCGGTGTTGACCATGCTTCCGGTGAAATTATTGTTCTCATGGATGCTGATCTTCAGAATGATCCGACTGATATTCCTGTACTGCTGGCGAAACTTGATGAAGGTTATGACCTTGTGAGCGGATGGCGGAAGGACCGGAAAGATCCTTTCCTTCGTTCCTTTATATCACGAATCGCTAACCGTATTATCTGCAAGGTTACCGGCGTAAACCTGCATGATTATGGCTGTACGTTAAAAGCATATCGGAGGGAAGTAATTACCGGGTTCCGACTGTATGGTGAAATGCACCGTTTTATTCCGGCTTTTGCCAATACTTTCGGTGCGCGTATCGTGGAAATTCCTGTAAAACATCATCCCCGTGTATTGGGAAAATCGAAGTATGGTTTTGAGCGAATCGTCAAGGTGATTCTGGATCTGATTACTGTGAAATTTCTTTCCAGTTATGCCGATAAACCAATCTATCTTTTCGGCGGTGCCGGTTTGGGTCTTTCTGGTATATCTTTCCTTGTCCTGCTTTTCCTGGCAATTCGCCGTATATTCTGGGGTGTTTCTGTCATGGCTTCTCCTTTGTTTTTTATGGCGATCATGGTTTTCATCCTTGGATTTCTTTCCATCCTGATGGGTTTGATCGCGGAATTACTGGTCCGTACCTACCATGAATCCCAGGGGAAGACAGTCTATCATATCCGTGAAATGATCAACTTTTCGTAAAAGATCAGCGTTTAGAGATTAAAGATCTGATGAGGATTCTTGTTCTGATTCATGAATTTCCTCCGATTGGCGGTGGCGGCGGACCGATTGCGCGGGATCTTTCTCTACAATGGGTGAAGGCCGGTCATCAGGTCCGGGTGGTTACAGCACGATTCGGCGATCTCCCTGCTTTTGAAAATATTGATGGTCTGGAAGTTATTCGTCTGGACTCTCATCGCACAGAATCCTTCCGTGCCAAAATGGGAGCAATGATCGGTTTTATTACAGCTGCAATCAAGTATTGTTGTTTTGACTGCAGAGATTTTCAACCGGATATCATCCATGTTCATTTTGCTGTTCCAAATGGTCCGGCAGCCATGGCTGCCGCAGCGAAAATGAAAGTCCCTTATGTAATTACAGCGCATTTGGGAGATATTCCCGGTGCTTCTCCTGAGAAGACAAAAAAATGGTTTTCCTATATTCAACCCTTTACACCACCCATCTGGAAAAAAGCCGCGCGCGTCATTGCTGTCAGCGAGTTTTCAAAACATATGGCTTTGAAAAGCTATAACGTGCCGATTGATGTAATCCCCAACGGCATAGATTACGAAAAAATCAGAAATCCGCATGTTTCAATACATGAAACACCGGAAATCGTTTTTGCAGGCCGGTTTGTTCCTCAAAAAAACCTTCTGCAGATTATAAATACGCTCTCTAAAATAAAAGATTTAAATTGGCATGCTACACTCATTGGTGATGGGCAGGATAAAGAAAAAATAGTAAACGCTGCTGCTGAGTCAGGTCTTTCGGATAGGATCTCTTTTCCCGGATGGAAAACACCGGAAGAAGTGATTGAAATTTTTCATGAATCCGATATCCTCTTTATGCCTTCTCTGACGGAGGGACTGCCTGTTACCGGTATTCAGGGAATGGCGTCGGGTTTAGCTCTGATTTTGAGCAATGCCGGCGGTAATCCGGAAATCATCAACGAGGGTAAAAACGGATTTATTCATGCACCTGAAGATACAGAAGAATTTGCGAATGATATTCGAAATCTGCTGACTGATCCCGAAAAACTTTTGCTGATGCGCAGGGAAAGTCTTTCCCTTGCTGCTCAGTTTGATATCAAAAAAACAGCTGCTGATTATCTGAATGTTTTCAGCGAAGTTTTAGCGAAATAAAATCAAATTCTTAATTTAGAATGGGTCAATGTTAATCTGTTCTGTTGAATCAAGTCTGATTCAGTGAAAACAGGTCACATTCGACTCAGGTAAAATATTAAGTGTATTCTTAGATTTTTCCCTGCGGATTTACAGTGCTCAATAGACATTTGCGGAACAATAACAAATCAATAACAATTTTCAAGAGAGGGACAAACAGGTTCAGGAACAGGGCAGGAAAATTCCGGAAGAGGACTTCTCAAGTAAGTGAAGTTTTCTCCTGTTGGGGTGTCAATTGTAACGGCCAGAACATCTTCATATCCATTAGCCGAGGGACAGGAAATAACGCGGTAAATTGAATCCTGAGGAAAATCATTGATCAGATCCATCCGTGGAAGCATATATTCATAAGATACAGGGTTGCCTTTTTCCATATTGAGACCAATAAATGTCATACGCGAATACTCTTTTCTCATAAGAGCGCCGCGTGACGTATGTTCACCGCCGCGGAAATAATAAAACCGTGGATATTCGGAAATACCGTGTGTTATATGTAAATTTCCTTTTTTATATTGTGATTCGACAAGATCCCAGTCTATATAAGTTTGATCTGCTAAACGTTCTTTCAGAATGCTGAGATCTCCTTCTTCTGCTGCTGTGTTCTTTTGTGGAATAATTTTTTCAAAAAGTACAAGAGACAAAAAGAAGCAGGTAAATCCTGCCATGGCGCAAAGCGGCTGCCACGCCGGAAGTTTGTTGAAATTAGCTTCTGTATTATTGATTTTTCCTCGTGATACAATCAAAGTGCAGCAAAAAGCGAGCAGCAAAGTGGGGACCCAGTTTATTGGAACGATATAACGACCACCGGAGGAACGGCTGATTCCGATCGAAAAAGCGTATACGACACAAAAGTAAAAAATAGAAAAACCAGCCAGTTTGTGTTTTTTGATCAGTATACCGGCTGCAACTGAAATTAATAGAATCCAGATTCCAATAGAAACCCATTGCCGGATACTGAATGTTCCCTGCCAGTTATCTCTCCATAATCCGTCACCTTCCTGTGTATACAAATGATGGAGATCATGAAATGTCCAATCCAAAGGCAGACAAAGAAAAGTTGAAATTAAATTGTGAATACTATGGTTGAATATACTTAACAAAACAAGAGGGTTTTTCTTAGAATTGTTGTTTGGTAAATCTTCAGTGATTTGGTCTGTGTTAAAATCAATTTCCTGTGTTGGCAAGATTTTCTGTGTTTTATCAGAAACAGCGTCATTCGTATTAATTTCCTCGGAGATTGCGATTTGATCGGATGTTTTTTGTTTCACATCTTTATCAGTATTATCTTCTATGCTTTCTCCATGCATCAGCGTCGAAATCTCTTCAGCAGTTAAAGGTGGTTCTTCATTGATTCGTTGGCGAATCAAAACATATTTTATAGTGTATTTTAATTCCTTGAAAATATTCCAATAGATATTTTTCTCTCGATAATAAAATGGGGCTGTTGTCAGTATTATTGATAATAAGAAAAAGCAAAGCGGTTTAATCAGTCGTCGGAAGTTTTTCCAATAGCCAATGATTAAGATGAGCAGAACAGCGGGCAGAAAGGCGAAAAAATTGTATCGTGTGAAAATACCGAGAGTTAGTGCACCCCCTGCAATAATTGCGTAAAAAGTTTCTTTTCCGTTTTTCTGCAGCCATCGAAAAACAGCATAGCAGAGGAGTGCTAAAAGAATCTGTGTGAGAAATTCACTCATCACCAATCGGGAATGAACCGTGGAGACACTGCGGGTACGTAAAGCGTTCCATTCTTTGAGTATTGAGAAAACTGCAGCCAGGTAACCGCATCCGCAGCCACCAATTGCCGTACCGAAGAGATAAATGATTGCCGGAAGTACCGCGTAAATCGCGGATTGCACCAGCATGCTTTTTGTTGTATCGTTTCCGGTTATTAAACGTGAAATGAACGACATGAGAACAACGGTCGGTTTAAGAAGAGATTTTCCATAATTGAAACCCCAGCCATTCAAAGCTGTTTGTGCCTGCAAATCATAAGATGAAGCATCAGAATATGGGTAATAGGTATGATTCGGTTCATAAGGACCCGGAGCAAAAAAATGATGCATACCGGGAGCTAGTGACCAGACCAAGGCAGAGACTGCCCAGATGAGAATAAAATTAAATGCCTTGTTGTTATTCCCTATCCTTTTGAAAAGTCCGGTTTTCCAGATCAGACCGAAAATAACAAAAGAAATATATACCTGGATACTTTGGAGCGGAATTCCGTTTTTATTCCATAAGGATTTTTCAACTGTTTTTCCCAATCCTGTCAGCTCAACAAAAACGATCCCTATGATTATTATACAGAGAACAGAAAGGATGCAGCGTCTCTGAGCAGCAATGTTTTTAAACGTTTCTCTTACAGGTAAAAAATGTTTATTCAGATATCCATAATAAAGTGAAAAAGCAGCAGAGACTAAGAAAAGCCATAGAAGGTATGGGGTGATTCTGATGTAAATTGCCGAAAACCTGCCGAAACGATAATCCGGCATCAGAAGGAGAAACAGACTGATGACAGCTGCAACGGGAAATAATTTTTTAAGAAATGTCTTTTGATGAAGAAATTGTTCAATTTTATTTGGAAAAATCAGGAAAAGAATAAAAATAAGAAAAAAAACTGTAAAACCGCTCAGCATGAACAGTCGTTCCTTGCTGAGACCGAAAAGAAATGCGTTTTTCACGTCTGCAGGGATTCTGAGAAGCTGGAAAGCACAGAAAATAGTGGATATGGCCGAGGCCAGAAGTGTCAGGACAAGTGCTCGTTGTTTTGAATGAGTTTCTTGACGAATCCCCATAAATCTTCCCTTTCAAAGAAAATGATTGCGGCTATTCCGCAGACTACGACTGCAGCGAAAAGTAAGTTGGCTTCAATAACACTTTGAGAGATTGCGAAGAAAGCAAGGCTTTGCAGTGTGAAGGATACAAGATGAAGAAAAGAAGATGCCTGATGTGTGGAAAGTCCTATTTGCAGCAGACGGTGGTACGTATGATCTGTACCGCTGTGATAAAAATGCTGTCCTTTTCTCCATCGGGAAATAGTTACCAGCGTAGTATCAAAAATCGGAACACCCAGCATTAAAATCGGCAAAAACCATGTGTTTTTTTGCAGCAGCTCTGCGGGGGAGTAAATGATCGCTATGGCACTGAGAAGAAAACCAAGCACTTGTGCTCCGGAATCTCCCATGAACAGGAAGGCAGGATTTGCATTGAAGAAACTCAGAGATAGAGATGACCCGAGCAGAATGCTGCAGTAAAGTGCCAGGTCATGCTGTCCGGAATCCATAGCCGCAATGATAAAAAAACCTTCAGCCCAGGAAGCTAACCCGATCATTACGCCGTCTGCACTGTCAACAAGATTGAATGCGTTTGTGATAAAAACGACCCAGAAAAGAGTTAAACCGATATCACAGATGTGACATATCGTAGGCGGCATCCAGGAGGAAAAAAGCTTTGCGTCAAACAGATGCGTCTGTGTTCCGGAAAGAATCAGGATGACCGCGCCGAGAATCTGGCCGCAGAGTTTATATTTCCAGTTTAGATTTTTGTAATCATCATACAGAGCTATTGTATAAATTATAAAAGCAGAGGCAGTCAAACCTGTTATCTGCAAAGGGATATGTTTTCTGAAAATCAGCAGACCAATCAGTATTGTCAGGAAAAGAGCTGTACCGCCGCTGATGGGTACAGGATGTTTGTGAAGCTTGTGAGGTTCTGAATTAGGTCTATCTAATAATCCTATACGAATTGAGACTTGTGTTGAAAATATCGCTGTTATAATGCTGATAATAAAACTGATGAACAGTGATTCAAAAATTAAACCGGTACTGAGAGCTGAGAGATTCATAGGTTATGAAATCGCTTTTTGGTAAACGGAATAGATGTTGTCATTGATTATCTCATTCGAGAATTTATTGACGGCAAATTCCCGGGAAGCCTTTCCCATTTCTTGTCTGCCCTCCGGGTCATTGATCAATTTCAGCAACGCATCTTTTAGAGCAGACGCATTTTTTGCCGGAACAAGATAACCGTTTACACCTTCTTTTACAACCTCCCGACATCCGGGGACGTCTGAGGTTATGATCGGACGTCCGCAAGCTGCGGCTTCGATGAGAATTTTCGGAAGACCTTCCCGATAGGATGGCAGACATACGATGTGACACATGGAAATAACTGTCGGCACATCATCCTGCCAGCCCCACCATTCCACATTTCCCTCTTTTTGCCATTGAGAGAGTTGGTCAAATGGAATACATGTCGGATTCCCGATGTCATTGTTTCCAATCAGAGCAAAGCGGGCTTTTACACCGCTCTCATGGATCATTCGGGCTGCTTCTACAAATTCTCCGATACCTTTATCCCAGATCATTCTTGCGGGCAGGATCGTTAACGGAACTGAATTTGGCGGAGGTTCCGGTATAAATCGGTCTGTGTCGATTCCTGTCCCGAGCACAATATTCGTGTTCTCTTCAGGAACCAGCTGCATCTGAATGAATAGATTCCGGTCATCCGGATTTTCAAAAATAACCTGTGTGTCCGGCAGGGCTTTTTTGTACAGATGTTTAACAACTTCCCTTATCACCCGAATATGAGGTTTGTTAGAAAGAAACATATATCCGAGTCCGGTAATCGAGTTGACGATAGCTTTGATTCCTGATTCTTTCGCGGCCAGGGACCCGTAAATGACGCATTTTATTGTAAAGTGATGGACGAGGTCCGGTTTTTCAGCTTCGTAGAGACTTTTGATTCTTTGTATTGTTTCGTTTTCTTTCAGCGGGTTGATGCCCTTTCGCGAAAATTCAAACGGAATGTGACGGAACCCCGCCTCTTTCAGTTTAGAAACATGCTCACCGTCTGGGGAAACAAATACAACTTCCCAACCCTGCTTCTGCAGAAATTCCGCATAAGCCAATCGGAAATTGTATAAGTACCAATCTGTATTCGCGAATAAAATTGCTTTCAAAATATCCCCCGTTTTACAAATACCTTTGAACTATTTTATCTTATATTCAAAAAGCATGTTCCTGCCATTCAAAATAATTGATGCAAATACTATTCCAGTTAACAAACCAAATTGTATTATCTGTCGTTTAAAATTAAATCAGGAAAGCTGTCAAATCTGACAGCTTTCCATTTTCAAAGGATGGTTAGTTCACAGAAGAAAAAAATTATTCTTTGTTCTCAGTGCTGCTTTCGCTATTCTCTTCACTGCTGACCGTTGTTTCTGCTTGTTCCTCTTTTGTTTCCGGATTCGGTTCAATTATGATTTCCGGTTCATGCTTTTCTTCTTCAACCGGTTCCACTGTATCCGGAGCAACGCTGTTTTTCACCTTTTCAACAAAGTCTTCAGTGACTGTTTCTACATGATTGACTGTGTTTTTGATGTTCTTTTTGCCAAGCTGCGGACCATTGAAGCTGAAGCGGTACCCCATGAGGAAGACGATACCCAGGATCAGGATCACTGCCCAGAAGAAGGCGCAGAGCAGAAGAGCCATCAGCCAGATCGGAATGTCCAGGAAAACTTCTCCGGTGTTTTTCTTCACAACGAAGGTGTTGAGAGAGAGAAAGTCCCAGATCGTTTTGAAGAGTTTCCCTCCTGTTTCCTTCACATCATCCATTGCGGATTTCGTGCTGCTGCTGAAGGTGCTGCCTTTGGTTCCGGTGTTGACATTTGCCTGCGGTTCTTCCTGTGCGGCTTCCTGTTTTGCTTCCTCCTGCGGAGCTTCCTGTTTCGGTTCTTCCGGCACTGTTTCCTGCTTCGGTTCTTCCGGAATTTCCTGTTTTACCGGCTGCGGTTCGCTGTTCTTTTCTTTTTCCAGATAAATTGCGGCGTCGATTGCGTCCCAGTTGCTGGCTTCCAGTGCTTCTTTGGCTTTTTCAAAACTCACCCCGAAGGTGTTAACAAGCTTTTCTACTAATTCAAAATGTTCCATGTTTGCATCTCCTGTTCCCGGGGTGTCATTCCCCGTTTGATGTTTTTATAATACAACATCAAGATGAAAGGAGCCTGAAGGAAAGATTAGAATTAGATTAAGGATTATTGAATAAGGTATTAGGTTTCAGCGGCCAGGATCCAGAGGAAAGAGCCAGTAATGAGTAGGGATCTGAGGCAGATATTTATTTCTTTCAGAGTCATATTAAAACATGACCGCCGGAATGAGAACCGGCGGTTGCAGCACCTCCAATGGAATTCGAATCCATGTTGTAGCCTTGAGAGGGCTATGTCCTAGGCCGCTAGACGATGGAGGCTCATATTTTTTATTATTTTATCATGAAATTTTGTGAATTTTTAAATCAAGAAAAATGAGTGTGACAAAAATGTTAATATGTATTATGATTAATCAAAGTTCAGGATGAGGAGATATCGGACAATGATCGACCTGGAAAACATTGAATCCTATCGGGAAAACAATAGGATCGAAGCCAAAACAGCGCTGGGAGGTCTTCCTCACAGCATCTGGGAAACCTATTCCGCTTTTGCGAATACCATGGGCGGAGTTATTCTGTTGGGTGTACGGGAAGAGAAAGATAAGTCATTTCATACGGTTGATTTGCCCGACCCGGAAGCTTTGGTCAATGAATTTTGGAATTCCGTAAATGATCCAAAAACTGCCAGTGTTAATATCCTTTCTGCAAAAGATGTACAAATCAGTACAATTGATGGCAACAGGATCATTGTTATCAATGTACCGAAGGCGAAACGCAGTTTTAGACCGGTTTATGTGGAGGGTAATCCGCTGAATACCTATCGCCGGACTGGAGAGGGTGATTATAAATGCACCAAAGAAGAATATCAGGCGATGGTTCGGGAGGCTTCTGTTTTTACGCAGGACATGCTCTTATTGGAAGAGATGGATATCAATGTTATAAACTCTGAAAACCTTCACGAGTATCGTCAGCGAATGAAGATTTTACGGCCGGGTCATGTCTTTGAAAATCTGAGTGATGAGGAGTTTCTGGTAAAACTGGGAGCTGCTGGGATCGGAGAGGACGGAAAAACACATCCGACCGGCGGCGGGCTGTTGATGTTTGGGAATCATTATGATATTGTCAGGGTCTATCCTTACTACTTTCTGGATTATCGTGATTATTATGCGGAGAATACCCATTGGAATGAGCGAATGACCTCCTCTTCCGGAGACTGGAGCGGAAACCTGTTTGATTTCTATTTTCGTGTTTCGAATATGATACAAAGAAATCTAAGGATTCCCTTTTCAAAGAAGAATGGACTTTGTTCTGACGATGACCCTGTGTATATGGCTGTATGTGAAGCGCTTGCGAATAGTATTGTAAATGCTGATTATTATGGGCATGGAGGCATTGTTGTCACGAAGCAAAAAGACCGGATCAGGTTTTCAAATCCGGGTGGTTTTCGTATAGACATAGAGACGGCAATCAGCGGCGGTTTTTCAGATCCACGGAACAATATAATTTTAAATTTGTTTACTATGATTGGCGTTGGAGAGCGGTCAGGCAGCGGTATTCCGAATATCTTCCGTGTCTGGAGAGAGAACGGTTGGCAGGAACCGGAAATTTTGCAGACCACAGAACCAAATCGTACGACACTGACACTTTCTTTTCTTCCGATCGTTTCTGAAAATTTGTCGGAAAAATCGGGCAGAAAAAATGAATCGGCGATTAAGCAAATCAAGAGACAGATGATCATCTCATATTTAACCGAGCACAGGAAGGCTTCTTCTTCAGAATTGAGTGCTTATCTGAATTTGAGCTCCTCCCGTGTCAGGGAATATTTAAGGGAATTGATGGCGGAAAATATAGTGGTTGCGGAAGGCAAAAACCGTAATCGTAAGTACAGATTAAAATCGTGAAATGTAAACATCCAGGATGGAATACAAGAGTCCAGCCTTTTATTTTTTCCTGTAAGCTGCGCACGGTAAGATACAGAGCGGATTAATTGTATTTTGATTCACTAACTCATACCTACTATCTACTACCTACTAACTACTGCCCCGACTCTTGCGAGAAGATTTTTTTCCTCACCACCTTCGCCATTGACATAAATTCAATTGTGTCTCGGAGTTCCGGCTGACGGGGACGGGGAAAGGGTATTTTCATCTCATCAATGATGCGGGCGGGACGTCCGCTGTAGATTAGAATACGGTCGGAAAGCAGCAATGCTTCTGAAATCGAGTGCGTCACCATCAAAACGGTTGCATCGATCTGTTCCCGGAAGGCCATCAGCTCCAGTGAGATTTGTTCCCGTGTCATCGCATCGAGTGCACCCAGCGGTTCATCCATCAGCAGAAGCTGCGGTTTTTGGATCAATGCCCGGGCAATGGCGACACGCTGTGCCATCCCGCCGGAAAGGTTATTTGGCCATTCGTTGGCAAAATCTCCCAGACCGAAGAGCTGGAGCCAGTTTTCGGCTTCCCTGCGGGCTTCCTTTTTCGGAACACCGTGGACGAGCAGCGGGAGTGCCACGTTGTCCACAGTCGGCAGCCATGGCAGCAGGTTGGAATTTTGGAAGACGATCGCTCTTGGGTCAGGTTCTTTTCCGTCGGGATATACCAATTCACCACCGGTAGGTTCCAGCAGCCCGCCCAGAATACGGACGAGCGTGCTTTTTCCGGAACCGGACGGGCCGATGAGACAGACGAATTCCTTTTTTTTGAGGGTCAGACTGATGTCATCCAGGACATGCAGACCGTCATCCTTTGTGTCAAAAAAGGTCATCTGTATATGTTTTGCTTCCAGAAGGATGTCGTTTTCCATGGATTTTCAATCCTGAGGGATAAATTCGTTAGTGTAACATCCGGATGTCTCGGAACCGGAGTACATTCCCATATCCTTCATAACGGCTGCCATGTTGTCCCAGGCTTCGGGATCGGAAAAGCCGTAACCAAGCGGGCCGTCGTCAAAATAATCGGCCGTGGCAAGCAAAACCTGCTTTTGCAGCTCCGGGTCCTCCGCGTCAGCCAATCCGTCAACGTATTTTTTGCAGATTTCAAAGGCTTCATCCGGATTTTCCGCTGTCCATTGGATCGATTTGACAAAAGCACGGACCATGCGGCTCACGAGATCCGGATTTTCAGCGATCATCTTTTCATTGGTGATCATACCATTCCCCACCATTTTGGTCATTTCGGCGGCGGAAAACAGGATGGTATCATAACCGAGGTGTTTGAGTTGAACCGGTTCATTGACGGTATAAACTACCGCCGCATCGATCTTGCCGGAGACAAGCAATTCTGCTTGTGTGTAACCGACAGATTCGAGTTTAATGTCGCTGTCTTTCAGTCCTGCAAGTCCCAGCATGGCTTCCAGACCGATATAGGATGCGCCGCTGAGCATCGGGATGCCGACGGTCCTGCCCTTCAGGTCTTCCATGCTGCTGATCCCGCTTTCCTTGAGAGCGAGAATGCCGACCGGATAATTCTGGTACCAGTTTGTAACATAAACCAACGGCAGACCCTGTTCCCGTCCGAGCAGCACCTGTTCTCCGGAGCAGATGCCGAAGGACAGTCGTCCGGCTCCGACCAACGCCACGACGTCGATTTCCATACTGTGATCCAGGTTAAGGTCGATATTTTCCTCTGTGAAAAAGCCTTTTTCCAGTCCCACATAAAGCGGGGCGAACTGTACGTTCGGTACATATCCGCAGGGCAGCGTGACCTGATCCGGTTCCGCCGAGCAGATAGCGCAGCTCAGGATGAATACAACAAAAACGATAAAAGTCATAATTTTTTTCATAATTACTCCTTGATTTAGGAAACAGGATATAGGATTTAGTGGATAGTGAGTAAGAAAATTGATTAATTGGTTTTTAACCTCTAAATTCAGAAAAATTTGTATAGCTTCATCTTTCACTATTCACTATCTCCTATATCCTATTTCCTGTATTTCAACAAAAGTTTTTCCAATAAAATAACCGTCCCATACATAACGAGGGCTATGACCATCAGCATGAGAAGGGCGACGAAGACGAGCGCGGTATCATATTGTCCCCGGGCAAGGTTGATGAGATAACCTAATCCAGCGTCGGCACCGGAAAGCTCTCCGACTACCGCGCCGATGACGGATAATGTGGCACTGATGCGCAGTCCGCCGAGCAGTACAGGCAGGATGCCGGGAAATTCAAGGTAAATCAGCCTTGCTTTTCGGCCTGCCTTCATCGAGGTGAACAGGTCGCTGAGGTTGTTTTCCAGTTCCCGGTATCCTACCAAAATGTTGATCAGCAGAGGGAAAAAGACTGTCAATGCACAGATGACTATTTTCGGACGAATACCGGACCCGAACCAGATGATGAGCAATGGTGCAATTGCGGCTAAAGGGACTGCCTGACTGACGACAACATAGGGAAAGACGATTTTTTCCGCTACGGGAGAATGTGCCAGAATGTAACCGATCACCAGTGCTGCCGCGCAGCCGATCAGCAAGCCCAGCAGGACCTCGTAAAATGTTACCCAGACATTTGGCCACAGAATACCGGCTTTTGCCGCTGAGACAAAGCGCTGCGCGATCCGTGAAGGAGCGGGGAGAATGAAAGCAGGATAATTGCTGATCTTCACAAAAATCTCCCAGATACAAAGCCCACCCAGAATAGAAAGCGGCGGTACCCATTTTCCTAAATTCAATTTATTTTCTGACTTTTTCATCGTCTCGCTAACACCTAACACCTAACACCTAACACCCAACACCTAATACCTAATGCAAAAACCCCGATGAAAACTCATCGGGGCAGATTCTCAAACAGATTCTCACTTCTTTCATCCGGACTATACCGTCGGTTCCGGAATCTCACCGGATCAGCTTACGCTCGCGGACTCTACCGCCGATCGGGAATTGGCAAACGCCTCACCCTGCCCCGAAGTATGTAATTGAATAAGGTTATTCTAATCTTATGTTTTTGTGTTGTCAATATCTCTTGTATAAAAAATAGTATAATTTTTTTCAACGTTAATGAAAACAAAAATAATCTATTGAAATTTTTTATATTTAAGAGAACACTTGTACTATGTGGTGTATTAAATTGTTCAAAAAAGTTACAGTAAAAGAACTTGTTTTGGGTGTTAATTCATGTTTTCGATCGGCTGCGGGATTTCGTGCCAGATGGATTTGTCATAGCCGTCGGTGTCGGGTTCGGCGATTTGGTCTGTGATCATTGCGGTTCCTTCGTGACAGCGCCATTCGTAGGCGCTGTTAATGCCGGTAATGACGGGACTCAGGATCGCGCCTTCCATCTCTTCGCTGCTGCAGTAGTTCCGCATTGACTCGTTGGGTTCCGTGGTGAAATCAAGCTTTTCCGCGCAGTTGTTCATCCCGTTGATCAGGCAGATATACAGTTTTCCGTTCATGCAGCGTTCAGCGATAAAGCTGTTTTCAGCAGCTTCATCCTGGATCATGAATGTGATTTGCACACGGCGGCGGAGCTCCGCGTTTTCTATTTCGGATACCTTTTCCGGATAACTGCCGGAAACAATAACAGATGCACATTGCTGCCAGGGATCCTCAGGATTATCCGGCAAAACCTTTGTCGGAAGAGAAACCGGCGGAATGGCAGTCTTCGTAACCCGTTTCCCCGGCTCAGCTGAGGGCACCATTACGTAACTCGCCCTCCCTGCGCACCCGCAAAGAAAAAGTATACATATAATAGCAAATAAAAACAACCTCAATCTGCTCAAATTACACTAACCTCTAACCCTTAACTCCTAACTCCTAACTCCTACTCCCACTCATCCGGATCATAATACCGCTGACGCTTTGGTTCCTCCCGACGGGTCGAGGGTCCGCCACCACCTTTCGGTGTTTTCGGCGCTTTTGTAGGAATACGTATTGCCGGTTCGGGAATCACCGCGGTCAATATCTCACCCAGATGACGGATCACCGCGGCGCGATTCTGTTCTTGTGTGCGGAATTCCCGGGAGACGATCATCAATTCATCGTTGTTATTGATGCGGCTGCCGAAATTCTGTCTGAGCCGCTCTTTCGCATTTTCACTCAGCACTTCACATTCATTATAACGGAAGCGCAGCAGCACGGCAGTGGCGACTTTGTTGACATTCTGCCCGCCCGGTCCGCCGGACTGCACCATGGAAAAACTCATCAGCCGCTCGTCGACAGCCAGATCAGGGGTCAGTTGGACAATTGCCATTTCACACTCCTAATCATTGCTGCCGTTTGGCGGCATACCCGGCGTACCCGGCCCGTATTCCCAGATGTCGGACCAGGCTTCGTAATGGGTATCAAAACGGTCTTGAATATGGACCAGTCCGTTTTCATAAACCGTTCGGTAGATGGTAACATCTGCACCGTCGATTCCCCAGTCTACCTGTTCCACATATCCGGCCGGCAGGTTGGGATTTTCGTTATAAACCGGTTCACCTTCCGGGATCACGTTGGTCAGTCCGGTGCTGGTATATTCGACATAGCGGTTGACGTCTGTGCTGTAGAAACGCCATTGCAGCTGGAAAAGGTTCAGGTCCGGCTGCGCTTCCATCAGGATCCAGTAGGGTGTGTCATTGGTGAATTTCAGGTCCAGAACCGGCAGATAAACCGAAGCGTCAAGTCCGGCAAGCCCCGGATCCAGCTGTCGATTGCCAAGCCGTTCATAATAATAGACCCGATAGCCGTGCGCATGTCGTTCATTGATCTCCAGTCCGTAGTTAAAGGCAGCCCGGAAGAGTGTCGTTGAGACCTGGCAAAGTCCGCCGCCCACGTCCTGGACGGTCTGATCACCGAAGATCACGGAAGACTCCGCATATCCGGTCTCCTTTGAGACCTCACCAACGGCATCCGCCATGGAGAATGTCTCCCCGGGAGCGATGAGAACACCGTTCAGCTTGGCGGCACCGACCTGGATGTTCTGTATGCGGGCATCGTCGGAATAGAAAAAGTATGTGTTTTCCGTATGGACCAGCTCCCGGATTCCCAGTTCTTCGGCTGTCACGTTATCGCTGACTTTCGGCGGGATGATGTTCAGTGCTACTTCCGCCTGGTTGGAACCGGCGCGGATGGCTTCCGCGATGTTTTGCAGAGATTTGTCCATATCCAGTTCTTTCCCGCTCTGCCCGTGCTGCATCAGCCGCAGAGTGTGGGTGGAATTATCCCAAAGAAATCTTGGGTCCTCTGCCTGACGATAGACTGACGAGCCGATTTCCAGGATCCTCGAATAAAACGGCTCCAGTTTCGGTTCCATGGCGATGGACAGGTTCCCATCAGTAACGACCGGTTCAAAGTCGATCATACCCGCAAGGACGTCTGCCGGGATTGAACCGGCGGAAAGTACGCCGCGCTCGTCGTTCGTGTAGAGAACAAAATCTTTGCTCAGCAGGTTGTCCAGCAGCTGTTTCTGTTCCCCGAGATTTGCCTCGGTGGGTTCCAGAACGATGACCGGGAGTTCGATCTCTGCGGATTGCAGGTTTTGCGCATAGATTTGCAGTAATGTCATCGTCATCTGACGGTCCAGCAGCCTTCCGCTTTTACCGGAGACGATCTTGACTTCGGAACCCTGCAGGAGGATAGAGGGATCATCCATAGGGGTATCGATTTGTTCGGCCATTTTGGTGATGTTGTTAAAGGCCACTCGCTCATCAAAGAGGAATATCGGCTGGATGCTGACGCCATGCAGGACAGTATTGATCTGTGTGGAGATCTGGTCCAGCATCCCGCCCTGTCTGCCGATATCGTAAGCGGCTTTGGTCATTACGTCCGTCTGCGGATGAAAGCCAAGCTCCTGCGCGGTGGCGGACCAGGTCTGTCCCTCATAGGTAAAACGGAAGGACGTGTCAATAGGATAGCGGATCTCCCGTTCCAGTTTTTCCGCGGCTTCCTGACGGGTGAGTCCCCCGACGACCACGTTGTCAATGGAGACGCCGCGGTAGATTTTATCGCGGAAGCTGTTTTGATATGTGAAAACTGCTGCTCCGAAGAGCAGTACACCGGTGATCAATGCGCCGAAGACGATAAAGACCACCCGGGCAAATGTGTTGGAATGACTGTTTCTTTCTTCCATAAATAAGAGTGTAACACAGTTTGGGGATTCGGTGTTAGGTGTTGGGTGTTTGATTTTTTTTACAATTTTGTTTTCAGCGAAAATTATTGTATTATTCGTTATAATCAATAGTGTGAACCTTGACAATAGAATCCTGAGTGGGATGTAACGCTGTGCGGACCGGTGTGACTGCCGGTCAGCATGGCGGGATATCCCGTCAAAACTCTCCAAACACTGACGGCAAATGGATTGTTGGCAGTGAGGGGATAATCGGGAGGTTGAGGATGGAAGTTACGAAAACAATTACCGTCAAGTTTACCAGACCTGACGGTACAATAATTGTTGTGACCTTAACGATCAAGGTCAAGTAAGTTTCACTGATACCAGGCGGGGATGGGCAAACATTCCCGCCTTCATCCTGATTAAATTTTATACAGGATTTATTTTTCTGTCAAGTCAAAAATGCAGGGGAAAACATGATCAAAAAGATTTTCAAAGAAATTTTCCGAAGAGAAAACCTCAGTGACTTTCTTTATATTATCCTGGGCTGCATTGTTCAGGCTGTGGGGATGGCTGTGTTTATGGTTCCCGCAAAGCTGGTGAGCGGCGGAATTTCCGGGTTGGCGCAGGTCATCAATCACCTGACCGGCTGGCCGATTGGTGTGATGACGCTCATCGGCAACATCCCGGTGATGATGATCGGATGGCGCTATCTTGGAAGGCTGCCCTTTGCCGTGCGCACACTAACGGCGGTTTTTCTCTTCTCGGTCTTCACTGACGTTATCTATTATTTCTTCCCGGATCCGACACTGACCGGCGACCTTTTCCTGAACACGGTATTCGGGGCTGTGATCATGGGTGTTGGTTTCGGCCTGGTCTATCTGGGAGGAGGAACCAGCGGCGGTGCGGATATTATCGGGCGTATCTTGAACCAGCGGATGGGAATTTCCATTTCAGCTTCCTATCTGATCTGCGATACCCTGCCGATCCTTCTTGGAGCTGTCTTCTTCGGATGGGAACTGGCGCTTTACGCGCTGATCGCGGTTTATATCAACGGGAAAGCGGCAGAGGTGATTTCGGAAGGGAACAGCTCCTTCCGTCAGGCTTATATTATCAGCGATGCTCATGCGGAAATCGCCAAACAGATCATGATGCAGATGGACCATGGCGTGACCATTCTGCACGGTGCCGGCGGATATTCCGGACGGGAACGAGAGATCCTCTACTGTGTGATTTACCGCGGGGAAGTCAATACGTTGAAAAAACTTGTTGCTGAAGCTGATCCGAAAGCCTTTATGATCGTCGGACAGGTAAATGAAGTCCTCGGCGAAGGCTTTCAGCAGAATAAGTATTATAGTTAGGTATTAGGTGTTAGGGATTAGGGATTGTGGGTTAGTGGATTAAACTGCTGGCTTCTAACTACCAATTCCTAACACTTAACATCTAATACCTACCCACCTACCACCTATCTCCTATCTCCTTCTCTCCATGCAAGGTAGATGATGATCGCGGCGCTGATTAGGCTTACCACGGCACCGATCAGCAGCCCTGTGGTATAGGGTTGATCCGGGTGGTTGGCGACGGTTTTGATTGTCAGGTCCGTGCGGGTATAGGGAAATGCCTGAAAAGCTTCTGTGACCTTCCAGATGTTCAAGTGGATCCCCAGTTCCGCGAGTGCCGGGATCAAGCCGATGGTCATCGCCAGGTTCAGTCCCCTTTCGATTTTCTTTCCCTTAAGCCATTGCTGCAGTGCGGCAGTTCCGGCAATCAGAACAAAAAGAAGCGGCAGCAGCAGGAAGCGCGAACTCACCCGTTCTCCGGAAAATAAGGGGATACGGAAAAACCGCATTAACTTATACGCATTACGAACCGAGAAGATGCTCAATACCGCTATGGGACAGATCAATGCCGGGAAGCCAAGCGTGTAATTCCGCAGCAGCAGCCAGGCAAGGACTCCCAATCCCAGCAAAATCAATCCCGCGATACCGGTATAAATGTCAAATTCCCACCAGCCGAGGACAGCGCCGGTTTTCGCCTGGTTCAGAGAATCTGCCGGAGCGATGATTTTCACAAATGCCTTGACGATTTGGATGGGTGTACGGTATCCGCCGAGAAAATCATCGTCAAACGCGCCCATCTGCAAGGCGGGCGGAATGATGCGTACCATGGAAAGCAATCCGGCCGCGATTCCTGAACGGAGAATTGTGAAAAGCATCTTCCAATTGGCAAGAGCCAGAAATCCGAGGAAGATCACGCACCACACAAATTGATGGAAAGATCCCTGCAGAAAGATGAAAAACAGCAGGAATGCCATTTTCGCCTCCCAGCGAATACCGCGTTCTCCCTCGATCAGGGCAAAAACAAGCTCTATAAACCAGCTCATAAGAAAGGCACCACCCCAGGTGACATGTCCCACCGCATAGTGAGAGATCATGTGCCCGTTGAGGAAAAACAGGAGCGAGATCCAGGTAAAGGAGAGCAGTGACAGAGAAAAGCGTCTTTTGAGTTTGAGCAGTCCCCAATAGCCCAGTCCAATCAGGATCCAGGTATGAACCAGAACAAAGGTCCCGACGGACATCCAGCGCAGCAGTATCACCTGTGGACTCAAAATGATGTCCGGCAGTGCCATGTAACGGTCAGTAACGCCACGCAGAGCGGAAGAGTCAGGCATATGCAGCGGTAATTTTCCTTTGGTAATGGCATCTTTAAGAAAAGCCAGCCGTGGTGCATTGACCTCCGCCCAGTCGTGAAAGTCAAAAGGAATGTCTCCCCAGTTCAGAAAATATCCCCAGCCGGCAAAGATGACAGCGAGCAGCAGGATCAGGTATATTGTGTATAATGTTTTATTGTCTTCTTCAAGAGAAGCGCCGCTAAAAATAGTGAAAAATCTTTTCATCGATTCTCCTGCTCCATCCCTCTTCAACATAGTGACGCCAAGGGACATAAGTAAAAATTTTTCGAAGAGGAATTTCTGCACCAACCTGCTGCAGTTTTATTTTCAACGTTTTCTGACATATTAAACCTCATTCACATCTATTATTCATTTTACCAAATACATCATAATATTTCTTGTTTCTTAAATTTTTATTTCTTATTTTATATCTGTTCATTACCTTACGGCGCAACACGCAGTACAGTTTTCTTGTGTTGGCTTCGCCACAACAGGAAAGCTGTCCAGGTGTGTTTCGTCCTGAATCGTTGCGTTGATGGTTTGAAAACTGTTACATCTTCTAAGTTTTGTGTATAATGAAATATAACAAAAAAATGCAGGGCTTACAATCTGCAAAAGAAAAAGGAGAAGGATATGAAAAAGGTTTTTGTTGTGTTGCTTGCTGTGCTTTTTGTTTTTGCGGCTGTGTCTGCACAGGACGCCGGATATGAGGAAACTGTTGTCAATCTTGACGGCGGGGAATATGAGATCCCGGCTACGGTCTGCATGCCCACCGGGGAAGGCCCCTACCCGGCCGTTGTGATGCTCCATGGCACCGGCTCCACCCGTGACGAAGCCGGAAACGGTTATCTCGTCGCCGCACCGATTTTGGCGGAAAAATATGGAATCGCAACGATCCGTATCGATTTCCCGGGTAACGGTGACAGCAAAGCGGATTATATGCTCTACAACTTCAAGTCTGCTGTTCACGATGCAACGGTTGCCGCCGAATATATGGCATCCCTTGACAAGATCGATGGCGAAAAGATCGGCGTGATGGGCTGGAGCCAGGGCGGAACCGATGCCCTTTTGGCCTGCGCATGGCGCCCGGATGTCTTCAAATCCCTTGTCACCTGGGCCGGTGCTCCGGATATGATGCTGGATGGTTTCTTCTCTGAAGAAATGTATGAAGAAGCAAAGAAAAACGGCTTTTTCGTGATGAAATTTGACTGGCGCGACAGCCTGAATGTCAGCCTGCAGTGGTGTGACGATGTTGCCAACACCGACGTCCTGGCTGAATTCCAAAAGGGATACACCGGTCCGGTCCTGGCGATTGCCGGTACGGAAGATACTACGGTTGATCCGGAATGGAGCAACAAGATCGTTGCCGTCAGCAGCAATGAAAAATCAGCCACCTACTTTATCGAGGGAATGGATCACACCTTCAATGTCTTCGTTGAGGAAGATTTCAAATCCATCAAAGAAGCCGCAGACGCGACCGGCGCATTCTTTGCCGATACTCTGAAATAAGGTTTTTATTTATAACGAAGCACATGGGGTCTGGCACCGAGTGTCGCGCAGCCGACACAAGTGTGCCTGTCCCCATGTGCGTTGCTCAAACTCTATACATTTATCTTTTCTTTTCCCCACAATCTGACGTTATCCAATCAAAACCCTGTGACTATTATGGTAGAATGAGAACCATATGAGATTTAAAGTTCTTGTTCTTGATCATGACGATACAACAGTCAACAGTACGCCCTGCATCCATTACCCGGCGTTTGTGAAGATATTGGAAGAATTGCGTCCGGGTGTAAACTACACGCAAAATGAGTTTTTGACGGCAAATCTGACCCCCGGTCTCGGTGCTTTTTATATTAACGAACTCAGGTTTACTCCGGAGGAAATGGAACGGGAGCAGATAATTTGGAAAAAATATCTTGCGGAGATCGTCCCACCCTTCTTCCCCGGAATGCCGGAGCTGATTCGCCGTTTTCGCGATGCGGGCGGGATTGTCTGTGTCGTCTCTCATTCCTTTCCGCAGATCATCCGGCGGGACTACACCGCGGCGGGTGTTCCGGTACCGGAACTGATTTATGGGGCGGACCTGGAGCGTGACAAGAACAAGCCGAATCCCTGGCCGCTCGAAGATATTATGCGCAGAACCGGCTGCCCGGCGAATGAAATGCTGATGGTCGATGACCTGAAAGCCGGTTTGGAAATGGCGCACCGCTGCGGCGTGTGCTTTGCGGCTTGCGGCTGGGGCTATGAGAACCTGCAGATCCGCTCTTTTATGCTCAATAACGCTGATCATTACCTGGAAACTGTTGAGGACCTCGAAAAACTGATTACTGTGGGACACAGGGGACGTATCTCGTGTGTCCCGGACTTGGGACACCGAGATACGTCCCCACTGTCCCTTAACGGGGAGGCCTCATGACGGATCGGACCAGAAAAAGAGTTTTCCTGACGATAGGTGGACTGATCCTGTGTGTGCTCATATTTCTTACTGTTGATACGCTGAAAAACTACACGCATACCGTACCGATCATTGTGGGGCCTTATCGGGAGGCGCTGTTTACTGTCAGTGTTCTGCTGCTGGCAGTTTGCCTGGGCTTTGCTTTCAAGCCATTCAGCGGCACAACGATTTGCGGCACGACCTGCATCGCCGTTTCCGTGATCTGGTTCACTGCGGAAAATCTGCTGAAATACAGCGCACCGGATTCACAATGGCTTGAACGGATGGCTCACTGCTTCCCGCTTCCACTGATACTTTTTGGCATTGGTACTGTTTTATGGATCGGAGAATTCTACACGCAGCGAACAGCATTGAAGCTTTCGGAAAGGGTGCAGCTGCTTTTGGTTCTGCTGTTGATGTTTATCATCCTGCAGCCGATCCTCAAGGGCGGATTTTACTGGGATGACGCCTTCTTTTCCGTGGAAGCGCAGAACATGCGCCTGGAAGGGACTTCCATCTGGGAAAGGGTTTGGAAGGAGATCGTTGACTATGTACGCATCGGACGCATCAATCCCTTTGCCACCTTCCATTTTCTCGTGTTTTATTACCTGCCGGATGTCCGTTTCTATAAATTGATGCTCGTATGTATGACGCTGCTGAATGGCTGGCTGTTTTACCGTTTTCTGCGCCTGTGGAGGAATGAACACCGTACAGCAATTTCAGCCCTGCTGATCACACTTCTCTGCTTCCAGTTCCGGCTCTATCATGATCCGCTGAACAGCTACTACGGGCTGATGCAGGTGATGTTCTGTGAACTGATGCTTGCGCTTACCGCTTTTCTGCGCTGGATGCGGGAAGGGAAAAAAGGCAGTCTTGCAGTCAGTCTGCTGTTCTTTATAATGGGATTGATGTCTTATGAGATGTTTTTCCCGCTTACCGCACTTTTCCTGATCCTTGCGTGGGCAGAGGAAAAACACATGACTCGGGCGGTCCTGAAAGCGCTGCCCTGGATCCTGACTGCTGTGCTGATATTTGGGCTTTCGATGATCCTTCGTCAAAATATTACGGAGGAAACCGCCTATAACGGGACGACCTTCAGTTTGGACATCCCGCTGCTTCTCCGCACTTTCACGACTCAGGTTGGGGCTGCATTTCCGCTTTCCTACCGTAATGCTGGATATGATAATGGCGTGATGGGAACGCTGATTCCCTGGCATGAGATCTTCAATACGTCGCTGCCGGTTTTTCTCCGCTCGATCCAATGGCAGGACCTGCTGGTGTGTTTCCTTTTACTGCTGATTTTGTTCGGTGCGGAGCACATAGGGACTGGCAACTTGTGTCGCGAAGTCGACAAAAGTGTGCCTGTCCCCATGTGCAGCGCTCAAATTCAGAACAGTTATGAATTAGAGAAAACAAAATTTTCCGGAGTCGTCTTGTTTTTCGGGTTGATGCTCTGGCTGTTGCCGGGACTTGTGATTTCGCTGAGTTCCAAATATCAGCAGGATCTTGTGCCCGGTTTAGCATATATCCCGGTGCTGTTTTCTTATTTCGGTATGGGGATCGTGTTGTATGAACTGTTAGCGCTGATTGGCAGGGGATTCAAACCGCGGACACTGCGGCTGCTGCTTGGCGGTGCAGGCTGTATGATCCTGCTGCTTACCCTGCAGGATAACCGGCATGTGAGCGGTATGCTGGATGATTGGTTCCTGTATCCGCGCAAAGCCGGGGAAGAGGCTCTGCAGGCCGGGATCCTCGGTGATCATGCTGCAGGGACTGTTATCAGTGCTGTTCCTTACTCACTTTGGGAACATGGCTGGCTGCGGGAGCCTTATCAGGAAAAGTTTTATTCGCTGAATGCCCGCCGCCCGATCAATGCGGTCGGTGCTTGGGATTATGTGGAAAGTTTTCGGGAAGCTCAGACAGTTTGGGAAACGCCTGCGGATACGATGCTGGTCACTTACAGCGGAAGCGAACAGGGTGGTTTTGCCAAAGCCGGCGTTTTGAAAGGAACTGCATTTGATTTTGAGAAACGAAGCCTGAAAACGCCGATGGTTTCTGAGGTGTTTGTGTATGTCAGCGGTCAGAACCGCACCGGTGTTTCATTGATATACGAAACCAGAGATGCGGAATGGAAGCAGATTCCAATCGGGCAGGCCTGGCTTGTCAATGAGACTGCTGAGGGGGCACTGTATAAAATCCAGGAACGCAGACCGATCATGTTTGATACGATCGGGATCGTTAGGGGGAATTAAGAACGAAGCACTTGGGGACTGGCACCTTGTGCCGCGAAGCCGACAAAAGCGTGCCTGTCCCCATGTGCGCTGCTTAAATTCCATTGTCCGGGGACTGTCGCCGCACCCGACTGTCCCCGGGAAAAAGGTTACCGAGTGGGTAATGGGACAGTCGGGTGCGGCAACAGTCCCCGGATAGGTGGCGATTTATAGAATGAAAGCTTTTGTTGAGAAATATTTACCATTCATTTTGATCCTTCTCGGGGCGCTGCGCCTTTTGTGGGAGCGCTTCCCTTCAAAGTTTGTTTTTCTGCGCTTTTTGGGAGGGGCTTATTTTGGGTGGGTCTTCTGGCTGCTTGGGATCACGGGGGTGATTTGGCTGCTGCTGCGGGCGTTGGGTGTTCAGCGGTCAGCGGTCAGTGATCAGTGGCCGGTGGTCAGTGGAAAGAGATCGGATAAGTTTTCTCTGCGCTGTTTCTTCGAAAAGTATGGCATAGAGCTGCTGATCCTGCTGCTGACGGCCGCTTCGCTTTCCATGCTGATTCGCTCCGGGTATTATTGGGATGACGCGGTGAACTCCACGGCCTATCTGGCTCAGAAAAAGGATTCGGTTTCGACCCTGCGCCATGTGCTGGACTTTATGGGCGACTATCTGCGCCTGGGCCGCATCAATGTGCTTTCGATCTATTATTACTTCTTCTTCTATATCGAAAATGTCTCTATATATAAAGCTTTAATTATCCTCTCTATCCTTGTCAACCAGCTGATCTTTCGTAAGGTTTTGCTTGAGTTCGGCGTTCCGCTGAACGCCGCGCGGATCGGGATGGTTTTGATCCCGCTGATGCTGCAGACCCGGGCGTATCAGGATCCGGTGAGCGGGTTTTACAGCCTGATGCAGGTGCTGACGGCGGAGATGCTGCTGTGCGCGATGTTCCTTATGCGCGCCTTGCGGTCCGGAAAGGGACGTCATCTGGCGCTGAGCCTGCTGTTTTTTGGAATAGGGTTGATGACCTATGAGGTCTGTTTCCCGTTCCTGCTGATGATCTGTCTGCTGATATGGGTCCGCCAGAGGAATTTTGTTCAGGCTGTACGTGGCAGTCTGCCATTTGTTGGACTGACGCTTTTGATGCTGGCGGGCGTGGTGGTTGTCCGTGCTCATTTTGTGACGGAGACCACATATGCCGGTGTGGCGTTCAGTTTGAAGCCGGAGCGGATACTTCGGGCTTTTCTCACCCAGCTGTGTGCGGGACTGCCTCTGAGTTTTTACTCGGCGGGTTATCAGGCTTCGGTGCTGGATAATCCTTATCCGGCTGCCACTATTATGCAATATGATTTTCTCTCTTTCCTGAACGCGGTTCGATTTTTGGATGTTTTGATCGTTCTTGGCTTTTTGTGGGTCATTGGTAAAAGTTCAAAGTTCAAAGTTCAAAGTTCAATTGAAAACGAAGCACATGGGGACTGGCACCTTGTGCCGCGAAGCCGGCAAAAGCGTGCCTGTCCTCATGTGCGCTGCTTAACTGCTGAATCGTCATGTTCAAATGAGCAAAATGTACAGTGGGCGGAACTTCTGGTTTTGGGACTTTCTTTTGCTGTTCTTCCCACGCTCACGGTGGCTGTGAGTGAACGCTATCAGGGGCAGCTGATGCCGGGTTTGGGATATCTGCCGGTTTATATGCAGTATTACGGTGTTGCGGCTCTTTTGCTGTGGTTCACGCTGCGTCTGAAGGTTTCCGATGGTGTGCGTGCGCTCTGTCTCAGTGCTTTTTCACTGATTTTGCTGCTGAACCTACAGAACAACCGCGCTGTAACGGAGATCATGAATCGCTCTTTTTATTATCCGCGCAATGCCGGTGAGGCGGCACTGCACAGCGGGATCCTTGATTTTCTGCCGGAGGATGCTGTGTTGATCTCGCTCAATGACCGCCGCTACCTGTGGGAATCGAACTGGAATAATGCGGGATTATATAAAGAGTTTTACGGCAACAACAGCCGGCGGCTGCCTGCCGCGGTAGGGGATAATCGGCTGCTGCGGGATCTTGTGGATGATCTGCTGTCCGCCGGGGCTGAACTGAATCAGGATGGGCTGCTGATGCTGCATCCGGAAAATATCTGGGTGATCGATTATTCCGGCGGACCGGACCGGGGCGTTACCAGGCTGGGACGACTGCGATATGCGCTGGCAGACCCGGATTCATTGGCGCTGCGGAGCACAGAAACGGATCATGTGCTTTATTTCCTCAGCGGCTCCTTCCCGGAAAAAATTGCTGTCCAATACACCGGCGCTTACGGTGAGTTTCATCAGCTCACTCCTGCTGAGCAGCTGCGGGTGAGGACTTCGGAAAACGGCATCCTCTGCCAGCTGCCGGAAGATGAGGAAATCATTTTTGCGTCCCTGAAATAAAGCTGTGCACATGGGGACTGTTGCCGAAGGCGACTGTCCTCCCGAAGCTTTAAATATTCATGGTGCAGCTAAATTCACGATGGCGCTGCCCGGTGGCCGGTTGGCCTGCTCTGCAAGGCAGCGAGCTTCGCTCGATCAGATTCCGAGCAGGAGCTTCGTCCCTTGATTTTTTACCGTGTCCCCGGGGTACAGTTCAGTTTCTGCCGCTGATCGAGGTTATACCGGATGGTATGGCACGAACCGTCCCCATTTGGAAACTTTTTTATCGCTCCCGGCGTTTATGAAGAAAGGGGCGGGATGCAGTCATTTACGAAGGGGTCGAACCTTCACACTTCGTCCCCGCCGCCTTGGACTGGGATGAGTAAAACAAAAGGGTCTTCTGTCGACAAGATGACGGGGACGGACCTGAAGGTCCGATACCCAGGACCCACGGCGCCGCACATGGGGACAGGCACGCTTGTGTCGGCTTCGCGACACAAGATGCCAGACCCCAAGTGCTTCGTTAAGAACAGAAACTCTTTATTTAAGGAAATTTGTGTCTTATTTTTCCTTAAAGGGAAATTTATGGTAGTATTGTAGTAGGATTAAAGAAAAAGGCGGGGATTTTTGTCTTAAGGAACCGTCAAAACCTTGAAAAGTTACCGGCCGTGGCGGTCGGATGAAACTTATGTAAGGAGAGCTCTTATGAAATCTGCAAGTCGAATGAAACAATGGCTGTTGCTACTGCTCTGTGTCGTGATGACCGCAGGGGTGATAGTCCAGGCCGCCGGTGCCGCGGAACCCACCAAGAAATGTACCAACCTGGTAAACGAAGGTGTGGAATATTTCTCCAATATCACCGTCATGGGGTCCGATGTGACACACTGGCGGCAGAACCTGAGGGTCTTTGCTGTAAAAACAGGGGATGAAAAAGATACATCCGGAAATTATCAAATTGTCGGAAAAATTGTGGGGATGGACATTGAGGTCACCAATGATGATACCCGTTATTCCTGTACGATCAATAATGAAGGTGTGAAAGATAAAACTCCAACCATCATGTCCTGTAACTCGGTCCCGGTCAATGCGATCATTAATGGGGTTTATTTTTTGTTTGAACCCAGTGGATTGACACCTGTTGATACAAATGTAACATTCATGGTTGAGCGGGATGATTTCTCTGACATGAGTGCAGGGGTAAAGCCATCGACTTTAGGCGGCTTGCACGGAACTGTTTCAAAAGTGGCACTTCCACCCTTTCCTTGTGCCCGTAACCTTGTCCAAAGAGACTTTTCTGCTTTGAAAGACAGTGCTTTAGTTCTATATAGTAAAAAAGATTGTGCTGACAAAGATATAAAAGATCAAGTCTTGAAGTTTCAGGAAAAATATGATTACAAAAACAAGTATTCCATTGTAAATCTGATGCACAATGATTACATTGTAAAAGATCGGATTCGCGTCACTGTATCACCTGAAGAAGAATTTGACTATGTTTTGACGTTAGAATTCGGTTATGGTTATGATGAAAGTACCGGATGGTATAGTAAAAAAGCTGATGGATCTTATTGTACAACAGATCAGAGTACCTGTGATATAAACAGGATGACTGTTACCTATACATACAAACCGGATGAAACTCCGAAGATCGATGCGAAACTTGCTGGTGCTATTTCTGATTTTAAAAATCTTACAAATGATTATCTGCCGCTCACTCTGTTAGGCGGAAATATTTCCAAGGTAAACGATAAACCCAGTTTGGAAGCTGATTGGGCTGGGAATGTACCTTTCCCGACAGATGTAGATTTTGAGATCAGGTTCTGGTATGAAAATGATACCGGTACGCTTGGCTATGAAAACTCTGTTTTTCATTTCATCCGCAATATAAATATTCAATTCAGCAGCACCTGTTCCGAAACAGCAATTTCTCCTGCGTTGTATGATTTCTGTCAGTCGACAAGACAGGGCTTTTATTCCACATTCCCGACAGCAGTCACGGTATATGATGGAACTGCACAGGCAGGAAAAAATTTATATTATAGTACTTACGAAAAAACAGATGTAACGCACAAATTTGATTTAGGTGCTGCATCTCCAACTACATCACCGGTATCTTATAATACAGATTATAATGGTATAATCAAATCGAAGACTGATCCGGTTTGGGACGGTACGGCAGGAAGTTGGGAAGGCAGAAAGGCGGAATTCATATTCTGGTTTATGACCTGGAAATGTGTTGACGCGGCCTGTGACTGGACGACATCCACTTCTGCCTACCCGTATCAACTCACGATGTCCGATGGCGGCGGTGCTTCAAGGACCTTTACCTACCGGGGCGGTGGATCGGGTAAATCATCGATGACATATTATGTAATGACTCCTTATTTTGATACAAGCAGGCCTTATGCGATCAAGGGTGTCAATTTTGTAGCGGACGAACCGGGTACCTATGTGATTTATACCTTTATGGATTACAAAGAACGGAACAAGACCGCTCCGGATCCAACTAAATACTTTAATAAAATTTACGTCACTGTCAACGCGACAGATGAATTGCTGACCTGTTCCACACTGGCGAATAACGGGTATTTCCAGGCCTGGTGGAATGACTGTCTGTCACCTTCGGAAACACAGCTGATCCGGTTTGAACACATCAAAGGTACGGAAGAAGCCTGGGTCCGGAACCGTTCCAATCATGATGTGAGTTTCCCGTTTGTCGCGGAGTATTCTTACCTGCCACAGAAACTGGAAGTCGCGTCCCTGAATTGTTATTTTGAACAGATCGACGGACAGGGGAATCCGGGCGCCGGTTACTGCAGTCATTACAATGTGTTCGTTCCTGCCCATACGAAGGTGACCATCACCGGCGGTACCATGTATATGTCCGGCTATCCGGAATATGATGAGTACCGGGCAGCCTATATGCGGGAAGATACGATGAATATTTCCCACCTGATCTTCCATATCGGCGTTGAGGAGTGTAAGAACAAGAAGATCCCGGATACCGGCCTTTCCCTGCGCAGCCCGATGAGCCCGCTGAAGGTCAACGAAAAGGTCAGTGCGTCTGCCGACCCGGCTACCGGCTTTGTCTTCACCGGCAACTCCCTGCGCATCCCGGCAATCGGCCTGGGCATGGAGACCCCGATCCCGATCGTTCATGTCTATTATGAGAATGGGACAAATAATATGGTCTGGGACCTTTCCACACTCGGTAACTATGTCGGCGAACTGGAAGGCGGTTCCTACATCCCGTATGGCGGCAACTCTGTCCTGACCGGTCACTTCTGGTCCGGCGGTGTGTTCAAAAACCTGGAAGGCCTGAATTATGAAGATGAGATCATCATTTTCGCCAACGACGGTTTCAAATACACCTACTCTGTGGTTCAGAAGTTCATCGCCCAGCCGGAAGAGGTCTATGAAATGTTCCAGCAGATCGGTGACCGTTCCCTGACGCTGGTGACCTGTGAAAACTATAACCTCGTCACCAATGAATACGAACGCCGCTACATCGTCCGTGCCTCCATCAAGAACGTGGAGCCGTACGTAGAAAACTGGTAGGAACAGAGTTCAGAGATTAGAGAGTAGAGATAAGAGATTAAATAAGGGAAGGCCGCATTCGCGGCCTTCTTTAATTAAAAGAATCTATTCAAAACGGAGCACATGGGGACTGGCATCTTGTGTCGCAAAGCCGACACAAGCCCTGCTCTATAGGGAATCGGCTTCGCCTTGTTTTGTCAGAGCGCCATGTGTGTCACTCTGAATCGTTACCAACTCTGAACATATAAAAATTGAACTTTGAACATTGAACTTTGAACTTTTTAAAAGCGGAGTATAATATAGGGTTGATACTAACGTTGTAAAAGGCGGGTAATATGTACAAGACGCATAATTGCGGAGAGCTGCGTGCCTCCGATGCCGGAAAAACCGTGACCCTCGCCGGCTGGGTCCATCGTTATCGCAACCATGGCGGTGTTTATTTTGTTGATCTTCGCGACCGTGAAGGGCTGACCCAGATCGTGATCGATCCCACTGATGAAAAAATGGCGGAGCTCTGCCAGAGCATCCGTTTTGAATGGGTCCTGCAGGTGACCGGCGTCGTCCAGATGCGTGCGGGTACCCCCAACCCGAATCTTCCGACCGGTGAGATCGAAGTTCCGGCTCAGATGATCAAGGTACTCAATACCTGTAAAGTTCTCCCCTTCTCCATCAACAACCCGGAGGAAAAGGTGGATGAAACCCTGCGCCTGAAATACCGCTTCCTGGACCTTCGCCGCGAAAAGATGCGCAATAACCTGATCCTGCGCCATAAGCTGATAAAGTTCATGCGCGATTACCTTGATGACCGTGGTTTCCTCGAAATCGAGACCCCGATCCTTTTCAAGACTACACCGGAAGGCGCACGTGACTACATCGTCCCGTCCCGCATTTATCCCGGCGAAGTCTGGGCACTCCCGCAGAGCCCGCAGCAGCTCAAGCAGCTTCTGCAGGTCGCAGGTGTGGAAAAATACTTCCAGATTGCCCGCTGCTTCCGCGATGAAGACCCGCGCGGCGACCGCCAGCCGGAATTCACCCAGCTGGATCTGGAAATGTCCTTCTGCGAACGTGACGATATCCTCGACCTGATGGAAGAGATGTTCAATCAGATGGTTGAAAAAATCACCCCGGAAAAGCAGGTCATGTTCCATCCCTGGCCGAAACTGACTTATCAGGAAACCATGGACCGCTTTGGGAAAGACGCTCCGGATATGCGTTTCGGTCTCGAACTGGTCAACATTGGTGACTGGGCAGCGGACTGCGGTTTTTCCGTGTTTGAAAACGCCATCAAAGACGGCGGTTCCGTGCGCGGTATCAATGCCAAAGGCGCCGGGGAATACTCCCGCAAGCAGCTGGATGAGCTGACGGAACAGGTCAAGCTCTGGGGCGCTCATGGTCTGGCTTATGTCAAGATCAACGCCAAAGGTGAAGCTTCCAGCCCCTTCCGCAAGTTTATTGCGGATGACAAATGGGAAGAGCTGATGAAGCGCATGGATGCTGAAAACGGCGACCTGCTGCTCTTTGTAGCGGATAAACTGGCTGTGGTCTATGATTCCCTTGCCCGTCTGCGTGTCATGATGGGCGACCGGCTGGGACTGCGCGATAACAACAAGCTGGCTTTCTGCTGGATCGTGGACTTCCCGCTGTTTGAGTGGAATGAAGATGAAAACCGCTGGGATGCGACGCATCATCCCTTCACCCGCCCGGTGGAAGCGGATTTCGATCTGCTGGATACCGACCCCGGCAAGGTGCGCGGCAACCAGTATGATATGGTGCTGAACAATTATGAACTGGCTTCCGGTTCACTGAGAATTCACGAACGTGCGCTGCAGGAGAAAGTCTTCTCCATCATTGGCATGTCCATGGAGGTTGCCCGTGAACGCTTCCATCAGATCATGGATGCCTTTGAATATGGCGCTCCGCCGCACGGCGGTATCGCCCCGGGCATCGATCGTCTGGTGATGCTGCTGGCTGACGAGCCGAACATTCGTGAGGTCATCGCGTTCCCGAAGAACACCGCCGGCCGCGACGTGATGGCAGGAGCCCCCTCCCCCACCATGCCCGGACAGCTGGAAGAACTGCACATTCAGGTTGTGCTTCCGGAAAAACAGAGTTAAGAGTTCAGAGATTAGAGTTCAGATAAGGACGGCGGCTTTGCCGCCTTCTTATTTTAATATAATTGGTAACTATTACGTGTCATGGCGGCGCAATCATTCTGTATAGAGCACATGGGGCTGGCATCTTGTGTTGCGAAGCCATCACTAAGGAAAGAGCACTGCTCGGGGAAAGAACTCTGATTTCAATAGGCAGCTGATTCCGAAGAATCAGCGCATATCACCCCGGGTGACGGAAATGGGGACGGTTAATCCGTGCTTCGCACGGAGAACCGTCACCCGGGGCGTGCACCAGAAAATCAAAGAAAGAGCGCCGCTTAGAAAAAGAGCGCTCTTTTCGATAAGGCCCCGAACCCGGAGAAGTAACACTCAGGACCCCGGGGGACGGTTCCGCGTACGTGGTACGCGCTAACCGTCCCCGTAGCGCTACCGATCGAGACAGGGATGATGCTGGTTTTTAATAGGTGACCGTTAGGGTTACGTCCATGCTGCAGAGGATTTCGTAGCCTCTTACGACGCCCATGGTCATGGTGTAGGTTCCCGGATAGTTCGGGACGACCGCGTCGAGGTAGTACTCCAGTGTACCGTTCGGGGTTACGTCATAGGGCATGTCCCGGCGGGTCTGATCTTTCCGTTTGAGCATGTTTTCTCCGCTGATAAAAGCAATATCCATATCATCCGCTTTCCATACTGTATAAGTGTTATTGCGTACGCGGAAGTAGAAATCTGTCTCCTCACCGGGTTTGAAGGCGGCGCGGTAAGCTGGTACCACGGAGAGTAATGTGCAGCTGCTGTTTACCGGTGTAATATCCGGCGCGACGGTGGACATGTTAGCGTTGGTTGCGACGACGATCTTTGCCCAGATGGAGTTGTTTTCGGAATTGGAGGTGCCGAAAACATTTCCGGAAGGGCTGCGCAGATTCCAATTGCTTTGAAAGGTCCCGTAGGCTCTGGGCGCGGTCATGTCGACGCTGATATCAACTGTCTCTCCCGGAGCGACCGGTCCCGGCAGATTGACGGCGTAGTTGGTGCCCATGGCATCCCCGCTTGTGTAGACCAGTTGATAGCCGGAGTTCCAGGCACAGCTGCCGGCGTTCTGGATACGCCAGGTCTTGCGGAACACCTGACCGGGCGCCATGACGGTATTATCCGGTATGGTAACATCATCGACAAAACGGATCCGTTCGCACACGGTATTGACCTGTTGTGCGTAATAAGGGGTGTTTGTCGGTTCGGCATAAACGGGATAGGGTATTATCGGCGCGGCAGTAGGTACGGATGTCGGAATGTTATATACCGGACGGGAGATCATCCCGGTATTATCCGGTGTTGAGAGAACCGTTAATCCTGATGTTGAGGAGGACTCAGTGGATTGGTGGACAGGACGGATCAGCAGCCCGCCGCCGGTCCCGGCACTTTGGGTTGGGGACGCTGCCCCGCCGCCTGCCTGGGCTGTCATGGTTTGCTGTGCGTATTGCTGGACCTGTTCGAGCGTCAGTTCACGCCCGTTGTTGGTTACAACGCCGCTGCATCCGGCGAGAAATATCAATGTCAGAAATGAGAGTACATTTTTTTTCATATGGGAGCCCCCTGTAAGAGTTCAGAGATAAGAATTTAGAGCTTAGTTATGGTGACCGCTCCGCGGTCGATTTATATTAAAGACGTTTATGATAATTGTTCAGTTCCTATTCAGAACGAAGCACATGGGGACTGGCATCTTGTGCGGCGCAGCCCGAACAAGCGTGCCTGTCCCTATGTGCGTCACTCAAGCTCTGAATAGATACCTTTTAAGAATAATTTCATTTTGTTCAAAAGTCAAGAAAAAATTAAATCGGCGCGAAGCGTCACCTTATCGAATCTCTGAATTCTTTAAAATAGCGAAAGCTGTGCGGCTTCTCCGGTGTCTTCTTCCTGCGGCGCGGGTGTTTCTGGAGCAGCTGCGGCAGGCTTTTCTTCCGATACCGGTTTGGGTTCAAAGCGTTGTTTTGCCTGTTCCAGATAGCCCGGAATCAGCGAAAAGTCATGTTCGATCGCGGAGCGGAGACTGGGTTGATGCAGCGCGGCCGCCGGGTGGAACATGGGGATGATCAGCCGGTCATTGACCCAGTGCCCCTGTCCGTGAATGGCGCTGATGCGCTGAAGCGGGAAATACCGCGCCATGGAAAAGCGTCCCAGCGTAACGATGATGAGCGGGTTAATAAGCTCGATCTGTCGATTCAAATATTTTGCACAGGCGGAAAGCTCTTCCGGGAGCGGGTCTCGGTTTGAGGGCGGACGGCATTTCACCACGTTTGTGATAAAGACCTCCTGCCGCTTCACCTGAGCGATGGCCATGAGCTGATTGAGAAAGTTCCCTGCCTGCCCGACAAACGGCCGGCCGGTGGCGTTTTCGTTCGCGCCGGGTCCTTCACCGATAAAGAGGATCTTGGTTCTGACATTGCCTTCACCGGGGACAGATTTGTCCCGGGTAAGGTGCAGCATGCAATCCCGGCAAACGGAAATTTCTGCTGCCAGTGCGTTCATTTCATCCAGTAATTTGCTCATTTTTCTCCTCTTTCTTTGTTTCTGTTCAAGACTCGGCGGCGCACATAGGTACAGGCTCGCATGTGTCGCGAAGCCGACACATGTAGCCAGTCCCCACGTGCTCTGTCTTAATCCCCAACCCCTAATTCCTAATTCCTGACTACCTCCTCATACTCTTCCGGGTCAAGATTCATCAGGAGGGCGTCCTCGTGGTTGTCCTGATAATATTGCTTGCGGATGCTTTCTGTGTGATACCCGGTGCTTTCGTAGAGATGGATAGCCGGGGCATTACCCGCGCGGACCTCCAGGAAAGAAATCCGTGCACCACCTTCATAACATACACGCAATCCATGGTTCAGCAGGGCTCTGCCGATTCCCATACAGCGCGCTTTGGCACATACCGCGAAATTTGCCAGATGCGCTTCGTCGATAATGAGCCAGAAGACGATGAAGCCCAGTATTTTCCCGTCTGATCCAACTGCAACAAAAGGCCGCGAGGCTTCGTTTTGTTCCACCTCAAAATGATAAGATCTTTCCGGCCAATACAGCACAGCTGAGGCTTTATCGATTTCAAAAACCTCGGGGATATCGGTGGATTGCATGGGTCGAATGGAATAGTTCATAATTTCAGGTGCTGGGTGTTAGGTCTTAGGTCTTAGGTGTTAGGTAATAGGTATTAGATTTTAAAAATTGGCTGTTTGCATTTAAAACCATTTGCTTCTAACCTCTAAATCCTAATCCCTAACCCCTAATTTAGAATTGGATCATGCGTGTGCAGGTAGATCGGAGAAAGGGAAGATGTTTCGGGGTATTCCCCTTTCTCAAAAATGCGCCAGGCAGATTCAGCCAGGTAGCCCGGTCTGCGAAGACTGGCGGCAGGAGCGGACATTTTGATGTTTTTATTTTTGCGGAAAACCGTGCGCACGTCGGCGTCAAATTCTCCTGTCAGCAAGGTGGGTTCTGTGATCGCTTCGCTGAGTGTTTCTGCGGTATAGATCTCAATCTTCCCGTCACTGCCCCAGCGTCCGCGGCGCACTTCATAAAAAGAGGCAGCCAATTTTCCGCGGCCTGCCTGAAGGAAGGCGCAGAGTGGCATTTCAGCGATGGGCTGCTGGTTGGCAGTGATGTCAAGCGTCGGAACGCCGATGACGGGTATGCCCAGACCGAGTGCTATGCCTTTGGCGAAGGAAAGCCCGACCCGCAGACTTGTGAAGGAACCGGGGCCGAGTGCGACGCCGATGGCTTTTAGCTTTTTCTTTTCGATTTCGAGGTTCTTCAGCATTTCATCCACTGCGGGAGCCAGTGAGACCGTATGCCGGTTTGGACTGGTCCAGCAGCTTTCTGCCAGAACTTCGCTGCCGTTGTAAACGGCAATGCCCAGTCGGGCGGTAGATGTGTCAATTGCAAGAATCATGTTTTTTCCTTGGTTAGCAGGGGTTGGGGATTGGGGGTTAGGACTTGGGTGTTGTTGATCTCCTACTCCCTATCCCCTAATTCCTAAACCCTGAATCATATTCTGAACGTCAGCCGTCTGAATTCAGCGGTGAGATCAGTATATCGTTTCCCGACCGGTTTGAGCGTAAAAGAACGAACATCCTCATCAATATATTTCATGTTGATCCAGAGATGTTCTTTCGGCAGGATGGCTTTGATCTGCTCTGCCCATTCGATGAGCATGGGCCCTTTCTGCAGCATGCGCTCAAAGTCGAGCTCTTCTGCTTCCCAAAGGCTGCCGATGCGGTAAGCATCCATATGAAAGAGGATGCTGCTGTCGGAACGGTAATATTCATTCACCAGCACAAATGTTGGACTGGTCACCGGGTCCGGTGAGCCCCAGCCTTTCGCTACGCCGCTGATCAGCGTGGTTTTCCCGGCACCCAGGTCTCCACTCAACCCTACAAGATCACCAGGTTTGAGTAAACTTCCCAAACGCATTCCAAACCGGCGTGTCTGGTCTGCACTTCGGCTGATGCATTCAACAGTATTGGGATCCAAAATTGGCATGTTCTCTCAGCCCCTTTTTTTGATAGTCAGGAAATAGACTCTGAAGCGGCTTTGATCGGTTCTCCCTTGATCCTGCGGGATAAATCATAGCGGGACAAAAAAACCTTGTGTCCGCATGTCAGACATTCAAGACCGATATCCGCTCCGATTCGGACAACTTTCCATTCCCGGCCTCCGCAGGGATGAGGTTTCCGCAGTGTCACGCGATCATTGACTTCAATGTTTTCCATCGGTATTATTATAAAACAAATTCGTATGTGTTCGGCATCTGGAGCGCAACACGCAGTACAGTTTTCTTGTGTCGGCGTTATTTTCTATGGGAGTGTAAATTCCAGCGTATCTGTTCAGAATGAGCCAACGGGACTTGTTTTCGCGGATCGAAATTGAGTCAATTAAACAGGTCCCGTTGACTTGATTCTGAATCGTTGGGTTACATCTTCATCAACGATTCCAGACGATTGATGATATCTTCATGGACAGCTTCTTTGGGACGGTCTGCATTGATGATAACGAAACGGTTTGGCTCCGCAGCTGCCATCTCCAGATAGCCATTGCGCACCCGCTCATGAAACTGCAGGGCGTAGTCATCCATGCGGTTCCACTCGTCATGATTGGTGATCCGTCTGCGCAATCCGGCTTCTGCGGAAATATCGAGAAGAATGGTCAGATCCGGCTTCAGTCCGTCGGTGGTAAACTCCAGCAGGTTTTTCAGCACTGTACGGTCCAGCCCATGTCCATATCCCTGATATGCCATGGTGGAATCAGCATAGCGGTCACAGAGAACGATTTTCCCGGCCGAGAGCGAAGGGCGAATCAGTTCTGAGACCAGCTGCGCACGGGAAGCGCAGAACAGCAGAATTTCCGCGCGCGGATCCATGGATTTGTTTTTCATGTTCATAATCACAGAACGGATCTGATCACCAATGTCAGTGCCGCCCGGTTCCCGTGTTCTGACAATGTCAAGTCCCCGTTCCTCAAGTGCAGGAACGAGCATGTTCATCTGCGTCGTTTTACCGCCGCCATCCGGTCCTTCAATAGTGATAAACATAGCTTCTTTCTCAGGGGTTGGGGATTGTGGGCTGGGGATTAGGGCCCTGGGATAGTAAATGGGTACTGAACTCCTGCTATCTACCCTTACTCCTTGTTCCTTGATTCGGATTCTGACCACTGACCACTGGTCTCTGTCCCCTGAATCCTACCTCCTAACTCCTGTATATTCTCAATCGCCGCTTCGGTTCTTTGCCGAAGGGCTGGCAGACCAGGTTGGCCTGTTCGATCATCTCCTGCTGAATGCGCCGGATGGAGCGATCCGCGGGCGGCAAATCGATCCAGCTCACTTCACCGCTCAGCACAGAGCGGATCGCGGAAATCGTCTCTTCTTCCACATCTTCCCAGTTGGAAGCCTGTTCCTGCACTTCGATCTTCAACACATTTGCCAGGGTATATTCGATCTGCGCCGTCGTATTGGAGCGCAGCACATAGATTGGGATCCCGCGCTCTTCGGCTTCCACGATCACTTTCTGACGTTCGCGATAGTAAGGACGCAGCGTCATCAACAAATCGGCCTCTTCCAGATTATTTACCACAATCACCGGGGCGTCCAGCCGTTCCGCGGCATCATTCAGCCGGTTCCGCGCGACACCGTGACAATAAACCCTCACAGTCTCCTTGTGAAATTCCGGATCCTTCACCGCAGCTGCCGTCTCAGCACGCTTCAGTTCGGGAAGAGCGGATTTGCTTTTGCCGCTGATCTCAACAATATTGGCCTGCATGCGGGAAAGCTGTTTTTTGCCCTTTTTCCCGGAGTCACTGCCCTGCGTTTGATTTCCGCTGAGACCGGCGCCTTCCAAAACCGGTGCCGGTGCCTTTTCACGAATGATCTGCCCTTTGGAGCTCTTTGTCCGCAGCTCCGGCTGCAGTTCAATACCGCGCACCAAGGCATCCACAGCTTCCGCAACATCCTGATAAACGACCACCTGATTGCGCTGACGGATCTCGACCAGCACATCAAAAGTCGGCGGAGACTTGCGTTCGAGAACCACCTTCTGGGTTCCTCTGCGTTTTGCCTCTTCATCGGAAAGGGTAACTGACTCGATCCCGCCAATCAGATCGGAAAGTGTGGGGTTCATCAGCAGGTTGGAGATCGTTTGCCCGTGAGCTGTGCCGATGAGCTGCACACCGCGTTCCGCGATGGTACGGGCAGCCTGGGCTTCCAGTTCCCGGCCAATCTCATCAATGATGATGACTTCCGGGTTGTGGTTTTCAACTGCTTCGATCATCACCTCGTGCTGCAGGGTTGGCTGAGCTACTTGTAAGCGCCGGGCATCTCCGACAGCCGGATGAGGAACATCGCCGTCACCGCCGATCTCGTTAGAGGTATCCACGATGATGACCCGCTTCTGCGAGGAAAGCACCCGCGCTGCTTCGCGCAGCATGGTGGTCTTACCGATGCCCGGTTTTCCCAGGATCAGCAGACTTTTCCCGGAGCTGATATAGTCGGCAATGATTTCCAGTGTGCCGAATACCGCACGGCCAACCCGGCAGGTGAGCCCAATGATGCGGTTATGGCGGTTGCGGATGGCGGAAATGCGGTGCAGCGTCCGTTCCATCCCGGCACGGTTGTCAAGGTCGAAGGTACCGATCTTTTCCACGACTGAGTCAATATCTTCATAGGTGACTTCCTCAGCGGAAAGCGGGATGTCCCCGTTCGTGTAACGGGCCAGCGGGATGCGGCCTACATCCATCACGACTTCGATCAGTTTATCAAGATTTCCGTTTTCGTTGATCACTTCCGCGATTTTTGACGGGAGAACATTGATCAACGCCTGTATATCATCAAAATTATTCTGGTATTGTTCCATAACTTCAGGGTTCAGGATTCAGGATCCAGGGTTTAGGGTATGTTTCCCATCAAACCCGTTTCCAACCTAAATGTTCTAAAAATATATATTTATTTAATACGATTCTGTATCCAACGACGCAGCATGGCCCGATGACGCACATGGGTACAAGCACGCTTGTGCGGGCTGCACCGCACAAGATGCCAGTCCCCATGTGCTTCGTTACAATTCCTCATTGCGTTTCAGGACGCCGAAGATGATAAAGATCACCACCCCTGCAAAGATCATCCCACCGCCGATCATCAGCATGATCGGAGAGCGGTTATCGGTTTCGACCTGCGTTTCCGCTTCTTCCAGTACCGAAGATTTCTGCGCACCAAAATTGATCTGTGAATTATCCCCGGCTTTGACGGTCAGGGCATAATTCATATTGGTCGTCGGGTTATAATCCGTGGGCGGCGCAATGGAAATATTATAATCGCCTTCCGGTACTTCCGGGAAACACAGCAGGTCATTTCCCGCTGTCAGCCCGGTGAAGTTATCAGATCCATTCCGTTTTGTAATGCTGACCGCGCCGCCGGTAACACCTGTTTCGAACTCACCAACAATGCCGTCACCATTTTCATCTTCAAAAAGATATACGCAAACCTGACCGTAACCATTGTATGGGGTCGGAGTCGGGGTAATTGGGGTCGGCGTAGGAGATGGTCCCGGCGTCGGGGTCGGGGTTTCATAACGTCCCAGCAAAAGCCGCGTACCCACGATCAGCGTACACTGCTCATCAAGGTTATTGAGCTGCCGCAATGTCGGCAGATCGATCCCCATCGTCAGTGAAATGCTCATACAGGAATCGTTATCCTTGATGATGTAAAAAATGTTGCCGTCTACATCCGGCGTCGGCGTCAAAATCGCCTGTCCAAACACAGAAGAAACGGACAAACCTAAAAGCAGTCCGACCAGCATCAGAATAACGTATCTGTTTCTCATGATCCTTCCCATATAAACCTCAGCCAACTACTAATTACCTACTAACTGTTTTTAAACTCTGAACTCTCTTTCAGCATCGCTTTCACCGCCTGCACATTTTCCTCATTGTCCGCCCCCAGCAGCGACGCCAATTCATGCAGACTGTGCTCCGCATCCAGCCGGGTAACGACCGTCTGCGTGCGGTTCTCACTGATCTGCTTGTGGACATGAAAATGGCTGTCATACAGCGCTGCCAGCTGCGGCAGGTGGGTGATGCAGATCACCTGGTGATAGCGGCTGAGTTCCCAGAGCTTTTCTCCAACCAGTGCGCCGATCCTGCCGCCGATCCCCTGATCGATCTCGTCAAAAACCATGGTCGGGATCGTATCAGCCTGAGCAAGTGTATTTTTCAACGCCAGCATCAGCCGTGAGGTTTCACCGCCGGACGCCACTTTCGCAAGCGGCTTGAGACCCTCTCCCGGATTTGGAGCGATCAGAAATTCGACCCGATCAAAGCCTGTTTCGGTAAATGACAATTTATTACCCTCGTTGTCCTTCAATCCATCCGCGGCAGGAACAGTCTCCATCAATACTTCAAAGCGCGCGGCAGGCATGCGCAGATCATCCAGTTCGGTTTCCACACCCCGAGAGATCTGCAGAGCAGCGGCAGAACGTCTTTCCGAAAGTTTGACCGCAAGGATCGAGAGCTTTTCCAGCAGCTCTGCCTTTTCAGCTTCCAGTTCTTCGATCTGTTTCCCGGCGCCGGTGATGAGCGAAAGCTTCCGTTCCGCATCCTTTCCGAACGCCAGCACAGCCTCAACCGTCCCGCCATATTTTCGCTTCAGTGAAAAATAAAGTGCGAGACGTTCCTCGATCTGGTTCCTGCGGCGGGAACTGAAGCCCAGTCCGGACTTATAGCGCTGCAGTTTATCCAGAACATCATTCATTTGATCTGCCGCATTCACCACAGCGTCATACAGCGGCTGGAGGCTTTCATCATAAGAAATCAGACCGTCCAGGGCACTGTCCAGCTCATCCATTTTATCCAGGATCCCCGGACGTTCCTCCGAACGTCCCTGCAGTGCAACCAGTCCCTGATGAAGGAGCTTCGCGATTTTCTCGGAATTCTGCATCTTTTCCCGTTCGCGGTTCAGGCTTTCTTCTTCATCCACAGAAAGCTCCGCCGCGTTGATCTCGTTCACCTGATAAGAAAGGATATCCTGCTGACGCAGCGCTTCCGCCTCGCCATCGCGCAAAGCCTTGAGGTTTTTCACCACAGCAAGGTATTTGCGGTACAAGCCGCGGTATTCTTTCAGCAGCTCTTCATTACCGGCAAATTGATCCACCAGACGAATGTGAGAGGATGGCTTTAACAGTGAGAGATGCTCGGACTGCCCGTGAATGTCCACGAGGAGCGAACCAACTTCCTGCAAAACAGACAAACTGACCGCATGCCCATTGACCCGGGCTGTACTTCTCCCTTCCAGACGGATATCCCGGGAAAGCGAGACCTCCTCAATTCCGTCATCAGGGAGCAGATCTTCCCGCTCCAGGACCTCAACGATCTCGTCCCTGCGGCTGCCGTAATCAAAAATTGCCTCAATTGAAGCGCGCTTGGTGCCTTCCCGCACAAAGCTGATATCAGCTTTTTCACCCAAAACGATCGAAAGCGCATCCAGAATAATGGATTTCCCTGCCCCGGTTTCCCCGGTAAAGACATTAAACCCGGCGGTAAACTCCAGGTTTAGGGATTCAATGATGGCAAAATTCTGAATACCGATCTCTTTGAGCATAAAGCATTACCTTCTGAACACCATGCCGTTCAGCTCCGCGAGGATCGTCCCACAGAGAATCACGACATAAGCGATATCGATGATAACCTGAAGCAGGCTGTTGAAACCAAAACCGGTCGCACCCCATGACAAAATATTGATATTCACGATAATATTCTGCCAAAGTCCGATCACAGCACCAATGCCTGCCGCCGCGGTCACAACTTTGGTCAGAGCTGAAGAGCGGCGTTTCTTGACCGCGGCTCGCACGGCCGTACAAATCAGCCTGCCGCAGAGCACACTGATAAGCAGAGCCGTGATATAGCTTGGCAGAAACGGGATCAGCTGATAGATAAATGCGCCGAGAAATCCCAGCACAATGGCGATCAGACCGCCGATGATGTAGTCTTGTTTTTCCGCTGTATCAAAGACCTTCTGCTGTGATTTGATACAGTCCTTACAGCGGTAGCCGGTTGGTGTCTGAACAGCACACTCCGGACAAATCGGTTTGCCGCACCTGTTGCATCGGAGCAGGGTTTTCCGATCAGGGTGTTTGTAGCAGACCTGATATTCTTCATGGATCTCTTCTGTCATGCGCGGTATCCTCCTATGGTTGGGTTGCGCTGCATATAGCGCGTGATATTCCGATAAAAAACACCTTTGTCCTCAAAACGGACAAATTCCGCTGAATGTTCTGAGGCCTTCGCGCGAACCTGATCGCCAAAGCCAAGCTCGCCTCCCTCATAACCGTCCGGTGAAATGATCGCTCCCACATTGCCGCCAAGGGTAAAGGTGATCGTATCGGTATCCGGCAGGACCAGGGAACGATCCACGCAGAGATTCGGTGAAATCGGCGTCAGAAGCATGTTGCGCATATCCGGCCGCAGGATCGGACCACCCACGGATTGGGAATAAGAGGTAGAACCGGTCGAGGTCGAAAGGATCAGTCCATCCGCCACATATTCCGCCAGTTCAATGTCGTTGACATGCACAAACAAATGGACAGGACGCATGGAAAGCCCCCTGGCAAGGACGATATCGTTCAGTACCTCCCAGGAGCACAGTTTTTTTTCATCACGGTAATGCTCCGCATGGATCATCATCCGCTTGTCGGTCTCCCAGTTGCCTGCCAGCAGATCATCAAGGCGGGACTGCCATTCATCGCGCTGTGTTTCCACCAGAAAGCCGAAATGTCCGAGGTTCACCCCCATCACCGGCACATGGACCGGCGCTCCGAGCTTTCCCGCACGCAGCATGGTCCCGTCACCGCCCAACGCTATCATCAGATCAAAGCGGCCGTCATGAAGGGCGCTGCGGAACACCTTATCGTTCAGCGAAAACGCCTGTACATCGTCTACTGAGCGGCTTTTCAGCGCAGCAACGATCTCCGCAGAAAGCGCATGAGCTTCCTCAAGGCTTGGGTGCCAGATCACGGCTATTCGTTTGGGGCCATTTAATTTTTTTGTCATAATAGAATTATATCAATTTTCAATTCGCTCGAAAAATCTGTATTTTTCTGCGGAAATTCTAACCAAAGCTGATATTTTTCAGCTGCTGCGTCTGATCCATCTTCACATTAATTACAGCAAAAACCTTCACTTGCTGCTTATCAGTATTGATCCAAAAATAAATAAAATAATTTCCTACTGTTTTCTTCCGAAAGCCTAAACTCCGCCATGGTTCCTCATCAACAAGTCTGATCCTTTCCGGCATATAGGATAACGATGATATCTCCTGTTTCAATAATTTGATTAAATTCCGTGCGGATTCAGGTTCTTTAAAAACAAAAGTAACATATTTACGTATACCCTGTAAATGTACACGAGCCTGCTTTGTAATTATGACATTGTATGATGTCATTATAAACCGGCTTCCAATTCATCAAAGACTTCATCAACAGAATAGCCCTCATCCGACATAACCTGTTCATAACCCGTGAGCATCATTTTGTTAAATTCCTCTTCGCTCATCAAACTGCGAACGGGGACTTCAGATGATATTGTCAATGGGAAAGGTATGCCATTGTGCATTATGATCTGTCTATAGTACAAATCAATAGCTACTGAACGCGGTAAACCAATTTTTGATAAAATAGATTCTGCCTGTTGTTTTACATCCTGTTGAATTCTGGCATTAACATTTGCTGTCTTCATCATTGTCATTGTTCACCACCTTTGTTTTTATAACAGGATCTTTCGAAATTATAAAATAACCGCCTATAATTGTACGCTATTGTGTTTCTTTTTGCAACACGAGACTAACAATCAATGCGTTTCCAGATAATCATGCACGGTTTGCGCCAGTTCGGGATCGATCCCTTTGACCACCGCCAATTCCTCGACGGGAGCGTTTGCGATGCTTTCGATATCACCGAATTTTTTGAGCAGGGCTTTGCGCTTGACCGGACCGATACCGGGGATCTTTTCCAGTTGGGAGGCCAGACCGGCTTTCGTGCGGCGGTTGCGGTGGTTTGTGATGGCGAAGCGGTGCGCCTCATCGCGGATGCGCTGAACCATGTAAAGCCCCTGCGAATGGCGCGGCAGCAGAATCGATTCGGACTGATGCGGCAAAAAGAGTTCCTCTTCCCGCTTGGCAAGTCCGACTACATGGACTTTATCCGTCAAGCCGAATTCATCCAAAACCTCGACTGCCCGTCCCAACTGACCTTTTCCACCGTCCATGATAATCAAGTCCGGCAGCATGGCGAAGGATTCATCCGCCTTTCCACCGGTTTCCGCGTTCTTTTCCTTCGATGCCTCCCAGCGTTTGATGCGCCGGGTCAGCACTTCGGTCATACTGTCAAAATCGTTCGGACCTTCCACTGTTTTGATGTTGAAGCGGCGGTAATGCTTCTTTGCGGGGACACCCTGCAGGAAGACCACCATGGAGCCGACGGAATTCGTCCCCTGTGTGTTGGAAATATCATAGCACTCCATGCGGTTCGGTGCCTGCGGCAGTCCGAGAGCATTCTGCAATTCCGCAAGTGCCTCGTTTTGTTTGCTGGTATCGTTGGTCCACTGCGTTTTTAATGCCCGCAGGGTCTCGATGGCATTTTCCGTGGCCATATTGACGAGATCCTTTGAGTCACCGGTGCGCGGGACCTTGATCTCAAACTTTTTCCCGCCGCGTTTCTGGCGCAGCCACTGGTGGATGATCTTTGTCTCTTCCAGGTCTGTCGGCAGCAGCATCTGCGGAGGAACAGAGGCAGCCTGGTCATAATACTGACGGATAAAAGCCTCCAGAACTTCGGAGTCATTTTCCCCTGCCGTACCTTCCAGGACAAAATATTCCTGCCCGATGAGCTTTCCGGACCGGACAAAGAACATCTGCACACAGGACTCATCCTCTGAACGGGCAATAGCGATCACGTCGGAGTCGATATCTTCTGAGGAGACGATCTTCTGCTTCTCGACCACCCGGGCAGCTGCCTGGATCTGGTCCCGCAGCAACGCAGCTCTTTCGTATAGCATCTTATCCGATGCTTCCTTCATTTCAGCCTGCAGTTTTTTGATGATCTCATCGGATTTCCCATCCAGAAAATCACCCAAACTTTCCATCATCCGGTGATATTCTTCCTGTGTGATGGCGCCGATGCAGGGTCCGGCACAAAGCTTGATGTCGTAATACAGGCATGCCCGGGGATCTGCTCCGGTGATTTCTCTGTCACAGCTCAGGTAAGGGAAAACCTTGCGCAGCATGTCCAAAGTCTGATTCACAGCCCAGACGCTGGTATAGGGTCCGAAATACCGGGAGCCGTCATGCACCATGCGGCGAGTCACGGTGATTTTCGGATAAGGGTCCTGAAAGCTGATCTTGATATAGGGATAGCGTTTATCGTCTTTGAGCTGAATGTTATAATGGGGACGGTAGCGCTTGATGAGGTTCATCTCCAGGATGAAAGCCTCAAGCTCTGACTCAACGACCACCCATTCGATATGATCGATATGCCGCACCAGCTGCCGGGTTTTTTCCGTATGACCGGCATCGTTGACGAAATAGGATTTGACCCGGTTGCGCAGGTTGATGGCTTTCCCGACGTAGATAATTTTGTCATCCGCGTCTTTCATCAGGTAGCAGCCGGGTTTTTTCGGCAGGGTCGCGAGGGTGTTTTTTATGGATTCGTTTACTTCAATCATTTTTATAAATGTTCAATGTTCAAATTTCAAAGTTCAATTATTGCCGGCACTAAGTAAAAAAGCAAGACAGCACAGCTGCCTGTCCCCATGCGCGTCAGTTCGGGTTCACTATTCACGGGCCATCCAGCGGGGTCGGACCTTCAGGTCCGTCCCCATCATCTTGCCGACGAATCATCATGTCGTTTTGCTTATCACGATCCAAGGCGGCGGGGAAGAACCTAAAGGTTCGACCCCTCATCCCGTGAATAGTAACAGTTCGGGTTCTGAACAGTTACGCTTAAATATCGATTTTACTTCTTCAATAAAAGCAAGTCGCCATTGTTTAACAGCACGGCAGCGGAGTTTCCATCGGGAGCGGAAGCGATACGGCTGATTCGGGCTTCACTGCCTGCCTCGACAAGTGTCATTTGAGACTCCGCTTCAAAGCTCTTCGGATCAATTTGGTAAACTGTATCAGCATCAGCCGCCCAGAGAACGGAGCTGTCATCACTGAAAGACAATTCATAAGGGGAGGTTTTCCCAAGGATCACACGCCCTTTTTCCGCTCCGCTGAGCGGATCAAAGAATAAAACCGCGCCGTTTTCATAATCATCATTGATGATCCCCACGGCCAGCAGGCTGTTATCCGGGGAAAGCTCAAAAGAAGAGGCGAAATCCCACAAAGAAACAGTTTTGCCAAATGAACCGTCGGCGATATTTTGCAGCGCGAAGGTCCCTCTGGCATGCCATAGGACAGCCTTTCCATCCGCGGAAAGGGAGGAATCATAAACCGGAGCAGCTGTCTCAAAGCCGGTAAGATCATGGACTACAGAACCATTCTCCGCATCATAAATGACCGTACGAATCTGATCTGCGGAATCCGCCAATACCTGTGAACCATCTTTGGATACGGAAACCGAAAGAATCATAAATCCGGGCGTGATCGTCTGAATTTCCTTCCCGTAAGATGATGGATCATAGAGATAAATCGTTTCCCGGTCATCAGAAAGTGCTGCGACAACGCCGGTTTCACTCAATGTGGTCAGTGTATATGATTTTTCACCGAGTGCAAAGCTTTCCGATTCAGATGGAGCGGAAACAACAATATTTTCCACAGCGTTTGTGCTCACCAGCGTCAATACAGTTCCCGTATCATTCCAGACCATGCGGGAAACAGGACTGTCGGTTTTTACAGAGGTCAACATTACCGCCTCGTCTGTTTGAGCATATGCAGCGGTAAAAATGAACAGGCAGAGCAATACGGCAAAAATGGTATTCAAGGCTTTGGTTTTCATCATTCAGACACCTCCAGGTCAGATTTCTTCCCTGTACATCCTTCATAGAGAAGCTTTTTTCATGCTGTTAACGCTTGTGTGACAACAAATGTTCCTGACAAATGAATAGGGACAACTTTCATAACTCAAACAGAGTTTGATGAAAATCGTCCCCATAGATTTTCAATATTGATTTTTTAGAAAAGAGCGAAACGCTTCTTCTTTTCTTCGACAGGTTTTTCTTCCTGCACAGTTGTTTCCGGTTCGGGCTCTTGAGACGGTTCCGGTTCAACAACTGCTTCAGCTTTGGCAGCAGCTTCAGCCTTGGCAGCAGCTTCAGCCTTGGCAGCTTCTTCAGCTTTTAATGACTCTTCCATTGCTGTCGGCATTGCATCCAGAGCGGCTTCTTCCATCAGGGTGTCAACCTCACCGCCGGAACCCGGGAGCGCATAGGGGATCGCATTGGTCACCTTGTCAAGCAGACCTTTATACGTATCCTTGGATTCCTCAGTGGCATCCAGCTTGATCTCCAGCTCACGCAGTGCCAGGTTGATGTTATCACGGGCATCAATGGCTTCCTTGCGGGCCTGCTGTGCTTCCTGTGTGCTGAGATCAGCCTTGTTGAGCGCTTCATGCAGGTCGTTGATTTCTTCTTCAGCTTTTGTCTGAGCTCGTTCCAGAGATTCCTTGGCCTCTTCGATTTCAAGGATCTTCTGACGCAGATCTTTATTGCTGTTCTGCGCGTCGATCAGATTGGAACGATACTTGGAGAGATTATCTTCGAGTTCAGCAACTTCCTTGCGGTGCTTGCTGCGCTGTTGGCGGCTCTTGATCCATCCGGGAATGGTAAGGATAGAAATGATCAGTGCGCCAATGGCCATGGCAATCAGCAGGAAAAGTGCCAACGGCTGTTGGAAATCCCAAATAATAAAATGCAGGGTAACAATTTCCGGGTTCTGCAGTGCAAACATCACGGCAAAAATTGAAACGATCAGAGCAAAAATGATTACAAATTGCATATATCCTCCTGAAACGCCCGGGAGCGTCCATATTTTTCATTTCCGGAGTATGATCCGTCAAACTCCGATATTACTATTTTATAGTATTTTTGAAAAAACAGTTACCAGATTCGCGTTTTCAGGCGTTAGTTTATGATTTTAAATTTTTGATGATGCAGTTTACAGTTCCATTTGCTTCCGGCGTTTATGTAAAAGAACGAGCGCGCAGATGCTCAGCAGTAAACCACCGCTGAGGATGATTTTTATCGCAAGACTGCGCTGCGCGGCTGATGCCTCTTCAACACTGATATATCCTTCCGGAGCGGCCAATGGAGCATTATCCGGAACTGCGTTCATCGCTTTTTGATTTTCTTCCTGCCGCATCAGGTATTCGATCCGCGGGTTCCCTCCCATCACGCCAAAGGAGGGCATCACAGCATGATAGGACTCCTGTGCAGAACCGGCGTAATCCCGCTCGTCCAAAACGATCTCTTCATCGTAAAGGGAGAGTGATTTTTCCATATAAACCGGCTCTTCATAATCCATGTCCATTGATTCTGCCGGCACAGCCTGGGAATAAGAACTTTCGGTGGGAACTGCCTGCTGATCACGCTGCTGCCGAAAGAACGGGAAAAGGAAAGTAAACACCAGAGCCAACGCGCAAAAAGCGGCAGCCGTACGGAATACCGGGAACAGCCGCTCCCACCAGGGTTTGGGACGGGCTTCTTCAGCCATAGCGCGGGTCAGGATATAATTTCGCGGCGGCGCCACGGTAGGCATCTCCTTCACCATAGCTTTGACCTTCATCAGATCCGCGACCTCCGTGCTGATTTCAGGATCTTCACTCATTCGCTCGGCAAATTTAAGCACATCCTTCCGGTCCAGCTCCTGGTCCAGATAGCTGTTGATAAGTTCATAATCCTTTTGTGAAATTTTTTCCTTATCCATAAACACTGCTCTTACGTCTATTTTTTTATTACCTAACGTTAGCCGACTAAAAAAAGTTCCCTTTTGATTTCAAACAATCCCGCATCCGCAGCCGTGCCCGCAGCAGACGGCTTTTCACTGTTCCCAGCGGGACCTTCAGTGTATCCGCAACAGTCTGGTAATCCATCTCATGAATATCAATGAGCATAAAGACCGCCCGGTAGACATCCGGCAGGGCTTCAAAACAGTTCTTGATGGATTCCTGACGATCCTGGCGTTCGATTTGTTCCACGGGGGATTCAGAGGGATCGATGAGCCAGGGCACATCTTCATTTTCCTCTTCGCTGTCCTGTGATTGCGGAACGAGTTCCTGCTCCGGATGGCGTTTGAGACGGCGAAGCTCATCATAACAGGCGTTGATGGTGATGCGCAGGATCCAGGGCTTGAAAGATGTACCGCTGAAATTTCCGATATGTTTCCAGGCATTGATGAACGCAGTCTGCGTAATATCATCCGCGCGAGCTGCGTCACACATGATCCGCAGTGCCGTATTATACACAGCGGTCTGATAATACGTCACCAGACTGTTAAATGCCTCAAGAGACCCTTGAACGGCCATTTCAAGTAATTTGCCTTCGTTTTCAAAGCTTTCAGTCATTAGTCATTCGTTAGCAACATCTCTCAGAAGAACAACTTCTGATTTATCAATCCAAACTTTTAACTTCTGTTAAATTTCCCCAGTTTTTCCCGCATTTCGCCTCGGTGATCAGCGGGACGGAAAGTTCGGTGATGGTTTCCATCACATTTTGAACCACTGCTCGCGTTGATTCAAGTTCATTCTCCGGAACCTCCAGCATCAGTTCATCATGAACCTGCAGCAGAATGGAAGCATGCAGTCCCTGCTTCTCCAGTTCAGCGGGAAGTTTGATCATGGCAGCCTTCAGAATATCAGCAGAGGTACCCTGAACCGGAGCGTTGATCGCCTCGCGTTCTTCCCGGTTACGTAAATTGTAATTCATTTCCCGCTTTAAATTGGGAAAATAACGTTTTCTGCCCGCAAGTGTCTGCACCCAGCCCTGTTTTGAAGCTGTCTGCTTCAATCCCTCCAGAAAAGCGCTGACTTTTGGAAACTGTTCAAAATATGCTTTTACAAAGGCTGTAGCCTCGGCTGGCGTTAGACCGGTGGACTTGGAAAGACCAAAGGCACTCATTCCATAGATCAGGCCAAAGTTGATGGCCTTGGCATGACGGCGCTGTTCTTTGGTAACTTCGCTGATGTCACAGTGATAGATTGCTGCAGCAGTTGCCGCGTGAATGTCCTGTCCGGCCTGGAAGGCTGCGGTCATGGCTTCATCGCCGGACATATGCGCAACGATCCGCAGTTCGATCTGGCTGTAGTCCACCGAAAGCAGCTGACAGTCCGGTGCTGCCGTGAAGGCTGTGCGGATCTGTTTTCCCAGTTCCGTGCGTGTGGGAATGTTCTGCAGATTCGGTGAGGATGACGCCAGACGACCGGTGACCGTCCCGGTTTGATTGAAGGAGGTATGCACCCGCCCGGTGTTTTTGTCAATACTTTCCGGCAGGGTGTCGGTATAAGTGCTCTTCAATTTGCCGATCTCACGATACTCAAGAATTTTGTCAATGACCGGATGCTCTCCGCGCATTTCCTCCAGCACATCAGCGGCAGTGGAATAATTGCCGGAGGATGTCTTTTTCGCTGTCCGCGGCGGAATCAGTCCCAGCGTGTTGAACAGCGCCGCGGAAAGTTGCTGCGTGGAGTTGATATTGAAGGGATACCCGACCAGATCGTAAATCTCTTTTTCCAGCGAAACCAACCGCTCTGCCAAATCGACGGACATCTTATCCAGAAAATCACGGTCCAGCAGGATACCGCGCATTTCCATATCCGTCAAAACCGGGATCAGCGGGATCTCCAGCTCTTCAAAGATATGTTCTGTCTGCTCGTCCTGCATTTTATTCCGCAGGACTGGCATCAATTGCAGGACCACCTCCGCATCCGCGGCAGCATAAGGCGCTGCGGCTTTCACCGGGACCTGATCCATGGTGATCTGCTGCTTTCCCTTTCCGATCAGGGTTTCGATCTCTGTCATATGAATCCCCAGCATGGATTTCGCCATCGGTTTCAACCCAAGCTGACGGGATTCCGGATCAAGGATCCAACCCGCGATCATGCTGTCAAAGCGAACACCTTTCACCGGCATACCGCAGCGAGCCAGTACGATCATATCGTACTTGATGTTGTGACCGGCCTTTGAAATTGATTCATCCGCAAGAATTGCGCCGAGTTTTTCTCTGACAGTTTCGAGCGGAAGCTGTTCGTCACCGGTTCTATGCCCCACCGGAATGTAATACCCGGTCCCCGGTTCAATGGCAAACGAGAATCCAACCGGGTCACAGGACATCGGGTCGACGCCCGTAGTTTCCGTATCCAGAGAGATCATGACAGCGGATCGCAGCTTCGCGGCAAGTTCATTCAAAACCGCTGCGTTGTCTACGATTACGGTATGGTTTTCGTAAGCCTTCTCTTCCTCCTGCGGCAGGATACTTTCTCCAAAGAGAGAAGGCTGATCTTCGTCCTGCTGATAGGCGGAGGAAAGCTTCCGCAGCTTTGGCAGCAGTGTGTTGAAATGCAGTGTTCGGAACAAACGGTCCATCGCCGGAAAGTCAATATTTGCGGTAGATGCCTCTTCGATCTGGAAATATTCCGGCAGATCGGTGCGGATCCTTGCCAGATTCTGGCTGAGAAAGGCGCTTTCGCGGTTATTTTCGATTTTTGTCTTGACCGCACCCTTTAGTTTATTGGTATTCGCATAGATATTTTCCAGCGTACCGTAAGTATCGAGCAATGTTACCGCAGTTTTTGGACCGATACCGGGGACCCCCGGATAATTGTCAGATGGGTCGCCGACAAGTGCTTTATAGTCGACCACCTGTTCCGGCATTACGCCAAGGAAATCCTTTACCATTTTCGGCGTGTAGTCTTTTGAATCTGACATTTTCCCACCGGGCAGGGACACGATGATCTTCTCATCCACGAGCTGAAGAAGGTCACGGTCACCGGTGATGATTTTCACGTTATACCCTTTGGCTGCCATTTGTTTGGCAGTGCTTCCCAGCACATCATCAGCCTCAAAACCTTCCACCTCAAGACGCGGAACGCCTAAGGTATCGACCAGTTCACGCATCCGGGTGATTTGAGGACGCAGATCATCAGGCATTTTTGCCCGGGTCCCTTTGTAGGCTGGGAATAAATCATTGCGGAAGGTCTTGCCGATATCAAAGGCAACCGCCAGATAATCCGGATGATTGTTTTCCAACAGACGGAGCAGGATCGAGGCAAATCCATAGGTCCCGGCAGTCGGCTCTCCCTCGGGTGTCACCCAGCGGGATGTATCCTGCCCGGCAGTTATCGCAAAGTAAGCGCGGTACGCAATCGCGTGTCCGTCTATAAGGTATAAGGTTTTTGTCATCTTCGCCTCTCTATAAAAAGTTCAGAGTTCATAATTCAAAGTTCAGTTAATCCAACTGCTTCATATAATCATCTATCATAACGATCGGTTTATTACTGAATTCAGCACCAATTTACTTATCCCCGATCTGGCCCCTGGTCACTGATTCCTGATTATCCTGATACATTTTCGCGACCCGAATGATCGTTTCATCAGGAATTTCCTTATCGATCGGACTGACAAAACAATTATCCGACCAGAAAGCTTCAATTTGCGAGTCATTCTCCTTTGAATGGATCAGTTCTTCCAGATCTGTACGGAATTCCCGTACAATCTGCTCGGGTTCATCGCTTTCGAGCAAATCGATCTGCCATTGCGCAAAAGTGGGACGGACCCTGATCTTCTCTACCTGTCGTTCCAGGCGGAGCCCGGTGAGGACCATGGTCCGATGGATCAGCCTGGACAATCTGCTTTCAATTATTTTCCCGGATTTACGAGGAAATAGGGTAAAGGTAAGCCTTCCGGTCAGCTTCGCGGCAGCTTCAGGCTCTTCCGTGAACAGATCGTCCACACGGATGAATTCCGCCTCTTCCGATTCCTCATCCACATCAAAGAAGATCATCTCCGGTGGCTCTTCATAACGGATTTGCCTCTTAACTACCGGAAATTGTTCAAACTCGCGATCCGTATTTTTCATTCTTTTATAATTGTAACATGGATGCAGTTACAACTGCATCCATGTTAGCTAACCGGGAAAAATTTAGATAATTTTGTACTTTACGAGCTTTTTTTACTAAAAATTTCTTTGAAATCAGCAGCAGCAAAAATTCCACAAACCAAAACAACAACAGAACAAAGAATCGTTGTTGGATTCAAAACTGATGTATCCTTAAGTAAAATCACTGTGAAGAATATAGCCCAAGCAGTATATGTAACATTTAAGGCCATCGCCTTTGAAGCTCCGATTTGTGAAATAGCTTTGTAATAACTCAGATAAGAAATCGTTGCAAATAACGCAGCAGCAGCAATTGTTAAGAGAAGTTTTTCATTACCAGAAGAAAACAAACTTACTGTAAAGGGCCAACCCTTCAGAATCGGCAGAATAATAATACCGTATGTCAAAGCAGATGTTGTTTGCCGAATTTGCAATGCATACTCATCTTTAACATCTGGATCTGTTAATGATTTTGCAAGAATAACAGCTTCAATTCCCCAACCGAATGCGCACATCAATGTGCCTGCAAGACCAAGCCAAAAGTTTGTAATTGAAAGTTCCGGTGAATAACTTAGCCCATAAACTCCGATTAATGCAGCTACAAGGAATAACCATTGATACCATTTCATTCTTTCTTTAAGAAATATATAAGCAAGAACAGCACCAATAGCAGGAAAAATGGCACTCGCAATTGCACCGATAGAAGCTCCCATATAATTGATTGTCATGACATATCCGGTCATACCGATTGGACCGCCAATAATAGCAGCAATAACTACAAATTTTCCACTTCTTGTTTTCAGTGCTTTCCATACCTTCTTCGTATTGCCATGGATAGCGTTATAAATCAAAGAAAAAATAGCAGAAAAGGCATCATGTAAAAAAGTGCTCACAAATGGAGCTAAAAATATAGCCTGTTCTGAAGTTGTAAAAGGTGACATTGCTAATGCAATACCCAATATAACAGTTTCCAATCCCCAGGTAAGTCCTGCAATAATTCCCGCAGTCATGATTTCCACCTTTCAAAAACATTGATATTCTTGTATAAATCTGAGCATACGTGCATAACGCTCATTCGCCCAATCTTCCATAGCCTGACCATCAAAAGGAACTCTCATCTTAGCCCATAGCGTCCATAAGTAGTCGACATAAATCTTACTTGCGATCAAATGCTTCCATTCAATTGGGTCAGGAATATGTCCGAGATAGCATTCCAGTAAGTATTGGTCATGCTGTTTTTCATAACATGCTTCAATAGAAACAGCGGCAATATCCCACATTGCATCGTTCATTCCTGCATATTCCCAATCGACCAGATACATCCTGTCATTTCCTCTGATCCAATTTTCACAAAGAGGATCATTATGACAAGGAACTTTCTGAACAGGACTGCTTTTATCAATTTCAGATTTGATGCTGATCACCTGTTTTTTTACTTCAGAATAACCTGAAGGCATGGAAACATTATTTTCATATATAAACTTTTCATAAATTGCGGCCATGTCGAACACTTCAAACGGAACACCAGTATTTACATTACATGAATGCAATTTTTGAAAAATGCTGGCTACATCTCTGATATTTTCTTTCCGCCTCATCATTTCTTCATCCATGGTAAGAGCGTTCGGAATGTATTCCATTACCTTTGTACCGTCTTCTCCAAAATAAAGCAAAGGGACATCAATATCAAGATCACATGCCAGTTGTGTACTTATTTGTTCATTTTTGCGATTGATGACAGTTTCTGTCCCTTCTCCCGGCAATCTGACAAGATAATCATGGTTACCATCGATCGATACACGGTAAGAATGGTTTGTATTTCCTCCTAACCGTTCCAAAGAATTATAATCAGATGAACCAAAAACTTTTTCCAGTGTTCTTATGATATAAGGCACATCCGTTTTTTCAATTTCACGAATTATTTTCATTTTTTCTCCATTTTTACAAAAAAATTTAGTAACTGTTCAGATCTTGGAGACGCAATACGCATTACAGTTTTCTTGTATTGGCTGCGCAGCAGAAAGAATGCTTACAGGTATGCTCCACACCGAATAGATACAATAATTTTATAGATTATTCTTTTCAACCAATTCTTTGCTGTATCTGAAAGCCATTGAACGCCAATTGTACAGGCTGTCACCCATAATTACTCCGCATGCTTCTCTATGAAGTGCCCAAACATACCAGTAAAATGAAACAACAGCTGTATATCCCAGATAGTGAAAAAGAAGGTTTTTATTATATTTCTCGCCTAAATATTCCTGAATAAATATTTTGGCTTCTTCAATGGTCCATCGGGAATCCATGATATAACTTCCTACATCGCATCCAGGATCAGCATTTGCTGCATATTCCCAGTCTATAAGGAAAGTACTGCCATCCTCCTTCAACATCCAATTTTGTGCATAAGTATCACAATGACAGAAAACATGAGGAATACCATCCTTTTCGCATTCCTGATAACATTTTCTGACATTATCTTTCAATAATTCAAACCCTTGATCAAAGATACCGCCTTTTTCTGAACGAAGTTTGTTTTCCAGTTTACAGGCTTCTTCCCATGGATGGAATGACCAGTCTGCAGAAAAATTGTTTTGATGAAGCTTCTGTAATACAGCAGCGATTCTTTTAGAGTCTTCAAAATTACCATAATCAGGCATTCTGGTTTTTTCAACATAGTTGCTTATTTTCCAACCTGTCTGTTCATCAATATATAGACAGGTATTATCGATACCGATCTCTTTAGCAATTTCTAAAGCTTTTTTCTCTTGTTTTGGAGAAATTTGTTCTTCCGAACGCTCTTTGGGATGTCGATAAACATATTTCTTCCCGTCAATCTCAAACAATAAAGTTGTATTTGTCAATCCATCTTTAATAATTTGAAAATGAGCAATATTACTCTCGCTGCAGCTAAAAAAATGAGTAATATTCTTGATGATTTTACTGTGAGTATGCTCAACATAGTTATTATCGAAACTTCTGAGATCATCAAGAGAATCAAATTCAAATATTGTATTTTGAGGATAAACCCTTATTTCCATTGGAGGCAGTTTTTTGACATTATCAGCCAGAACCTGTTCCCAAAGATTTTGATCATATATGCCAGTGCTTTGACTTTCACTGATGATCTTCATAATTGCAGATGAAAAATACCTATCCCAATATGCGTGTCCAAGCATAATGTCACCCTCAAAGCCACTTTTTTCGACACGCAGGATATTCCCTTTTTCATCAGGAATCATATACCACTCATTTGTCTTTTCGTTAACATGAACTGCAGCGTAATATGATTGATAAACATATTCCTCGAACGGATTATCTTCAAAATAATCATCGGAAGAACAAATATAACTGTTCTTTATATCGTTTTTAGCGAGAAAAAGAGTATAGGTATTATTCTTTTTGTTATATTCCGGATTAATAATGATTTTTAGGTTTTCATATTTACTTTCGAGATAGAAAAAGGCTTCTTTTTTGTAACCTAAAATAAGAATAATATTTTTTATCCCAGCTTCCTGAAGCTGTTCGATTTGTCGTTCGATCAAAATCTCATTTTTTACAATAAGAAGACCTTTTGGCTTTTCCAGGCTGAGAGGTACAAAACGCGATGAGAGACCGGCAGCCATAATAACGGCATTGTCAACTTTATAAGGAAGCAATTCATTCAGTCCCTTTTCAGTGATTGCTTCTTTATCTACAAATCCTTTTGCCGTAAACTCTCTCAGCTTTTCAGAAATATAGCCTGTAGATACGAATGCATAATCCCTCAGTTTTCTGTGACTTTGGATTCCATGTTTTTTTATTGCATATAGTAAATTAAATTCATTTTTTGTCAGTGACATTTTATACCTGATATGTAAAATATGATTTAAGATAATTCTATCACGAATCCTCAAAAATGCTCAATTATCATGATATTAGTTGCAATAATGAGCAGTTGAACAATATTAGAAATTGAAATAGAAGGAATTATTGCTGGAATACTCGATAGGAGGACCATATGGGACCTGAGAGTGTAATACGCAGTACATTTGACCTGCTCTGTATGGTACAGGTTTCGCCTGAATTTAGATGCAATGCAGGAGCTTCGCTGTTCGGGAAAAATGAAAAAAGCTCGCTCCTTACGAGCAGGCGAAAAAGCTGTACGGGTGTGCTTCGTTCTATATTGAAACGATGAAATTATACAAAACCGGTTTGGCTTGTTTTCTGAATAATCAGAGCAGACCTGGTATCAGGGTTTGTCACTTTCTATCTCTAATTGCTGTTTTTTTTGCAGTAAATAATCAACCACCCGCTCTGCACTTTCACCGGGAAATGCCCAACTTTCACGGCGTGCTTTTTCCCGTCCCTGTTTGTAATCATTACTGTTCAAACAATGGTCGATCAAACTTCTCATATCATGCAGGTCTTCCCGGGTGAGCTGCGGCCCTAATTCCGGCAGGATTCCGAAAGTCCACGGTTCATCCTCAAGCCAGCATGCGTCATACGGAGCTTTGTCAAAATGAGTATCGGCATAAATGATCGGCTTGTCAAAAACCAGTGTGAAATCGAAAATCACACCGGAAAAATCGGAAATCATAATATCAGACCGCCGCAGTACTTCAAAATTATCATTGTCACGATTCCATTCCAGCTGTTCATTTTCTGGGAATTGAGCCATGAGTGATTCAATTCGTTCCTTTTCCGCCGTATAGGACTGCGGATGCGGTCTGACAATGATATGATACCCGGTCTCAAGCAGGGTTTTAATGATATCTCCGCCATAAACCGCAAATATCGCGCTGTTTCCCCATGAAGGAGCAAGCAGAACTGTGGTTTTATGTTCGGGAATTTCGCCTGCCTGATCCAAACGGGATTTCATGGTATCCAGATAGGTGACACCAACTTCCACAATTTCTTTTGCAGGCAAATTCCGCAATTTTTCAAGGTCCCTGATTTGTTTTTCCTGTTGTTTACCGGAGGTCAAAACAGCATCATAGAAATCGATTCCGAACATACGATACAGCGTCAAATCTCCTGCTGCATGTCCGATATGAACATACCACTTTACATTCTTTGACCGTTTCCAATAAAACACATCCAGACTCGGCGTTGTGGACAACACAATATCTGCTTCCAGCATATTTAGCGCAGCAAAAGCTTTGTTCCCTTCGCCAATAAACCTGCATTTCACATATTCATAATCAGCATTTAAAGCAGGATCATCCGGAGATGAAGTCAGATATTCGATTTTTTCCTGCCTTTTTTCAAATTCATCGCAAATCGGTTTAAACACATTCCAGTACCGTTTGCTGTCAGAAAAAATAACAACAGCGTGTGGATTTTCATCCCCTTTTACTTTTTTGCCACCACTGACCCGAAATCGGATTTTTACTATAAATTCCCGAAAAGCATAAATAGCTGCACCTAAAACACCTATCAGGATTGTAAAAAGCATGCTGCCTGTGCCTGGATCAATATAAAAAATCATAAGCTATCCCCTTATTTAATCTTACTGCAAATAGATATTATTATCATAACATAATACAATACATTTAGTATTTTCCTAAATATTTCCATGAGTCAATATTAAAAATATCATTTCCATAGACGCCAAACCATAGTGATGGTAGAAAAGTATTCCCATTATTTTCGTTGGTTTTCCAGTTTTCGACATACTGAACTTCATGCACTGGTTCTGATTTGATCTTATTTGAAACTGGATTTCCTGTAGCAGGATTAATCGGGTCACTTATAAGGTCTTTCATTGCTATTGTTGGAACATCGGCATTTGTCATAAATTCTCCGTCTGTAACAAAACCGGTGCTATAAAAATCTTTCACCATGAGAACAGGATTAAACCATAAAACATCGTTAAGATATAAATCTCCAAAAAGATGGCTCCTGTAGTTTTGGTAGAATCCATGATCTGCTACAATTATTATTCGTGTATTATCATAAACGTTGTTTTCCCGTAAATAATCAAGCCATTTTCCAAGAACAAGATAGGTTCCCATATTCGCATGATAATGTGTCATACGAATCTGATATTCAAGTTCAATTGTTGTTCCATCAGTCGATGTGCGAACAGGAGGATCATTTTCAAATTCCGAATTATCAACATAACTTGATATTGTATAATCCGGCATTTGCAGAAGTAATTGTTCATGGGATGTAATACTGTCCATAGTAAAGAATGTATTTTTGTCAGAATCAATAATATTTGTAATAAAGGGAAAATTCTCCAGTACATCATAATCCTGAATGTAAGTTTTTCGTAAACCAACCGCATTGAATAGTCCATAAAGTGTTTGGGAGGTAAATCGATCACCCTTTTTTCCAGCAATAGCATCAGCTTCGTTATAAAAACCAAGAGAATAAAGAGAAGGCTGCAAAATCAGAGGAGAGCTTTTGTATATACCAAAACAATAAAAATTACGTTTTAAAGTATCATTTTCAGCTTTTTGTAATTCCTTTGATGTAAACATTCCTCTCACATTATATGCTTTTATGTTCGGATAATCATTGTAAATTGATAAGTCAGATGGATATTGATAATTTGCATTTGTCGGGTTAAAAATTGTTATTTCATAACCTGCCTTATCAAATAATGCGGGCATCATAAGAAGAGCTTCATTTTGTTTTTCAACCAAGGATTTTTCAGGACGCTTGTTAATTTCAGCAGGTGTATATTCATATCCGCCATATATAGCAGGAAGTGCAACATTTGTGCTTGTCGCAAATGAAAGTGTGTTGGGATAATAGGTAAAGCCATCGAATTTCTGTTGAAGTTCCGGTTTTTCTGCCAATAAGAATGGAATGTAATACCCTATAGACTTGTCCAGCATTAAAATAATTACGTTTTTCCCGTTTCTGCTGATAGGAATTGTAGGAATCTCATTGTTTGCTGTAATTGTTGTTTTTCTGGTTTTCTCAAGATCAGTATTAATATCAAATAAATTTTTGTTAGTCATTATTGAGGCAGCAATGCATAGTGAAAGGACAGCTGCAGAAACGATTTTCTCCTTTTTCTTCCAGAAATAATAGAGGAGCAGCGATACAAGACTCAGTACAGCAATATTTACAAGATAATCATTCATTGTATCTATCGGATTGTTATCATATTTCAGCATTGTTGATATATCGCCCCGATTTTTTCCGAAAAACAGATAGTTAATCACCGCGCATACAGAGATGACCCAAATTGCAAGACTCATAATTCTTCTGCCAGCACGTGATGCCAATTTGTAAAAAATACCCATCCAAAAAACAAAAGTACCTGAAGCAAGAAGAAATGAATTCAAAATATACCATAACGGTGAATAATATGATCGGAAATTTACAAATTCAGAGGGTGAAGATTTTATAACAGATGAAGAAATCAACGATCCTGTAAGTATTGCCATGAAGACGCAGGAAAAAAGGAAAATAAAATTATCAGTTTTGGATGCTTCATGTAAATTGCGTTTTCTTATTGATATATTTACATTTCGGAATATAAAAGGCGCTTGTAAAGCCAAGCAAACAGAAGCAATAAATAAATTCTTACGTATAGAAGAAAAAGGCTGGAATAGAAGAACACATTCCTGTACAGTTATTCCAATAAAAAACAAAATAATAGACAAAGTTTTTTTAGGTGTTTTCGATTTGTTCAGAATATTCTTTACAAGTGAAAATATATTATTGATTATCCAATAAAAAACAAGTCCTGATGGAGAATTGTACAGTACCACAAGAAAAATGCCAGCCATACCATACATCTGTATTTTTTGTTTTAGTGGAAAACCCTGCAAATAAATAGTGGCAGATATGATATTGATGATGGTCATTATTATCGGCAGTAGGTTTATGGTAAAACCTGCTGTATGCAGCAAAGAATCAGGTGCTCCAAGGTCAGTTATCGGACCAAATGAAACATTATTCAAGAGAAGCAGTCCGGATAAATAGTTATATGCAGTAATAAAAAAGGGGATTTCCAGAAGCAGAGATATTGAACTTTTTAATATATGATATGGCTTATAATTGTTTTGACGATAATAGGTTTGGAGCATCATGAACCGCTCATCACCTTCGAAGGATTTTTTAATATGCGAAACCCAATATTTTAATTTCTCTTCTTTGTCTCGCTGTTCTGACTGTATTGCATCTGCTCGTCGATATAATGGCAGAACAAGTAAATTTACAAAAAGGCTCAGAAAAAAGATCGAGACCCCGGGATTGCTTACAGATCGATTTACCAGTGAAAAAACAAGATCGAATAACAATTCAAGTGGTCTTAAGAATAATGAATATAATATTTCCAAAAATGTCATTTGTTAATTCTTTCACGTTTTACCGCAAAATCCATTCTTTCGATATCATGATAATTTCTTAAATTGTTTGTAACTATTAAGTCTGTAGCATACCAGGACAGCTTTCTTGATTTTGTGCAGCCAATACAAGAAAACTGTACTGTTTCCTTTCACACTCAATGAATATCGAGACTTTCCCAATTATCCCGATTGAAAATATTATCACCATGTACATTATACCAGGGGGAAGGTAAAAAGGTATTCCCATGATTATAGCCTGGCCGAAATTCAACCGTTTGCTGGACTTCGTATAATTCGTTATTCTTCATTTCATCATTGATTGCATTCCCTGTAAAAGGATTTACAGGTGATTCTATGATCCCTTTCATAGCAATAGCCGGGACATCGGCATTCGTCATAAATTGATTATTAATAGTAAATTCTCTGCTGTTAAAATCCTTTACCATAAATAAAGGATTATAGGCAAGAATATCTAATCCCTGATATAAAACATAATCATCAAAACCTAAAGCACGTCCATGATCCGCAACGATAATGATACGTGTGTTGTCATAAACGTCATGTTCTCGAAGATAATCCATCCATTTTGCAATCTCGAGGAAAGACAACATGTTTATATGATAATGTGTAATTTGATTGGTTGTCCCGATTATAATGGCTCTCCCATCAAGAGATTTTCTGGTAATTTGAGAACCTTCATATGGTTTATTGTCCACGGTAGATAAAACTTCATAATCAGGCATTTGCAAAAGAGTGGGTTCATGACTCGTTCTATTATCTAAGGCTAAATAGGTGTTCTGATTGTTGTCTGTGATGTTTGTAATCACAGGCAGATTATCAAGAACCAGATATGTATCTATGAGTCCTATGTTTTTACCATGTGCTGTATATAAATCGTCTACCGTTTGTAAAATCTGTGTATCATCTTTTCTTTTTGCAATAGCATCCGGATCATTATATAATCCGCCGGTATACATGACCGGCTGAACAGCCAGCGGAACGGATTTGAATAAACTGAAACAGAAAAAATTTCGGTTTCGCAGGTTTATTGTTCCTTGTCTATAGGATAAATCTGTAAAGGCCCCATCAGCCAGGAATGCTTTTATTTTAGGATAATCCTTGTAAATCCGTAAATCTGGAACCTCCTGGTAATTAGCATATGTGGGTTCAATCACAGTTACGTCATAATTTTCTTTCCCAAACAAAATCGGCATCATCAGCAGTGCCTCATTATGTTTTGTAATAAGGGAAAGATCAGACCTTTGATTCATGACCGAAGGCGTATATTCATACCCACCATAAACAGCCGGAAGAGCAATGTTTGTTGTATGTCCAAACGATAGAGTGTTTGGATATAAAGTGAAACCATCAAATTTTTGCTGAAGTTCCGGCTTTTCAGCAAAAATAAATGGAGCATAAAACCCGACTGCTCTATCCAACATTAGAATAACAACATTTTTGCCATTTTTACTTAAAGTGATTTCAGGAGATATGGTTTGTCTGTAATTATTGATCTTGTTAATATCGCGTGAGATATCTTTTATATTTATTGAAGACATTACACCAACAGCCAAACATGAGGAAAGCAAAACACCGGTTGCAAATTTATACTTCTTTTTCCCCAATAATAATAAGATAATACAAAGTTCAAAGAATATAACAATATTAAGAAGGACTTCCTGATTTGTATCATGCGGTGGTGTTCTATAAATAAGCGTGTTTGTGAGATCACCATACTTAGTTCCGAAAAACATATAATTTACTGCTGAAGTTCCGGAAAGGATTAAGAACCCAAATTCCATAATCTTTTTGCTCAATTTGCTTGCCAGATGGTAGAAAATACCGGACCATATGCCAAAAGTCCCTATTGCATATAAAGCTGAATGAAATATATATTTGACAGGTGAATAAAAATGAAATGAATTCGAAAAATCTCCTACTGAAGAATGGATAACAGAAGAGGGAATTAATACGCCGGTAAGAATAATCAGAAACAGTGATCCAAGATAAAACAGACCTCTTTTATCAGTTTTCTCTTCCAAAACCTGCAAATGAATTTTTGAAGAATTTGTTAAAACGAACAGAATTACATATAATAACAGGATCGCAACAGTAATGATTATTTTATTACGCATGGTATCCTGAGGCCTGGAAATCAGCAGAAAATTACAGAAAACCATGGCAATGAAAGACATTCCGATCCCACAATAACGTAAAATTTTCCACGGATTTTTCAATTTATAAAAGATATTTTTGATAAGCGAGAAGATATTATTCAAAATCCAATAGAAGACAAGCCCTGATGGGGAATTGTAGAGTAAAAATAGAAATAATACGGCTAACCCATAAGTTTGAATTTTGTTTTTAAGTGGAAAATCTTTTAAATATATTATAGATGATACGATGTTTATAATCGTCATAAGTATAGGTAAGAGATTGATTGAGATGGTGCCAAAAGAGAGTAATTTATCCGGTAATCCGAGATCCCGAATTGGCCCGAATGAAGTACCCTGCAGTATTAGAAGACCTGAAAGAAAATTATAAGCGGCTATAAAAAAAGGGATTTCCAAGAACAAAGTACCTGCTCCCTTTAATGCGAAAATTGGATTGTAATTATTCTGACGGTAAAATGTTTGAAGTATCATAAATCGTTCATCGCCAGAAAAAGTTGCTTTAATATGTTTGACCCATGGCTGAAGCTTGATTTCAAGATCTCTTTCCTCGGATTGCATCTTGTCAGCGCGGTGATAAAGAGGAAAAACAAGCAAATTTACAATTAAGCTCAGGAAAATTATGGCGATTCCCGGATTATCAAAATGTCGATACGTAAGAGAAAAAATAAATTCAAATAACAGTTGTAATGGTCCAATTAATAATGTATATATCCAATTCAGAATTTCCATAAAATCCCCTGTTTATAAATTTCTGAATAATTTTATTCTGTTAATTAAAACATGTGTCGCGCCTCTATTCAGGACAGAGCACAGTATGAAGGTTTTTGCTGCGGTACAGCCCGCACGAAAAAGCCTCGTGAGCGGGTTCTTAATAGTAACAACAAGTTTTTACTCCGGAAATCATTTGATGTGTAGATCGGTTTCTCACTCATTCCATAAATTTTATCATAAATCGAATTACTGCATCTTTATTCATTATGCATAGCTGTTCCGACTTCGGAAACGCAGCATTGAAGTTATCTTGTTTCAATGGTTTTCCAATTTTTCGGATCATAGATATCACCACCGGAAAAAGCAGCCCAATCACCTTTCAAAAAAGTGAAGCCATTATTTATTTTCGGGTTCCATTCTCCGACTCTGTACACATGAATTTCTGATGCATACTTTGTATCATCTGAAACTGATTTTCCGGTAGCCGGGTTTACAGGGTCGTCAATAAGATCCTTCATAGCAATCAGCGGCACATCCGCATTCGTCATAAATTGATCGTTTATGGCAAATCCTTGACTGTAAAAATCCTTTACCATCAAAATTGAATTAAAGTAGAGACAATCTTCCCAACCTGATGCTCCAAATTTGAGGTCAGGAAACCCTATTGATTGTCCATGATCTGAGACAATAATAATCCTTGTATTATCAAAAACATCATTTTCCCGGAGATAATCAAACCATTTACCGAGCATAAGATATGCAGCCATATTGATATGATAATGCACTATTTGATCGATTGATGTAAATATCCTTGTTTCACCATTTATCGACTTTCTCTCTACAGGGTCTTTCTCATACAAAGTATTATCGACAAAATACTCCGGAATATAATCAGGTAATTGCAATAGTGTCGTATCGTGGGTTGTTGCGTTATCCAACGTTGAAAAAGTATTAAACTCATCTTCCTCTATTTTGGTTATTGTGTTGAGATTTTTCAGTATCAAATATTGTTCCTCATACCACGCATTGTTTCCGGTCGCTGTCAAAATTGTATGAACTACCTGTCCTGAACCTGGTTTTCTAAAAACAATAACATCAACTTCATTATAAGAACCATAAGTATAAAAAGTAGGCTGAAGGATCAGAGGTGCCATTTTATAAATACTGTGACAAAAGAAATTACGCATCCTCGCTTCTCTGGCAATTTCCTGATATTGATGTGGCATAAACAATCCATCTAAATTATAAGCTTTGACATTTTCAATATTCTCATAAATCGATAAATCAGATGGTGTCTTATAATTTGCATAAGTAGGATTCAGAATTGATACTTTATAGCCGGCATTTCCAAAAAGCTTTGGCATCATGAGCAATGCTTCATTATGTTTTTCCACCAGTCTCTGGTTTGTGCGTTCATTTATCCTTTCCGGTATATATTCATACCCGCCATAAATTGCAGGAATGCCCCCATTTGTTTTCGTCGCGAAAGAAATGGTCTGGGGATAATAGTTGAAACCGGAAAATTGCTCCTTTAGTTCAGGTTTTTCATCCAGTAAGAATGGGAAGAGATATCCGATAGAACGATCCATCATCAGGATAATCACATTTTTCCCTTTTTTACTGAGGGTAATCTGCGGCTGATTATTTCGATAAGCATCGGTTACTATTGCTTTGATTTTTGGCAGCTCATTATTAAGTTCCACAATATTAGCCACAGACATAATGAATGCAGCCAAACACATTGGTAAAAGAAGAGCGGATATGATTCTACTCTTTTTCTTCCATAAGAGGAATGATATTGTTCCTACCGCAAACAGAACAATAATATTGATCAAATAATCTTTCACAGTATCTGAAGGCATTACATCATAAATAAGATTTGCAGACATATCACCACGTTTTGTTCCAAAAAACATATAGTTTACAGTTGAACAAAACGACAGAATGATCATCAATAGAGTTTGAATTTTCTTGCCCTGAGGTGATGCAATGCTAAAGTATATTCCAAACCACAACAGGAAGGTTCCGGATGAAATCAACAGTGCACTGAAGACATACCATAACGGGTTATAAAACAAATTTAAGTTAATAAATTCACCAGGTGAGGTTTTGATAATATTTGAAGGAATCAAAATTCCGGAAACTATCGTTAAATAAACAGATCCGATGAGAAATATGAAGGTATCTGTTTTTTCTGCTTCATTGATAGTAATTTTTATTGTTTTTTTTGTAAATTTGCTGAATAACAAAGGTAACAAAAGTAACAAACATAATCCGCATACAAAGAATCGCTTTTTTAAAGAATCAAAAGGTTGAAAAATTACCACAAAAAATATACCGATGACAGCAATTCCTGCTGCTGATAAAGTAAGTGCTTTTTTGGGATCAGGCAGCTTATATAGAATATTTTTTATTAATGAAAATACGTTGTTCAGTGTCCAATAGAAAACAAGACCTGAAGGAGAATTATACAGGAGGACCAGAAAAATCACAGCCATACCATAGGTCTGAAGTTTATCTCGCAGAGGGAACCCTTTCATATAAATGGCGGCAGATAAGATATTTATTATGGTCATCAGAAGAGGAAGCACATTGATTGTTACTGATTGAAATGAGATCAGAGCATCCGGGGCACCCAGGTCCATGATCGGACCAAAATGAGTTCCTTTCAAAAGCTCTAATCCTGATAAAAAGTTATAAGCAGCAATAAAAAATGGAATTTCCAGCAATAAAGATAAAGAACCTTTTAATACATTTATCGGTTTATAGTTGTTTAGCCTGTAATAGGTTTGAAGCATCATGAATCGTTCGTCACCAATAAACGTCTTCTTTATCTGATCTATCCGCGGTTTTAATTTTCTTTCAAGGTTTCTTTCCTCAGTTCGCATCTCATCTGCTCGGCGATACAGGGGATAAACAAGTAAATTTACAGCCAGGCTGAGAAATATGATCGAAATACCGGGGTTGGCAGTGAAGCGATTTGTTATTGAAAAAATAACTTCAAATAGTAAATGAAGTGGTTTTATAAAAAACGTATAAACTATATTTCCAAAATTCATATTACCACCTATGCTTTTCTTATCCCTATACCTATATGTGTCAGCATTTCCCTGATATTCTTGTTCAAATATTTCTAATGAAAGTCAAGAATTTCCCAATTATTCACATCATAAATATCTTCACCATGGTAGACGTACCAATAAGCGGGGAGCAATACATTTCCATTGTTTTCCGAAATTGAGTTTTCAACTTTTTGTACAACATGATATAGGTTGTTTTTCTCACTGTTATTTATCGGTTTTCCGCTGAATGGATTTACCGGTGAATCAATAAGGCCATTCATGGCAATGGTTGGAACATCGGCATTCGTCATGAATTGATTATCAACTGAAAATTCCTCATCTCCAAAATCCTTAACCATCAAAACCGGATTGAAATACAAGATGTCATGTCTCATAGCATACCCCATGTCATCTTTTGATTTATCAAAAATGTGTTCAGGTCTTATTTGCGAAAAGCCATGATCGGAAACGATGATAATTCTGCTGTTATCATATACATTGTTTTCCTTCAGATAATCCATCCATCGTCCAAGTTGAATGAATGCAGCCATATTGGCATGATAACAGGAAGTTTGCAAACTGTCATCAAACTCAATTTGTCTGCCATCAATGGATTTCCGAAGTATGGGATTTGTTTCAAATGCCGTATTGTCGACATTCACAGCTGGAGTATAATCCGGCAGTTGTAACAGGTTCGATTCATGTGCTGTATTATTGTCGAATGTTACAAATTCATTTTTATCATCATCACTGATATGTGTAAAGACGGGCAGATTCGAAAGAATTGTATATTCCTCTAAAAAGGTACTTTTTATACCGATTGCTTTTAAAGGTCCATCGGGAACCTGAAATGGCATTGTTTCCGTTATTTTATCTGTCCCTGTATCAATATTATTATAGGACCCGGAAGTATAAACGTATGGCTGCAAAATCAACGGCGTTATTTTATAGATACTGTAACAAAAGAAATTTCTGTTGCGGATTGCTATTTCCTTTTCATATATTTCAATAAACTCAAGCTGACCATTTACATTATACGCATGGATATTCGGATGATCCGCATAAATTGAAAGATCCGGTATGTGTTTATAATTTGCAAAAGAAGGCTGGATCACTGTTACATCGTATCCGGCTTCACTAAAAATTACCGGCATCATTTTTAGGGCTTCATTATGTTTTGTGACCAGGGGAACATCCGGACGAGCATTAAGTTTTTCAGGTGTATATTCATATCCTCCATCGAGGGCAGGTAACGCACCATTTGTGTTGCTTGCAAACGATAATGTTTGAGGATAATAAGTAAATCCGGAAAACTGGTTCTGCAATTCCGGCCGTTCTTCCATCAGAAACGGCACATAATATCCGATTGCACGATCCATCATCACAATGATCACATTTTTCCCTTTTGTCGTCAGTGTGATTTTGGGTATCTCATTGTTTTGTTCAGCAAGATATTTTTCAATAATGTTTACTTCATTATTGATTTTGTAAATGTTGGCGATTGACATCATTGCTGCAGCTATACAAAATGACGTCATGGTTATATTCAAAAACTTTACTTTCCATACCCATATGCTGCACAAAAAAAGGCATATTACAAAAAGCACCGCGAGATTCAGAATAACTTCTTTTCCCTTGTCAACTGGAAATATTTCAAAAACTAATAAGGAAGATAAGGTTCCCCGATTCGTGCCGAAAAACATAAAATTAACAGTTGAACAAACCGCCAGTAAACACATTCCCAGAGACATGAATTTTTTTACTTTTCCGTCAGCAAGGCGGTAATAAATACCAAACCAAATTAGAAAGGTTCCCGCAGCCAAAAGAAAAGTTACCAGTACATACCATAAAGGTGAATAAAACCTGGCCCGATTGATAAAATCATTGGGTGATGCGTTTACAACTCCGGATGAAATGAGCCCTCCGGTCAGGATTGTCATAAAAACTGAACTCAAAATAAAGAGAATATTATCCGTCCTGTTTGAATCCGCAAATTTAGGCTTGATATTCTTTTTCTTTATGAATTCATAAATCAGAGGAATTTGCAGCGCAAAACAGATTGCTAAAAGAACAACGGTTTCTCTGATTGGATGAAAATCATGAAAGAAAACCGTATAAATCAATAGTATGAAGCTAATCAACGAAGACAAAAACACCGCTAACTTTTTACCCGCATTAACCTTGCTCAGAAGATTTTTCACTAATGAGAGAACATTATTCATGAGCCAGTATAAAACAAGTCCGGATGGCGAATTGTAAAGAATTACCAAAAAAATCAGCGCCAGTCCATACGTCTGGATTTTGTTTTTAACCGGATACCCTTTCAAATAGATTGATGCCGAAAGAAAATTAACAAGAGTCATCAATATTGGCAAAACATTTATCGATATACCAAATACTGTAAACATTGTATCGGGCATTCCCAAATTTCGAATCGGCCCAAATGCAACACCTTTCAGCAGATTCAAATTTGAAAGAAAATGATATGCAGCAATAAAAAAAGGAATCTGAAGGAGAAGCGATAAAGAACCTTTTAATACATCTGTTGGTTTATAATGATTAATGCGGTAATAAGCCTGCAGTATCATAAATCGTTCATCACCGGTGAATGTTCTCTTTATCTGATCTTCTCTATCTTTCATTTTGACTTCAAGATTTCTCTCTTCAGCCTGAATTTGATCGGCACGGCGATACAGGGGAAATACGAGTAAATTTACAGCTATACTTAACCCGATTATAGAAAATCCCGGACTTCCGGTAAAAGTGTAGATAGCATTAAAAATAAACTCTAATAAAAGCTCTATTGGCTTTATCAATAAATAAGATATTGCATTTATAAACATCATCTCCCCCTGGTATTGTCCTTTTTCGATATTACGTCATTTTTTATAAGCATCCTTGATCGGTTTCAGCTTTGCCTCGGAGAAATTTGAAAAGAGACAGGTTCATTTGCCATTTTTACGACAAATAAAACCTGTCCCTTGTTTATAAGGTTTATTATTGTTTAGATGAACGTCTTCACCAGAGCAAGGAGGACGCCGCCGGCTACGACGGAACCCAGCTGGCCGGAGGTGTTGGCGCCCATGGCGTGCATCAGGATGAAGTTATCCGGATCATCTTCCAGAGCGATCTGTGCGGCAATACGGCCGGCCATCGGGAAGGCGGAGATACCGCAGGCACCAATGAGCGGGTTGATCTTGCCGCCGGTGATGATCTTCATCAGCTGACCGAACAGAACACCGGCAACGGTATCCAGAATGAAAGCCAGCAGACCGAGAGCCATGATGAAGAGAACGCCCCAGTTCAGGAAGCTTTCACCGGTCATGGTACCACCAACAGCCAGACCCAGGAACAGGGTGGAAACGTTGATGATTTCATTCTGGGCAGCTTTGTCCAGACGATCAACAACACCGGATTCCTTCATCAGGTTACCGAGCATCAGCGCAGCAATCAGCGGAGCGGCATCCGGGGAGATGATGGAAATGGCGATGGTGACGAGCATCGGGAAGACGATAACCGCACGGTTTGAAACTTCACGCGGAGCGTATTCCATGTGGATCTGGCGATCTTTCTTGGAAGTCAGAGCCTTCATGATCGGAGGCTGAATGATCGGGATCAGGGACATGTAAGAATAAGCGGCAACCGCGATCGGGCCGAGCATATGCGGAGCGATCTGAGACGCAACGTAAATGGCAGTCGGGCCATCGATAGCACCGATGGTACCAATGGAAGCGGCTTCAGCCAGACCCCAGCCGAGCTGCGGGAAGAGCTTCGCCAGCAGGCAGCCAAGAATCAGCGTGCCATAAATACCAAACTGACCGGCGGCACCGAGGATCACCATCTTCGGCATGGCCAGCAGCGGACGGAAGTCGATCATCGCACCCACACCGATGAAGATGAGGAGCGGGAAAAGTTCGGTGGAAATACCGGCGTCATAGAGGACTTTCATGAAGCCCACACCGGAGTCCATACCCAGGTTGGCCAAAACACAGCCGAAACCGATGGGCAGCAGCAGGGTCGGTTCATACTCTTTGATGATGGCCAGTGCAATGAGCACAAAACCGATCACGAGCATGACAGCGTTCTGCCAGCTGAGATGGTAAAAGGATTCAACAATATTGCCGAGATTCATAATTACTCCTCTCAGGCAGCGTAGGTCATCAGAGCCTGTCCGTGGGTCACACTGTCACCCTTGCTGACGCTGACGGAAGCAACCTTGCCGTCATGCATGGCAGTGATGTTGTTCTTCATCTTCATAGCTTCCAGGACAAAGAGGACATCGCCCTTTTTGACGGACTGGCCAGCCTGGACTTTGACTTCCTGGATCACGCCCGGGATCGGAGCGGTGACGGTGTCGCCGCCGGCAGCAGGGGCAGAAGCGGAGGAAGCTTTTTTGGCAGCGGCAGGAGCGGCAGCCGGAGCAGCCTGTTTGACAGCATAGGACATCAGGACGTCACCATGGGCAACAGAGTCGCCTTTACCGACATTGACTGTCTGGACTTTGCCATCCTGCAGGGCAGTGATGTTGTTCTTCATCTTCATGGCTTCGAGAACAAAGAGAACGTCACCCTTCTTTACGGTCTGGCCGGGTTTGACATTGACTTCCTGGATCACACCCGGGATCGGGGCGGTCACGGTTTCACTGCCTTCAACGAAGGCTGCCGCAGGAGCTGCGGAAACAGCACCGGAAGCATCAGCGGTGACGGAAAATTCTGTTCCGTCCACAGTGATGATCATCGGATCAGCTTTGGGATTTGCGATTTCTACGGAAAAAGTTTTTCCGTCAACAGTTACTGAAAGATTCATTTCTTCTCCTAATTATTTTTTAGCAACTAATTTTCAGGCTTTGTTATATGTTTTATTACCGAACCCGGAAATTACGTTCATCGATCCGGAAACTAACATCTAACTCCTAATACCTAACACCTGAAATCTGTCACGGCGGATTTACTTTTTCGCGATGACATAAGCGGCAGCGGCGGCAGCGGCTTTGAGTTTCTCATCGTCGTCGGCGTCCGCAGTTTCGATAGCTTCGGCTTTTTCCTCGGCTTTATCTTTCGGACCGTCTTTGACCAGACGAACCAAAAGCTCCATCACGCCCCAGAGGATGAAGAGAGAGACAAACAGGATGATCATCCCGATAAGGGTGATCTGCAGTGCCTGCCCGAACAAAGCTTCATTGTGAGCATTGATAACGGCTTCAACAACCTGTTCGGTTGCAGCTTCCGCAGTCGCTTCAGGAGCGCTTTGCAATAAAAAGTGGACCATTCCCAATCCTTTCTGTCTGACTGAAGTCAGCCCAAATAAAAGTTGCATCTTATGGTTTTCAGGTTTGGCTGAGATGCTGAAAAGCGTAAAACCTGAATATTTTTATACTTGAGAAATCAAATTTCCCATTACATACTATTCTACCTCAAATCGAATTTTGAGACTTTTCAAAGTTACGGAAAAACATTTTCAGGGACTGTATATAACGAGTTAATACGGCTAAAACTGAGCATAAATAAACCCCGATGTATCATAACCGACACCGTAGACCCCCAGCAGGATCACTGTCCAGAACAGACAAAGGAGGATGAGCCAGCGCAGCGGCAGCGGAAGAGTGAAAACTTTTTGAAAAACAGAGACCTTTTTTTCGTGCAGCACATCCACCAGTAAAAGCACAACCAACCCCAACCCAAGCACAACCAGATTTCCCGGGACAAGACCGGTATCCCAGACAGCGGGAAAGCTAAACCCGGAAAACATTTGACGAATAATCCGAACCCCGCGGTTCAGCCCTCCTGCATTGAAGAAGATCCAGGCAAAATTCACCTCGGCAAAGGTAATGATCCACAGCAGCCAACCCGGCAGCTTCCGACCGGTTCGGTTCCACAGGTCTTCCAGTATTTGATAAAACGCGTGCAGCAGTCCCCAGAAAAGAAAATTCAGCGTGCTGCCATGCCATAACCCGGAAACCAGAAAGACAATGATGATATTGGCATATTTACGCACCGTACCCTTTCGGCTTCCGCCCAGCGGAATATAGACATAATCTGTCAGCCAGGTCGTCAGGGAGATATGCCAGCGGCGCCAGAAGCTTTTGATTCCCTTTGCCAGATAGGGCTGCCGGAAGTTGCGCATCGTTTCAAAACCCATCATGACGGCAATTCCTCGGCTCATGTCGGAATACCCGCCAAAATCACAGTAAATCTGCAGCGTATAAGCAAGCGAGGCGACCAACAGCTCCCAAAATCCGAAAGCCGTAAAATCATTGAAATAATGTGCGGAAATCGCGGAAAGGCGCTCCGCCAGCACGATCTTTTGAAACAATCCCCAGACAAACAGGAGAAATCCACCCCGAATTGCCTCAAAATTCCGCAGATTTTTTTTCTGAAACGCAGCAAGCTCCCGGAAGAATTTCCCGGGACGTTCAATGGGACCGGAGATGATTTGTGGAAAAAAAGCGACATACAGCATCACATCCAGTGGGTTTCTTACCGCGTTGATGGTTCCGCGCCTGACGTCAACAATGTAGCTGATACAGCGCAGCGTATAAAATGAGATACCGACCGGCACCAGAATATCGCCCGCTGAAATTGGAAGTCCACCACGCAACCCTTTGAGCAAAGATCCGATCAGCCCCGTATATCTGAAAAACACCAACATCCCGACATTCCATAAAATGGGAAAAATCAGGAAAAGTTTTTCAGTAATGTGTGAATGGCTGCTTTCAGCTGACTTCCTGTCACTGCTCCCTGATCCTTGTTCCCTGCTTCTTGCTCCCCGGATATTGATTCCGCAAAACCAGACCAGCATAGCGGAAAACAACAGCAAAAAGAAGGCGATGATAAAGGGGACTGTTGCCAAAGGCGATTGTCCCGAAAAAACCCAGCTCAGATAAAACAAACAATTCCCGAAAAACAGCCAGATCTTTCGTGCCCTTTTTGGCAGCAAAAGCAGCACGATCAGGAAAGCAAAGAAGAATGCGGCAAAACGGAGTGAGTTCAAAACCATATCTCTACACCTCCATCTCCGTTATGCTGTCTCCGGCATAAATGCGGAGAGTGCCATGATCTTCCTGCGAGATCTCGAAATAGAAATCAGGACTGTTATCTTTCAGTTTTTTCACGTTTCCATCCCTGTCCGTCAGTTCAACCGTATAGAAAGTCCCTTCCGGAAAGGTGGAAACGATTTTCAGTTTCCGCATTCCGTCGCCGGAATCCAAATAACTCAGCCCCAAAATCTCCGGACCGTGCGCGGAAAGCTTTTCAGCCATCGAGGGATAAAACAGTTCCTCTGCTGAAATCTTCCCGGTAAAATAAGCGGAAAACACCCTGCTGAAGGCTTCTGCCCCTTTTTCATTCAGATGCCCGGCGTCAGAAAATAGATCCGGGGACTGGTCGAAAAATTCCTCCCGGCAGAGATTGAAATCTACATAATCCGCGGCAGTTCCTGTGGTCAGGCTCCGGATCAGTTCAATATATTCATCATAATTTCCGACGCCGGCGGTCTGGAACAGCGTCATCGGCGCGGAAAAAAGGGTCAGAGGAACATTCTTGTTTTCACAGTAGGCAATGATCTCGCGGATCGTCTTCAGCCAGTCGGCAGAAGCCTTTTCGGTATGAATGGCGTCAAATCCGGCTGTATCCAGCAGCACGCCATTTGGGATCATGTCCTGATTCGCCACAAATCCCTTTGCCCGGTATCCGGCGAAGGGAGTGTAATTCCGGTATTCTTCAGTTCCCTTTTTCGCAAGAAGCTCCCGGATCTCATCTGGGTTCAGCAGCCTTTCCCAGTTCCGCCGGGAGGGAATGAAAGAATTGACATAATATTTTGGCGCGGAAGCCTCCAGCAGAAAGCGGACCTTGTTCAGGGAAGGCCGCATATAATCGGAGATGATGTAGGTACCGGTCAGCTGTTCGCGGTCCTGATAGTTGTCATTCGCGAGCATCAAGTAATACATTTCCAGATAAATATGCTTCACATCATAGCGTTCCACAGCTTCCCGGATCAGGGCAAAAGAAGCGTCCTGTGCCTGCAGGGAGCTGCCGGCATTGAAGGTGTTCGCCTGAAAGAGTTCGTCGGTAATTTCCGGATCCAGTGCGCCATAGCAATGTGAGGATCCGACGAATAGAATATCAATATTTTTCTGATTGTAAAACTCGTGCATCATCAGTCGTGTATAGGACTGTGTATCGTCGACAAGCAGATAATGAAATCCCTTCCCGCAGAGCAGGAAGAGAACGAGAAATGCCGCGGCGGATAAGATTTTTATCAGGGCTTTCATGGCTCTATTATATCAGGGTTCAGGATTCAGGATTCAGGGGTAATCATAGTGAATCGTTCATGATGAATAAGCAATAGGAATAAGAAGATAAGGAATAGTGATATATTCAACTAATCCTAACTCCCTAATCCGTATCTCTATATTCCCTATGCTAAATTCAAAGTTTGTTGTTTTTTATATAACAAAATAACGCTATCGGGTACAGTCTGCTTTGGGACCAGGCCGTATTATTTGCCGATGATTTCCCGGTCAATGCGGGCAACGGCTTCTTTGGATTCGGGCAGACCGTAAATGGGATAGACGTGGTTCATTCCTTCGCCTATCAGCAGTTCAACGTCACAGCCGTCGGAACGCATTTTTTCATAAAATTTACAGATATCGGGATACAAAATCTCCCTTGTGCCGGTGATCAGCAGGGTCTTTGGCAGTCCAAGATTGTTACCGAACATGGGGCTGAGTTTTGGATCACGCAGGTCCAGTCCTCCTGCCCAGGCTTTGGCGATAGTCTGTAGTCCCGCCACGTCCAGCATAGGATCCAGAGGACGGTAGGGTTCGTAGTCAGTGTCTTCCATGCAGATATCCACCCAGGGAGAAAGTCCGATCAAATGGTCCGGCTGCCGCAGACCGATGGTCTTCAGGTACTGGCAGAAAGCAATCGCTAATCCACCTCCGGCGGAATCTCCCATGATCGTGATTTCATTCTTTATCTCAGCGAGCATTTCCCGATAAAGGGAAGTCAGCAAATCATAGGTTTCCTTCCAGATGTGGTTGGGTGCGAGAGGATAGATCGGCACTAGCACAAAGGCATTCAGACGTTCCGCAAGATGGGCGCAAAAATTCAGATGGAAAGGCAGAATTTCTTCGGTATATGCGCCGCCATGGATATAAAGGACCGTATATTTACTCTCGGCGATGGTACCGAAGGTCACTAACTGCATCCCCCGGTAATCAATAACCGCACCATTTTCCTTTGGAAGCAGTTTTGTGACAAAATTTGGCAGCGGCTCATCTTCTACTTCCGCGCGTTTCATGAGAAAAGCTTCACTCCCTTTCACAGAGGAAAGATGCCCGTCATTCACGGCTCTCAGGATCTTCTCCGCAGCAATCGCAGCGTGGGAGCGTTTCTCTTCTTCATGGGCCCCGGCTTCAGCCGCGGCCCGTCTCTCATTCAGCATCTGAAGAAAACTTTCCGGCAGGTGAGGCAGGAGAGATCTTCTTTCCTCTGTTCTTTCGGTCACAGTTGATCTCCTTCTCAGAATTTGGTGATACGCTTCCGGGCGGAGGAAATCGCGCCTTGCGGACAGACCAGCATGCACAAATGGCAGCCGACACAGCGGAATCCATTCAGTTTTGGTATACGTTCTTCATCCAGGTAGATAGCCTGATGTCCGCCATCCGAGCAGGCAATTTGACAGCGGCCACAGCCGATGCATTTCTTCTTATTGAATATCGGGAAGAGGACCGTATCGCGTTCCAGTACATCTGTTGAAGCGTTTACGGAATTAACGCCAAGTCCGACCGCTTCGCGGATATTACCGAATCCCTTTTCAGCAAGGTAGCGGCTTAGGCCGTCTCTCAGGTCCTCGACTATACGGTATCCGTACTGCATAACGGCAGTGGTCACCTGCAGGGAGGTGCAGCCGAGCAGGATAAATTCCAGTGCGTCGCGCCAGGTCTCGATCCCCCCCATACCGCTGAGGTGCAGCTTTGCGATTTCCGGATCAGCGGCCATCTCATCAATAAAGCGCAGTGCAATCGGTTTGACCGCATTTCCGCTGTATCCTCCGACGGCGCTCATGCCGTGTACTGCGGGAGCGGAGACATAGGTATGCGGATTGACGCCCATGATGCTTTTGATGGTGTTGATGGCAGCGATGCCATCCGCTCCGCCGCGTCTGGCTGCGTGAGCCGCCGGCAGCATAGACGCCACGTTAGGCGTCAGTTTTGCGAGTACCGGAATGGAGCAGCCGCTTTTTGCTTTTGCTGTCAGCTGTTCCACCAGTTCCGGGATCTGGCCGATATCGGAGCCCAGTCCTCCATCTGCCATGTTTGGGCAGGAGAAGTTCAGCTCGATAGCGTCTGCGCCGTTATCTTCACACATGCCCGCGAGATCAGCCCATTCCTGTTCATTCCGTCCCATGATAGAGGCAAGGATAAATTTTGTGGGGTATTTTTTCTTGAGCTCCTGGAAGATTTCCATGTTTTCCATGACACTGTGGTCAGAAAGCTGCTCAATATTCTTGAACCCGATAATGGTGCCGTTGTCTCCGGTGATGGCGGAAAAACGAGGAGAGGCTTCATGGATATCAAAATTGCAGATGGTCTTGAACGACGCACCGGCCCAGCCGGCTTCAAATGCCCGGGCGCACATGTCGTAGGTACTGGCGACAACGGAGGAAGACAGCAGGAAGGGATTTTCCAGCGGAATGCCGCAGATGTCGCTTTTCAGCAGGGCTTCCTCATTGATTTCGATTTTTTCCATTCCGGAAAGAACCTCATTATGGAGACGTACCATTAATGATTTGATTGGTACTTCACCCGGGCGGAGACAGGCTTTTTCACAGGGAGCCGCACATCTGCTGCAGAAAAACTTTTCCGGAAGGGAAAGGGCAGCACCCTTTTCATTGTCAAACCAGAGGCTGCGCAGTTTTTTCGCAGGGTCCGCGGCGTGAGGGCATGCGGCAGAGCAGGGTGCATTACTGCACAAAGCGCATCGAATCATGTCCGAGCGTTTGATCAGTTGTTCGAATTCTGTAACCATTTTTACTCCTCCCGAGAGATTATTATTATTAAATTATAACGTATTTCATTTGTTTCTGGCAAGGTACTTGCTCCGATAATATATGTATGAATGCTGAATCATACACCATTTTGAATAGCCGGGCTATTTTGTGCTATAATGGTTTACAGGTATCAAAGCGAATATGAGAATGAATTACAACCAGAATTTACCAGACATAATCAAAAATATCCGGACGAAGAGGAAAGAAATTGTTATGGCGCTGTTTCTCCTGACATTTCTTTTGGTTCCGATTTTTAGTTTTGGACATACGGCAGAGGCAGCTGATGTTGCAAAATGGCCGGCTGAACCCAGCGGGAACATACAATCCAGCGGCAAGCTGGTCGCGGACCTGAGCAACGCGAAGGAAGGGTATTTCATTGCTGCTATCAGCGCGCCGACCAACCATAAGATGAAGCTGCGTGTGCAAAAGGGGGATGTGACCCTCACTTACGATATGGATCTCAAGGGAGAATATGATATCTTCCCGCTCCAGCTTGGCAGCGGGCATTATGATATCCTCCTTTATGAAAATGTATCCGGGAAAAAGTATTCCCAGGCAGGCTATCTCGGGCTGGATGTACAGCTGGACCGGGAGGATGCCGCCTTTTATTATCCGAATCAATATGTCGATTATTCGATTCTTTCCGCTGCAGTTGCAAAAGCCGCAGAGCTTTGCGAAGGCATGAGCGATCAATTGCAAATCTATGAAACTCTCTGCGATTATATGAAAAACTCTTTTCTTTATGACTACGTCAAAGCAGTTACCGTTCAGGCGGGAGCGCTGCCGGATATTGACGGCAGTTTTGAAAAGAAGATGGGCGTCTGTCAGGACCTTTCCGCGATCCTCGCCTGTATGCTGAGGACACAGGGAATTCCCTGCCGCCTTATTATCGGTTATGCGGACAAGCAGTACCATGCATGGACGACGACTGAGATCAACGGGAAAGAGTATTTCTTTGATCCAACGGCCGCACTCAACGCAATTGCTGCAGTAAAGGACTATTCCGTCGAACGTTATTATTGACGGGTAAGACAAATTGAAATTCGGGAAGGACAGGAATTCAATCAATGTTTACAAAAAAGAATCAGAAAATTTCGCCGTCTGAGCTGAGCATTTTTTGCGGCCAGGTCGCATTGATCCTTGAAGCGGGTTTGCCGCTTTATGACGGAATGGAAACCCTTGCCGGGGCGGATAAAGACAGTGAAAACGCGGAAATGTTCCGCAAAGCCAGTGAAGGCGTTACCGCGACCGGTTCCCTTTACGAAGCACTGAAGGGTGACAAGCGCTGGCCTGAGTATATGGTGGAAATGGTCGGTATCGGTGAGCGGTCCGGTCATCTGGAATCCATTATGCGCGGTCTGGAATCCTACTACGCACGGGAAGACCGCATCCGCTCTTCCGTTGTCAGCGCAGTGACATACCCGATTTTGCTTTCAGTCCTTTTGGCTGTGATCGTGCTCATCCTGCTGTGGCGCGTTCTGCCGGTTTTCCGCCGCGTTTTGGAAGGTATGGGTGTTGGTCTGAACGAGTCCGGTGCTACGCTGATGAAGCTTGGTGAAATCGTCGGTTGGATCGTGATGGTTCTGGTTGTCCTGCTTGTTATTGCGGCAGTTGTAATCATCATCCTGCTGCAGACAAAACACCGCGAAAAGGTACTCGATTTCCTTCAGCACATTTTCCCGCCGATCGTTGAGCTCAACAGAAAACTGACAGCTTCCCGTGTCAGCGGCGTTCTTTCCATGATGCTTTCTTCCGGTTTCCCGACCGATGAAGCCTTGGAAATGACGGAACATGTCATCAAAGACCGCGACGCAGCGGAAAAAGTGAAGGGGATCCGCAAAGGTCTGGAAGAAGGCAAATCCCTTGCCGACGCTATTCATGAAGCGCATATCTTCAATGAACTGCACGACCGCATGATCAAGATGGGGTCCGCTACCGGCCGTGATGATCAGGTGCTTGGTAAACTTTCCAATCTGTATGAAGAAGAGGTCGAGGAAGATATCACCCGCCTGATTTCCATTATCGAACCGACGCTGGTTGCGCTGCTTTCCATCGTGATCGGTGCGGTGCTGCTCGCGGTGATCCTGCCGATGGCGGGAATCCTCTCCAGTTTGTAAGAGGTAGCTATGAACCCTAAGGATATTATCAAATTATTGGTGACCGTCCTGGTGCTGGTTCTTGCTGTTGTACTTGTCAACCGTATTTCAAACTCCCATCAGTCAGCCGAAAGCGAGATCGTGCGTCAGTCCATCAAGGACGCGGCGATCAACTGTTATGCTGTGGAAGGGGCTTACCCGGACGATCTGCAATATCTGCGGGATAATTATATGCTGGCTTATAACGAGGACCGCTATCTGGTGACCTATAACTCGTTTTCTTCCAACCATATTCCCGATATTTATGTCACGGAGAGAGGAGCAAAGTAAAGAATGGGCAAATCAACACATGCCATTTCCGGTGTCTTTGTCTTCCTGCTTTTGGGTATTTTTGCGGTGTTTTCGACCATCATGGTGCTGATGAGTGCAAAAGCTTACAAAGGGATGGTGGACGAATCCGCACTGCACAATTCTATCCGTGTGGCCTCTTCGTATATCCGGACGATGCTCCGTGCTGATGATGAGGCCGGTGTACTGAAGATCGAGGATGTCGATGGTGTTCATTCCATCACCATGGAAAATGACTGGGGCGACATCTACGTCACCCGTTTGTATGTCTACGAAGGAAAACTGCGGGAATGGTTCGCCATGGCGGAAATTCCATTTGTTCCGCAGAATGGTGAAACTGTCTGTGATCTGGATTCCATGCATGCGGAGTTTGTGGATGGAATTTTGAAGGTCACTGTTTCCGAAAACGGAACCGAGATGGAAATCGATTATGCACCGCGCGCGTCAGCAGAAGCAAGAGGTGAAGAATGAAATCAGGATCAAGAAGCAATGCGTTACTGGTTGAACTGCTGATCGTGGTCATGTTCTTCATGCTGACAACGACGGTTTTGCTTGAAGTATTCGCCAAGGCAAATTCATTCAGCAGTCGTTCCGAACTGCTGACGGTTTCCATGGTCGAGGCACAGAACCTGGCTGATCAACTCTATTCCGCGGAAGATGCAGATGCACTTCTGCAGCGAAAGGGGTTTACCGCTGAGAACGGTCTGTGGAGCAAAGAAGAAAAAAAATATCGAATGGAAGTGATGGTCAAGCCAGAAGAGGACGAGACCGGTATCTTCCGCCGTCAGGAAGTGCGGGTGTATTCCAATGGGGAAATGATTTATTCCCTGCCATGTTCCCGCTGGGAGGTGAAACCGTGAACCGAAGAAGCGCTATCTCATTGGGTCCGGGAGCATCGTCCCTGATTTTGATTTTCGTCGTGCTGGCTATGGCTGTGCTGAGCATGCTCTCACTGATGACGGCGCGAAATAATTTGAAATTTTCCGAACGGTCCGCTGTTGTGATCGAATCGGTTTATAAGCTGAATGAAGTGGCTGAAGAGCGTCATGCGGAGATAGATCGACTGTTGGCTGCCTGTGCGGCTGAAGCTTCTGATGATGTGGAATACCTGGCTGCTGTGGAAGCGGTGCTGCCGGAAGATATGGAAATCTGGGAAGGCGAGATCAGCTGGTCAGAATCGGATGGTACGCGAATGCTTGATCTTGCGCTCCAGGTGCTGCCGCTGGATTCAACAGCTCGCACGGTTTGGGTCCGCCATAACCTGATGGCTGAAACGGGGGATGAAGAATGGGACTGGTAGAAATGCTTGAAAAGGCCGTTAAGATGGGCGGCTCCGACATTTTCTTCATTCCGGGTGCCCCGGTGGAAGTGAAGGTCAACAATGATATGATCCCGCTAACAGATGAGCGGCTGATGCCGGACAGTTCAAAAGAGCTTGTGGATGAAATGTATCAGCTTGCCCGGCGGGATCCTGATCTTTTATCCAAAGATGGTGATGATGACTTTTCTTTTGCGATCATCAATGTCAGCCGTTTCCGCTGCAATGCCTACCGTCAGCGCGGTACCGTGGCCGCGATTTGCCGTATCATCAATTTTGAGATGCCGGATCCGGAAGAGCGGCATATTCCGCCTCAGGTGATGGAACTGGCGAAACTGCGCAACGGGATGGTGCTGGTTACAGGTCCTGCGGGTTCCGGTAAAAGTACCACGCTTGCCTGTATCGTAGACCGCATTAATTCTACACGCAGCGCTCATATTGTTACAATTGAGGACCCGATCGAATATCTGCACAAGCACAAGAAAAGTCTGGTCAGTCAGCGCGAGATTCCGCAGGATGCCTCCACATTCTACCGTGCTCTGCGTGCTTCTCTGCGTCAGGCGCCGGATGTTATTATGCTCGGTGAAATGCGTGACCTGGAGACGATTCATACGGCAATCACCGCCGCTGAGACCGGTCACCTGCTGCTTTCTTCCCTGCATACGATCGGTGCCGCTAAGACGATTGACCGTATTATCGACACCTTCCCGGCTGAACAGCAGACGCAGATCCGCGTGCAGCTTTCCATGGTGCTGAAGGCTGTTGTTTCTCAGCGTTTGGTGCCGACAACGGATGGCAAGCGGGAAGCGGTTTTTGAGTTGATGACGGTCAATAACGCTATCCAGAACCTCATTCGTGATGGAAGAACGCATCAAATCGATAACGCGATCTATGGTGGGACCAGTAAGGATATGATTTCCATGGACAGTGAACTGCTCCGTCTGTATAAGGCCGGACGCATTACCAAGGATATCGCCGTCGCCTATGCGGTCAATCCGGATACGCTGTCAAAGCGGTTGATATAGATTTAGATATTAGACTTCAGACTTAAGACACGGAGCACGCAGGGACTGGCATCTTGTGTTGCGAAGCCAACACAAGTGTGCCTGTCCCTGTGTGCGTCATATAATTGTATAACAAGAGTATAAATTCAGAACTTGTGCGACGCACATGGGTACAGGCACGCTTGTTCGGGTTGCGCCTCACAAGGTGCCAGTCCCCAAGTGCTTCCTTTTGAATAGTTATTGACAAGGTAAATGAGATGAAAATTTTCGAATCATATCAACTATCTACAGCGGAAAAACCTTTCCTGACATACTATCCGGTGGAGCAGGAACCCAAAGGAACCGTGCTTGTATTCCCCGGCGGCGGGTATGAACATGTCTCTGTAATAAAAGAAGGCAGTGACATTGCTGCGGCATTTAACCGGGAAGGATATCAGGTCTTTGTGCTGGATTATCGGGTATATCCCTATACTGGCGCGGATTTTCTCGATGATGCGGTCAGTGCGGTACAGACAGTCCGATCTTTCATCCGGGAAAAAGGATTTGTAAATCAGAAACTGGCGCTGATGGGTTTCTCGGCCGGAGGTCATCTGGCGTTGATGGAAACCCAGCATTGGCATGAGGTTTCGAGGGATGATGAGGATATTAATTGCAGACCTGATGCGCTGATCCTGTGCTATCCGGTGGTGACGTTCAAGGATCCTTATGCGCATAAGGGCAGCCGTAAGAATTTTCTTGGTTTGGCTTCGAATGAATCAAATGTGGACAGCTCCGATGCTGCGGTAAAGCTTGCACAGCAGAACTGTACTCATACTGTGCCGCATAGTTCAGAACATGTACATGCTAATGAAGCGCAGATCAGGAAATACTCTGCCGAAGAACATATCGCTCCGGATTTTCCGCCTGTCTTCCTCTGGCACTGTGAAGGAGATACGTCTGTCCCGGTGGAAAACAGCCTGATGCTCAGAGATGCGCTGAACCGGGCGGAGATTGAAAACAAGGCTGTCTTTTATAAAAACGGAGCCCACGGCCTGGGATTAGCCCGAGATGATGAAATAATCAGCTCCTGGTTTGGGAAATGTGTTGATTGGCTGAAAAAACAGCAGTGCCCATTATGACAGGCAAATGCGCTGATTTCACAGCAGCAAGTTGCCTGTCTTCAAGTTTATTAGTATAGATTATTAATCGTTTCGGCTATAATTGCTTCAGCGTCATAGCCGATTACGTCCAGCATTTCGGCTTTAACCTGATGGAATTCCTGAATGCCAAAAAATGTCTGCGCGACTTCCTTCACATATCCAAACCCGTAAACATCATTGATGATCGGTCCGCCTGCGGTGGTGACGTAATAGAGCTTCTTCGCTTTGCATAAGGTCTGAGGCATGTTCTGTTCATTGTAGAAGAAAGTGAGCCCGACCACGCAAAGCTGCTCAATATACTGCTTTAGCATGGAAGGAAAGGACAGGTCGTAATAAGGGGCAGCAATCACAACCGTGTCAGCCGCGGCAAGATCCTTTGCAGGGTCAAAAATCGGATCGGAAAAGTCCCTTTTCGCGCAGCAGTCATTCCGCCAGTTGATAAAATCTTCATCGACTTTCGGCAGGTCCAATTCCCACACACGGGTTTCTTTGATATCCTTGTCTTCCAGCCCCGCGATCACATGATCCGCCAGCCGTTTTGTCCGTGAATTACCCCGGACACAGGTGTTAATAAAAAGTATCATAAGTTGATTTTACCATATTTGACTCTACTTTGAATAAATCGCAATAGGAATTTATCAATGCCTGTAAATTGTAGGTTTGATGTCCTTTTTTATTTTGGCTATAATTTAATTCAATCAAACACTTTTATGGAGGATAACATGAAACTTGTAAATGTTCTCGAGAAAGACATAGATTATCCAGATCTTATTCAACTTATTGAAAACGGAGATGAGAATACATAAAGATCCATATGACAGGTTGTTGATAGCTCAGACAAAAGCTGAGAATATGTTGTTTTTGACACATGATGCCATGCTATCGTATTATGAGGAAAACTGTATTGTCATGGTATAAAAAAGCGGAAAGCTCTTTGCTCTCCGCTTTTTCGTAATTTAATAATTCTTACTTCTTAATTCTTAATTTTCGTAGCACTCTTTTTTGAGCACCCCGATGTAGGGCAGATTGCGGTAGTGGTCGGCGTAGTCAAGCCCGTAACCGACGACGAATTCATTGGGAATGCGGAACCCGAGGTAATCAGCCTGGAAGGCATTGTTCTTGCGGCCTTCCTTTTCCAGCAGACAGACCGTTTTGAAGGAAGACGGACGGCGTGCACCGAAGAAATCCTTCAGATAGTTCAGCGTCAGACCGGAGTCAATGATATCTTCCACCAGAATTACATCCCGTCCGGTGATGTTGGTGTTGATGTCCTTTACCAGACGCACCACCCCGGAACTTTTGGAATCCGACCCATAACTGGAGACGGAGATGAAGTCCATATAGATGTCAGTCTTGATCGACCGGCACAGGTCGGTATAAAAAAAGCTGGCACCCTTCAGAATGCAGACCACAATAGGCATTTTCCCTTTGTATGCTTCGGTGATCTCAGCGCCCAGCGCTTCCACCCGGGCAGCGATTGCCTTTTCCGTGTAAAGAACACGTTCGATATCGTTTTGTTCGTTAGTGATTTTCATTTTTCCTCGTTTAGGCAATAGGATATAGGCAATAGGCAATAGTGTTATATTCCCATACCGCTATACTATTCCTCATTTTTTTGATTCTTTCTTTTCAATTTTTGATTGAAGGTTATTGATCAGCGCGGTTAGCATTTTACCTGTTTCATCACATTTTGTCAGAGCAGGTGAAATTTGTTCACTTTTTAGATAACCGAAATTTTCGCATAGAAACAGCTGTGTTTCGATTTCTCCAAGCGACCCTTTTGCTAAGGAAAGAAAGCGAATGTAGTCGCGTGTACTATTTCTATAGTATCCTTCAGCAATATTAGACGGAATTGAAACAACTGCTCTTCTCATTTGATCAGAAAGGGCATATAGCTCTTCTCTTGGTAAATATTTAACGAGACCATAGACCATGCGAGCCAATTCCATAGACTTTTGCCAGACATTCAGATCCCGATAACTGTTTATTACTGCGGACATCACAAGTCTCCTATTCTCTGTCTACTCACTATTGCCTATATCCTATTGCCTATTGCCTATAATGTAATTTCCTCTGTTTGCACAAAAGCATCTTCCACTGGCAGTTTACTCAAAAACAACTCCACCTGTTCCGGGCAGCGGCCGATGTAGTCTTTGGGATCAAGGGCTTCAGCGATTTGGTCGTGATTCAGGACGAATTCCGGATCATTGCCCAGCTCTTCCAGCAGGTGAGCGGGCAGACCTTCCTTCATGCGGGCAGTGGCATCCATGGAATGGCGGCGGATGACCTCGTGCATTTGCTGACGGTCTCCGCCGGCCTTGACAGCACTCATCAGCAGGTTTTCGGTTGCGATAAAAGGCAGATATTCGCGGACATCTCGTTCGATGATCTTTTCATTGACGTGCAGTCCGTCAGAGACATTGGCCATCAGCCGCAGGATGCCGTCCACAGCCAGAAAGGCTTCCGGGATGGATATGCGGCGGTTGGCGGAGTCATCCAGTGTCCGTTCGAACCACTGGACTGATGCAGTCATCGGGGCGTTCAGCGCGTCCGCCATGACGTAGCGGGCCAGGGAACAGATTCGTTCCGAACGCATCGGATTGCGTTTATATGCCATGGCAGAAGAGCCGACCTGTTCTTTTTCGAAGGGTTCCTCCACCTGGCGCATATGCTGCAGCAGGCGGATATCATTGGCAAAGCGGTAAGCACTCTGGGCGACGGAGCTTAGTGCATTGAGGATGCGGCTGTCCAGTTTGCGCGGATAGGTCTGACCGCAGACGTCAAAGAGTTCAGTGAAGCCAAATGCAGAAGCGATTCGGCGGTTCATCTCATCGATCTTGGAGCTGTCACCGTTGAAAAGACTCAGGAAACTGGCTTCCGTACCGGTGGTACCGCGGCAGCCGAGAAATTTGATGGCACGGATGGTGTCGTCGATCTCGGCAAGGTCCATATAAAGATCCTGGATCCATAAACAGGCACGTTTCCCGACAGTGACCAGCTGAGCCGGCTGAAGGTGAGTGTAGCCAAGCGTTGGCAGGGCTTTGTATTTGTCCGCAAAGGCAGCCAGGTTAGCGATGACTGTCAGCATGGATTTGCGTATGGATTTCAAACCGTCGCGGTAGATAATCAGGTCCGCATTATCGGTAACGTAACAGCTGGTCGCGCCGAGATGGATGATCCCTTTGGCGTTTGGGCAGACCAGCCCGTAGGCGTAGATATGCGCCATCACGTCATGGCGGATCTCTTTCTCCTTCGCCCGTTCGGCTTCGTAGTCAATATCTGTGATGTGGGCTTCCAGTTCCGCTACCTGTTCGGCTGTAATGGGTAGCCCGAGCTCATGCTGAGCCCGGGCAAGTTCTACCCAAAGTTTTCGCCAGGTCTGATAGCGGGTATCAGCCGAAAATAGCTGCTGCATCTGTTTGGATGCATAGCGGGTACCCAGAGGGGTTTCGTAGATGTCGTGCATCAGGCTCTCACAATGATAGCGTCACGTTCCGCACCGACCGAAACGTAAGTGATCGGGCAGCCGATCTCTTTTTCGAGATATTCGATGTAATCGCGGCAGGCCTGCGGCAGGTCTTCGTACTTGCGGACACCGCTGATATCGCACTTCCAGCCGGGTACGGTCTTGATGACGGGTTTCGCCTCAGCGAGGTCAGCCGGGAACGGGAATTCATCGGTCAATTCACCGTTGAGTTCGTACTGTGTGCAGACCGGGATCTCGTCCATATAGGAGAGAATGTCGAGCTTGGTCAGAGCGATGCAGGTGGCTGCCTGCATGCGGGCACCGTAACGGGTGGCGACGATATCGACCGGACCCACGCGGCGCGGACGACCGGTGGCAGCTCCGTATTCAGCACCGGCTTCACGAAGTTTTTCCGCATCCTCACCGAACCATTCCGCTGTGAACGGACCTTCACCGACACAGGTAGAGTAAGCTTTCACAACACCGATCACAGAGTCGATCTTCAGCCAGGGTGCGCCGGACCCGATCGGGGCATAGGCGGCAATCGGAGAGGAAGAGGATGTATATGGGTAAATGCCGAAGTCGATGTCGCGCAGGGCACCGAGCTGAGCTTCGAAGAGGATGCTCTTGCCGGCCTTTTCCGCCTCACGGAGCAAAATGCCGGTGTTGCAGATGTGCGGGAGAAGCGGAGTACCCCATTCTTCCAACCAAGCCATCAGTTCATCGACGGTATAAGTCTTGGCGTTGTAGATGTTTTTGAGTGTCAGGTTCTTCCATTCGACAATGCCTTCCAGACGCTTGCGCAGCTTCGCCATGTCGCGGAGTTCGCCCATCTGGATGGCTTTCTTTTGATATTTGTCACTGTAAACCGGAGCGATACCGCGTTTGGTGGAGCCGAATTTCGCATCCTTCAGGCGGGCTTCTTCCAGTTCATCCAGGTCCCGGTGATAGGGGAAAACGATAATGGCACGGTCGCTGATCTTCAGGTTTTCCGGACCGATCTTCGGACCTTTGTCGGTGACGTTTTTGATTTCACCGCACAGCGCCTGCGGGTCAATGACGGTCCCGTTGCCCAGCACGTTCACGACATTCTGTCGGAAGATACCGGAAGGGAGCAGGTGCAGGGCAAACTTTCCGTATTCATTGACAACGGTATGTCCCGCGTTGTTCCCGCCCTGATAGCGGATCACAACATCATAATCCTCGGCGATGAGGTCAACCATACGTCCTTTGCCTTCATCACCCCAGTTAACACCAACAATAGCACTTACTGTCATTTTTCCTCCAGAAATTATCATGCTTATAACAGGTGAATTTTACTATATTTGAAAATAAGAAGTAAGAAATAAGAAACAAGAAATGAGCCTTAGAAGAGCCGTTTTTGTCCGGTATGGCAAATGTACGCATACCCGCAGCGGCGGCATTTCCGCATGTCATCACAGACAGGCGGCAGGTCGTTTTCCTCCGGGTCTGAGGATCTCATAGTTTTGATCTGCGTCAGGAGGGACCGCTCCAACTCTTTTGTGTAGGCGATTTTAAAATCCTTGTTCTTATATCGTATGATTCCGTAAGGCGGCCTGACGCCGTATGCTTCTTTTATCAGCAGGCAATAGGCAGCCAGCTGCAGGATGTGTGAGAGATAAGGCCGTTCTTTCGCAAAAGCGCTTTTGACCTCGATTGGAAAATGTTCCGATCCTTTTTTCAGCAGCAGGTCCGGTTTCCCGACAAGACCGTATTTTTCACTGCGGAGTATTATGGAGGAAATTTCACCATCCGGAACGAGGTCCTGGTTTTCCATTTCGGGTTCCTGATGTTTTTCGATGATCTTCAGGATCACCAACAGGATCACAAGCAGAAGGAACAGCCCTGTGAATACGTAAAACAGCGTGACTTCATTCATTTCAGCACGATCCGAACGATGATGGAGATCAGACACAAAAGTACGATCACGGTCAGGACAGTCAGCAGATGAATGATCCGTTGATTTCGAATACGTTTCTCTCTGGTCTCTGATTCTTTTTCCAGCTCTTGTTCTCCGACAATTTGGTGGAATTCCTTTCCCGCTTCCATTTCCCATTGGTTATCGGCTTCATAGTCAAGCTGCTTCAATGCCCATGCACGCGGACAGAAGGTGTAAAACCCAATATCAGAGGCATTGATAAACTTTTTATCGTTCATATCGTTATTATAAAGAGAAAATGCCCCCGGAAAGGGGGCATTTCGTCAGGAAGTGAATGAAAATCCTAATTTTTTGATTCAGTATAGACCTCGATCGCTTTTGCGAGGAGTTCTTTCAGTTTATCTTCCCTCAGGCTCAGGGTCAAGTCCGCACGGGTCCGTTCCACGATGCCGCGCAGCAGGTCTGTCTGACGGCGCAGACCGTTGGTTACCGCGTCCGGATAGTCCATGGTCACCAGAATGGAATAAATCTCATCCATCTGGGCAAGGAGCCGTTCCGCTTCATCAGAATACCCCATGCGAAGGATATCCATGCAGCGGCGGCGCAATTCACCCGGCGTTTCAGCCATACCGCGGAGATAAGTGGAAGTGACAACGCCCATTTCCTCCGGGGTTGGGATCTCACGGTTTTCAATATACGCTGTGGTCAGGGTCGCTTCGCAGAACTCTTTGATCGCGTCCTGTGTGTATCCCGCGTAGTAAAGATCCGGATAATCCGCAAGATCAGCTTTCAGGTCATCGACGATTTTGCGTCCTTCGCTCAAGTGCTCGTGCGCCAGTTCCGATTCACTGCGGTGAATGGCACGGATGGCGTTTGCAGAGTGACGAATCAACGCGCGGGATCGTGTCAGTGCCGCGTCCCGTGCGAGCGTTCGGGCTTCAAAGTCTCGATGAGCTGCTTCGGCAATTTCCGTAATTCGTGACATGATGTACCTTAGAACGGGATGTCTTCGCCGTCCGGGTCAATATCGTAATTACCGCCGGGTCCCATATCGGTGCTGCCGGCATATGCAGTGCCCATGGAGCCGTTAGACTGGCTGTAGCCATTATTATTGTAGCCGCCTTCACTTTCAGCACGGCTGCTCAGCAGCTGCAGATTGGATGCGGTGATTTCAAAGGAAGTACCAATCGTTCCGTCGCTGCGCGTGTAGGTGCGCGGATTTCCGGAAGCGTCTGCTACCAGACGGCCTTCCACTAATACTTTCTGTCCCTTTTTGACATAGTTGCTGGCAACTTCTGCCTGTCTTCCCCAACAGGTGACGCGGAACCAGATTGTCTCTTTTACCGGCTGTCCCTGACTTTTGTAATTTCGGCTGGTCGCAACTGAGAATGATGTGACTGCCTGACCTGATGGTGTATAGCGCATTTCAGGATCCCGTCCAACGTTACCGACGATGATAATAGTATGAAACATGTTAATTACTCCTAATTCGTTTCACGGTTCGTAAAATTGTTTATGAATTAAATTTTACACGAAATCCATAGTTGTCAAGGATTGATGTGTTTTTTATTCAAAAACAATAATCAACAAATAAATTTATAAAACAAGCCATTTATTAACTGCTAGTTGGATTTTATTATTCCAATCAATTTCATCTTTTGATAACTCTTCGGAAATAATAATTTCATCAAGTAAACTTCTGATATCACGAGGTGATGGCTGTGTAGGATAATTATATGAATTTTCGACAAGTTTCATAAATTGGTCTAATTCAATCGGAATAATTTTTGTTTTACCTCCGTAATATGAAATTCCAATTTTATTTAGGGCATAAAAATGAGCTAAACAAGCTTTATTTATAGTTGGTGCTATGAATATGCAATAGGCGTCTTTACCTGTTCTCTTTCTCATTTGTCCATAATGTCTTGCAACAGGCTCTCCTTCACTTTCATATTGTCGTTGCCCTTGTTGCATTGTAACTTCAACTGATAACACAAAATCATCATAAAAGCATTCGATGTCTGGCATATTCCCAGGTGCAGTCGATAAAGGTTGACCAGCATCATCGAATTTAAAATGACCTTCAATTTCTCCACCATCCAACATTGTCATAGCTCTCCAAGTGTTGTATTCAAACATTAACGGTATATCGTATAGATTGTTCGAAATTATTTCATTATAGGTATCAATTATTTCGGAGTACAATGCATAGGATTTAATTTTGTCTTTCTGTTTTTTTATAATGGAATCTTTATTTTCTTGAATTATATCGTCTCGAAGGTCTTTAAGTTGCTCAATATCTCTTTGTTCAATTTGTTTACGAGTATAATCACTTATTCTCAATATATGGTCAATAACGTTCTCACGATTATCATCATATAATTTAGGTTCATGAGCATTGAACAAATGGTTTTTATATTCGTACTCATCTTCAATATAAATAGGATTTCTTTCTATAGATTCAAGAATATAATCAATTTCTTTCATCCTGTCTGGATATATAGATATAGAGCAGTTTTTATGAGAGATAGAAAATAGTCCTGTATAGCGTAAATATCTAAAACATGCATCTGCATAATCTCTCGCATTTCTCTTTTTTGTAGTAATAAAATTTTTTAAACTTTTGTCCTTTGATTCTCGAGTTTTTGTGTTTCCTGATTTGATATTATCTTTATACAGTTGTAATAAAATATTTGTCCACAAATTGTCAGCAAATCGTTTATATTGTCCTTTGTTTTTTTCTTTATCAATCCTAAATTGTAATATTTCTTTTTTTATATTATCGTATTGACGATAATCTATCAACTTTAACCCAAACATTTTTAATTCATCGAATGAAAGAGAATCTAAATCTTTAATAAGCCTTATTATTTCTAAATAAGGTCTTATATAAAAAGAAATATTTGTATTTTTTGGTTCTTTATGATAGGGAGATGGTAATTGAAATTTCAGTAATTGTCGCAAAAATATTTCTTGAGGTCGTTTTCCATAAACTAATTCATTTCCTGCAGGTGTTATTTTTATTATAGGATTTAAATCAACAAAGCCTAACGCTTTTGGTGCTCTATTTATTCTGTCACGAGCACTTAAATCTTTATTGTCTGATGAGCCTTTCCCTTCAAAAAAATCAGTATCAGTAAGAAAATCAATAAATTCACATTGTGTTTTTTTATCCCATTTTTTTTCTGTAAAATTTTCTGTAAGGATTTTTATTTCAGGAATCATCTTAGAAGGTGTTCTTGGTGAAGTTGTAAAAAAAAGCATTTTATTATTTAGATATGCCATTAGAATGTCCTCTAATAATTTTTAACGATAATATGCATTTTATCATTGTTGAACCTGTTTTTAATGTTAACTGCATAGTTTTTATAATATTCATCATAAATATAGTCTTTATATAATTCTTCTGTGAGAGGTGTTTTGCCAATAATCATTAGTGCACGGCATTTTAATTCTTTAAAATCTTTTGCTAATCTTCTATGTTCTCCTTCATCAAAACCGTTCATCATATCTATATTACCATAGTCATTAAAAACACAATCATAAGGTGGGTCTAAAAATATGAAATCATCTTCATTTGCCATCTCAAAAATCTTTTTATAATCGGTATTGTAAAGATCTGCTTTCTGTAATAAAAGGCTATGCTGTTCTGTGACCATTTGTGTATTTAGATTTGGATAACGACCAAAAGGTACATTGTATTCACCGTTACTGTTATATCTTATCATTCCTGAATAAGCAGTTTTATTAATAAAAAAATAAATAACACCATCTAAATAACTATTATCTGGATGATTAAAGATTCGTCTCATTTTATAATAGAGATCTTCGTTTGCGTTTGGTACTATAAAATAGGGATATTCTTTTTTCAGCTTTTTGTACTCAATTTGGTTGTTTTCGTAAATATGTTGAATTTCGTCTAGTTGAATTCTCATTTCATGATATTGGTTCCGAAGTTGACTATAGAATAACATTAAACGTTCATTTATATCGTTTATTATTGCTTTGTCAGGTTCAAGATAAAAATAAAGAGCTCCTCCACCAAAAAAAGGTTCAATGTATCTGTTAAAGTGATCAGGTATGTATTGCAGAAAACGGGGTATCTCGCGTGATTTTCCACCTCTATATTTTAATACTGGATTCATTCTCCAAAAACCTTTCTGCAAAAATTTTAAAATATATACTACTATTATATCTTTATAGAATTTATTTTATCTAAGAACTGTGATTATTGGACAAAAATATAAGCACAGAAAAAAATGAAAAATTTCTTTGGTTTTCAGAATGTTGCAGAGAAAAAACGATTTGGGATTATCCTCCGAATCGTTTTTTTCTGAGATTTTGAAAACAAAATCTCACTGTCTGATTTCCTGCCCACTATCTTAAATAATTCACTCTTTTTGCGAAGATCACCCGGCGGTTGAGATATCCGCCGTCAATTGATTCGTTTTCGCAAGTCAGGAGAACCAGCGAATTTTCTGAAGTTTCCGCGATGGAAAGCAGCTCTTCCATACCGTCCGCTTCCAGCAGTTCATTTGCATAAACACGGAAGATCGTCAGTTTGTTGTTTTCTCCATTAATGAAAATTGAATCATTGATTTTCATTGTGCTCAAAAGGGCAAAGGGACCGTAGGCTGTATCATTGAGTGTGTTATGGGCTGCAATGATACTCAACCCATCACCCGGAACCGCTGACCCGCTCAGGAGCCCGGCTTGCTGTCCAAGCCATTCCACCTGCCAGGCATTGTCAGCCAGCGGGACATTCACCAGCTCGGTATCCAGATTGATCGTCGGCATTTGAATGCGCATAGGAGTCAAACTGTATTTCAAATCCTTGGGCTGTGCTGAAAGTGCTGTGGGATGCACGGCTGAAAAACCGGTTGCCGGCAGCAGACAGTCTGTGCACAGCTGAGAGAAATTCGGTGTGTCCGGATGGACCGGATCGACCGATTCCGGCCGGTATGGGCAGTGAGAATTACTCGCGACAAGACGCGGGTAGAAATTGGTTCCCGCTTCACCGTCAAGGCCGGGTTTCAGGCGCATCAGTCCCAATTCAAAATAGAGTGACTCTGGATCTATCCCGAAGCCGGTATAGTTGGCTGTTAAATGAAGCTCGGGCCGATCTTTCAATGTTACATTCCACATTTCGACAGCGGAGGATGCACAGTTTTTGACGAAAAGTGAATAGTAGTTGTTAGCGGGATCGCTTGTGTAACTTTGCAGATAAGCCAGTTCGTCTTTAGTGATCTCTACCGAATAATAGTTATTCGGCAGCTGAGAATCGTTTCTCCTGAACTGATTATAAGCTTCACGGTTGATGTCCATACCGCCGATGTCTTGACCGTCTGCCGGGTTCACTCCGGTCCGGCGGGTGATGGTGTAGATTTCGACGATGGTCGCAAACAGGCTGTCGAAAGCTGTTGTTCCATCTATTTCTTCACCGGCTAAGTACAGTTTCAGCTGAGCTATGAGTTTCTGCGCGTTCTCACTGGATGAGATGCTGCTGTTTTCTAAGGCGTTCAGTATGGTTCTGATATTAAAGAAGCCGTAGCCGTAATCAGAGAGAGTAAGGCTTTCTCCGCATTTCAGTGATACCTTCTCAGGGGCTGATTTTGAATCGTTGAATTTGTCCTCAAAATAGTTTTTTTCACGAATTTCGGTGGATCCGAGTCCGAGTTCATCATTGTTGTAAAGGGCGGGATCGGAGTTGTATTTTTCCGGGTGCTTTTCATAATCTTCCATCAGACTAACGAATTTTTCGGTAGGCTTGTAGTAATGATAGAAGCTGATGTCCAGGTCCAGATCTTCATAAGCTGTGAGGGTAATGGCTCCATGTGCGATCAACTCTGTCTTTACGATGGGGCGGGCGTGGATGGTGAGTTTCCCGACGATCTTTTCCCCGTCATAATTGCCGAGGATCACCTTGCACTGTGCGGAAACCATATCATTGGAGGACCCGGCATAGGCCGTAACGATCACGGCTTTCCCTTCTACGGGGACGTCTCCCGTGACGGTTATTTTCCCGATATCATCCACTTCAATGATCGGGTCAGCTGATTCATAGCGGATGCTTTTGTCATATACCGGCGGAACCAGGTTGAGCGGCCATCTATATTCAATTTCCGCGTTCAGCTGATAGCTGTCGCCCTTGTTGGCAAGATTAATGCTGCGAGGAACGCCTGTGATGGAGGCTTCCATGAAGGTAACGGTGATATCAGTGTTTTGATCGGCTACGATTGCCTCTTCCGCGGTAATATACTTCCCATTGGCGAGAATATTTGCGATGATCGTACTTCCCGTCTGTGCGGGGACGACGGTTAGTTCAGAACCCTTTTTCACCAGGTATCGGTTGTATTGAACAGCTTTGGCTTCTTCACCGGGAGCCTGGGCAAGAATTGTGAAGTCTCCCTCGTTAAAGGTTACCATCACCATGTCCGAAGTGTTCTCATAAACTTCCACCGTGAACCAGACGCCGATGTTGTCATTGCTGTCCGCGCCTGCCCAGATGATGGCAGAACCTTCTTTGAGTGCTTTCAGCTGCTTGTGCGCGTCATCTGCAAATTCCAGAACGCCGTCATTTTCGATGAACTTCCAGCGGACGTTTTCCGGTCCCAGGATCTTTGCTGCTTCCGCACCGAAACGAAGCTCAGCGTGATCGGAAGCTGTTAAAACATCGCCGACAGAAACCTGGATCGGATTGCTGCCAATCGCGTAAACTACGGCCGGTTGGTATATCAGGTCAAGCTTTGAATAGCTGCCGGGCATGACCATGTTATAGGCGCTTTCTGCAGCATCATAGTTGCTATCAACCATGATGGTCTCACCGTTCAGGGTGATGTCAATGAGGGCGTAGTTCATTTCTTCCGGATCAACAACCGGTTTGATAAAGACAGACGTACCGTCGGTCACTTCAGCGAAGTCACTGAGCATCACCTTTTCGCCATTCTGTTTGATGTAAACTTCGGCCTTGGTACCGGTTTGCAAATCTTCACCGTTGATGACTGTGGTCTTGAGGATATTATTCCTGCCTTCGGAGCTGCCAACGATTTTGAATGTGACCGGAAGTGAGGCAGCGAGGAAACTGACACTGCTATCGTCTGATGAGAAGTGACTGGGGAGTGCTTTGCCTTCCGCATCGGTCACATAGTATTCTTCGCCATCCCGAGGATTTTCGATTTTCACTTTGAACCAGATGCCTTCGGGAAGGGATGTGCCGGAATCTGCTGTGACGGTGGTGCCATTGATCTTGAATTCGATGCTGTTGATTGTAGTTGCATCTTCCTGAACGGCTTTCTGCACGTTTACAGGGATCTTTTGTTCATCTTTGCTGTAGGAGATGGTTTTGTCTCCTTTTGCTGCGGTGATAACGACTGCCGGTTTGGTTTTGTCCGCATCGATCTGAATGGAATCATCCGCATATTCATATACTGCCGGTGCCACTTTTTCCGGTGCACTGACATAGACCCAGCCGGTCTCATCTGTATAACCGGCATTTGGTTCGGGGTTTCCGCCTTCTGATTTGTTCAGATAATATCCGGGGAGTTTTTCGATCATGTCATCCCGTACACCCTTCGGTGCGTCGACCAGGGCAAAAATTCCTTCGCCGGTAGCGTCGAGTGCATAAATTGAATTGTCACCCACTGCCGCGTTCCATACCTTTACGGCTATGGTTGCACAGCTATTTTTTATGATGGAGAAATTGTTGAGATTTCCGGAAAGAGTGCTGACCATGCTGTTGAGCTGTTCACGCGTGATATCCAGTTCAAAGGTGATGTTTTCGAACTGATCCCATTCCAGTTTTTGATTATAAAGTTCCCGGTTGAAGCAGACCCCGCCGTCAACGACACCATCTATCAGGAGGTTGAAATCAGCTCCGATTTCCTGAAAAACGGCTTGTATCCGGGCCAATGCTTCTTCCGCGGAGATGGTGCCCGAATCAAGGAAATCGAAGATGGTCTTAACTACTGCTCCCTTGCCGGCGCTTTCCAGTTTCGTCCATGCGGAGCTGTTCATGACTGTCCCGAGAGCTGCCTGTGCAACAGAAAGGTCAAAGTCGCGGTACATTCCGATGGTGACGATCTCACCGCGGTTCAGGGTGACGGACTTCATCTCTTTATTGAGTGTGAAATATTTATCCGTATCAGTGCCGGTATGGTTTGAACCGTTGGATATATCTGAACGGATATCGCTGTAATATTGGTCGGATATTTCATAACCGGCATAAAGGTCCGGTACCATGATGGTGACGCCGTCTTGATAGGATGTGAAAAGCAGATAGGTATGGCCGTCATAAAACTGCATGGAATCGTTATAACGGGCCAGAATTTTCAGCTGTCCCACGAATTCTGTATCGTCCGATTTGGCGACAGGATCAGCTGCAAATGCTGAAAATACACCGGTAATTAAAAACAAAATGCATAATATTGCCGTTATGGAAAAACGGGATCTCATTGTTTCTCTCCTTCATCCCCTCTCCAAGGGGATACTCCTGTTGGGTACAAAGTGTTCTGTTTTTGTAGCAACAGATAACTCTCTCAACAGATTCAGATGCAATATTTATGCCAATATATCAGTCGCTAAGGATATTTTCACAATTGCGAAGTTATCAAAGTGTTTTGTTTCATATACTAACTATTTTGAAAACAGGTTATTTTCATCATAAATTTTCATGATGTTTGTTTGTTCCTGCTAATGTAAAATTGTTATGTCCAATTTCTTTCAGAAAGGAATGACAAAACCGATATGGGTGCGAAACGCAAAGAACAAATTGAGAATGTATTATTTACGTTGCCGGCGGTGATTCTCGTTTCTGCTACGATTTACATTCCCTTCATTCTCAGCGGCTACTACTCGCTGACAAAGTGGAACGGTATCTCGAAACAGCCGGAATTCATCGGATTTCAGAACTTTGTGACCATCTTCACCGATGCCTCCAGCAATTTTCTCAACTCCATCCTGTTTACAACCAAATACACCGTAGTATTCATCATTTTCGCCAACATCTTTGCGTTGGCTTTGGCTGTTGCCCTGACGCAGAAATTCAAACTGGCGAACGTCATGCGTGGGGTTTTCTTCATCCCGTACATCATGTCGATGACGATTGTCGGTTTCATCTGGAAGTTCATTTTCTCCCAGGGTTTTGCCAAACTCTTTGAGATGACCGGTTGGAGCTGGCTGAACCTCAGTTGGCTCGGAAATCCGAACCTGGCTTTTTATTCCGTCGCATTTGTCGGAATCTGGCAGTCCGTCGGGTTTTACATTGTGCTTTATATCGCCGGACTTCAGGCTATCCCGAGTGACGTACTGGAAGCCGCGACGGTTGATGGAGCGACCGGACTGCGGAAGTTCTTCTCTGTCACCTTCCCGATGCTTTGGCCATCGGTCACGACCTGTGTGTTCATGTCTCTGACAAACTCGCTCAAGGTCTTTGATATCATCCTGGCTCTCACACAGGGCGGTCCCGGTAAGGCAACCGCCTCTGTTACCCTGGAAATCTACCGCGAAGCATTCCAGAACAACAATTATGGTCTCGGTTCCGCGGAATCGATCGTTTATTTCCTGTTCGTCCTGATCTTGACGCAGGTCGTACTGAAAGCATTCAATAAGAGGGACGTGGGATTATGACAAGAGCAGATAAAAGACGTTTATACCTGGTGATCCTGGAAGTGATCATCGTCATCATCGGACTGGTTTATATTTATCCGGTTTTCCTGATGTTCATGAATTCCGTCAAGCCTTTCCGGGAAGTCGTGATGGACGTCATCGCGCTGCCGTCCAAGATTGAATGGAAGAATTATTCCTATGTGATGGATAAGATGAATTACTGGAGCCTGTTCCTGAATAACGTGATTATCACGGTTGTCGGGATCGCTGGAATCGTTTTCTTCTCATCCTTTACAGCCTATATTATCGAAAGACGGCCAAACCGTTACACGAATTTTATTCATACGCTCATCATTACGCCGATGCTGATTCCCTTCCAGACCATCATGATCACCCTGCTGAAGGTGATGAACGTACTGCACCTTTCCGGCTCCATCTGGGGGTTGGGTATCCAGTACTGGGGCTTTGGCATTCCGATGGCGACTTTCATCTACTGTAACTTTTTGCATACCATCCCGAAGGAGATCGATGAAAGCGCCAAGATCGACGGGGCCTCTACCATCCGGACCTTCTTCAGCGTGATTTTCCCGCTGCTGAAAAACGTTACGATCACCGTGATCGTTCTGGATGTGATGTGGATCTGGAATGACTTCCTGCTGCCGCTGCTGATGGTGAATTCCAGTGCCAAGACCAAAACGCTGGTGCTTTCCGCATACACTTTTGTGGGACAGTTTAACACCCAGTGGCAGTATGCCATGGCTTCCATGGTGCTGGCGATCGTGCCTTCCATCATCGTCTTCATCCTCCTTCAGAAATACATCATCGAAGGTGTTGTGGCAGGCGCGGTGAAGGGGTAATCAGTGGTCAGGATCCAGGGATCAGGGACCAGAATTCGGCAGTTAGAAGTCGGAAATTGGAAGTTATAAGTTAATTTGTAGTTAATAGTATGGTGTAAGGAGTCGGGTTTCGAGGATTGATCTCACTATCCCCTATATCCAACATCCTATCCCCTGCTAAGAAAAAGGAGAAAAAAATGAAGAAAATTAATGTATTATTGCTCGTCTGCATCTTTGCAGCAATGCTTGTCAGTGCGGTTTCCGCTGCGGATATCTATATGTTTATCCCCAGCCCGGAATATGCCGATGCTATCAACACCCTGATCGAAGAATACAAGACTGTCGCTCCGGATGTCACCATCAACTATGAAACCACCCAGAGTGATTACCCGACCCTGCTGAAGGCGAAGATCAATGCCGGTTCCACCCCCGACATTTTCGGTTCCACCTCTGGTAAGGAAATCGCTGTGTACCTCGATTACTCCTACAACTTCGCCGATGAACCGGCTGCTGAAGCCATGACCGACGCTGTTAAAGGCGTGATGATGAGCGGCGATGAAGTTCACGGTTTCGCCATCAAGGGCAATTACTTCGGTCTGCTCTACAACAAAGATATTTTTGAAGAAGTCGGCATTACTGAATTCCCGAAGACCTTCGACGGCCTGAAGGAAGCTGCAGAAAAAATCCACGAAGCCGGTTACCAGGTGTTCTCCGATGGTTTCGGTGAATGGTGGGTGTTCAAGCACGCATGGCAGACCTTCTTCGATGCCGCTTCTGATGATCCGGCTGCCCTGGCAGACGCTTTCATTAAGGGTGAAGCTCATATCGCTGACTATCCTGTCCTCTACAACAACTTCTTCGATTTCATTGACCTCGTCGTGAAATACGGCGATGCCAAACCGCTGGAATCCTTCCTTGCGAATGAAGTTGCGGACTTCGCTGTCGGCAAATCCGCCATCGTTGTCGGACAGGGTGCCTGGGTCGAAGCTGACATGCTCCAGATCAACCCCGACCTGCATCTGGGCTTCGTTGGTTATCCTGTTGATGACAACCCGGATCATGCCCGTGTTATCGGTGGTTCCGATCAGGCTCTGCGCATCAACAAAGATTCCGCCGTTCTGCAGGAAACTCTCGATTTCGTCAACTGGTGGTACACCAGTGATTATGGCAAAGCTTGGTTCAACAACGTCGCCGGTGTGATTCCTCCGGTGAAGGGTGCTGAAGCTCCGGACATGGAAGTGATCAAACAGGGTGACGCTCTGGCCGAATCCGATGGCGTTGCTGCCCTTTCCATCACCTACTTCACCGACGCCTCCCATCAGGCTTTCGGTGAAACCCTCCAATCCTACATTGCCGGCACCATCGACAAAGATACTGCCTGCAAGCAGATCGAAGAAACCTGGGTCAAACTGGAAAACTAATCAATAATTTACATTTCGAAAAAGGGTGCTGATCGGCACCCTTTTTTATTTCCTTTGTGTTTTGATTCCCTAATCATATATGCAAAGTTTCACTAACAAATCTGTTACGGGAAACACTTTTCCCCTATTCATTTTTGCAAATAAAAAGAAATAAGTATAATTAAAAGATAACATACCTGTTCAAGATGGAGAATTTTGAAACAACCATCTTGTACGGCGCAGTCCGCACGAGTATCGCTCGGCAGGGAATCAGTTTTGCCTCCTTTAGTCAGAGCGGGAGCTTATCCTGTCACCATGTACGTTACTCAAATTCTGAACATTTACAAAAAAAGAGGTAAAAAATGAATGAAAAAATCTCTGAAGCCAAAAGAAAGAGCTATGACTCGTTTGATCTATTCAAATTTTTAGCGGCAATTGTAGTTATAAGTGCACATACACGGATTTTTGGAGATTCTAAATACCATTGGCTCCACCCTTGGGTTCGTATCGCCATTCCGGTTTTTTTCATGGTCAGCGCGTTCCTGTTTTTCAGTAAATATGACAGTTTGCCCGATGAGAAAAAAAATAGTTATTTGTGGAAGTTCGTTAAGAGGGATTTGACCCTTTATCTCTTTTGGTTTATCGTCTTTCTGCCTTTTACCTACGTTTACCGCGACTATGCCCATAAAGGATGGCAGATGGTTTTGGGGACGATTTTCCTCGGCTCATCCTTCCCCGCTTCCTGGTACCTGATGGCACTGGCAATCGGTATCGTGATTGTTGCAAAACTGAATAATGGGATTGGCCGCTGGCTGCTGCCCGTCGTTGCCTTTTTGATGTATCTGGTGTGTCTTGGTCAATATACCTGGCGCCCGCTTGCTGATAAGCTTGGAATTTCGGGAATTTATGCCATTCCTGATCTGCGCTTTGCGAACAATTTTTTCGTTGCTCCGATTTGGATCTGGATCGGTAGGATGTTCGTGGCCTACCAGGATAAACTCCGGGCTGTGAGCATGAAGATCGTCCTTTTGCTTTTCGCAGTTTCACTGATTCTGCTGTGGCTGGAACATCATTATCTTTACAGCCACGGATATTTCACCATGTACAACGACGTTTATCTATTGGGTCTCATTTCCGGTCCGATTCTTTTTTGGATTGTATTGAAACTGGATATCCACCTCAAATACGCGAAATTTATGCGCTGCATGAGCACTCTGCTTTACTGTATCCATGCCACATTCATTGAATGGCTGCGGATTAATGTTATCCTTCCGAAATTTGGTGAATATGAGCTGCCCATTTCCCTTCTCTGCTTTTTTGTAACACTCGCCTTTTCCTTTGGTGTTGGCTGGTTGATCCTGAAAGGCAGTGAGAAAATAAAGCTGCTGAAATATGCATATTAAAACATGAATTATGGCACATCAGGGACTGTCCTATATGGGATTTTCCCAAATGAGAGAAAATCTTTTATTCGGGAGGAATTTTTATGAAATTTACAGAAGGTTACTGGCTTCGCAGTGAACGCTCAAATCCGCTTTACGCGGCACAGGCTTATCTTGCTGAAGAAATTCCCGGCGGGATGCGGATCCTGGCACCGGCCAATAAGATCACCGGCAGAGCTGCCACCATTGACCAACCGGCATTGACTGTTGAGTTTACCGCGGCAGAGGAAAACGTTATTAAGGTTCGCATTCGCCATTTCCAGGGATACGACGCTCGGGAACCGCGTTTTGACGTCACTGAAAGCACAGTTCCCTGCAGCGTGAAAATCGATGACAAAGAAGCCGTCCTAACCACCGGAGAAGTTACCCTTCGTGTCAAGATGCATGATGACTGGCTCATGACCTTTGAAGCAAAAGGAAAAGTCATCACCTCCTGCGGCTTTCGTAACCTCGGTTATATGCGCTGGGACAGAAAACCTTCGACGATGTTCTGTGATGAAAACTATCTTTCCGGAAACTACAAACCCTATATGCTCAGCGAGCTTTCCCTGCAGCCGGGTGAATGTGTTTATGGCTTCGGCGAACGTTTCACCTCTTTTGTGAAAAATGGGCAGGTTGTGCAGACCTGGAATGAAGACGGCGGGACGGCCTCTCAGGTGGCTTATAAATGCATTCCTTTCTATATGACAAACAAAGGCTATGGCGTTTTTGTGGATCACAGCGGTCCGGTGGAATTTGAAACCGCCAGCGAGAAAGTCGAATATGTTGGTTTCTCTGTTCCGGGTGAAGAGCTGCGTTATTATTTCATCTACGGTCCGGAACCGAAGGATGTGCTGCGGCGCTATACAAATTTGACCGGTAAACCGGCACTGCCGCCTGCCTGGTCCTTCGGTCTGTGGCTCACGACCTCTTTCACCACCAGCTATGACGAAAACACCATTATGTCCTTCATTAATGGCATGGCGGAACGGGATATCCCGCTGCATGTGTTTCATTTCGACTGCTTCTGGATGCGTGAATTCCATCTGACAGATTTTGAATGGGACCGGGATGTTATCTCCGATCCGGAAAAGCTGATTGCGGAATGTCATAAACGCGGACTGCACACCTGCGCCTGGTTCAATCCTTACGTAGGACAGGGCAGTGAGTTTTTTGAAGAGGGGCTGAAAAATGGTTACTTCCTGCAGCGTGCCGACGGCAGAGGAATCAAACAGGTGGATATCTGGCAGCCGGGTCTGGCAATTGTCGATTTCACTAATCCCGCAGCGAAGCAATGGTATCAGGACCGGCTGCGCAAGCTGGTGGATACCGGCATCGACAGCTTCAAGACGGATTTCGCGGAACGCATCCCGATCGATGTGAAGTATTATGACGGCTCCGACCCGCTCTTTATGCATAATTACTATACCTATTTATATAATCAGGCCTGCTTTGAGGTGTTGGAAGAAAAACGGGGCAAGGGTGAAGCCATGCTTTTTGCCCGTTCCGCGACGGCCGGCGGTCAGAAGTTCCCGGTTCACTGGGGTGGGGACTGCTCTGCTTCTTATGCGTCTATGGCGGAAACGCTGCGCGGCGGTCTTTCGTTGATGCTTTCCGGCTTTTCCTTCTGGAGTCATGATATCTCCGGTTTTGAAGAGACCGCTACGCCGGATGTTTACAAACGCTGGTGCGCTTTCGGTTTGCTTTCTACTCACAGCCGGCTGCATGGTTCCAAGAGCTACCGGGTCCCGTGGTTGTTTGACGATGAGGCATGTGATGTGCTGCGCTTCTTCACGGAATGGAAGAGCCGCCTGATGCCCTATCTTTATGGGGAAGCCGTGAGTTCTCATCAGACCGGTATCCCGGAAATGCGTCCGATGGTGCTGGAATTCCCGCATGATCCGGCAGTGAATTATCTGGATATGCAGTATATGCTTGGTAGCAAGCTGCTCGTCGCGCCGGTTTTCAATGAAGACGGTCATGTGGATTATTACTTGCCGGAAGGAAGGTGGACGCATCTGTATTCCGAAGAAATACGCGAAGGCGGGCGCTGGTATGGTGAGAATTATGATTATTTCTCCCTGCCGCTTTATGTGAGAGAAAACAGCCTGCTTCCACTGGGCGCTCGCAAGGATCGTCCGGATTACGATTATTGCGATGGGCTTGAACTGCATCTCTATGAGCCGAAAAATGGTGGTTCTGATCAGGTTGTTATTCCGGATATCAAAGGAAATCCGGTATTGGAGGCTTCTTTCTGCTGCGAAAACGATGAAATTGATCTCAAACTGAGTCACCCGGTCCCGGACCTGAAGCTCGTTATTCATAAGGATGGAGAAGTAAAATCCTTTTCTGTTGAACAAACAGAAATGACAATTCATATTTAAACAAAAAGATGCTAACGGTTCCCTCAGAACCATCACAGGGGACGGACCTTCAGGTCCGTCCCCGTCATCTTGCTAAACACTACCCCCTAACCACTGACTTCTGGCACCTGAATCCTGAATCCTGACCCCTAAAAAACCAAAAAAAACTAAATGTCACAAATTTTTCATGACTTTTGAAAAAGTACTTGACAGGATAAAAAGAGTGCATATAATAAATGACTGTTGCCCACGAAACGGAGAAACGAACGGGGGAACGAAAAAAGAGAACCTTGACAATTGAGAAGCAGCAGAAATAAAAACAAACCAGACAATTCCGGCGAATAAATCCGTGAAAAGAAAGAAACAAACAGTCGAAAGACTGATGAAAATTTAGCGGAGAGTTTGATCCTGGCTCAGGATGAACGCTGGCGGCGTGCCTAATACATGCAAGTCGAACGGCAGTAGCAATACTGTAGTGGCGAAC
>CADATZ010000015.1:74331-74842 GCA_902791025.1 uncultured Chloroflexota bacterium | reverse complement strand
TTTTCTCCGTAAAGCAGAAGAAATGCTGGGCTATAAATACAAAAATATTGTGGCAGATGCGGGATATGAAAGCGAAGAAAATTATGTTTTCATTGAATTAAACGGACAAGATGCCTATATCAAACCGGCAAACTATGAAATATCCAAGACAAAAAAATACAGGACCGACATTGGAAAATTCGAAAATATGGCATACGATCCATCCCGGGATACATATATCTGCAGGAATGGGAAAGAATTGAAAAGCACAGGGGTAAGAAAGAGAAAATCCGGCAGCGGTTATGTATCAGAATCTACAGTCTACACATGCAGCGAATGCACAGGATGCCCTTTTAAGACGTAATGTATCAAGGGAAATAATTGCCACACTCCGATGGATGAACGAAACAAAACACTCAATATTTCGAAGAAGAAAGAAGAATTGCGCAAAAAAGATTTGGAACGAATTCTCAGCGACTATGGCACACAGCTTCGGGTCAACCGTTCCATTCAGGCAGAAGGATCTTTCGCA
>CADATZ010000015.1:0-74308 GCA_902791025.1 uncultured Chloroflexota bacterium | reverse complement strand
GGCATCCGCTTTAGCTCAGACTATCCTGATCGCTTTAGCACACAATTTTAACAAGCTTCATTATAAGATCCAGTCAAAAAGAACCGGCACTCATTTGTTCGCTGTTCAAACATCTGCTTGAAGATAAAAAATTTTGACTTTGCAATACAAATTTTAAATCCGAGAGAGCACTGTACCTGTTTCCCGAATATTACAGCAAAATTTTTGAATAATTACCTGGTATTGACTAAAAAACGAGTGAAATTATCACCGTTTTGACAAAATTTCATGATTTTTTATCGGTGAATAAGAGGCTGCCGCTTATTGCAGAAATCTGCATTTGCGACAGCCCCTTCATTTTTCTAACGTCTAATATCTAACGTCTAATGTCTAACGTCTAATGTCATATGTCTAACATCTGCCCACTAATAATTCTTCAATCTAAAGTTGACCGTAACCGTCTCAATCCCGTCTGCACTGATTTCCAGCTTGCCCATACCGTTCCTGCCTTTGGAACGGACGTAGCAGCCGGCGGAGCCTCCCATGAGCGGGACACAATCCGGACCGATCAATTCAATGGGACCGGAGACTGTCAGCTTCAAAGCCCTCTGGCAATAGATTTGCGGATGACCATGCTCATTGCGGGCAGTGATCCGCACTGTTGCCATATCCCAGGTATCATCTTCAATCAGCTTTTTGGTATCGACCTGAACATCCAGATAGACTTTCTTTCCAGGGGTGAGAAGTCGGGAAGCGATCGCCTTACCTCCTTTGATTGAAAAAATACGCCATTCAACGGCACCATCTTCGTCAAAAGAAGTCATGTAGCGATTCTGCAATTCATTTATTCTTTCGTCGCTGACTCCTGCGGCATTCAGCCGCTCCTTTGCGGCAAGCACTTCCTCGCTGTAAGGCTCCTGTGCATATTTTACAAAGGCAAAAATAACTTTCTTGAGATCATCCGAAGTCTGTTTATCATACCCTTCCTTTGTCCGCAGCAGCGAACCGATAAAGTCATCTATGATGATAGGCGGATGCTTTAATGCCGCGTAATCCCGAGAGGGATAGAAGGTCTTAACATAATCATGACCACGGTACAGACGGACTTCATCTCCGTTGGTAAAGGCTGTCAGGCTGGTGATCCCGAAAGCAGGCCATTCACCGATATCCATGGAACTGCTGAGCTCGAGTACCGGTCTCGCGTCACTCTGGGAAGCGTAAACAGCGGCTGCCAGCTTGGGATTACGGAACATATCCATCACCCCATGCCAGCAAATACCGTCTCCTGCGCCAAACTCACGATGAGTGTTGTAATCAAACATACACCAGCCAAAGCTGCCGGCAATATCACCCTGCGCGGCAATATCATTGATCACACGGGCATGGCGCAGCGCGTGAGCCAGACGGTGTTCTTCGTCATCAAAGGGCTTGGTCGGGAAAATATGACCGTTATATTCAGATACGAGATAAGGCTTTTCCGGGTCGGAAGTAATAGCAGCCTTTGGCTCACAGCCGGGATTATTGCCGACATGAGAAAAGTCATTGTAGGTATAAACATCCTCAAACAAATGAGAGCCGCGGAAATTGCGGACGCCGCCGGTGGAACGGCTGTCATCCAGTTCATGGGCAACCCTGTTCGTTTCCTGATAGAAGGCATCATTATCCGGGCTTTCATTGATCCGCACTCCCCACAGAATAATAGACGGATGATTGCGGTACTGAGAGACCATCTCCCGTGTGTTCTGCACTGCCTGCGCCTGCCATTTTTCATCACCGATGTGCTGCCAGCCGGGTATTTCCGTGAAAACCAACAGACCGATCTCATCACAGCGATCCAGAAAGTGGTGGCTCTGGGGATAATGGCTGGTCCGAACCGCATTGCAGCCAAGCTCATATTTCAGGATATCCGCATCCAGCCGCTGGGCACGTGCCGGAACCGCATACCCCATGTAAGGCCAGCACTGATGACGGTCCAGCCCGCGGATTAGAACTTTTTCGCCGTTCAGATAAAACCCGTCCTTTTTGAATTCAATCGTGCGGAATCCAAAGCGGACCGAATATTCATCAATAATCTCACCCTTTCGGGAAAGTGAAACCACTGCCGTGTGCAAAACGGGATCATCAACAGACCATACAGCGGCTTTTTTCATTTTTCCATTCAGATTCCCGTCACGCGGGATCTGTTCCAGATGCCAGAGATGACCGGTCGAGTCGAAAATCTTCAGAGCCAGCGTATCCGTGGGTTCTTTCTCACAGGTCACCGAACAGCGGAAGGTTCCGTCTGCTTTTGCGCGGATAAAGACATCGCTGATTCGCGACTGTGCAGATGTTTCAAACCACACTTCACGATAAAGTCCGCCATAGGTAAGGTAATCAATAATACCGCCAAAGGGCGGAACATCAACCTCACGGCTGTCCAACTTTACACATAATTGGTTTTCTTCGCCAACCTTAACAAAATCTGTCAGTTCAAAACGAAAACCGGTATAACCGTTATGATGAGCTCCGACATTTTGTCCGTTGCACCAGACCTCAGCCTGCTGGGCAGCTCCGTCAAAACAAACGAAAAATCGTTTTCCAGCCGACTCTTCCGGGATCGTAAAAAAGCGGACATAGCCGCTGACCATCTGATAAACACTCTGGTCAAAATTGTTGAAGGGCAGCATTTTTACCGTATGAGGCAGCTGCACTTTTTCCATAGTTCCGGCAGCCTCACTCGCGGAAATGCCGATCAATTCATCTTTCCATTCCGTCGTAAAAAACCAGTCATCATTAAAAGCGATTCGTTCCATTCCATTTTCCTGTTCTTTTATTTCAAACGCGTAAAACGTGATTCTACCTACCTGATATCTACTGTCTAAAGTCTGATGTCTGAAATCTCAAATCTGATATCTGATATCTGGTCTCTACAAAATAACCCTTGTTGAGACCTTTCCACTGTCTGTCGCGCGGCCTTCCCGATGCACGGAAGCTCCAATTCGTCCGGAAATCTGAGCCTGAGCAGTATCAAGTGTAACGGTGGAACGGGTAAACGCACGACCGCCATACCACACACTCTGGCCGACATTACCGGTCGCTTCCAGGTTCAGGTAGGAAAGGCCAGCAGTGGCAGCTGTTGACCCCTGATCCGCATAACCGCCGAGGAAAACCGCATAAACGATCGTACCGGCAATATTCATGTTGGATTCATTCACAACAGAAAGAGCTCCGTCACCAAAAGCATAACCGCCGCCGGAAACACTGAGTTCCACCTTGGCTCCCTGGGCAACAGCCATTGTCGCTGTACCATCAACCGCAGAATATCCTTCATAAAGAGCCGCACCGCCGCCATAAAGCCAGCCAGTTGCTTTACCTCGTAAAACCAACATTGTATTCCCGACATGTGCAACAGCCTGCCGACCATTCGCTTTGGAACCGGCAACAACCTTGTTTACAGTTCCTGCGATTTCCAGATACGTACTCTGCAGATTGGACTGCTGACCGCCCCTGACATTGGCACCGCCATAAAGCGTCCCGTCTTTGAAAACCACACTGTCGGCAATGGTCGTCGGGATACCATTTGCATAAAAGCCCACATCCTCCGGCCAGGAAACTGTCATCCGCGTGTTATTGTTTCCTGTAACAATAAGAGAAACGATCCCGCGGTTGGCAGGAATCACCACCTCATTTTCCTGGCGGAAATTCCCCATAATGCGGAATTCCACATTACCGGCATTCTGCATCGGCAGCATATTGACTGCATCTGTAAAATTCTGAGCCTGCTGGTTCGGTCCCACATACAATACAAGTGTTTTATCAGGACTGATAATGGGCTGCTGAACCGGTTGATAGACAGGATTTTGAATCTGTGGAGTTTGATTATTGATCAACTCAATATTGTAGGAACCAAGTGCAGCACTGCCGCCCATTTCCGCCAGACCGCTGCTTTGATAGAGATTCTTTGCTGAACCCAGCGCGATTACATGAGCCGCAGAGACAGGAGCATTGCTGCCCGCTCCTGTTGCATACCCACCACCGTAAAGAGCATTGTTGACAACACCGGTTCGGGCAAGGATCAGGTTGGCAAGCCCGCTGACATCAGCAGTACCGCCATTGAAAGCATAACCGCCGCCATGAACAGCATTAGCACTCCCGTTGATGATAACATTCACATTTTTCACACTGGAAACAACACCGCTGCCCATCGCCAATCCGCCGCCGATAACAAAATCAGCGGATCCATTGATAAACAATACAGAATCATCAACTGAAACTGTACCCGCCTGTGCATTGCAGGCACCGCCTACAAGAAACCCATTTGTCAGTGAAACATTCTGATCTACAAAGAACGGAACACCATTCGCGCAGAGAACACTGCCGCTCATAGCGACTGAAACCGGGGAGTTTGTATAAGAGGCAAGCGTCACAGATTTCAGTCCGGATAAATTTGAAGGAATCTCGAGCTGCCGATTTAATGTGACAGGACCATTCAAATAAATCACCGCGTTTCCGGCATTTTGTTCCAGTGCATTGACCGCACCATAAAGATCATGAATCCTATTCTGCCCGATAACGATCACCTGATCACCGATGCTGCCTGCGGCGCCGCAGCTCAGCGTCAGCATCAACGCAATGACAAGGATCAGAAAACCAATAATAAAGTTCTTTGTCATCATTCCTCCAAACTATTCAATCATTTCTAATTCCATATAAAGCGCAAGATTTCCCTCCGCCCCATCGGAATAAAACCGGTCCGCTGCTGAAAATCCACTCTCTGCAGCCAGATTCTCCAGCTCATTTTCACTAAAAAGATGAACGTAACGCAATCCCTTTTTTTCTTTATTATCCGGAAGCGCATAACGCCAATCCAGAAGCGTATCTCCCGGCTCAAGCCTATCTTCCATAATATTCACTTTACTCCAGGGTTGTACCCGTTGCATCAATTTCTGTGAATTTTGAAACTGCCAAACAGATAAAATGAACCTTCCGCCCGGTTTCAACAAATTTCTCACCTGACAGAAGAGCCGCAGATGATTTTCATGTCCCGGGATATGATGAAGCGAAGCAAATGCCAGAACACCATCAAAGCGTTTTCCGTCCAATATGGCTGGCCAATCCGGATCCATCAGGTCGCCCGGGAGGTAATTCAGACATAGGCTGACATTGGAGAGGCCATCTGTGCTCTTTTGAGCCTCCCGCAGCAGCGGACCACTGAAATCCAGCCCGGTATAAGAACCACAGCGCTGCTGTCCCGTCCAAATCTGTCCCAATGCGCCAGAGCCACAACCAAGATCCAGCCAATCAGAGGAAATCTCTTTTGGTATGGAACCAAGCACACGACTCACCCCTGGCTGTATCCGCCGCCGGGTCGCCGCGAAAGCATCACCGAATTCACTGTAAAAACGTTGGTTGATCTCAAGAAGTTCCACTGCTGTCTGTCGATCCATCTTATTTCTAACTTCTTATTTCTTCATTCTTTCTTCTTCATTCCCTAAGCGCCGCTCGGGATACGGTAAACCTTCGCCAGGCCGCCTTCTGAAGTCTCACGATAAAGGCGCGGCATGTCGATCCCGGTGTGCATCATGACCTCGATCACATCATCAAAATTGACACGATGCATCCCGTCAGAAAACATCACAAATTGAGCCGCAAACAGAGCCGCGTTCGCAGCTGCCGCATTTCGCTCAATACAGGGAACCTGCACCAGCCCCGCGACCGGGTCGCAGGTCAAGCCGAGATGATGCTCAAGACCGGATTCGGCAGCATATTCGATCTGGCGGCTGGTACCGGAATAAAAGTAAGAGGCCGCGGCTGCTGCCATGGCACAGGCGACACCAATCTCACCCTGACAGCCAACTTCCGCACCGGAAATCGAGCCGGTATGCTTCGCCACATTACCGACAACCCCGGCAGTCGCAAGGGCCCGCAGAATATTGTTTTCAGATATATCCATTTTCAACTGAAAGTAGCGCAAAACAGCCGGAACCACACCGCAGGAACCACAGGTCGGCGCGGTGACAATCTTTCCGCCGGTCGCGTTTTCCTCCGATACCGCCAAAGCATAAGCAGACATCGGTGTGGAATGGATAAAGCCTTCCCTCGTCAGCTGGCTGCGGCGGAAATAAAGGTTGGCCTTTCGTGTGATTCCCAAACCACCGGGAATCATACCTTCAGCACGAACGCCACGGTCCACCGCGTCGCTCATCACATGCCAGATATCCCGCAGGTAATCCCAAATTTCCGAGCCTTCGCATTCTTCCACATATTCCCAGAAGTTCATTCCGGTCTCATTCAGGTAGGCCTGGATCTCCCGCATATTGCGGTGAGGATAAATGTTGCTGATCGTTTCAGGCGGAATGCGATCACCTTTATCGTCGATCCTGCCGCCGCCGACAGAATAAACCGTCCAGTCGTCCGTGACATTGCCGGCTTCGTCCAGAGATTCAAACTCCATCCCGTTCGGATGATAGGGAAGCATCACATCCGGCTGCCAGATGATCGTAGTGCGGTCAATACCCAGAACATCGTTGATCGCCTTGTCCGTCATATGCCCTTTGCCGGTTGCTGCCAGGCTGCCATACAAGGTCACCAAGTAACGGTTGGCATTGGGATTCTTATGATAAAAAATCTCGGCAGCCCGCTGCGGTCCCATGGTATGGGAACTGCTGGGACCGTATCCGATGCGGAATAAATGCTTGATCGTATCCATAAATAGCCCTCAGTTTTTCCTTATCAGTTATTTTCTCTGTTTTATTGTTTCTTATATCAGAAACGGCCGTACCTTCTTCACCGCGTTTCCCCGGTGAGAAATCGCGTTTTTCTCTTCTTCTGTCAGCTCTGCAAGTGTCTTGGCAAGCTCCGGTTTATAAAAGATCGGATCATAACCGAACCCATTGGAACCACGTTCCTCCGGAATAATTTCACCCTCGCAGATTCCGGAAGCACGGAGCGTTTTATTCATTTCAGGATAAACGACCGCGATCTCACAGCGGAACCTGGCTTTCCAGGGACGTTCCGCTCCGCATTTGCTGATATTTTCCAACAGGTATTGTCTGCGGTCCGCATCATCAGCACCTGGTTTTGGACAATAACGGGCAGAATAAATACCCGGTTCACCGTTCAGGCATTCAACTTCCAAACCGGAATCATCCGCCAGTGTCACCATACCGGAGGCCTCCGCAAAGGCTCGAGCCTTGATCAGAGCATTTTCCTCAAATGTAGTCCCATTCTCGTCCACATCCAGCTCCAGTCCGATATCCTTCGGACGCACAATTTCATGCTCCGGCAGCATATCCCGGATCTCTTGCGCTTTATGAGCGTTATTTGTCCCAATTAATATTTTCATCAGCAAAAACCTTCCCGGCAGTGTCATAAACCTGCCTGTATCCAGCAAATCAGATGAGTTTCCACTCACAGGAACTCCATTTATCATTATAACGCAAACGAGAAGGAAAATTCAAAATAAACAGAGGACGGTTTTCAGTCACGCCAGTCATAACAGAAAACCGCCCCTAAAAATCAACTATTGATAACAGCCCACAGGCGTCAGCAGATAAGATTGTCCCGCTCCAAGACCAAGGCCCAGCTTACTGTACCAGCCGTAAACCTTCAGGTTTGCCTGTCCGACAGTAGCTTTCGCTGAGGCGTTTTCTGTATATCCGCCGCAATAAATTTCATTAGCGGTTCCATTTACAACCACAGTTGAATTGTGGACAAAGGTCTCGCCCCAGATAGAACGGCCTCCGGCATAGACCCGGTCCACCTTGCCGTTGATAATTACAAAAGCCTCATTCACCGTTGAGCTGTGACCTTCCCGATCTGACTGCCCGCCTGCATAAACCCAGTGGGCATTTCCGTTGATCACGATCGTGCTTTTCGGCGCTTCCACATTGTGTCCGGAATACGTCACAAATCCACCCATGATCATGCTTTTTTCCGCAAAAGTTACTGTCTTGTCTACAAGCAGCGGCACACCATTACAGAAAAACCAGACAGAACGGTCCGCAGGCCAGACAGTCCTTCTGCTTCTTTCGTCATTCGCTGCGATCCTGACAGAGGATATCTTTTTATTAATCGGGATGGAAATCCCTGCCTGAGGCTCTTCCGTATCACTGACCAGATAAATTGTCACTTCACCTGCTCTATCAGGCAGGTGTTTCATCGCTTCGGAAATCGTAAGATACTGCCCGGCGTCTCCAACGTAAATTTCGGTTGAATAACGATCAGCCGGCTTTTTCCAGGTTGGCGGGGGCCCGGAAGGAACCGGAGGACGAACCATTGATGGAAAATTACTGCTGCTCACAGTTGTATTCGGATAGGAATTAGAGTAATTAAACGGGGTGGGCGTTGAAGAATAACCTGAATTCTGTTGATTCCAGACATACATATCCGTTGTATTTCCGCTGGATGAGCCATTGTTTCCGGAGAATTGTCCGGAGTTGCCGCTCAGCGCATCAATCGTCGCCTGAAGCTGCATGATCTGCAGCTGATATTCAAGCGCTTCAGCCGTGGCTTTATAATCCTGAGCAGAAACGATTTGCGCACAGGAAAGCAAAATCAAAACAGAAATAATATAAAGGATTTTTCTCATCATCAGCCCTCCGAAAAAAATATATTTTTATTTTAATACGATATCCGCCGTTCTGTCAAACCCCAATTTCTCCTGATATTTATTGTTGATCTATCGCATAAACAAAAAGGAACATAGCGCAATTTTTGAACAAATAATTTACAGTCTATGATCCCATAGATAATAATGTATTGCCTCATCAGTAGAGCCGTAAAAAGATGATACAATCAACTCCATGAGTAAGGAAGAAACTACCAAACAAGAGGCATCTGTCGCACGAAATGTGATCATTTACGGGATCGGCGGGGTGCTCTCACAAGCGGCAGGTCTGATCACACTGCCGCTGATGACCCGATTTCTGACCTCATGGGAATATGGCTCCATCGAAGTCATCACTTCCCTGACAGGTTACTTCAATCTGCTGATCGGGCTGAATATGATGACCGGGCTTTACCGTTTCTTCTTTGAAGCGGAAAATGAAAAAGACCGGCGGGAAATGGTTTCCACGACCTTCCTTTTCGTAGGGCTATGCGGAGTACTGGTGATCCTGACCTCTCTCCTGTTGGGAGGGACTTTTTCACAACGGCTTTTCAGAGATGCGGACCATACCGGGCTGATCCGTCTGGCATTTACCGCGCTGGTTCCTGTGGCAGTCTACACTTATTCACTCAACCTGCTGCGGCTTGAGAACAAAGCGCTCCCCTACATGCTGATTGCCCTGACGGTATCCATGATCTACATGGGATGCATTATCCTTTTTGTCGCGGTCCGAAAGGTCGGCATCCCCGGATATTACTATGCGCAAATCATCTCCAACACCATCGGCACGGTGATCGCGCTGTTCATCTCCCGAAAGCTACTGGCACCGCGGTTTTCCATAAAATGGTTCAAACGGCTTGCCCGTTACAGTTTTCCGCTGGTTCCCGGAACCTTATTCAGCTGGAGCTTATCAGCCAACAACCGCATGTTCCTGAATGCTTCAACCACACCGGTCCAGGTAGCTTATTACGGACTGGCAAACAAGGCCACGATCGTCATTACCCTCGCCACACAGGCCTTCTGTAATGCATGGGAACCGACCATGTATTCGCTCTTAAACAAAGAGGAGAAAATCAAACACACTTTGCCCACGATGCTCTCGCTTTATACTTTCGGGACGCTTTCCATCTGCACACTGGTGATGACCGTCGCGCGGGAAATCTTCCTGTTTCTCGCCCCGCCGGAATATCTTGCGGGCATCGGTCTGCTCGGGATCATGCAGCTGCGCTGGATTTTCACCATGGGCGTTTATGTCATCGATCCCGGAACCGCAAAAACCGGGAAGACCTGGTGGGTTTCCGTTATGCTGGGGTTGGCCGTCCTAGTCAACCTGGGTGCCAACATGATCCTGACTCCGAAACTTGGCCTTTATGGGGCAGTAATTGCGGAACTGCTTGGTTACGTGACTGCCATGTGCGGGCGTTGGATCGTTTCAGACCAGCTCTTCCCGATTCACTGGAACCTGCGCTATTTTCTCCTGATGATCGTTCTGTACGGTGCCGCCGCCTTCGGACAGACCCGCATCATTCTGAGTGACATGCCCTGGGCAATCAGTTTCCTGCTCCGACTGCTGCTTGCCGGCGCAGTAATCGGTGCCGGATACCTGCTCCTCGACCGGGAATCAAGGAACACCTTGACAGAGGTCACCGGAAAAGCGGTAAGGAAAATTAGGAGTTAGGAATTAGGAATTAGGAGTTGGGGATTAGGGATTAGAAGTTAGGAGTACGATATCAGATGTCAGGTATCTTCATTCTTACTTCTTCCTTCTTCATTCTTCATTCACTAACCCCTAAACCCTATATCCTATCCCCTAATACCATAACTCGCAACGTACTCTGCATCCGCTTCGGTTTCCAGTCTCGGATCTTCAACCTTAAAGAAAACATCGATACCGTTCTCTTTGGCAGCCAATTCAAAATGGCACAGCGCGATTCCCATATCGATCTTCTGTATATCCCAATTGTCAGCTGAAATATATCCTTTGGAATGCTTTTCATAGAAATGAGCTTCATTTCCGCAGAGAACGATACGCCAGGGCTGTTTATTGACCGCCGAAGGGGCAAGACGCACAGCTTCAAACGCGGACTGAAGATTACCGGCCTTTTCCGGTGAAAGGGCAGTACCGTATTTCCCGTCAAAGAAAAGCTCACCGAAATTGAATCGGCTGTCCGCTCTGACACCCTTCCGCATCATGATCTCACGAAGCGACATTTTCTTTGCCGGATATCCTAACGGGCTGACACAAGGCAGCACTTCTCCGTCCTCCAAATTCACCGCCTTTTCAAAAGCAGGACGGTTCATCGTCCCAGCAATGATGGTCGTTCCGATACCGAGAGATTCCGCATACAATACGATTTTTTCAAATGAATACCCGAAAGCCTCCTCTGCATGGGAAACTCGCTGCATTTTCCCGGCGATCCAGGTATTCGTACCGGTGATCACAGGACTGGTAAGACCGTCTTTCCCCGCATCCAGCAGCCGCCAGGTGATTGCAAGCTCATAAGGATTATCCGCCTCTGCCGCGCATGCCATGATTTTTTCCGCGTCTTCAGGCCGCAGATCAGTGCCGTCAAATGCTCTGACGCTCCGCCTGCTTCGAATATTATCGAGTATACTCATAGAAACCTCCCCGGATCATCTCCGTAATAATTTGTCACATTTTTTGAATAGTTTTATCATACCATAAAAGGGACTGTTGCTGAAAGCCACTGTATATTAATTCGTAATTCTATATTTAAGGGACAGTCACCTTTCGGCAACAGTCCTTAAAAGCAAAAACACCGGTTTGTCCGGTGTTTTCTCTGGCGGAGAGAGAGGGATTCGAACCCTCGTTACCTTGCGGTAAACGCGCTCTCCAGGCGCGCGCGTTAGGCCAGACTACGCTATCTCTCCGTAACTCACGATGGAAGATTATACACCAGTTTTTAAATTTTTAGCAAAGATATGACGCTTTTTTGTTTTTTTCTGTTACGATTATAATTGTTCAGGTTCCAGCGACGCACATGAGGACAGGCACGCTTGTGTCGGCTTCACGACACAAGGTGCCAGTCTCCAAGTGCTCCCTACTGAATAAATACTTATGATTAATCAGATGTTAGTGAACGATCTCCTTCACGCACTAACATCTGACGGCTTAATCAAAGGATAGCACATGAAAACCAGAATCTCATTATTACTGCTGCTCATCACACTTTTCTGTCTCACCGGCTGCGGCTCCGCAAAGCAAACCATTGAATTGATGCCATTCATTCATCAGCAGATGGACCTTGGTCCCCGCACACCGGGTAGTCAGGCTCATGCGCAATTCATAACTCAGACCACCGCATTTCTGGAAGAAGCCGGGTGGAGTGTGCAAAGCAGTGCTGAAAAATTCCGCGGGAAAACCGTACAGAACATAACCGCTGACCGCGGCGCAGAGAACACTGACGGAAAGTGGATCGTCATCGGTGCGCATTTCGATTCACGCATCCAGGCAGACCAGGAAAAAATACCTGCGAACAAACATCAACCCGTACCGGCTGCCAATGACGGAGCCTCCGGTGTGGCAGTACTCCTGGGTCTGGCAAAGACACTGCCAAAATTGGAGAACCAACACATAACGCTGGCTTTTTTTGACGCGGAGGATCAGGGAAATCTGATGGGCTGGCCGGACTGGTGTCTGGGATCCCAGCTGCTCGCGGAACAGTACGGAAAACTGGAACGAAAGCCGGATGCCGTGATCGTAATCGACATGATTGGGGATGCAAACCTCAATATTTACCGGGAACGGAATTCCGATCAGGCGTTGACCGATGAACTGTTCAGCCTTGCCGGGAAACTTGGATATTCCAAACAATTCATTGATCAGCCCAAATATTCCATGCAGGATGATCATATTCCTTTCCTGAATCAGGGCATTCCTGCGGTTGACCTTATCGACTTTGATTACCCCTGGTGGCACACACTCGGCGATACAGCAGACAAGGTTTCAGAGACAAGTCTGCAGGCTGTATATAACGTTCTGTTTCAATATTTGACAAATCAATAACATGGAAAAGTTGACCAAAGATGAATTAATTGAAGTCTTGAAAGACCTTCCGGTCGGAGAGATCCATTGTTTTGACGAGATCGGATCAACCAATGACTTTGGTTTTGAATGCTCCGCGGCTGGCGCGCCGGACATGACCGTCATCACAGCATTCGAACAAACCAAAGGCCGCGGAAGAATGCAGCGGAAATGGATCACTGCTCCGGGAACGTCACTCCCAATGACGGTCATCATCCGACCGACGTCTGAAGAAATGAAATACCTGAATCTCTTCTCCCCATTGACCGGACTGGCAGTCCGGGAGGGACTGCTGAAAGGATATAAAATTGACAGCCGGATCAAATGGCCAAATGACGTTCTGCTGAACCGACGAAAAATCTGCGGGATCCTTTGTGAGACACAATGGGAAGGTGATCAGTTGAATGCACTAATTCTCGGTGTCGGCATCAACCTGCTGCACGGCTCCGCGCCGGAAATACCGGGCTTGAATTATCCTGCATCTTCCGTGGAGGATGAAACCGGCGTTATCATTCCACGAGCGGAGTGGATCCGGACTTTTCTTACACAGCTGATCCATTTACGCCCTTTTCTCGGAAAACAGAAGTTCTTTGAGCAGTGGGAAAGCTGTCTTGCCTACAAAGGAGAGGAAACCCGGTTAGTACGGCAGGATGGAAGCTCTGAACGCTGCATCGTCACCGGCATCGCCCCCGATGGTTCACTGATCACGACTGATCAAAACGGAGAAACAAAAACGTGGATAGCAGGAGAAATTTCCCTGCGGGAAATTTAAAACCAAAAGCTGCCAATGGCAGCTTTTTCTTATTGAAATCCTTTTGGATTTATTTTGCAGGGGGAGTCATTCCCTCATGCAGTTCGGTGCGGCCGATGCGATAGATCTTGGTGCCGCATTCCGGGCAGGTGCCGAAAACAACGGCGGAGCCACGTTTGTTGAAACCAGCGGTGGGATTCTGGATCTCACGCTTTGCCTTACATTTTACACAATATCCTTCCATTTATTACCTCCAGGTTTGTAAAAAGTTTACCCAGAGCTTTTCAGCTCTTTTGATTTCAAGATACCAGAGGAATTTCTCTGAATACCTCATATTATAAGAGTATACACAATGTCTCAAAAAAATCAAGGGCTCTCGAATAAATCAGCGAAAAAATGACAGAAATTCATGACGTATTTTCATATATTGTATGACAAATTGCATTATACACAACAAAAAACGACCCTCTGCGGATCGTTTTTAGCATATTCTGCAATCTTTTTCTGATTATGATGACTGATCAGAGAATCGTAACGTTACTGGCCTGAAGTCCTTTCGGGCCGCGTTCAACATTAAATTCTACTTCCTGTCCCTCTTTCAAAGTTCGGAAACCATTTCCCTGAATGGAGGTGTAATGAACAAAAATATCCTCACCTTCCGGCTGGGAAAGGAAACCATAACCTTTTGACTCGTTGAACCACTTCACTGTACCTTTGACTGTTTCACTCATTATTAACCTTCTCCTGATTTTTGATCCCGTATAGGGATAACTTTCAGCAAACCGGGGAAAGCTTTGCTAAAGAACCAACCGCAAGCCTTCAATCACCTCCGGTTATACCACATTTGTTATTTATATCACAAAATTCGGAATTTGACATAAAAAAGACCCATTAATAAACCTGCCAATTTTTGATGATTTTTATCAAGCCGCAAAATTATTCAAATACATTCGCCTGATTCAATTAATACTACGATGCAGTTCTTACCTCACTGAACAGTAACATATATTCTTAATATCCCTGTTTTTTGAAACCTGACTTCTATAGTATAATGAAAATGATGGAGTAATCTCCATCATAAATAGAAACAAGATAAGGAGACTTATGAAAAAGTATCTATATATTCTCATAACATTGCTTGTCCTGACAGCTGCTCTTACCGCTGCTGTCAGTGCAGATGAGCTTTACACCTTTGAACTTTCGGAAGCAACCCACATATCAGACCTTGCCGAAAACTGGTATATGGATCTTTCCATCCCACAGGTCAAAGGTCTTGCTGATAAAACTGCCGAAAATAGCCTGAATGCCTATTTTATGAGTTGGAAAGATTATGTCATCAAAGAGTACAATGATGATGTCGAATTCATGGAGGAAGAATATTCCACAGAAGACCTGCCTCATTTTGGTTATGAATACAATTGGGAAAAGGTCGTCGACTCAGATGATTATTTTGTGTTCAAAACCTACCTCTTTTATGCCGCCGGATCTTCCATGACTGTCAACGAATACTGGACACTGGATAAACACAGCGGCAGCCTTATTGAACTCCTTGATGTCGCTGATAAAGTCCGTCTTGAAGAGGTCCGTTCGATGATCAAAACAGCGATGGATGAGGAAAATAAGACACAGGAAGTTTTCTGGACTGAAGAAGATATTTTTGACGCCGCATTTTCCTATATCGAAGAATACCATCACTGGTACATCAATGAAAAGGGGAACCTGGTCATCACCTTTGATAAATACGAGGTTGCCCCGGGTGCAAAGGGAGAATCCCGATTCGAAATCACCGGTGACAAAGCTGTGCTCCTGAAGGACAATAAATATTCTTTCGACCTGTATGTCGGAGACACTGCGGAAATCACAGAGAAAAACTGGTATCTGAATCTAAAACTCCCGGTCATCAGCGGGTTGGCTGATATTGACCAGGAAAACCAGATGAATGCCCACTTTGTGGAAACGTTTAATGGGATCCGGAAAGAATTTGAAACGGCTGTCGCTACTGCTGAAGAAAGTACCTCTGAAGATGACGGTCCTCATTTCGGTTATGAATATTTCTACGAAATTCTCGCCGATACACCGGATTACTTCGCTTTCAAGACTGTAGCGTTCTTCGCTGCCGGGTCCTCCATGACAAGGAATGAATTCTGGACACTCGACAAAAACACCGGCAAACTGGTCACATGGGAAGATGTCGTTACTCCGGAAATGGTGCAGGGCATTCATGACCAGATTCTTGCTGAAATGACTGACGCCAATGGATCCGGCACAGGTCTGTACTATACAGATGATGAATCCTTCGGATTCGCTTTCGCAAACGTTCCAGCTTATCATCACTGGTACCTGAACGAAAACGGAGACCTGGTGATCTGCTTCGATAAATACGAAATCGCCGTCGGAGCCCAGGGTGCGCCCGAGTTCATCATCAAAAGATAGTAAAATTTGAATCGAATACAGACGTTAGAATGAAAAGAATGCCATCGATAATGATGGCATTCTTTTCATTCTAACGTCTGCGCTTTACGTCTTTTTCTACTCTTTGATTTGTGCACAAAGATCTTTCAAGACAGTGATGGATTCGCGAAGCTGCTCCCATGGAATGGTCAGCGCGGGAAGCAGGCGGATGCGATCCTTGGCGGTGAGAGCAAGCACACCTTTCTCGATGGCAGCAGCCACGATTTTTGATGCCGGACCGACCGGCTTGATGCCGATCATCAATCCCATACCGCTGACAGATTCAACACCTTCCGCACCGGTGAACTGCTCAAAAATATAAGCGCTCTTTTCACGAACCTCTGCCAGCAGAGTGTCATCAATGCGGCTGAGAATGGTAAGTCCTCCGGCACAAGCCACCGGATTGCCGCCAAAGGTAGACCCGTGATCACCAGCATGCAGTACATCCTGAACCTTTTCCCCCATCAGACAGGCACCCAGCGGAAGACCGCCGCCGATACCCTTGGCTGTGGAGACAATATCCGGCTGAATACCGTAATTCATATACGCATACAGCTGACCAGTACGTCCGTTGCCGGTCTGAACTTCGTCTATGATGAGCGGAATATCATTTTCTTTTGCGAAAGCGGCAGTCTGTATGACAAAATCTTCCGTCAAAGGCAGCACACCACCTTCCCCCTGGACGATCTCCATCATGATCCCGGCAGCATTGGTTTCCAGCGATGTTTTCTTTAAGGTTTCAAAATCATTAGCCGGAACATGGACAAAACCAGGCGTAAGCGGTTGGAATAACTCGTGATAGTGTTCCTGGCCGGTTGCGGCCAAAGTTGTTAAGGTTCGGCCATGAAAGGAATTTACCAATGTGATGATCGTGAAGCATTGAGGGCCCTTTTTTTCAGCGGAATATTTGCGGGCGACCTTGATGGAGCACTCATTAGCCTCCGCACCGGAATTGCCGAAAAAGACTTTTTTCATTCCGGTCCGTTCACAGAGCATTTTTGCCAGCATCGCACAGGGCTCGGTGTAGTATAGATTAGAAGTATGGGGAATCTTATCCAGCTGCTCAATAACGGCTTTCTTCCATATATCATCTCCGGCACCGAAAACGTTCACAGCGATTCCGGAACCCAGGTCAATGTATTTTTTCCCGTTATTGTCCACCAGGATAGAACCCTTCCCGGAAACGATCTCGACCGGGAACCGTGCATACGTATTTGCGACATAAGTTTTATCGATATTTTTTAACTCGCTCATTGTTTACCTTCCTAAGCAAATTATGCCGTTACCATGGTTCCGGCACCTTCATCCGTCAACAGTTCCATCAGGATGGAATGAGGGATGCGGCCGTCCATAATGACTACCTTCTTCACACCGGAGTGGATCGCTTCCACACAGCATTCTACCTTGGGGATCATCCCGCCGGCAATAATGCCTTCCTCCCGCAGCTGCTTGGCTTCTTCGATACTCATTTCAGAAATCAATGTGGAAAGGTCATCCTTATCCCGCAGAACACCGGGAACGTCCGTCATCATCAGCAGACGTTCTGCCTGCAGAGCACCGGCAATATAAGCTGCAGCGGTATCTCCGTTGATGTTGTAGGTATTTCCTTCATCATCACAACCAAGCGTAGCGATCACCGGAATATAACCGTTATCCAGCATATCCAGGATCGGATCGGCATTAATGCAGGTTATATTACCGACATATCCCAGCCGTTCATCCTTGATTTCCGCCTGGATCATGTGTCCATCAATACCGGAAAGTCCGATGGCATTTCCGCCATAATGTTCGATCATATTAACAAGGGATTTATTGATCTTTCCCGCCAGCACCATCTGAGCGATATCAACGGTTTCCTTATCGGTTACGCGGAGTCCGTCAATAAAGACTGCTTCCTTGCCGAGACGCTTCATCAGGTCACTGATTTCCGGACCGCCGCCATGCACCAGCACCACTCGGGTACCGATCAGGGAGAGCAGTACAATATCTTCCATGACCTGATGCTTCAGGTCTTCATTGATCATGGCATTGCCGCCGTATTTGATAACAACAATTTTTTTATAATAACGGCGGATGTTCGGCATCGCCTGAACCAAAACCTCCGCCCGATCCGCATTCGTGAAATTACTTTCCATAAGGTATATCCTATTTCCGGGTTTGCGCTATTCTTTATGCAGTGACGCAGTATTAACAACAGCCTGCGAACACATCAATTTTTCATTCTAATTTCTTCGTTCTTCATTTCGCCCTACGTGCGATAGTCTCCATTGATCTTAACATAATCATAGGTCAGGTCACAGCCCCAGGCAGTGGCAGAGGCTTCACCCTGATGGAGATCAATGAGAATATAAATTTCGTTCTCAAGCAGGATCTCTTTTGCCTTCTCTTCTGAGAAAGGAACGCCGGCCCCGTTTTCACAGACCAGAATATTTCCCTTTGCAGACTCAAAGCGAACCTCAATCCGCTCCACATCTAAAGGAACTCCGGCATAGCCAATCGCGCAGAGCACCCGCCCCCAGTTGGCATCAGCGCCGAACATCGCCGCCTTCAGCAGGGAGGAGCAAATCACGGATTTCGCGACAATTTGCGCGGACTTCTCATCCGGGGCATGGGTCACGCGGCACTCCAGCATCTTCGTCGCGCCTTCGCCATCCGCCGCCATCTTGCGGCAAAGGTCAGACGTAACCGCATGCAATGCCTCTTTGAAAATATCAAAAGCGTCACCTTCCGCAGTGATTTCCGGATTTCCGGCCAGACCGTTGGCAAGGATCGCCAGTGTATCATTGGTAGAGGTGTCTCCGTCAATAGAAAGCATATTGAAAGAGGTCTTGACATCGGCATCGAGAGCTTTCTGCAGCATTTCGCTTGAAATCGCCGCGTCGGTGGTGATAAAAATCAGCGTAGTGGCCATATTGGGATGGATCATCCCTGATCCCTTCGCCATACCGCCAATCCGGCAAACGTGACCATCCAATTCAAACTCCACCGCGGCTTCTTTTTTCCGCGTGTCGGTGGTCATGATCGCCTCAACCGCATCTTCATTACCGTCATACCGCAAACCTTTCACCAGTTCAGCCATACCGTTTTCGATTGGCGCAATGCTGAGCGGTTGTCCGATGACGCCGGTGGATCCGATAACAATATCACCCGCTTTCAGCTCCAGCGCATCCGCGGTCAATTGACACATCTTCCGGGCGATCTCAGGTCCATCGGCATTACATGTGTTAGCATTACCGCTGTTCACAATGATGGCCTGTGCTTTGCCATCTGCGATATTCTCTTTGGTTATTGCGATGGGAGCCCCTTTGACCAGATTGGTCGTATAAACCGCGGCGGCATTGCACATCACGTCACTGACGACCAGTGCCAGATCCTTGTCTGTATGACTTGGACGGATCCCACAGCGGATCCCATTTGCTCGAAATCCTTTCGCGGCACATACGCCGCCAAGAATAAGCTTCATAATTTGATCTCCCAGTTTCTATTGAAGAATGAAGAAGGAAGAATGAAGAAATTACACTTCCTAACTTCAATCTCTTATCTTCATTCAATTACAAGTCCCACAGTTTCATCCAGCCCAAGCACCAGGTTCAGGTTCTGGACTGCGGCACCGGAAGCGCCTTTTCCCAGATTATCAAAACGGGCCGTCAGGAGGATGCGATCCTCATTTCCACTGACCATGATCTGCATGTCGTCCCGCCCGGCAAAGGCAGATGCGGAAAGGAACCCGTTCTCATCTGCCGCGTCATCAAAATGAACCAGCGGACCTGAATAATATTCTTTAAATACTTCTTTAAGATTTGAGATATTTCCTTTAAGGTCTTTCGCAAACAGCGGCACACTCACTTCCATACCCGCGTAATAATCAGCTACGATTGGGCTGAAGATTGGGGCGACATTCAAGCCACATATATAAGACATTTCTTTAAGGTGCTTATGCTGCTGCGTCAGCCCATACTGCCGCGGTCCCTTGAGGAGCGGATCACGATCCGGTGCTTCATACTCAGCAATCATCTTTTTACCGCCGCCGGAATAACCGGTAAGGGAAAAGCAGGTCAGTGCTGTATCCGATGAAATCAAGCCTTCATCAATGAGCGGCTTGACCAGCGCGATAAAACCGCTGGCATGACAGCCTGGATTGGCAATTCGTTTGGAGCTTCGGATGACATCCCGGAATCCCTTCAGCTCGGGGAAACCGTACGCCCAACCGACTGTTGTTCTGTGGGCTGTGGAAGTATCAATAATAACGGTATTAGAACCTTCCGCCAGTTCGACAGCCTCAATGGCAGCCGCATCTGGCAGACAGAGAAACACTGCATCCGCAGTATGGATGGCGTCTTTCCGCGCAGCGGGATCCTTACGCATTTCCTCAGAAAGAGAAATGAGCTGCAGGTCTTCGCGTGCACTGAGCCGTTCATAAATACGCAGCCCGGTCGTGCCGGCGCTGCCGTCAATAAACACTTTAGTCATCGCATTCTTATTCATTAGGCTGAAACTCCAAAACGAAAATTCTTAAATAAATTATATCCAAAGTACAGATATTCCACTGCTCATCCATTTTTGATTATGACGTATAACCTTCTGCATATATGAAAAAAGGCGGGATCAGTCCCACCTTTCCTCATACAGCTAACAGCTAACAGCTAACGGCTGTCAGCTAAATTATACATATCCCTGAGCGCGCATGGCTTTAGCGACCAGGCGGAAACCGGCGATATTGGCACCGGAAACATAGTTACCCTGTGTTCCATAGTCTTCACAGGCACTTTGGATCTGGTTGAAGATACCCTTCATGATATCCTGGAGCTGATGATCAACGGACTCGAAGGAGCGGTACTGGCGGGATGCGTTCTGTGACATTTCGATCGCAGAAACCGCTACGCCGCCGGCATTAGCAGCCTTACCGGGCAGAAAGTCCAGACCGGCCTCGAGCAGATAATCGGTAGCTTCGCGTGTGGTCGGCATGTTTGCGCCTTCGGTGACAGACTTACAGCCATTAGCGACCAGCTGCTTGGCACCTTCCAGGGAAAGTTCGTTCTGGGTCGCGCAGGGGAAAGCCAAATCACAGGGCACACCCCACGGCTTTTCATCTTCATAATATTCAGCATGCGGACGATAGGCGAGATAATCCTTCACACGACCGCGCTTGCCTTCCTTGATTTCACGGAGAGCAGCGAAGTCGATGCCTTCTTCATCATAGATATAGCCATCGGAGTCACTGGCGGTAACGACCTTCGCGCCAAGGGTCTGCAGCTTCTGAATGGTGTAAAGGGCTACATTACCGGAGCCGGAGACAACAGCGGTCTTCCCTGCAACAGTGTCCCACTTATGGGAGAGCATTTCTTCGGTGATATAGACCACACCATAACCGGTAGCTTCAGTACGGGCAAGGGAACCGCCCCAGCCAACACCCTTACCGGTCAGAACGCCTTCCCAGCGATGGGTGAGTTTTTTGTAAGCACCATAAAGGTAACCGATCTCACGGCCGCCCACGCCGATATCACCGGCGGGAACATCTTCGTTTGGCCCGATGTAATGGAAAAGCTCAGACATGAATGCCTGGCAGAAGGCCATGACTTCCGTGTCAGACTTTCCGCGCGGGTTGAAATCCGCACCGCCCTTACCGCCGCCGATCGCCTGACCGGTGAGTGCGTTTTTGAAGATCTGCTCAAAACCGAGAAAGTTAATAATGGAGCGATTGACAGAAGGATGGAAACGAATCCCACCCTTATAGGGGCCAAGCGCGCTGTTGAACTGGGTGCGGTAACCACGATTGACGTGAACCTTCCCGTTATCATCGGTCCAGCAGACGCGGAAAGAAAGGCTTCTTTCCGGTTCTACGATACGCTCCAGCAGTTTCTCCTCACGGTAATCACGTTCGTGTTTGGCGATGACCGGAGCGATGGAATCCAAAATTTCTCTGACTGCCTGATGGAATTCGGGTTCGCCCGGGTTCCGCTTCAGGACAGATTCCATGATTTCATCTACGTATGCCATAATCTATTCCTCTTATTCAAAGCAGCTGTTCAAATGGTCTCTGTAAATCTTGCGGACACCGGTATATTCACCGAGACACTTGCGATGGACGACGGTCTTGTAACCGGCTTTTGCGATCAAGGTCTTCATGGAGTTATCAGCATCACCGCAGACACCTTCCATGGCCATTTCACCCGCGACAAACATGAATGGAGCGATATGGACTGTATCAATAGCCGGATTCTTCTTCAGGTGTCGGATAACGGTATCCACCTGCGGGAAAGCATTGAAGGTGCAGACCGATGTATTGTCATACCCAAGATCCTTGAAGACATAATCCAGTGTGCAGTAGACGGAATTACTGGCATGGTCGGAACCGTGACCGACAAGGACAACTGCTTCATTGGACGGCAGGTTCGGGTAATCCTCTTCCATGATGGATTTGCAAACCCGGACATAATCTTCATGATTGTTCAGCAGCGGGGTACCGCATTTGACGGTGATAAAGTCCGCCTTATGGGAGTAGACCATTTCGACCAGTTCATCATACTCTGAACCGTTCAGGATATAAGCCGGCTGGACATATAGATGAGTCACGCCATCCAGAACCATGCGGGCCATACTTTCACGGACTGCATAAACCGGATCGCCCTCTTCCTGGATGATTTTGATGAGTGATTCATTAGTGATAACGCGGTACAGATCACATTCGGGATGATCTGACTTGTATTCAGCTTCGAGGACATGGGTATTTCGATCCATGACGTCATGCAGTTTGGTACCGAAGCTGACTGACATGATAGCTTTCTTTTTCATAATCTTTTCCCCTTCAATTTCATCATGATATTCAACCAAGTCTGTGTTTTAACTTAACACATACAGCAGGCGGGAACCACAATTAACCGCGATGCTGACTCATTCATTCCATAGGCTTGTTTCATACCAAGGGCTTTATTGCGCGTTATTATAAAACTATTTTTTTGCCGTATTGTGATTTTTATTACATTCCGAAAATGAGGAACAGGCTCCTTCTTTTTCACCAAAAGGAGCCTGTTCTCGTTTTTCCGCAAAATTCTATCAATCAATACTCGTACAGCTCACGAGATCGACTGCATTTAGTAATGACTCTTCTGACGTACCGGAGAACTGAATCATTACGACTCGATCACCGATTCTGTCCAGATAAGAGACAGCCATAGCATTTACACCTGATGTGTTGATTTCATAAAAGATCGTTTGCCAATTATGGCCGCAAAATTCAATCGGTTCATCGATTTCCGCATCTGCACCTAATTTCTTAAACTGGGATAACAAAGCAGACATGTACTGATCCATTGTCATGCTTGAAAGCATCACCTTTTCAGCCATTACCATAACAGAACTGCCATCCGCCGGATTTGCCGCCATCATATCATAAATCGTTGTTATTTTCGCAATATCCAGCAATTTTTTATCCACTTCCAGTACTTCAGCTCCAAGCCCCATCATTGTCTGTAAATCTTCATCGGTAGCCATTACATAATTTTCATCCAGATCGATACGAATACCGATACTCTCATTTATGTAAGATTTCTCGGTTCTGATACCCTGCTGAAATTCATCCGCTGCCAGACAGTGCCCGACAGCAAAAAGCATAACTGCCAAAAAGAAGGAAAATAAAACAAAAACTCTTTTATTCATAAATATTCCTCTCTATGATAATTAATTGCCCGCGGCACTGCTGAATACTGAACAGATATAATCTATTTAATATTATCATAAAAAAGTAAAAAAACGGCAGCTCATATTAAAAATAACCGGGAAAAATCTTACTTCTTCATTCTTACATCTGCATTTTATATTTCCATCGCCGCTTCCATGATCACTTCCGAAAGTGTGGGATGGGCATGGACGTTCAGCGCGATATCGCGGGCAGTCATACCATGAGCAGCAGCAAGCGAGAGCTCCGGCAGCAGTTCACTGACCTCCGGACCCACCAGCACCGCACCAATAATGACATCAGTCTGAGCATCCATGATCAGCTTGACCCAGCCTTCATTTTCACCGAGTCCCAACGCCTTCCCGTTAGCGATAAAAGCAGCTTTCCCGGTTTTGTAAGCCACACCCGCAGCCTTCGCACTTTCTTCCGTATAACCAAAGGAGGCTACCTGCGGATGAGAATAAGTTGCATGCGGCATGAGATCATAGCGCAGCGGAGCAGGATTCTTCCCGGCGATCAGATCACCGACCATTCTCCCCATCGCCTCCGCGGTATGAGCCAACAGCACCTTTCCCGCGACATCGCCAATCGCATAAATATGCGGAACAGATGTATGACACATTTCATCCGTCTCGATCCAACCGCGGGATGTAAGAGCCACACCGGTCTTTTCAAGACCCAGCTCCGGTGCATTGGAACGGAACCCGACCACGATCACCACCTGATCCGCCTCAATAGTGCTTTCTTTATCATCCTGTTTCAAATGGACGATTACCCCCTCATCAGTTTTGTCCACGCCGCAAAGTGCCGTTCCTGTTTTGATTTTGATTCCCTGCTTTTTGAAAGAACGCTCCAATTCCGCACCGGCTTCCGCATCTTCGTTTGGCAGCAGATGGCCCTGCATTTCCACGATCGTCACCGCCGCACCGTATCCGTTCCAGACCGTCGCAAATTCAACACCAATCGCACCACCGCCAATAATAACGACCCGCTGTGGCAGTTTTGTCTGTAAAATTGCCTGACGGTAGTTCAGTATATTTTCGCCATCCGGCAGCATTCCGGGAATTTCCACCGGTTTCGTCCCGCAGGCAATAATGATGGAAGCAGCAGAAAAATCTTCTTCCGTTCCGTCATTCATGTCCACATGGATCGTATGCGGATCAACAAACGCAGCCGTCCCGAAATAAACATCCACATCGGCATTTTTCAGGAGAAAAGCCACACCCTGATTGAGCCTTTTGGAAACCTTCCGCGAGCGCTCCACCGCGGCCGTGTAATCCAGATTCAGGTTTTCGCAGGAAATACCGAAGGTTTTGCTGTCCTTGCGCAATGTCCGCGCCAACTCGGCATTTTTCAAAAGCGATTTTGAAGGAATACAGCCCACATTCAGGCACACACCACCCAGGCTATCTTTTTCAATAACCGCTGTTTTCAATCCATTTTTCGCTGTCTGCAAAGCCGCGGTATAACCTCCCGGGCCTGCACCGATTACGATCACATCATATTCTTTCATATCTTCTTCTCCCCATGTCTCATTCAAGCATTTGTTTTAATATTTTTCCGGCAAGTTTTGCGTCGGCCTTGCCTTTGGTTTCCCGCATCACCTGACCGGTAAACCAGCCGAGCAGCGTTTCCTTCCCGGCACGATAGGCAGCTGTTTCCTTCGGGCTTGCACTAATGATTTTTTCACAAATCTCACGGATGGCAGTTTCATCACTGACCATAATGAGGTTTCGCTCCTCTGCGATCAATGAAGGCGGTTTGCCGCTCTCCTGTACAAGATTGATCAACTCTTTACCCACGGCCGGTGTGACCCTCTCCCCATCGATCATCTGAATGATCTTCGCGAGATGTTTCGGACGAATCTTCAGTGCTGATGCAGCGATACCGCTGTCATTGATCAGGCGCACCAGCTCGTTCATCATCCAGTTAGAGACCTTTTTAGGATCTTCTCCATAAAACCGAAAAGTTTCTTCAAAATAATCAGAAAGATCGCGTTCCGCTGTCAGGATCCCCGCATCATAAGCCGGCAATCCGTAATCAGTAATAAACCGCTGTTTACGAGCCCATGGCATCTCGGGAAGCTCTTCTCTCCAGTCTCTGATCTGCTCCGGAGAAAGAACTACCGGCATCAGATTTGGTTCGCGGAAAAAGCGATAATCCACCGCGTTTTCCTTGGAACGCATCTTGCGCAGCTCTTTGGCGTCATTGTCCCATTCGATAGTCCATTGGTCCACCGCCCGTCCCGCTTTCAGTTCACCGATCTGCCGCTCAATTTCGGAGGTAATAGCCCTGCGGACGGCATCGATGGAGTTGATATTTTTGATCTCGCATTTGCGTCCGGATGTATCAGAACCGACAGGAGCAACAGACACATTCGCGTCACAGCGCAGCTGTGCTTTTTCCATATTTCCTTCAGACACACCGATCCAACGAACCAGCCTCCGCAGCCGGATCAGATAAGCCGCCGCTTCATCCGCGGTATGCAAATCGGGTTTCGTGACCATCTCCACCAAAGGAACCCCGCTGCGGTTAAGGTCGATAAGGCGGATTCCGTTATCATTCCGGGTTTTTCCGGCATCCTCTTCCATGTGCAGATTGTCGATCCGTACACGGTTCACCCGTCCATCCTCCATCTCAACATCCAGATACCCGCCAACACCGATAGGCTGACCATTCTGCGTAACCTGATAACCGCCGGGCATATCAGCATATAGATAAATTTTGCGGTCAAAAAAGGATACAGCGTTGATTTCCGCATGGACAGCATGACACAGCAGAACAGCCTTATGGACCATTTCCGCATTAGTCGAGGGTAAAGCACCGGGCTGTCCGGTACAGACCGGGCAAATGTTGCTGTTAGGCGGTTCATTCCAAGAGTCAGCTTTGCAGGAGCAGAAGGCTTTTGTTTTTGTGTTCAGCTGGATGTGGGTCTCCAGTCCAATCGTTGCGATATAGTCCATTTAAACCATCCTCACAAACAGGGACTGTTGCCGAAAGGCGACTGTCCCATATCCAATTCCGAACACCTTTCGGGACAGTCGCCTTCGGCAACAGTCCCTGTTTGTTCTGCGATGTACGCAGCGCGCAGAATTTTTGACTCACAGTAATCATATCCGACGAACTGTACACCGATCGGCAGCCCGTCTGATGTTTTCCCTGCTGGCAGCGAGATACCGGGAAGGCCTGCAAAGTTCATCGGAGAGGTGAACATATCGGCATACTGGATCAGAACCGGATCACAGCCCTTCCTGTCAAAACGAAATGCCGGAAGCGGTGTAGATGGCGTCAGCAGCACATCCAAACGATAATCACCCATCGGATCAAAGATTCGGTCGTAATCACTGCGAATCAGCGCACGCGCACGCTGTGCGCGCAGGTAGTATTTTTCATAAAAATCCTTCCGGCTCATAAACAGCCCTGTCAGGATTCGCAGTTTTACTTCATGTCCGAACCCGTCTTCCCGTGATTTCGCGAAAAGATCATACATATCTACAGGATGGTTTTGCGACGGTCTGCCGTATTTCAATCCGTCATAGCGCTGCAGATTGGAATATGCCTCAATGCGGGAAATCACAAAATAGGCAGGAACGGAATATTTTGTGTTCAGCATGGGAACATCTGTGATAACCTCAGCACCAGCGGATCGCAAAATTTCCGCTGTCCGCATAACTGCAGCAGTAATTTCCGGCTCAATCGGATGATCCTCAATACTGCCATCAGACGCCAAAACAGCAACTTTGAGAAAATCGGGTGAAATTCCGACCCGCAAGCCTTTGATTTCTTTCTTCATCTCAGAAATATAATCCGGAACTGATACCCGTCCGGTCACATTGTCACGCGGATCAAACCCGGCCAGAACATTCATCATCAGCGCCGCGTCTCTCACTGAGCGAGTGATTGGTCCGACGGTATCCATGGAAGAGGCAAAGGCAAGTGTTCCCCAGCGGGACACGCGTCCGTAAGTCGGCTTCAATCCCACTACACCGCAAAAGGCAGCCGGTTCCCGGATCGAACCGCCGGTATCGGTACCCAATGAAACAGTTCCCTCATACGTAGCCACAGCAGCAGCCGAACCACCCGATGAACCGCCCGCCACTCGTTCCGAATCATACGGATTGCGTGGACAGGGCTGAAAGGCTGAGTTCTCATTCGTCCCGCCCATCCCGAACTCATCGCAATTGGTTTTTCCGATCAAAACAGCATCGGCTTGATTCATTCTTTCAATAGCAGCAGCATCATAAGGCGGAAGCCAGCCGCTCAGGATTCCCGACCCGCCTGTAGTTTGAATTCCACGGGTGCAGAACAGGTCTTTTGCGGAATAAGGAACCCCCGCAAGAGGACCGACCGGCTCACCGGCAGCGATTTTTTTGTCAACCGCCCGGGCTTTTTCTTTGGCTTCCTTTTCACAGATCGTCACAAAAGCATGGGTAAGCGGTTCCACCTGTTCCATTTGAACAAGAGAAGCCTTCAGCAGTTCCGATGCAGAAATCTGCTTTGTACGAATCAGCTGCGCCTGTTCAAAAGCCGTAAGCCGGACAAATTCTCTGTTCATCCGATCCTCTGATGTGGTACATCCGGTGAAACGATGAAGTTATCCTTTGAAAAAGGTGCCTGAGAAATTATCGACTGCGGATCAGCAAAGGGGATCCATTCATCCTGCCGCAACCCGCAGCGTATATCAAATGGATAGGGATTACCGTGAATCACAGGGGAAATGTTTCCATCCAGCGGGATAGCTTCCAACTGCCGGATGATCTCCATCTGACCGTTCAACTCCTCACACAAAGTCTCCGCCTCATTCGGGAGCAGGTCAATCGCAGCTGTCTGTACAAGTTCAGCAAACAGGGATTTTTCAATTAAGTCTTCCGGCATTTGTTTTTTCATATGCCTTATTCACCATCAGTCAGCGAATTTTTTTCGAACTTCCAGAATCTTATCGTGAGCAGCTTCAAAGGCATCCACGACCTGCGGATCAAACTGAGTACCTTTCCCCTTGAGGATCTCCCGATAAGCGTCTTCCTCACTCCAGGCGTCCTTGTAGCTGCGCCGGGAAGTCAGGGCATCGTAAACGTCCGCAACAGAAACGATCCTTCCTTCGAGGCTGATATTTTCCGCATCAAGCTGTGCCGGATACCCGCGGCCATCATAACGCTCGTGATGCTGAAGAGCGATCGTACGGGACAGCTTCAGCTCGTCTCCTTCTACATTTTCCAACAGCTGACCGCCATAGGTCGTATGCGTTTTGATGACAGCATATTCCTCATCTGTGAGTTTTCCAGGTTTATCCAGAATTTCCGAAGGAATCATCAGCTTTCCGACATCATGCATTGTAGAGGCTATACGAATCTGATCACAACGTTCCGGATCCAGCCCCATTTGCTCTGCCAAAATTCGGGAATACTCCGAGACACGCTTGATATGCTGCCCGGTCTGGCCGGATTTATTTTCCGTGATTTCCGCAAAAGAGAAAATGATCTCTTCCTGAATGCGGTTGGTCTCGTCCGCCTGCTCCTGAATATATCCGCCGTACTCCATGATATAGGAGAAGAAAATGACCAGAGCAAAGGAGATGATCCCCAGCAGAGGATTATATAGTACCAACAGGATAAATGAAAAGGCGGAATACCTCATCTTTTTTGCAAACCGCACGTTGAAAGGCCGCCCACCCTCTGCGAGATGTTTGAAAAATTGTCCCGCCATACGGGTAAAAAAGAGAAGTACAAGCCAGGTAAGCAGAGAAGCAAAAATGCCAATCAAGGCCCGATATTTCGGCTGCATCTCATCCAGCAGGTTTTTATCACCAAACCTGAAAATCTTGCTGAATTCTTCAGATGTGATCAAACGGTAAAGGCTGTTGTGTTCATATATCCAGCTGAATCTTGACACATAGATCTCATCTATTAATGTCAAAACCATCATGACACAATGAAAAACGATAAATATAAGCAAAAGGATGATGACGACTTGTGTAAAAAAATAGCCGACTCTCCCGCCGCGTTTTATCTTCTCCTGTGTTTTTTTTATCGATTTCTCTTTCATCTGTATCCTCACATGATCCTGTCAGCAGTAAAATAAATCCCAGGTATCATACTACTTCTCTGTATCCTTCTCTGACTCCTGAACCCTGGACCCTGAATCCTGATTTCTGAGAATATAAACCGGCCGGTGCTTGACCTCCTGGAATATATAACCGACATAAACGCCGATAAACCCCATGATGATCATCAGTACTGCACCGATGATGAGCATCATAAACATCAATGAACTCCATCCCGGTGCCAGCTTATCACTGTTCCCGCTGATCCAGAAACTGAGCACATAAATCGCTTCGATCAGGGCAAGCACGAAGAAGAGTGCACCTGTCGACAAGCCAATATACAGCGGAAGCATCGAAAATGAAAAAACCGCGTCAGAAGCCAGTCGTACCATTTTCTTTAAGGAATATTTTGTCTTCCCGGCAAGCCGCTCCGGGGCCTCAAAGGGCAAAATAATGGAACGGAAACCGATCCAGGAAACCATGCCACGCAAGAATCTATGAAACTCCGGCAGGGAAATCAACGCATTCAGAGACTCCCGGTTCATCAGCCGGAAATCCGCGCCGCCGGGGAGCGTTTGTGTATCGCTGACTTTGTTCAAAATCTTATAGAAAGTCTCGCTGGACCATTTTTTGAAGGAGGATTTGCTTTCCTTTTCGATCCGCTGGGTCAGAACAATATCGTATCCGCTGTCCGCCAGGCGGATCATCTCCGGAATCAATTTTGGCGGATGCTGTCCGTCAGCGTCCATGGAAATAGTGTAGTCACCTTTTGCATGCTGCAGACCAGCCGAAAGGGCTGCCTGATGTCCGAAATTTCGGCTGAAATGAAGGGGGTGAACAGCTGGGTTTTCCGCGGCAAGCTGATCTAAAATAGCGGCGGTTTTATCTGAAGAACCGTCATTCACAAAAATGATCTCATAAGAATCCAGCAGCTCTTCAAGAACTGCCAACAGCTGCTCATAAAACAGTGGCAGAGCCTCTTCTTCGTTATAGGCAGGAACAACAATGGAAATCAGGCGCTTCGTACTCATGGTGTTTATTATAATTCCTATTTCCCCATGATGATTCTTACAGCGAATTTTCCGCCATGATGCGGAGGATCACATCGAAATTATCCTCCGGAGCGGATTTATTGGGCTTGCGGTATCCGCATTTCAGGCACTCATGGGTGATGATCTTTTCACCTTTTCGCAGTTCAACCGCCACCGGTTTCATCAGTCCGCCGCAATCCGCTGCCCGGTCTCCCGGACTGATATCCACATGCTTGGAATAGAGGCAGTAAGGGCAGTGATTGGTGTAACCGTTGCCTTTCACCTCACGGCCGCAGTGTTCACAGACAAAATCTTCAGTTTTGCGGATGAAACTGGCAGACATCAGCTTTCTCCCGTTTTTATAAGTCTCAGCATAGCACCGGTATCATCCGGATCAACCCAATGGATCGCCGGATCGGATGCCTTGAACCAGTTTGCCTGACGGCGCACATAGTTGTGTGTTCTGAACTTGATGAGCTGAGAGGCTTCATCAAGGCTTGACTTTTTGTTAAGGTAATCGCAGATTTCCTTATAACCGATGGCAGACATGGAGGGAAGATCCTCCGAATACCCCTTTGAGAGCAGTCCCGCGGTCTCCTCGACCAGTCCATTTTGGATCATTCTATCTACACGCATATCAATACGGCGGTACAGCTCTTCCCGATCACGTTTCATGCCGATGATCAGCGCATCATAAGGCGAGTCTTTCACGGTTCGCTGGGCAGAAAATTTTTTGCCGCTTGAGAAAATCACTTCCAGTGCCCGGACAGTACGGCGCATATTCTGCCATTGGATGTTTGCCGCCGCTTCAGGGTCCAGCAGGTCAAGTTTTCGATGGAGTTCTTCCGCACCGATTTTTTTTCCCCATTGTTCCAGCACATCCCGCAGCCTGTGATCCGGTTCTCCTTCAGGAATCGACCATCCTTCAAGAATCGAGCGCACATACTGACCGGTTCCGCCGACAATGATCGGTTTTTTCCCGCGGCTGTGAATATCCCGAATCACTTCGTCAGCCGCTGCACGGAACAACGAAAGGCTCCAGGTCTCATCCGGCTCGGCAACATCGATCAGCCAATGTGGGATCCCCTGCCGTTCCGCCATGTCCGGTTTAGCGGTTCCAATGTCCATTCCGCGGTACAGGTAACGGGAATCGGCAGAGACCACTTCTCCATCAATTGCACGGGCAAGCCTGATTCCCGCATCAGTCTTACCGGAAGCAGTAGGTCCTACAATAAAGATTACGGGAATTTTAATCGTCGGCTGTGACATTTTCGTACCACTTGAAGTCAAGAATCGTTTTCTGATCCCGCCTATATACGATCGCGATGATGTCGATCCGCCAGATCAAATCATCGTCGTCAGGATAGTTTTCTGCCAGGTAGTGATAGGCGGAACGGATGATGTGCTTTCTCTTCCGCGCATCCACAGCCCGTTCCGGATAACCGAAATATGTTCCGGTTCGGGCTTTGACTTCCACGAAAACAAGCTCACCCTCAGGAGAGCGCAGAATCAGGTCAATTTCGCCGTAGGGTGTACGGTAATTCCGCCGGATCAGGGCATACCCATGCCGCAGCGCATAATCCGCGGCATCTGTTTCTCCCTGACGACCGAAAATCTGCTTTTGATCACTCAAAACCTTGCTCAGCTTTTCCGGATGTACTTCTGCGCCATCATCAGTGCGGCAATCGTCTTGGCATCCTCAATTGTTCCGTTTTCAACAGCTTCATAAGCCTCTTCGACACTCATGGTGATGTTGGAGAGGAACTCATCATCGTCCTGCGGCAGCGGATTCCATTTCATGTTCCTTGCAAGGTAAATATTCAGATACTCACTGCAATAACCGGCTGAAGCATAAAACCCGCCAAGCTTGATCATGTCCAGACTCTCATAACCAGTCTCTTCCTGCAGCTCCCGTTCCGCAGCGGGATCTGGATCTTCCCCTTCATTGATCATTCCGGCTGGAAGCTCCAGCAGCTCCTTTTCAGCACCAAGACGGTACTGCTTTACGAAAAGGATGTTATTGTCGTCAGTTACGGGGACGATCACGACCGCGGGACCATGCTGAACAAGGTCATAATACCGCTGCTTTCCGTCAGGCAGTTCACAAAAGATTTTTGCCACATCAAAAACATGAGCTTTATAGGTTTTTTCAACATTCAGAATTTTCATTGTCAGCCTTCTCATTTTGTTTTGTATCAGAAGCTATTCCGGGAATATTCATCCCTCCGGCCGCAGAAAACAAACCGAAGAGTGGATTATTCAGCGGCAGCGAGGGTTCTTCATCCTCATCACCCGGTTCTTCCAGCCAAACCTCATTCGTTTCAGCTTCCAGGATCGCTCTTCTTACTTCATCGTCTTCATCAAAGTCTTCTTCATCGAAATCTTCTTCTGGAATGTCTTCTTCATACTCAAACGGATCTTTCATGATTTCCTCTTATTTCCAGCGGAACAACCCCTTGATAATATTCCATATCTGCACCCAGACAGAGGGCTGGGGCGGCGGACCAACATTCGGATCCAGATACACCGGATCACTAAGAGTTCTGTTATTACCGCTGTTTTGTCCGGATTTTTTCTTTTTCCCGCGCTGGGGACCTTTCGGCTGGATAGGTTTCGGATTGATCGGTGCGGCAGCCAATATACCGGCCCGGCGCTGCTTATAATGTGTGATAGCCGCAGCCAGATGGGCGGGATAGATAATAATAAATGCTGAAAAATAAATAAACAAAAGCAAAAGCACGATTGCCGTCACAGAACCGTAAATCAGGTCATAGCGGTTCATCGGGCTCAGGATATATTTACCAAATACGATAGAATACATACGCCAAACAACAGCGAAAAGCAACGCAGCAATTCGCGCTGCGGGACGATCTACTTTTGCCGTCGGTACAAGATAGTAAAGAACAAAACCAAAGATATACAAAAACAGGATCGGGAGCACATAACTGGAAAAGATATTGATCAATGTCGAAACAGATTTTGTGATCGTAATATTAAAAGAGGCAAGTGCATCCGAAACATTGAAAACCAGAGAAAAAATCAGCAATCCCGCAACAATAAAAATAATCAGCAGGATGGCTATGATCGCAAAGGCACGGTTGATGAAATAACCACGTGTATTTGTCTCCGGAAAGGCTTTTTGGATGTTAAATATAATGCCATTGATCATCCCCGAACCGGACCAGAGCAGAGATACCGAAGCCAGGATCGATGTAGAACCGCGGTTGGCAAGAACAGTCTGCAGGTTTTGGTAGATCAGCACTTCCGCACCCGGGAAGAAATCCTGAACGATCCGCGCCAATTCCTGCTGAACGTAGCGGATATCCAGAAAATACGAAAGAACAATAACGATGAAAAGGAAGAGCGGAAACGCGGAAAACAAAAAATAGTAAGCTATGCTGGCAGCCGCTTGAGCCGGGTTATTATTAAACAAACTGGTGATAGAGTCAATCGTAACTGCCAAAAATGCGTCAAAGCTGCGGGTACCGCTGACAGTTCTCGATTCTTCCTTCACGCTTGGTTTTTCGCTCATTTTTACTCACAGTCAATAGGCGCTTACGGTTTATAAATCGTCAAGCCTTTTTTCTCAAACTTTTTCAATCCGCCGGTGTTGATCTTGATACATCCCTGCAAGTCAAGATATTTCAATTTCGGCAGTTTTTGTGTAAAGGGAGCAGTTTTTTCGGTGATCCGATTGCAGTAACTCAGATTCAGATATTCAAGGTTCACCAGGTTCGGCAGAAAAGCCATTCCCTGATTATTGACATCGCAGGCACCGATATTGAGATACCGAAGCTGGCGCAATGTACCCACAGCAGCCATTCCTTCATTGGTAATGCCCCGGTTCTCCGTCAGGTTCAGGTAACGAAGATTTTCGACCGGCTTCAGCTCTGCGGCGAGCTTCCGAATCTCCGTATCGTGAAGTCCCTGAGCACGAACGCCCAGATAAACATCATCGGGAATATGGAAAATTCCCGGCCCACGATCATATTCCAGCCAGTCCAGCCAGCGGGAACTGACCGACTCAACCGGAATCGTATAAAGAACTATATCCAGTTCTGTCTCCAAACGAAAACTATTCTCTCCCATAATAAAAATTATACGCTTAATTGGTCCATTTTATGCAGTTTTTCAAAGAATAATGCTTTTTATTTATTCAATAGACATTTTCGGCTATAATATGAATGCAAAACTGTAAATATTTTTTTAGGGGGCTTATGAACGTTTCCGTATCACAACCGAATCTTGCTCAAGCACTCAGCATCGTTTCGCATGCTGTTTCCAGTCGAAGTACATTAACGATTCTTGAAAACATCCTGATTTCTACGGAAGAGGATCGCATTTGTCTTTCCGCTACCAATCTTGAATTAGGATTACGTTACTGGATCCCGGCACAGATCGAACAGCCCGGCGCCATCACGCTCCCCGCGAAAATGTTCACAGACCTCGTCAATACAATGCCGGCAGATACCGTAAATCTGAACCTGAATGAGATCAATCAGTCAGTGACAGTCCGCTGCCAAAAGCTCGTAACCGAGATCCGCGGCATCGAAGCCTCTGAATTCCCCCCTATGCCTGAATATGATGAGTCTGAAGCGGTGCAGTTTGAAATGCCGGAATTGAAGAAGATGATCCAGCAGGTCGCTTTTGCCGCGGCAGTCGATGACAATCGTCCGGTACTGCACGGGGTAAAGATGAGTGTAAACGACAACGTTCTGGCTATGGCAGCTACGGACGGGTACCGCATCGCCATCAAACGCATCATTCTCAAAGAAGGCCTTCCCGCCCCGGTTTCTGCTATCATTCCAGCCAGTGCTCTCCGCGAACTGGCACGTATCGCCAACGCAAATGACAAGGTCGTCCATATGGCCTTCTGCGGAGAAAAGAGCCAGGTCATTTTCCATCTGGAAAACGCGGAATTGATTTCCTCTCTCATCGCAGGTGAATTTATCAACTACGAAGCTATCGTCCCGACCTCATTCAAGACCACCACGATTGTCTCCACAGCCGCATTACAGAGCGCCTGCAATCAGGCCGGCGTTATTGCTCGTGAAAACAAAAACCTGATCAAAATGAACATTCAGGTTTCCGAGGACGAGATTGCCAAAATCGTTATTATGACGCAAGCGGAACAGAGCGGCGGCTCACAAGAGAATGTTGTCGAAGCCAATGCCCAGGGTGAGGACATTCAGATCGCTTTCAATGTCCGCTATCTGAAAGACGTTCTGGACGTGATCGATTCGCCCAATGTGTCCCTGCGCACAAACGCGACCATGGCTCCTGCCCTGATTGCTCCGGTTGATGATAAGGTTGACTATCGGTATGTGATCATGCCGATGCATTTTGCATAATTTTGATCGATTTTTAAGGATTTATGACGCAGCAAGATTACAATCCAAACGTCCTGTTATCTATACAGACGACGCTATCGCAGTATCCGATTCTTACCGAAAAAATCGAAAATGAAATGTACAGCCGCCTGGTTTCAGACGGCTATATTACACTTTCTTCCTTCAACGAAACAGTACGTGATTTTGCACTTCTGACACAAAAACGGGAAGGGCTGGAAAATCCTTTTGCACAGGAACCGACGCTCGTATGGGAAAAACGACTGGACCGTGTCCGCAGCATGATGATCTGTCAGGAATTCGCCCACCGTTATACACTGGATACATTCAATGAAATCATTCAGAATGTTGTAAAGGAGCCTGCTTCCGGCGGAGCCAAACCTGCCTTCATGTGGCACAACATTCAACATGCTACCATCGAAACCATCATTGAACAGGCACTGACAATTGAACATCTGCCCGCCGCAGAACGAAAACAGTATGAGCCGCAGCTGATGGCCGCAAAAGTCACACTGATCCGCCGCATGTTGAGCAACCGCATCCCTTATATTTCCATTGCCAAGGAAGTGTTCACGATCCATGATCTGCTGGAGATCAACAGGCACCGCATCGGACGCGGTCTGATCGGCAGTAAAGCAGCCGAACTGATGCTGGCGAACCGCATCCTGCACAACTCTGTTGATGCAGAGATTCGAAATGCTGTCGGAGACATTGAATCGATTTTCATCGGCTCGGATGTCTTTTACAACTTTATGATGATCAACAACCTGATGGGCTGGTATGATCAGAAATATAAAGATGACGACGAACTATGGAAGGATTATCCTCAGTTGGAAGAAGAATTTGCCAGAGGAGAGATCCCACAGGAAGTCGTTAACAAACTGAAGGATGTACTCAGCAATTTCAACGGAGAACCGTTCATCGTTCGTTCCTCCTCCAAATTGGAAGATAGCTTTACACATCCTTTCAACAGCATGTACCGCAGTATTTCGCTTGCCAATCAGGGTACACCGGAAGAAAATCTGAAAGCGCTACTCAACGCCATCCGTTCTATTTATGCCAGTACTTTCAATCCAAACGCGCTGACATACCGAAAAAAGAATGGACTGGTAGATTATACGGAAGAAATGGCCATTCTCATCCAGAAGGTACCGGGACGCAGTTCCTCCGGCCCTTACTACTTCCCGGATATTTCCGGTATCGGAAGCTCCAGGAGTCCTTATAAATGGAAACAGGACAGTCCCAAAGACGAAGGTTTCCTGCGGTTTGTCGTCGGGCTGGGAAACCACGCCACCAATCGTACCGGAGATGATTTTTCCAACATCATAGAGCTTTCCGAGCCCAACCGCCGGCACACAACTTTCACATCAAATGAAAAGAACCTGATGCAGCAATCCATGCTGGTGCTCAATTTCAAGACAAATCAACCGGAAATTTTGGATGTACAGGATGTGCTCAGCGGCAATTATCCTCCGCTCTATCTGTTAGCGCAAAAATCCGACGGCGAATTCTTTTACTCTATGCAGCGGGGCGAGGATACCGACAATTATTATGTCAACTGCGAAGACCTGATTCGGAAAACAAATTTCACCCGTTTGATGCGTGATATTCTCCATCAACTGGAACGTACTTATGAAAAACCGGTATTGGTGGAATTTACTGCCAAACTGGAAATGATTGATTCCCGCAGCATCAACTTCAAGATTCAAATTCATAACTGCCGCCCGGCATCCTTGCCTGAAAATATGCGCGCCCCGGTCGTTCTTACCAAGACTGAAGATCACCGCATGCTTTTCACTTCAGACTTGTTTATCGGGAACGGTATCCTTTCTGACATCAGTTATGTGGTTTATGTGGATCCTAAATATTATCAAAAGCTTTACGGCAGGACAAAAATCGAGTTCTGCGAGCTGTTGAATGAGATCAATCAAAAACTGAGCCATGAGAATTTCATTTTTGCCGCAGCATCCCGCTGGGGTGCTATGGAAAATCACGGTATCCCTACTGAATACCGCCAAATCGCAAATGCGAAAGCACTGGTAGAATTGAGCGGAACGAATGAGAAGATCCTTTCCGACCCCTTCTGCGGAACCCGCTTTTTCCAGTCTATTCTGGAATCCGGGATTTACTCCATTATCACCAACGCAGACAAAACGGAAGATATTGATGTCTCATTCTTCAATGACAGCCTTGATCTTACGGAAGATTTCGTCGGAGTTCCGCCAAAATTCAAAAACTGTGTACGCATTCTTTCAACCAAAAACTGGTATGGTTCCCGCAGTCTGACTATTGAAATGGATCAGAATACAGGGATCGTTCAGGCCTTTTTCATCTAATCATCGAGAGTAATACCATGAAAAAAAACTTTGTATTTATCCTGATGCTGCTGGGGCTCTTTACCCTGGCAGCCTGCTCAAAAAAATCTGACAGTTCGGAAGCTGTCAAACCGGTTGAAGCTTTTTACGACGCCATTGTTACCCAAAAAAGAGACCGCGTCAGTTCCATCACATGCGCAGCCTGGGAAAAAGATGCACTGCGGGATGTGGATGCCTTCATGGGCGTTAAGTCGGAATTGAAGGATTTCTCCTGTTCTGTAACTGCCGAAGGTAAAGATGAGGCTACAGTGACTTGTAAAGGCGCTATTGCTGCATCTTATGGCACGGAAGTCACCGATTTCCCATTAGACCAGCGCTCCCACAAAGTGATCAAAGAACAGGGCGAATGGCGCATCTGCGGTTACTGATGCAATGGACAAGCTCTCCGCAAAAGATATTCTGATCGCTTTTCTGATTGCATTGCTCATCATCGGGCTCGTCATCATGACGGCTGATGATGCTCCGCAATGGATCTATCAGGGTTTTTAAATGCAGCTGCCGGATATCTTTCTCCTGGCTTTTTTATTGATCCTGGCGCGGCTGCTCCCGAATCAGCAGCTTCGCCGCGGAGCTATGCTGGTGAGCAGCTGTGTATTTGTATTTATGTTCCAGCCGGTTCTGCCGGTACGGGAACTGGATTTCAGCTTCCCACTTTGGACAATCTTGCTGACAATCTGTGTCTATGGAGCCTTCAGCAGGCAAAACCCGCTCAGATCTCGTCAAAACCTCATTGATTTCGGCATTATTCTTGTCAGCTTGCTGCTGATCTCCCTGACCCGTTTTATCACTTATGACGGCATCTTCACCGCATCCCGGCCGCCGCAGCTGCTGCGAATTCTACCGGTCATAGCTGCCGGTGCTGCTGCGGCATTCGCATTAAACTTTGCTGTACAAAAGGGAAGTAAACGCCCCGCACAGATTTTTATTATTCTGATCCTGGCTGTTTTGGTGATTCTGAAAACACCGCATCTTGCTCAGCTATTCAGCCAGACAGCACGCAGCATAAACGGTCAATCCACCGAACTGGCGCTAAGCTCTGATATCCGTTGGTTTGGTTTTTCATACATCGCTTTCCGTTTGCTTTCTATCCTAATTGACAGCACAAAAGGGAGAAAAGCCGAGCTTAATCTTGGAGACTTTCTTGTTTATGTCTGCTTTCCGCCGACCCTTTCGGCCGGTCCAATTGATCGTTGGGATCGCTTTACAAAAGAATACATAACCGGTCCGAAAAGTAAGATCACTGAGGATATTCTCTCCGGTTTCGGACAGATCGCGCTCGGTCTTTTCCATAAGTTCATTCTGGCAGACGCATTGGCAAAAATGGCGCTTTCCGCACAAAATGCTCAAGAGTTTATCCATACCGGCTGGGCCTGGGCAGCTCTGTTTGCATATGCTCTGCAAATCTTCTTTGATTTCTCCGGATACAGCGAAATTGCCATCGGACTGGGAACGCTGTTCGGCATGCATCTGCCGAAGAACTTTGATCATCCTTACCTGAAAGCTGACCTGACAAAGTTCTGGAGCTCCTGGCATATGACATTGACACAGTGGATCCGATCTTATGTGTTCAATCCCCTCACACGTACACTGAGGGGGAATAAGGAACATCCGCTGCCGCAATGGCTCATCATTCTTATCACTCAGCTTACGACCATGCTGCTCATTGGATTATGGCACGGTGTCACGCTGAATTTCGTGATCTGGGGATTGTGGCATGGAATCGGACTTTTCGTCCATCAATTGTATTCACGAAAAACCGGTGCCTGGCTGCGTTCGATGAATAACGGATTTCAAAAGGTTTATACCGTCTGTTCGACCCTGCTGACAATTCTATACGTCAGTCTTGGCTGGGTCTGGTTCGTCGTGCCTGATTTTGCCGGAGCTGCGGCATTTTTCGGGAGGCTGTTCTGATGAAAAGACTCTTTTGTATCAGCGGGCTGATCCTGGTTTTCCTTGTTATCTTAGCCGGAATATGGCAATTCGCTCAGCCACTTAACGCGTTGAACCGCGTAAGCCTCTATAACAGCATTTTCCCGGGGCGGGAACGGCTTCCCTTTGGCGAAAATCCGCAGAAGGCTTATAATTTTTCTATCGGCAGTCTGGATGCTGCTTTCGCGTCACATAAAATCAACGCAGCAAGAGCAAAAGATCCTCAGGAATTCCGCATTATTGCCATCGGTGACTCTTCCGGTTGGGGAACACTTCTCCATCCGGAGGAAACACTTTGTGCCCGTCTGAACGGCAGAACGCTTTCCGACGGACGAATAACCCGCTGCTATAATCTGGCTTATCCAACGCTTTCTCTCGCAAAGGATTATCTCTTGCTGAATCGAGCCATGGATTATGATCCGGATCTCATTATCTGGCCGCTCACACTGGAATCTTTTCCGAATGACAAACAAACGGCGAATGAACTGATTCGTTCCAATTGGGACGAATACCGCAGTCTTTTCCCGGAGAATGCAGCTGAACCGCAGGATGTCACGATAAAGGAAAAATCCATCTGGGGAGAACGCAGAGAAGCTGCGGATTGGCTGCGCCTGCAGCTTTACGGTCTGATGTGGGCCGGTACGGGTATAGACCAGGATTATCCGGAAGAATACCCCGCAGCGCAAGTCGATCTGGAAGCGGATAACAGCTACCACGGCATCGAAGGTCCTCTGTCGGAAGATACGCTATCGTGGGATATTCTTGTAAAGGGAATGAAACGAGCCGGAACAACACCGGTGCTGCTGATCAATGAACCAATGCTTATCAGTGATGGCGAAAATTCAAAAATCCGATATAATTACTACTATCCACGCGAAGCTTACGACTCCTGGCACCTGGACCTGATCAAACGTGCGGAAGAAAATGGCTGGGATCTGCTGGACCTGTGGAACAGCCTGGAAATTTCGGATTTCACGAACAGTGCGATCCATTATAACGCGGAGAGTGCACTCCGCCTGGCAGACTTCGTGTTTGCGGAAATCGAGAATATTATAACAAATGGACCCTTATCATAGGCAATCACTGCATTTACGTTTCTTTACCATGATTTTTATGATTTTCATGATCTGTGGGAGTGCCTGCGCACAATCTCCCGCCGATTATGGACGAACATGGCAGGACCTCCCTGTTATTCCGGAATTTTCAGATCATGCCCGCAAAATTCTGAAAGCAGGGATCAAAGCTGGACATAATCCGCATGCATTTTCCAAAGTGGGAGATTGCGACACCTCAACTTCCTGGTATCTTTCCGATTATGACCGCGACCAGGTTTACTATGATCTCGGGGAATATGAAAATCTGCAGGGAGTAATTGATTTCTTTAAAGGCTCTTTCGTCCGCCTCAGTTTCGCGGCAAAACCCGGGTTTTCAGCGGCCTCTGCTCTTTCCACATTTTTTATGAATTACGAATACTGCAATTACGATGAACTGCCGCTCACCTGTGAATATCGTATTCATGATCCAATCGCGGTTCTGATTTCCCTCGGAACCAATGACGGATACAATCCACCGGTTTTCAAAGAGAATCTGCGGAAGATCATCGATATAACGATTGAACAGAACAGGCTGCCGATCCTCATGCTCAAAGCGGATAATGTGGAAAGAGATTTCTCTATTAACCAGGATATTGCTGATCTTGCCGCAGAGTATGATATTCCGGTTTGGAATTTCTGGGCTTCTGTACAGGATCTGAAAAATCACGGACTCCAGGATGACGGTATCCACCTTACGTTTTACAGCAATTACTTTTCACACCCCAAGACCTGGGAGACTGCCTTTGCCTATCGCAACCTCACCACGCTGCAGGTGCTTGAAAAGCTGCAAAGTGAAATTGTCAAAATTTTAGAGAATCAAACAAAGGAATAATACAAAATTATGGAAGACATTATTGACGTGTTGTCAGAAAAAATCACAAAAAATCTGCTCAAAGATTCAAAATTGAAGCTTGATCCATCGGAGCCGCTTATTTCAACCGGGCTGCTGGATTCCTTTAATCTGGTTGATCTTGCTCTCATTGTTGAAGAAGAGTTCGGCGTTCGTATCGAAGACTTTGAACTAAACGCAGACACCTTTGATACACTGGAAGATCTGGCACAGATTATCGCTGAGCGGCAGTAATCTGATCTGCAATCATCAAATAAAAAGAGACTTGCCAGGTTTTGACAAGTCTCTTTTTATTTGAAATAATCCTGTACCTATTCAGAACCAGCCGGTACATACACCACGAAGTACGATTTAAGTGCGAGCTGCGTTGTTGATGCAAAATCGATCCACATGCGATTCGTTATAAACAGTTATATGGATCTTTTCGAATCCAGCTCAAAGGAACATCGACATCAACATTACTTATGAAAAGTACGACCACCGCTTCTGCACAACTCTTCATTTCCGAGATAATTCATACAAATTTCATAGGTATGAAAAACCAGATATTCCTTCTGACCATCAGCACCGATTGTATACGCACCGATTGAGTCCTCAGGAAGAACATGAACCCCCTCCTCATCCTCATAATTCAGTTCCCGAGTCCAAAGCAGATTTACCTGGATAGTACCAGTATTGTCGACCCAAGATTCATCAGATAAATAATATTTATTTTTTATAGCTTTATCATACCCTTCCGGTGAACCGGTACCATAAACAATTTCAGGCAATCCCTGAATTTGTACACTGAATTTTCCGGTCGTCATATCCGGCAAGCCTTCTTTAAACATAATCTTGAAAGAAAGCGGTTTTTTCAAGGTCAAATAGCTGGTTTCAATACTGATAGGTTCAGAATAAAATTCCTGCTCATCACTCATTAATACAGCAGATAATTGCATAACCTTGGGCTCAACATCTGCCGGTGCTCCTTCTTCCCCCCGTTCCTGTTGATTGGTAAATATAATACTCAATGCTGCTTCAGCTCCAGGAGTAATTTCCAGATAACCGTCAGTCACTTTAAAAGTCACCTTACTAAATTTTCCACTGACATTCACAAAATCATTTTCACTGAGTCCCATATAACCGATTCCTACGTCAGTACGTTTAACTTCATCTGTACCGAGAAAATCGAAAAAGGTTTCTTTATACAATGGATTACTGACTTCAACATCGTAACCGCTGACCCTGTGTTCTCTGCCATCAAAAGTCGCGATATTACTATGTCCCGTGATTCTGACAACAACTTCTTCAACGGCTATTATTTCCTGAAACCCATCTGTAACTTTGAATTCTACATTGAAATTCGGGTTTATATTCGAAAAGCGGTCAGAAGTCAACCCCATTTCAGATATGCCAACCGGAATTCTTGATACAGAAGCCGTACCATTGAACTCAAAATCATCATCGGAGTACAAATTACTGCTAAAAGAAGCTTCAAACCCTTCTGCACTGTGTCTTTTTCCGTCGTAAACATCAGAGCTGTGATTTCCAACAATCGTAACAATCACATCAAGAGGTAAAATAGTCAAAACTCCATCAGCGTAAGTTGTCTCAAATCCTTCTTTTTCAGCTTTTGCACGGAAATTGACCTCTCCGACATTCGTTATGGATGGAATTTCTGTTGTCCACGTTTTCCCGTCATCAATGCTGTAGGTAATAACCGCGTCATTCTGAGAAGAGGTCACAATTCCTTCATGAGTCTTCCCATCATAGATTCCTTCATAAGACTCTGACACAAGTGTCAATTCAGACCCCTGCTTATTGGAATTATCCTGATGAAAGGGCTCAGCACGCACAACACGAACAGCCATCAGCAGACCTAATACCAATAAAGTATTTATTATCCTTCTCATAATGTGTTTATCCTTCTCCGGCTATTTTCCTGGCAGATTTCATTTTTCTGAAGTTTTATCAGTTTTATGATCCATCCTAAATAGATATGTCTTATTTTATAACAAATCCAATGCAAAATCAAGTTTACACTTTTGAAATTACAAATCAATCCACAATTTCCGGATATCGATCCCAATCCGCTGCCTGTGCGATAGGCATATTAGAATAATTATCAACAAAAAACTGTATGATCCTGCGCATAGGAGGGAACACCCTGTCCATGGGAATATTCCATGGCGCAAAAAAACGAATCTCCGAACCATCCTTTGGTTTTTCCCGCAGAGATCCCCGGATTCTTTTCGGAAAAAACAACATGTAAACAGGTGAAACATGTGCTGAATCTTCTGTCAGATAATTCAAATCCGGTCCGGAAAAAACTTTTAACAAAGAACAGCTTTCCAAAAGGATCGAACAGTTATTCAGAACTGCCCGCTGCAGACACTCCCGAATCGTTTCATCCGGTCCAAGCCATCCACCCAGTAAATGCCAGTAGACGTCATCGTGATCACGAACCAAAAGTAAATTTCCCTGTGGATCAGTCAACAGCGCGACCGGACTGATCTCGATCAGAGGGAACCCCCTTGCAACATCATGAAGGTTTTTTCTGTAATCGATCATGAAAAATAATCCTTCAGCTGCCGACTGGAACCCGGGTGACGCAGCTTCCGCAGCGCTTTAGCTTCAATCTGCCGGATTCTCTCCTTGGTAAGCCCGAATACTTTGGCAACCTCATCCAGTGTGAGTTCATTTCCGTCAATTAAGCCATAACGATACTCAAGAACCTTTCGTTCTCTCTCATTGAGCTGATGGCTCATGGCTTCTTCGATCCGTTCCCGGAGCATAAGTTTTTCCGCTTCCTGACTGGGCTGAAGCGCGTTTTCATCTTCAGGCATAGTATCCTGAACAGTCTCCTCACCATCATCATTTTCAGGTGTTTCCAATGAAATTGGATCTTCAATGGTCCGGAGCAAATCCTGAACTTTTTTCGCTGCTTCCTGAATACGGGTACTCAACGCCGGTCCAGGCTGTACCCCTTTTTCCCGGCAGCGATTCAAAGCTGCCTCATCTTCAGGCTCCAGCATACCGGCTTCAATTGCCAATTCCTCCATGGTTGGATTCCGCTCAAGGCGCTGTTCCAATTCCCGCTTGATGCGCTGCAATTTCATGACGGTTTCAAAGGTATGAGCGGGGATGCGGATCAGGCGGGATTGCTCGGCGAGGGAGCGGGTGATGGCCTGGCGAATCCACCAGGTGGAATAGGTGGAGAAACGGAAGCCCAGTTTGGGATCATATTTTTCTACCGCATGCAATAAACCGAGATTTCCTTCCTGAATCAGGTCGGAGAAGGAGGCTCCTCGGCCCTGATATTTTTTCGCTACACTGAATACGAGTTTCAGATTCGCCCGGATAAAGATCTGGGATGCTGATCCGGCGTCACTCTGGATCTTCCGAAATCGGATCTGCGTGCTCTCATAAGAAAATATGTGGGAAGGCAATTGTGCCGGTGCAGGAAGGGCGTTATGCTCGGCATAAAAGGCGCTGACTGCTTTGTTCTGCTCTTCTGTCAGCAGACATAGGGACAGGAAACCGTCAAAGAGCGGAGAATAGGCCTTCTTCCACTTTTTGTCCTGTGCCCGCGGATCCTGAGATGGATTGCCAAGAAACATATAATCATACAGTGCAAGCCGTGCGCCCTGGGATTCAACGGGGGAAATGGTTAAGGCATCGGTAAGCAGGTTTTGAAGATCCATCACCGGTACGCATTGGGATGACGTTTTGTTGAAGGCATCAAGTGCTGTGAGGTACTTGTTCCAAAGTTTGCTGAACTCATCCAAAACTTCGACGCCGGTCTCATCGATATCATTTTCCAGATAACGATCCGCAGCCTTGCCCGCCTGAATCAGGACTGCGAGACGAAATTCGTCTTCTGCGCTGAGTATCTCGATTCCGCCGATCTCCCGCAGGTAAAGGAGTACGGGATCGTCGGCATTCTCAACCATGGAATGATCCTTCCCGGGCCCTTCCATGTCAAAATCATCATCGTGCATATCAAAATATTCCTGATCCGCTTCGTCCATCTTCACTTCCCATTTCTGAAATCGATCATGTTGATGTTGTCGATCAATATATCCAGCTGCCGCCTGCGCTGAAGCGTCCGATCGAGCATGGTTTCAAAATTACGCATATCCTCACTGCCGGGTTCGCTGCCTTCCAAAAGGGATTGGAGTTCGGATTTGTCGTATTCACATTTCTCCTGCCGCATGAATGCAACGGAGCGGAGGATTTCCTCGTCCAGTTCCAGCGTCTCGTTCAGATTGTCCGGACGCTTGTTCTTCAGGGCAAAAAAAGTGTCCTGTACAGATTCCGGTATGTTCTTCTCAATAAAGGCTTTTGTATCCAGTTCCTCGTCCTGATCGAGTGCGCGGAAATATACGGAGGCTATTTCGTGCAGATCCGTCTGATTGAAGTCCATGGGGCTCATGGCTTCGAGATGGAATTTCCGCAGTTTTCGGTCGATGGCAGCGAGGGAGCCTGGATTGTCATAATAACGATACAGACAACGCAGAATCTCGTTTTCCTTGTTGTAAAAACTGTCTTTGGGGTCAAAGACCATGGCGTCAGAAGTGGTTTTCAGCCGGGGTTTGGCGGGAAAGGCGCGCTTGTTTCCGCTGCCGGGGCTGACGGTTTGGCCGGTATAAGTCAGAAGGGATTCGTCAATATCCAGAAACCGAGCCAGCTGCTGCCTGTAGGTCTCGCGTTCAATGGCGTTGGGCACTTCGCGGATGAGCGGCATGATCTTAGCCGCTATTTCGGATTTCGTTTTGGCATCATCCAGATCGCGGCCTTTTGCGAGAGTCTCCATCATGTGAATGACGATGGGTTTGGCGGTCTGGATGATCTCCTCCCAGGCTTCATGATTTTCAAGTACGACTTCGTCGGGGTCAAGGCCTTCGGGGATAGTGACGATGCGGATATCGACATTGAGCCTGTTCTCCTGACGCAGGAGATTTTTCGTGTCGCCGGGAGTCTCAGATGCGGATGCCTCACGGATGATATCAATATCCTTTACCGCTGCGTGATATCCCGCTGCGTCACCGTCCAGGGCCAGGACGATGTGTTTGGTCTGCCGTGTGAGCTGTTTGGCCTGGAAATCTGTGAGGGCGGTTCCCATAGGACAGACGGTGTTTGCAAAACCCTCCTGATGGAGCACGATGACATCCATATAACCCTCGACCAGGACAACCTGATCCTTTTCACGAATAGCGCTTCTGGCTTCATTCAGGGCAAAGAGGGTTTTCCCCTTGTCAAAGAGCACTGTTTGGGGTGAATTGAGGAATTTCGGGCTATCATTCGGGTCAAGAATACGTGCACCGAAGGCGATGGGGTTTCCGCGGGAATCATTGATGGGAATCATGACGCGGTTGCGGAAACGATCATAGATGCGGCCATTAGGAATGACCTCACCCTTATCATCCCGCTGCTCGCTGACTACGCCTGTGTCAATCAGATCCTGACGGGTGTAACCTTTTCCGAGGAGATGCTGGGTTAGTCCGTCCCAGGAAGGGAGGGCATAACCGAGACGGAATTTCTCAATCGTTTGGGGTTTCAGTCCGCGTTTCCCGGTGAGAAATTCAAGAGCCGGCTTTCCCGCGGGATGCTGAGTGAGATTGTTATGGAAATAGCTGACGGCTTCGTTCATCAGGTCATAAAGATGCTGTTTTTCCTCTTTGGGTTTGTCATCCCGGTTGTAGGGGGTCAGCTCTACCCCTGCCTTTTTCGCAAGCAGCTCTAATGCAGTCTGAAAATCACAACCGTCGCGTTTCATCACGTAGCTGAAAACATCACCGCCTTCGGCACATTGTCCAAAACAGCGCCAGGTTCCGGAATCGGGGAATACGACAAAGGAAGGCGTGCGCGTGTTCTCATGAAAAGGGCAGAAGCCGATGTAGTTCTTCCCCGTACGCCGCAGATTCACGGTCTCGGAAACAAGATCGACAATATCGACCTGATTTTTGATGTCGTCAACTTGAGACATGGGCTTCCTTTATTCTTCCACTTCCCCGCGCAATCTGTCAATTTCATCATGGATCCCGCTGAGGGTATCGAGCTGTTTCTGGCCGGATTCGATGGAGGCTTCCACAAAACGCTCGAAGGGACGGGTGGCGTTATTGATTTGAGTGATCTGATCGTCGACCTCCTGCGTGAATTCGCCCTGAAGGGAGGCGACGAGTTTATCCTCAATCTCAGTGATCTTCTCGTCAAATTCACGCTGGGCTTTTTTCTTGTAATAAGGGAGGACGAGGAAACCGGCAACGCCGACCCAGAAGGCAGCGACAATGCCAAGGAGATCTGCCGCGACAGTTGTGGCGATCGTAGTGAGGGCTGCGCCGATGCCGATCGCGGAAACTTCAATGGCGAAACCGGCAGTGACGGCAGCCTGTGCGTGTTTCATCCCGATATTGAGGGCGATATCGGATTCAATTTTTTCAAGGATGGAGTCGATGGAGTTCTGCATGCGCTTGATGAGCTCCGAACGCTGTTCGAGGATCTCTTTGGGCATGTCCGCGCCGGGAAACTGACTGTTGCGGTTTTCGATTTGCAAGCGGACGAGCTGCACCATGCGCTGCTGCTGTGCACCGAGACTTTCGACGAGTTCCGTCGTCTTCCGTTCGACGTCGGTGGGCATGTTCTGGAGGACATTTTCCTGAAAGAGAACCCGGTTCTTGTCTTTTTTGAGAATATTCGGGATGTTTTTGACAACGAAGAGATCTTCGAAATAGTCATTACCGCGGATTTTGACGTCGGAAAAGATGGCGTGGATCTCTTTCATGGAGCGGTTGATCTCTTTCATCATGTCATCATGATAGAGGTCAACCTCACCACGTATCGTTTCCGTCAGTTTGCGGTCTTCATTGTAAAACCGAAGCTCATTTTGGATACGTTCGGTGGCTTCTGCCTCTACTTTAGCGGCAATTCCCAATGCGGAAAGCATCTTCATGGCAAAGCGGGATTTTTCGTCCATCTTGTCCTGAATGAATTGTTCCAATGCCTCAAAACCGCTTGCTTTCCAAAGATCCTGCGACATGGCAGAACGGGCCTTTTTCGCAAGACGGGAGGAGACCGCGATGACGGGGATCTCCACATTCAGTGCCTTTTCCGCACTGCTCCGCACGAAGTTGATCACCTGATCCCGGTCTTCCTGGGTCTCCAGAAGGTCGATCTTGTTGAGAATCAGGACGGTTTTCTTGCCCCAGTCGCGGATGCTTTGCAGAAATTTGTTCTCACTTTCAGAAAAAGGCCGATCCGCAGAGCTTAGGAAGATCACCATGTCCGCGCGGGGAAGGAACCAACGGGTCAGGACTTCATGCTCCTGAATCACTGCGTTCGTCCCGGGTGTGTCTACAAAGCTGACGTCTTCCAGCAGGTCCACCGGCAGTTTGATCATCAGGCCCCAGTTTTCGATTGGGTCAACCGATTCTGTTTCGCCATAACGGATCAGGTTGATCTGTGCCGTTGTGGGGGTGACGCCTTCAGCGAGTTTGTCGGTATTCAATAGCGCGTTGATAAAAGAACTCTTCCCGGCGTTGAATTCTCCGACCACGACCACGAGGAAACTGTCTTCCAATGCCTGCAGCGTCTCCTTAAGCATGCTGATCTGTTCATCAGGGGTATTCGCAGCAGATGCACAGGCGAGCAGTTCCGTCAATACGTTTCTCACCTCCTGCGTGGTTTGTTTCTGTTTTTGTGAATAGTTGATTTGCATGTTCTCTTATCTCCCGCAGAGTCTGTTTCTTTAATAAAAATAGCTTAATTTATCATTATATCAAAACTTTTATTAGTGACTGAAAATCCGGGCGTTTTATCTACGAGGAAAAGATATTATAAATGGTTATAAATATTCACTTGCCATCGTTATATGTATAATTTTCTGACAAGTGTAAAAAATCCATTTTTTTCTGTTATACTTATATTGTCGAAAATTGTAATTATCAGGCTTTTGACAAAAATCAAAAGCGCCTCTACTCAATCATCAAAACGAGGGGAAACAAATGACAAATACTACGACAATTTATAAGCCGCATGGAACGATAGCACAGAAACTTGTCCAGATGATGCAGGATTTTGAGAATTCAAACCGCATAAAGCAACAGCAGGTAGGGGAAAAAGAAGCCGCACCTGTCAATAAAGCACAAAAGCCTAAGCATAAAATCTCCGCGAATAAAGCCATTATCCCGGTCATCATCATTTTGGCAATCCTTCACATCATCATCATTTTCCTGATCATGTCCATCAACCGATACACCGGTGCTCTTTCACAGGCTCAGCGCAGTGCAGGCATATATTCCAATGATGCATCATCCTTCATGGGCAATACGATGCAGCTATCAGAAACCGCAAGCAGCTATATTCTGATGCCGCAGACAGAAAACGGAGAAGTAAATTATGCACCTCTGTTTACTTATGCCGCAGCGTTTTTCTCAAATCATCGCGGCGAACAAGTTCTACAGAATTTTAAAACCTACGATGTCAGTGATCCGGTAAAAGGATTGCTTGCAGAGGCGAATACAAGTTCTGATTACATGATCGAGACTCAGCTCCATTCTTTAGCTCTGATGAGCAGTGTTTATCCGATTCCGGACATTGAACCACTCAATCAGATCCCGCTTCCGGCCCTTACCGCTGAAGAGTCGTCGATGACAGATGAACAGCGGGAAAATCTGTCCCGAGCACTATTCCTTGATAGAGAATATACGAATAACAGAGGACAGGTAAATGCAAAAGTAGGGCAGGTAATCGGCATGATCCAGGGCGCTGCCCAGGCAAAAGCAGGAGAAATGTCAGCTGTGATCAGCAGACTGCGCTCAGTCATGTGGATCACCACAGCTACTATCATTGTCATTTTGGTCATCACGTTTGTGATGCTTTACCGCTGGATCCTGAACCCTCTTGGTAAATTTACCAAACAGATCCCGACCGGTGAACCGCTGGATGAGCAAGAAGGCTTCAAAGAAGTAACTGTTCTTGCAGAAGCATATAATGATGTTCTGAAACGGCGCAACGCGCTTGATGCCATTTTGCGCTCCGCCGCGGAAACGGATGCGCTGACCAATCTGCAGAACCGCTACAGCTTTGAACGGTATATCCTTGAGCTGGAGGACCGCAAATCTCCCATGGCCGTACTGTTGTTTGACGTCAATTACCTGAAACAGACCAATGATACACTCGGACATCTTGCCGGAGACCGTCTGATTTGTACCGCAGCGAATTGCATTTCAGACAGCTTCGGCGAAAAATGTTATCGTTTTGGCGGGGATGAATTTGCTGCCATCGTTGAAGACTGCACGCCGCAGTCTCTGCAGAAAATGATTGACAAATTCCAGGTATACGAGAAAATGAGCAATGTCAGCATTTCCTACGGTTATGCCTATACACCTGATTTGAGCAAGACAACAATCAAAAAGCTCATCGATGAGGCTGACCGCAACATGTACACTCAAAAGCGGGAAACCCACCGGAAGCATGATTCCAGGTAATAAATAGGGGATAGGATATAGGATATAAGGGGATAGTGTTTGAGACTGATACACTATCCCCTATTTTCTATATCCTATCCCTTAAATTCTTTTTCCAATCATCGCAGATAATTGCTGCTCTGAGACACCGGGGTAGAGCTCTTCCATCCAATCGCAGATTTCATCATAAGCCCGGGAGGGTGAGAGGCGATAGGAATCGTTTACGAAAGCCTCCCCCCAGATTTCTTCAGGACGGGCGTAGACGGAAACCTCCCAACCGTAATCAAGACCGAATTTGTTCTTCTTCTGCCGGAAATCACTGATCACAACATAGAGCATATTCTCCAATGAAGTCATCGTCCCGTCAAAGTTTTTCTCTCCTCCTTTGCCAAAACCGGCCTCGCGGCGGATCTGCCAGCCGGGCATTTCCGGTACACCGGTGAGGCAGTCCAATACCTTTTTCTGCCGAAGCTGTGCCTGACCGGCATACCATAAAGACTCGAAATCATATCCGTTACGGCGGTACGAAAGAAAAGTTTTCAACCACTCCAGTGAGATCATCCCGGCTTTGCCGCCGAAAAATTTTCCGTAGGCCATTTCACGAGATCTGGCAGCTTCCTTGCGCCATTCCCAGGGGTCACGCTCATGATCACCGCTCCACCAATAGCGGGGATTGGCATATTCTTCGACAGAAAAGCCCTCGATCTCATTGCGGAAAAGCGGCAGAAATCCAACACGGTCAATGAGCGCAGCCATTTCATCAAAATTATGAACACATTCCGGATCCTCATCCGGCAATCCGTACATGATCCATCTATCTATATCACTTGCCATTCTTCTTCCTCACTTCCCGGGAACTGGATCCTGTATAGGGCAATATACTTCTGCAATTTTTTCCGCGGTGATGCGGATTTGCTCATCCGAAGTGATCTGTGCCTGTCCGTCGCCTTTTTGCGGTCCGTAACTGCCGAAACCTGCATGATTTCCACCCTCGATAACGAATTCGACAGCATCGACAGGCAATTTGGAGCGATTATCCTGATATTTCTCTAAATTCAGCACTTTGTCTTCACTGCCATAAAGGGAAAGAACCTTTAGCCCGCTTTCTCGTAAATCGGAACCAGCATAAGAAGCCAGCAGTACGACTCCATCCAGTTGCTGTGGGTGTTTTTCCGCGTAAGAGGATGCCACAACGCCGCCAAGTGAATGTCCGGCGATAACCCAGTTACTGATTTCAGGAAAATCATCTATAACCTTCTCCGCAGCATCCGGAACAAAAACAGCCAGTTTCAACGGCATTTTCAACAACACACACAGAAAACCCCGATCCGCCAGCTTCGTCATTAATGGCGTATATGCCCGATGATCAACCTTCCCGCCAGGATAAAATATCAGACCGGAAGAAACATTCGGCGGACGAAAGACGATCCGATTTGCCTCCTCGCTGATCATTATTTCGGGAACGCCCTGTGAAAGCAGCAACAGAGCTTCCTCCGAGGCTGTATAATCATCATTGACATAAATCACTGTTCCCAATGACAACAGCAGAAGGATCAGGATCACAAACAGCCATAACCGCTTTTGTTTTGTCATCTTCTTCATGATGATATTATACAAAATAACGTGAAAAGTTCAAAGTACAGAGTTCATATATTGATTATGTGTTTACGATTATAATAAATTAGTGAATCTATTCAGTACAAAGGCAACGGAAACAGGTTCATTGCCTCATCTTGAACAAGTACAAATTCGTTATTATTTTTCAGTCTGTTTTCCGGGTAATGTCCCATAAAGGGATAGCCCCAAGGAGGAGTAAATGAAAAAATTTTTGCTGGTTTTATTGTCCGTTTTGCTGCTGACCGGGAGTGTATGCGCCCAGGATGCTGCCAAAACTCATGAGATCGTTGAACGCACCTACACATTCTATGACGGTACGATCGATGACGTTTTTGAAGAGTCGTTCCCTCTGTATTTCATGGATGGCGTAGATGATCTGCCCTATGTGGAGCTGGAATCCTGGATGGAGCTGCAGATCAAGATCATCCGTGAATGGGCCGGTGATATGCACTACGACCTGATGTTCAACGCGGAAGGCACAGACGCGGCTTATGTGCGTGAGAATGAATATCACATGCAGTTCGATTTTGACAAGAAAACGATCGGCTTTGATGATTTCAATGCATTTATACACAGTACTACAGAGGGATCCCTGCTGGATCTGCTGAGCGTCAGCGGATTCACAGATGCAGGTGAATCGGATTTGTTCCAACGCAACCTGGACGCCTCCCATGACCGCTATGGCGATGCGGTCAATCTCGACCTTGCCTCTTATAACATTGACATGATCATGCAGGACGGGAAATATTATATGCCCCTGCAGACCATGAATGACCTGCTGATTTCGCCCGTTATCCGCGCCTTTGTTCTTTTCAATGGTGAATGTCTGATCCTTGCGAACCGCAATTTGATCGGAAGTGTCAGCAACGGACTCACGGAACTGGGTGAGCTTTATTATCAGGCAAAACCCGGCGAACGCAGTAAGGAACTGGCAGAGTTCGGTTATAACGAGCTTTGTTTCGTTCTGGATAACCTCTACGGTCTTAAAGGACCTCATGAGATCAAAACTTTTGACCAGTTCTTCTATCAGAATGCGATCGACGAAGAATTCAAGCAGGGCACTTCAGCGGAAGCTGATGAAATGCTTTACAAACTCATCGATTTTTATCTTGATGATCTGCACTCTGAATTTGTCAATTATTCCTACCTGACCGGGGCCAAAGAAGTCGACTGGACTACCGGACCTGCTACCCGTAAGTTGGATGATGCGGTAATGACCTACAGTAATGCAAGGGAACCGTTTTATGAAGAAGGATTCTTTGAACAAGTCAACTACGATCCCTACATTTACAAAGAAGTCGGCAACACGGCTTATCTGATCTTTGACAAATTCACATGCACGGATACCGCATCGTATTATGATGCGCCGGATCTTGACAGCATACCCTGGGATACCATTGGTCTTATCATTTATGCACACCAGGCCATCTATCGCAAAGACAGCCCAATCGAAAATGTGGTGATCGACCTCAGCAACAACATCGGTGGTCAGGTAGATGCGGCGATTTTCCTGATGAGCTGGATTTTGGGAGATGCACCGTTCAGCGTGAAAGATACATTCACCGGTGCGCTTTCTACCGCAAGCTATCGTGCGGATGTCAATCTTGACCGCAAATTCAACAGTGGTGATGTGCTGGATGATAAGAACGTTTTCGTCATGATCTCACCAGTGAGCTTCTCCTGCGGCAACCTGGTTCCGGCAGCTTTCAAAGCTTCCGATAAGGTGACGGTTTTGGGACGCACTTCCGGCGGCGGCAGCTGCATCGTTCAGCCGCTCTCCACTGCCTGGGGTTCAATGTTCCAGATTTCCGGTCCCTACCGTATGTCATTCCTCAAGAACGGTTCATTCTATGATATTGACACCGGTGTCAGCCCGGATTACACCATCAGCAAACCGAAAAATTTCTATGATCTTGAAGCTCTGACGGAGTATATCAATAATTTGTATTAGTAGGGAATAGGGGATAGGGGATAGGAATTAGTGGACAGTGATCAATGGTCAGGCACCAACTACCGGTCACAAGATACCGAACCTCTGTTAGCGCCTAATCACTATCCCCTATATTCTATATCCTATCCCCTAATTATGATAAAATAGGAACCAACACATCAATATTGAACCGGAGGAAATATGGATTCAGTTTTTGAAGATGTAAAAAGTGTTATTTGCGATGTTCTGAAAATTGACGGCGCCAACATCACGCCGGAAACCCGCTTTATTGAAGACCTGAAGGCCGATTCTATGGATCAGTTCTTCCTCATCGATGGCTTCAGTGAAAAATTCAACGTCACCATCTCTGATGACGATGCCACCGGCATCAAAACCGTCGGTGATGTCGTGAAGCTCCTTTCTAAATAAGCAGGTTATCAACATCTATAACAAAAAAGGACCTTGAAAAAGGTCTTTTTTTGTTAAAAGTTATTACTCTCGGTCGTTTTTACTTTCAACAGGCAAAATCCCTTTCGGTAATACTGCTGATATCAACTCTTTTTCATGCTCTTGCAGATAAGCCTTATTCAGCACGGATTTATTATATTGCAAATATGTGTGACTCGTCTTTTCAACCAACAGAGCTGTAAAAAACCGCTCCCAGCTGAAATATTGGCTGCTTTCAATATAGTCATACGGAGCTTCAAGAATTTTGCTGATTTCACTGTCCGGAACTACCCCTGAAGAAAGAATTAGCCATTCAATTGATTCCGGAACATACAAAGTCAATGAATTCCCGTATTTCAACTGATAATCTGTCAGCATTTCCATAATAGGACCAAAAGCTGCTCCATCCGCAATTACAAGCACAGCCTCATCCTGAAATTTCCGGATAAGGGAAAGTAAATTGGAATTTCCGCCCGCAGAAACACATTTAATACCTGAATTCCGCAGCAGCTCTTTAAAAAACTGGAAACCGGAATTGGAATCTTACGTAATGATCTGAGTCGTGGAATTTACCTGCGTCTGCTCCGGATAGATTCGATACAAACTGTTGTATGTTTTTTTAAGGTTAAAATATTTTCGTCCATGCAGGCCATAAATTGCCTCAACACTGATTGGCAGATTAAAGAGATTTTCGCGGGTAATGATGACGTAATAATTGTCAGAGTTCTTCACTGCACCCGCAAATTCCGGTGTTGAAATAAAACTCCTTCCTTCATCGATGAAAACAATGCTGTCATGTGTATTCTCAAGAACAAGCTTCCAGGCATTATTATCCAAAACCATGCAGCGCTTATCACACCTGACAGAGATGCCGCTTGAAGCACCATACTGGTCATAATTCCGTATCAAATTGACCAGCGTCGTTTTTCCTGTAGCACTTGCGCCGGTGATTACAGAAAGATTGCGCTCAAATGCAAGTTTATAAACGCAGCGATTGTTCCGTATTTCAATCTCATGGCAGCCTTTCATGCTAAAGGCCTCCAGACATATTCCCCTGCGTAATCGATCAGATCGTTCATATTATGAGCAATTACACCATTATTGAGAACTCGTATCGTAAATTTCCGCTTACTAAATTTCATCATATGGCGGAGGTTGATCGTAACATCCTTCATTTCACCGATTTTCAGCAGCCACTTCGCGCAATTATCACCGCAGGTAGAGGCATTAAAAATATGTCCGGAAGTATCATGATTGACCAGGATAAGCGTTTTAACACCGCCGGAAATACCGGTCACCGGGATACCGCCGAGAACAGGACTCTCAATCAGATGAGGACTGACCACATCCGATTTGTCCACGTCCTTTATCATAGCGACCGTCAGTGGATCGGTGATCCACTCATCCTCATAAGTGTTATCAAAATAAACACTCGTATTATAGATGGCTTCCGGCATGTTCCCGTAGTAGATATTTAACATCTTTTGCCTTTATGTACTGTAACTTTTCAGTATTTCATTTTGAGGGGACGGTTCCAAGAGAAACCGTCCCCCATATTTTTTATTGCTGCGGCAGGATGAACTTGTTGATACGGTTGTTTTCTGTATCCGCCACCCAGATCGAGCCATCGGGGCCCATAGTAATGCCGGTCGGCATGGAGAAATGGTCAATGTCGCCGCCATCCGCATTCCAGGTGCGCACCAGCTTCCCACTCATATCATACTGATGGATCAGACTGCCTTCCGGGTCCGTCACGAAAATGGCATTAGCAGCAACTGAACCTGTGATGTATGGTTTATTGTTCAATGACTGTGTGTACCAGGCATTCACATCAAAGACCAGCGTCACACCATCCTGCAGTCCCTTGCCGGAGACGTCAAAAACCTGTACCCGCTGGTTCCAGGTATCCGCGACCGCCAGGTGGTCATCATCCAGCAGTGCGATGCCCACCGGTTCGTCCATCTCACCCATGCCCATACCGGACACACCGAATTTGCGGATGAAGTTTCCGTTTTCGTCATAAACCATGATGCGCTTGTAACCGGTATCACAGACATAAACCACATTCGCAGAACTGATGGCAATTGCACGCGGACCATAGAAGCTTCCGCCGGGTGCGGATGGATCATTCGCCCGCCATTCGGTGATAAAGGTACCATCTGCGTCAAATTTGGCAATTCGATTATTCCAGGTATCGGCAACGTAGACATTACCCTTCATGTCCACAGCGATGCCCCAGGGCTCGGAGAAACGGATGCCATTCGCACCACTCCACTGCCCAAGATACACCCCGTTTTGATCAAAATATTGAATGCGGTTGTTGCCGGAGTCGCAGACATAGACACGTGATCCATCCGAAGAAACAGCCACATTGCGCGGACGCTGCAGCTGTCCGTCACCGGTGCCGCTGCTGCCAATGCTGAGCACAGGATTCAGCTGTGTGAACAGTGCTTCCTCATCATCCACTTTTACCGCAGCAGGCTCGTTGAGCATCTGACCATCACCGAGGGTCCAGATGCGATTCATCAGGTCTTTCCGGATATACATCACCATACGGGAACTGGGCTCCCAGGTTTCCCGTGTCAGGGATGTTTTCCCGGTCACCTTCGCGTACTCGGAATAATCGCGATCTAACCAGATCTTGAAGAGTGCGGAACGCATCTGCGGGTTCGTGAGTGAATTAAAGATACGCTGCGGTGTCAGGTTGAAATAGTCTTGATTCGGCCACCAGAGCCGGATATATTCATAGCGATAATACCCATCCCTGACGATCGGTTCCAGACGGGAATCTTTCGCCGTATTGGCAGTGATCACGTCATAGTTGCGCAGGTCACGAGTTGGATTGTCCTCACCGAAATACTTTTTGTTGGTGTAATCCCGCAGGTACCACCAGTAGGGATAGTTCGTATCGTTGTCATAGGCTACACCGATAGTCTTACCCATGCCTGTTTTGATCCCGAGATCCTCGATCATCTCAAAAGCCACCTTTGACCCCGGTCCGCCATGAGCATAAACCAGCAGTTCATTGGGATAGTCATAATTGATAAAGCTGGAGACAAAAGCGGTACGCGTCTGCAGCGTGATCAAAGCTGCCATGATGCAGAGCGAAAACACTTCCAAAATCGTTCTTGCCCGCCATTGCTTCCAGAAATGCCGCACCATCAAGATCCCTGCCAACAGGAATATCACAACTGCCGCAAAGCGGAAGGTCGCACGGAGCTGCTCGAGATCCTTTCCGGCAAATGGCAGCGGGATACTGTTATAAACGGTCACCAAACCGCAGAGAGCAACGACCACGACGGCCATACCAAGCAACCCAAGCATCCCATCTTTTGAGAAAAGCTTTTTCCACGGAAGAATTTCGACAAGATATCCCAGTCCCCAGGAGGCGGAAAGTGCAAGCGGAATGGCGATATGGACCGTCAGCCAGGGCATCTTCTCACCGGCAACGGAATAAGCCACGAGAGAAGTGATTCCCCAATAGAGCAGGAATAAAAGGATCGGAAGCTTTTTATCCGCACCCTGCTCCTCGGCAACCGAGGTCAGCAATATTTCTTCTTCAACCTGCTCGGCAGCATCAGCTATATCATCCGTTTCAGAAAATTCTTCGATGACCTCATCAGACAACTCACCAGCAGCCGGTTGAACCGGAACATCCTCTGCCGTCTCCTCAATTTCTTCAACCGTCTGCAATTCCGGTTCATCCGCAATGATGATCACTTCATCTTCAGGTTCATAAGAAAGGATGTCACCGGGGACCGTCCAGAACTTGCGCTTTTTGATCGCGATGACCAGGGCAAGAATCGTCCCGGCGATGGCCGCAAACTCATAAACAGGGAGCTGGATCAGCGCATAGTAATAAATAGGCTGCCCGCCGCGCTGTACAGTCTGCTGAGAAAGCCAGTATCCGAGTCCACCGATAATGCCGGTGAAGAAACCGTGAATATTGGTAAACACGGTGGTATAGAAAAAGACAAAGATCATATAAAAAGCTGCCGCGCTTTTCAGGAAGACCGAACGGTTCCACCACATTCCGATTGCGAAGGACAGCACAAGAAAAACCGCCAGAATGATCCCCGTATGCAGGATCCCCGATGAAGAATAATCCAGCGGATCCCAACCGATCAGATGAACCGGATAGGCGGTAAGCTGCGGCAGGATCAAAGCACCAAGGAAAACGATAATATTAAACGAAGGCGAGGTGCGGATGGTCTTCCAGCTCAGGGCACGGACGGTATAGATGATCATCCACAGGATGCACAAGACACCGACAGCACCAAGAACCAGGGTCAATACAGGCAGCTTTCCTGTTTCACCGGGCAGGATCATTGCCGCCAGCAGCGCACCGAGAACGAACAGGACACCCACCAGGAAATACGTGGCGGAATTTGCCCGTTGTTTCGTGCTGCCCCATGGCATTTTCCAAAGATCCCGCAGGAACAGGAAGCCGCAGAAAAGCAGCAGCTGTGCGCAGTAGAAATACGCGACCTCCTTGGTGGTGAATTGTAAAGCAGTTGTCACAGCCAGAAGATAGAGCGACTTGTTGTCACGATGTTCATAATAATGGAAGAACGCGTAAAACGTCAGGACGGCAAAAAGCTCGATAAAAGCCTCATTGCGTGTGTAGCGTCCATAATAGAGAATGTAAGGCGAAACCAGGAAGAACAAGCCGCCAAGCAGCGTACCCACCCTGCCCAGATATCTGCGGAAGGCATACAAAACGAAGATCACCGCCGCCAGACTGAAGGCAGCTGCCGGCACACGGGATGAGAAATCACTGTCTCCCAGCAGAAAGTAGGAAAGTGCCAGCATGTGAAACTGGAACGGTCCGTGCGTCACGGGGTTGTGAGCATACCCATTACCCTGATACAAACTATAAGCAGGGGTTACATGGTTGATCTCATCATGTGACATCACCCGGGAGCCGATCAGGATAAACCGGCTGAGGATTGCCAAAATAATGATGACTGCCAGGATCAGCTTCTCCCATGAAAACAACGGGAAAGCCTTCATCACCGGTTTGTCCAACCATGCGATTTTTGTATTCTTTTCTTCGTTCATATATTTTCCTTATTTCATATTTCAGCTAATAGCTAACTGCTAACAGCTAATTACTCTGATTAAAATATTGATAAACAGCATTTGAGATTTGCGAAGCCATCAGGTTCGTCGGATCAAAAACCAACTGATCCGGATGATAGAAAAACATCACAAAAACATAAGTCGCTTTGGGAGAATAAACGATCCCCGCGTCGCTGATGTTATGGATCAGACCGTCCCGTTCCAAAATCCAACCGTGCTTATGCGCGACCCGAACCGTCTCCGGAATACCGGCTTCCAGCAGGACCGCAGTCTTATTTTTAGAAAGTTCCTCGATCATCGTCGAGCATTCCTGCTGTGTCAGACGATCCCCGTAATACTCCTTCAATGCGCCGCCATTGTAAATCGAACACAGATACAGGTCATCCAGCATCATCCCCATGTCAATAGCGGTCGTCTGGTTGTAGGCATCCGGATCCGTGAAAACATCCGTCCGGGAGTTGGCCGCTGTCGTATGCCGCACAAGCAAAGGAGCACCGACATAAAACAAGCCGCCCAGGAAAGTATTCGTATACCCCAGATTACGCAGATCCTCTGTGAACATATTCGGCGCCATGTTGCCGCTGATAGCCTGCAGCAGCTCATCCGCCGGGGAGTTCTCGGAAATTTCGATCATCAGTTCCAGACTGCGCTGCATATTCGCAGGCAGCGGCAAGTCCCGGTTGGCAAAGGTGTAGATCATGATCGGCACCTTGATCGTAGAAGCCGCTGTGAAGGAGATCCCCGTTGGAACGCTCTGCAAATCATTAAACGCAAGGCTGATCTCATTCCTTCGATCGAGATCCAGAATATAAAATTCAGCTGCTCCGTCAAACTCATTTTGCTGCAGGATCTGCCGGATCATATATTCCAGACTAAGTGAGGAAGCCTGCGGGGGGGTCGTGCGGTTATAAGGCAGGATCACACGCCGTTCGTTTGAGGAGCGCAGTGCCTGCTGGACCAGCTGAATCGAGCGATTGATATCCAGCTCCCGTCCGGATTCACCTTGAGAAAAGCCCACAGAACCCTGCACCGGGATCGGCGCTTTGGCAGTCATATCGTACCGCGGGACAATTTCATTCACGAGATAGTCACGCAGACGTTCTTCAGAAATCGTAGCGGAAAGCGGAACAGGCTGCGGTTTCGGCAGGGAGTTCCAGATATAATTCCAAAAGTCCTCCCAGAATCCACGCCGTGTACGCTGCAAATCCGCCGCAGCAAGCATGGTTTCCAGGTTCAGCGAAAAACCAATGGAAGTCGGACTGACCTGGATCACAGAGTCACCATAAACCATCTCAATAGGAATACCGTAAGCACGGATCAGACGTTCCGCCGCCTGGGTAGAGTTCAGACCGCCGACAGGGATATTCCCGATTGTCAGGTCAAGCGGATAATTGGAACGCATCTGGCTATAACGGATCAGCTGGAACCCTGTCAGCACAAATGACAGGAAGATCAGTCCCAATGAAACCCAGGATAAGATGGCAAGTGTGTTTCTGCTTCTCATAATTAATCAAAAGCGCATGATATTTTGCGCATCATAAACATGACATTAATAATTTTACCATTTAGAGAAAAAAAACTATAATTTTATTTGTACTTTTGACATTTTACAAAAGCTATTATAATATTATAGATGTCAGACAATTACCGGACATAATTTGTTTGTATTTTTCTTTTTTATCCTGTTCGGTGTCGAAATGGGTCAACTCTCATAATAATATAGAGAAGAGAAAGGATGGTACATGAACTATAGCAACGCGGTTACAAACCAGTTTATCAATGCTGACTCTACTTTTCCTGTCGTGATCCGTGCCTGGGAAGGATATCTGAGCGATCAGAACAAATCCATTTATACAATCAAGGCATTTAAGGGAGACATTCAACTGTTAGCCTCCTATTTTTCACCGGATAAAACCGTCGGATCGATCACAACGAAGGATCTCACCAATTTTCTGGATTGGATGAACAACGAGCGGAAGGTTCCCTGCAGTCCAAAGACAAACTCCCGCAGGATCACCTCCATCAAGTCATTTTTCAAATGGCTGAAGACATTCGGCATCATTGAAGAAGACCCGGCTGCCTCAATTGATCAAAAACCGGTCGAGTCACCGCTCCCGGAGATCTTGACAAAAGATGAGGTCGAGCGTGTTCTCGCCGCAGCCAATGTCTATCGGACACAGAAAAAACCGGATTCCCGCAATATGCTCCTGCTCCAGCTGCTGCTCGCCACCGGGATCAAGAAAAGCGAAACACTGGGCATTTCAAAGAACCATATTGAGCGGGATGATCCCGAAAATCCCAGACTGCATGTTCGTTATGCCAATTCCGGAAACCGTGCCAAGGAACGCATCATCGACCTGCCTGCCTCATGGCTGGGGGTTTATGACGAATACCTGTCACAGTACCGCCCGTCAGACAAGATCTTCCCCTGGTCGCCCCGCCGTCTTGAATATCTGCTGGAAGATATCGGCCGGGATGCGGGACTGACAAAGCATTTGTCTTTCGCCATGTGCCGCTGGACCTGTTTCGTGAAGGATTATGTTGAAAAGGTTCCGCTGGAAGTTATCCGTTCCAAAATGGGCGTTTCCCAGGTGCAGTGGCGGGATATCTTCAATAAACTGAAGGTTCTTGCGGATACCTATACCGGCACCGCAGAAGCCGCCGAATCATAATATCCATTCAAAGAAGCCGCACGATTACGCGGCTTCTTTTTCGATTTCATGGGCGCTGTTATACAGCTTTTGTATTTCCGGCGGCAGCTTATCTGGCAGCATGGCGATGATGTTCTCTTCGCTGCCATCGGCGATGGCCGTATCATAATACCAGCATTTGTATTTGAGCATATCCAAAGTCTTCTGGAGCTGAGAGATTTCTTCCTCAACCGCAGCTTTTCTGGTCTCAAACAGCTGTTTCCGCTGAGCGAAGGTTCTGCTGCCCTCTTTTGTCCACTCCATGAACTGCTTGATCTCTTTGATCTCAAGTCCTGAGACCTTCAGACAATCGATTACCCGCAGCGCCTCGATCTCCTGTTCGCTGAATTTCCGGATCCCGGATTGCCGTTCCATATCCGGGAACAACCCCTCTTTGTCATAATAGCGCAAAGTCGAGATCGGTATGTTGAACATTTCCGAAACCTGTCCAATGGTATACATTTGTCATTTCCTCTATAATTCACCTTGACCTAAAGTCAGGTTTAGGTATTAAGATGGAATTATTATAACACAAATCAGGGGTTAGGATTTAGAGAGTAGGGGTCAGTTTTTTTCTCGGACGAAACACTGATCGAAAAGCAAGCCTCTAAACCCTATTCCCCAATCCCTATCCCTAAATTAAGGAGACCAAACCATGATGAAAACTGAAAAACTAAACCTCACACAGGAATGGGATAAAGTATTCCCGAAGAGTGAAAACGTCGACCACTGCAAAGTGACCTTCGCCAACCATTTCGGCATCACACTTGCCGCGGACATGTATGTCCCGAAAGGTGCCGAGGGGGAACTTCCCGCCATTGCCGTCTGCGGACCGTTCGGCGCCTGCAAAGAACAGTCCTCCGGGCTGTATGCACAGGAAATGGCGGAACGCGGCTTCCTGGCTCTCGCCTTTGATCCATCCTTCACCGGTGAATCCGGCGGCTTTCCGCGGGCGATGCACTCCCCGGATATCGACGTGGAAGATTTCCAGGCGGCGGTCGATTTTCTTTCCTGCTATGACCTGGTGGACCCGGAACGCATCGGCATAATCGGCATCTGCGGCTGGGGCGGCATGGCTTTGCAGACTGCCTGCATCGACACCCGTGTCAAAGCGACCGTGACCTCTACCATGTACGATATGTCCCGTGTAGCCGGGAACGGTTATTTCGACTCCGCCGATTCCAAAGAAGCCCGCAAGGCTGCCCGGGAAGCGGTCAATAAACAGCGCACGGAAGTTTTCCGGAACGGCACCTATGCCCTTGCCGGCGGCGTTGTGGATCCCCTTCCGGAGGATGCACCGTTTTTTGTGAAGGATTATTACGACTACTACAAGACCCCGCGCGGCTACCATCCCCGCTCCCTGAATTCCAACAGCGGCTGGACCGTCACCACGCAGACATCCCTGATGAACACCCGCCTCTTCACCTACGCCGGAGAGATCGACAGTGCCGTGTTAGTGATCCATGGCGAAAAGGCCCATTCCTGCTACCTGAGCCGGGATGCCTTCAAGCTGCTCAAGGGTGACAACAAGGAACTGCTCATCATCCCGGGTGCAGTGCACACGGATCTCTATGATCGCAAGGACATCATCCCCTTCGACAAGATCCAGTCCTTCTTCGAGGAATACCTGAAATAATTTTTAGAAAAAACATATCAGTTCAGAACAGAGCACACGGGGACTGGCACCTTGTGCAGCGCAGCCTGAACAAGCGTGCCTGTCCTCATGTGCGTCGCTAAAATTCTGTGTGATGCTTTATCGAGAGCACAAGTGACCGGCAGCCATGCTGCGTCATTCTACATGAAGAGGTCCATTATGAATTTCACCTTTAAGAAGACCATCCTTTTTCTGATATCGACACTGCTGACTTTCGTCTTTTCAACCCGCGCATTTGCAGACGAGGAACGTTATATGATCAAAGACATAACCCTAAACAGCGGCTATACCATGCCCGTGATCGGACTGGGTACCTGGTCCCTTTCCAATGATCAGGCGGAAAACTCCGTCTACCATGCGCTCAAGAGCGGTATGCGCCTGATCGACACTGCCCGCTATTACCGCTGCGAAGCCGGCGTCGGCCGCGGCATTCAAAAGGCCATTGATGAGGGATTTGTCACCCGTGAGGAGATCTTTGTCACCTCCAAGATCATGCCTTCCGATTATGACCGGGCCGCGCAGGGGATCAACGATTCGCTGTCTGACCTCGGACTGGATTATCTCGACCTGATGCTCATCCACCAACCCGGCTGGAATGATGAAGCCGTTTATAAAGCCATGGAGGACGCGGTCCGTGCCGGAAAAGTGCGCTCCATCGGGATCTCGAATTACTATACGCCTCAGGCTATCGATGAGGTACTCTCCTATGCGGAGATCCTGCCCGCGGTGATCCAGAATGAGAACCATCTGTACTATCAGAATACGGACCTTCAGGAGTATGTGAAACAGTGGGGAATCGTGGTGGAATCCTGGTATCCCTTCGGCGGACGCGGCCATACCGGAGAGCATTTCGGTAATGAAACTATCATTTCCATCGCGGAAGCTCACGGCAAAACTCCGGCTCAGGTGATCCTGCGCTGGCAGATCCAGGCCGGCTTCATCGCCATCCCCGGTTCCTCCAACCCGGACCACATCGCTGAAAACTTTGACATCTTCGACTTCGAACTGACGGACGAGGAAATGGCTTCCATCCGCGCCTTCGACCGCCAGCGCCGTTACGAGAACTGGTAAAATTCTTTATCTATCCGGAACGAAGCACTTGGGGACTGGTACCTTGCTGCGGCGAAGCCCGCACAAGCGTGCCTGTCCTCATGTGCGTCACTGGATCCTGAACAGTAACTTCCCACAAGAGAAACACCGGCTGCGGCATGAGACCGGGAACCTTTTCCCACGGCTCATGCTTATTTTTTTACATATGTCTGGTTACGACTGGTAGGTTTCTCAGGAATTCCCATCACGATAAACCCTTCTGCAAGCGCCGGTAACAGATAATTTTTCCGCAGGTTGGTTTTTGATTTAAGCTCTAATGCTGTAAGTAATTGATCTGCCGTATAAGGGACCCCATATTCCATGACATCCAACAGCTTCTGCACATATCTGGAGTGAAAAGCGGAATCTTTCCGGACCAGGTCCAGTGCCTCATCCAGGGCCTGGTTTATTTTTTCAAGCATAAATAGTATAAAAGGATCAGAATTACCTGCAATATGGCTTGCTGAAATCGCATCGTAATAATTTTCCTGGAATTCATGGATATGACTTTCCAGCGGAAGATATTGAAAAACCGGATTCCATTCTGACAATAAAGCTGTCTGCCAAAGTCTGGCCATCCGTCCATTACCGTCAGAAAACGGATGAATAAACACAAATTCATAATGAAATACAGAGCTGTAAATCAATGGGTGAAGCATTCCGCGAACGTGATTCATCCAAGCAAAAAGATTTTTCATATGATCCGGGATCAAACGCGGCGGCGGGGCAACAAAAATGCAGATATCACCCTGAAAAACGCCTTCTTCATGATTCCTGAAATTCCCGGCAGAACTGACAAGCTGATCCGTCATGATCCTGTGCATTTTTTTCAGATCGTCAAGTGAAAACGGATCAAAGCTGCCGATCAGTTCATAGGCTTGATATGCGTTCTTCACTTCCTGTATTTCATTCCATGGACCAATGACGCTTTTTCCGTCAATGACGTTCCGCACTTCATCAAGCGAAAGCGAATTTGCCTCAATAGCCACTGATGCATGAACAGAACGGATGCGGTTGCTGCGCCGCAGGTAAGGCTTTGCTGAAAACGCGCGGACACTGCTGATCTGCCCGGTTTTTTCAGAAATATCCGCAGCCAGCTTTAACATCTGGTTATTGATTGAAAAAGGCGGTTGATATGCGTCCATCTTGTTCTTCAGCTTTCGCCTTCAATTATAATCGAATTTTTATCTTATATGCTATCTTAGATATTATCTTGGATGTTACCAGATGATTTCTCAAGAAAACACGGATTACTTCAGATTAGGTCAAAGTGACCAATCGTATTTAACCCCGGATGCAGCCGAAATCAATGTATTCCGACTGTATCTGGTTGATCTATGGATCATCTATAGCTTTTTTCAAATCTTCGGCTAATGCGCTTTCGAAATAACAGAATACCGGATCAGCCAATAGCTGATAAATTTCATTTTCCATGAAGGTGATCGATCCATCTTCTGATCCCTCACTTCGCTTTAATGCCCGGTCCAATATTTTGAAATAATCCGGCGGAGGGTTGGGGAATGAAGAATGATGAAGGAAGGATGAAGAATCTTGCTCGAATGAAGAATCGGTTTCCAATGAAGAATTTTCGTCCAATGAAGAATTATGAGGGAAGAATGAAGAATTTTCTTCGAGGCTCTGCGTCTCATCGCAGCTCACAGCCTCGCTGCATGGTTCCAGCTCCTGAATTCCGGAATCTGAACTTTCTGAATTTACTTCATTCTTCATTCTTCCTTCTTCATTTTCCTGCCTCTGGTCCCCGGTCCCCGGAAGCTGATCCCTTTTCGTACCATGACCCTTCATCCTTGTTTCATGTCTCTTCCCAAACGCGCCAAAGGCCTGCGGTGCACTATACGCACACGGCGCCGAAATCGCACCAAGCGGAGACACTGCATCAACGGATTCCTCAAACGGTTCAAACGCCTGCACATCATTCCCAACCGGCAATTCCGGGCTGGAAGATGTTTCGACCTTTTGCGCATCTGAACTTTGAACTTTGCACTTTGAACTTTCAGATTCCAGTTTCTCTTTGGTTTTAAAGAGTCTGAGCATCGTGTTCGTCCAGCTCAGCTGATTGATCAGCAGCCGTTCCCCGATTTCCGGGTTCTTATGTGAGGTTTGCAGCACGCCCAGGTAACTCTTGCGAATGTGATAAGAACCCACCCCAATCAGGTCCTGAATGGACATCGGCGCTCGACTCAGGTCTTCACCCCGAGCATGAAGGGTGACGAGTCCGCGCGCCATTGTGGCGACACCGCTCATGATCATCTTACTCAAGGTGACAAAGTGCTTGCTGAAATAATTTGCTTTTTTGGCTTCTTCGATCCAGGTGGAAAGAGAGTTATAGCTCAGGTTCATCACCGTAAGCGCGTCGGTTTCCTCACTCAGATAAGGTTTGATGAATTCATCCGGCAAAGGTGCGGAAGACAAAACGGTTTTGTCAATCGCGCTTACAACGCCATTTGACAAATTCAGCAGCGCATTCCGATACATCATTTGCGCCATTGGGCTGTCTGATAATGCCATTTTGTCTTCTCCTTTCTTCCTTAGGTATTAGGTATTAGGTATTAGGTGTTTCGAAGTTGACACCACCTTGTCCCTTGCTCCTTGTTCCTACGCCTGGCCCTGAATCCTGAATCCTGGATCCTGCTAAACAGTATAAACAAAAATTTAAAAAAGAAAACCGCCAATATTGGCGGTTGACAAATGTACAATTTTGTGGTAATAGCACACCGGGGACTGGACCCACCAGGGGCCTGTACCCGCGGAGGACGGTTAGCAACTCCGCCATACACTCGTCCCACCGGACACAATATTCACCCAAATATAAATTTCTAACTTCTACTCCTTGCTTCGCTTCTTGTCCTCATACATTCGCTGATCGGCGAGGTTGTAGATAATTTCGAAGGGTAGAGCCGAATCCCATGCTGCAAGTCCGATCCCGCAGCTGTAATTTGTTTTCGACATCTCTTCCCGGATACGATCGATCGTCTCTTCACATTTGTCCAACGCAGTTGAACAGAAGAGGATAGCAAACTCATCCCAGCCCAGGCGGTAAAGATAACAGCGCTCCGGCAGGCAATTCACAATTACTCTGGACATGGTCTTGATGGCCTGGTCTCCGGCAGCATGTCCCTTTACATCGTTGATACCCTTCAGGTTATTCATGTCGATTTCACAAAAGAAAAATCCCGGGTACTATTCAGGACAGAGCGCACGGGGAGCACCTGCTCTGTAAGGTGCGAGCTTCTCTCGGTTCGCTCCAGAATCGGAGCTTCGCACTGTGCGGCAAAGCCCGCACCGGCATGCCTGCCGCTATGTGCGTCATTCAGATACTGAACTAATACAATTCCTGAATATCTCCATTTTACCATGGTTTGAAAATATTCAAAAACATCACAGCGGGTGTACAAGGCAGCTACAAATGATACAAATCCTCCAGCGTGAGTAGATTGACCGCATTTTCCCGCTCTTTCAGCCCATTGGTAAACCCGGATTTTGAGAAAATATAATAGAAACAATCATCTTTCGCGGAAGTAAATATCGCGGAATAATCCTGAATAAGCCGAAGTTCATCCGTCCCGATCTGTTCATTTTTATATTTACAGGAACCGATCAGAAAATTTTGACCGGAAGCGAATCTCTCAGCGTAACTATTAAGAACGAAGCACACGCGTACAGCTTTTTTGCTGTGTCGAAGTCCGCACAAAAACTGTACTGTGAATTGTGCCACAATCTACTGAAAAGTTACCTCGTAAGTTTTATACTCACAAGTTTTATACTCGTAAGTATATAACTTATGAGTATAGTACAACACATCCTAATCTCAGGCACGTTTTATATTCAACAGAAAACGTGTCTGTTCAGTACCCGGCGACGCATCATGCAGCAGAGTTAACCCGCTCTGTAAAGCAAAGATCATTAAGCATACAAAAATCTATATGTTTTGTAAAAACCATATTTCATTTTTAGTGAATTATTATTTATCCGAAATCATATTAGTGAAAATATTTTTTAGACCAAAAGGAGGTTTGCTTCAACAAAAGTACTTTTTGTACAAAAGAATAGTCTTGTTACTAACAATGTGCCACGTCTATCTCATCAGTGCACATAATAATTTTTGAGGATAAGTAAATAAATGGAGTTATTTAGGCATCTATGGATAATAACAGCAATAATTATCAGACATTGAATAAAAATCTGCCACCGGACGTAAATTTCCAACAAGGATACGGCAGCATGATTCAGACTTCTAATATGGGTAATATGCAGCCTTATAATGCAGGGCATCCCTCCATCACCTATAATGTGAACCCTCAGCCAATGACAGAAGATAATTTACCGGAAAAATTCAAACCAATCAGTCCATGGGGTTTTTTAGGTTATAACCTTCTTTTTTCAATACCTTTAATTGGTACCGTAATGCTTTTCGTTTATGCATTTGGGGGAACAAGCAAGGTTAACCTAAGAAACTATGCGCGTTCATTCTTCTGCATTGTTCTCATACAGATTATTATTGCCATATTACTTATCGCAACCGGAGCACTTGGGTCACTCACATCCGGGAGCAGATAATTATTTGACAATTATTGATTCAGATAATAACAAAAATTTTATTACGGAGGAACAATGAAAAAAACTGTTTTTATAGTAGTATTGGTGCTGCTGGTCCTGACAATACCTGCCCTTGCTCAGGAATCGGAGGTTAAGTCCCTTTCCAATGAACAGCTGAAGGCGCTGTATGAAATTGTGAAAGCAGAAATGTCACTGAGAGGTCTTGACAAGATCGAGCTCACGTTAGCAGCAGGCAAATATATCATCGGGAAAGATATTCCCGCAGGAAATTACACGATCACCTGTACATCAACAGAAGGTGAATCTCTCGGCAGCGCTTATGGTTCATTGGGAAGCGCCTATGACTCTTTGACAGGAAGCGAAAATAACGCCTGGTCAAGTTTATTCGGCGCTCTCGGCGGGTTAATGGAAGAAGTATCCGAACTGAACGTTGAGATTCTGGGAGATTACGGCGATGTTCTTAAGAAAGTAACCTTAAAGAAAAATTCCTCAACAGATATAACCCTTCAGGAAGGCACGGCACTGCAAATCTCAGACGGAAGCGCTAAATTGTTTTCCAAATAAGAATTATGCAAAAGTGGTACAAGCCCACGAGTTTGTCTCGTGAAGAGCTTTGGTTATGAAGGCAGAAGGAGCAGAAAGATGATCGATTTTACCAACGGAAATAACAGCAATCGGTTTGACCCTGATATTTATATCAAAACAAAAAGCGGTGGCGTCCTGGCTTTTGTAAAAGTTCTGGAAGCAATCGCGGCTGCTGCCGGATTTGTGTGTCTGGCTATCGGTTATTTCGGGGTATCAACATTATTTGATAGCATCACCGCTTCGGTAAATGCAGTTATCAATCAATATCTTCCAACCGCAATGATTCGACTGCCCGAATTCGCGGCGAAATCTTCATTTCTGCTCCCGGCTATCTTTCTGGTACTGCTCATGCTGGACGGCATCGGAACATTTATGATACGTTTCCTCAACCGGGGCGAAAATCTGGTCCGCTTTGTCCATCTTATTTACCAAATTGTATCCATTCTTGAAATCATCTTTTTTATAGTCATTGTGATTTTGTTACTACACTACGCATCAGACGAATCAACTGCTTCCATCGCTGCTTTCGGAGCTTTAGGGATTCTGACGATTCCGATAACTGGAGGGAGCCTTGCCGTTTTGTTTTTCCAATCCGGATTTCACCATGACATCCGCACCGTCCTGAAAACTGTTCATGAGGAAAAACGGAGCGGACAGAATTTGGTTGTCGGAGACAATCATCTTGCGGGCAGAAGCAGCTGTCTGGCATGGGGAAGCGGGATCACTTTTGCATACAGCGCGTTCTTATTCATTTATCCGCTTGTCACCCACAAACAGATCAACCAGGAGACATCCCCGATTTCCATTCCCAATCTGGCACCTGTGATCACTTTGGCCATAAACTTTGTTTTTTGGCTGTTCACTTTTCTGAAGTACCTTTCCCTGCGAATATGCACCGGGAATTTCAAGAAATACCATACGTCCAAAACCAAAAAGTCTTCGTCATTTATTTGGATCATTCTGATCATTCTTTTGTGCGTTGGCGCTTATTTCTTTGGGAAAAACAATGGATTCAGACAACGCACAAACAAAAATTTCACAGAAAGCCTGAATATTTTCCGGACTGCAACGCCCTCGTTTAGTGAAAAACGGAACGTTTCCACGACGGTACCGGGAGAGATCAGAAACCAACTTCCCACTCCCACAACAGCACAAGTATCATCAAATACGTCATCCAATCCCGGCGGCGTCGATCCGGATCTCAAGGAATTTCTTGACGGGTATGAAAAATTTATGGATGAATATGTCGTATTCATGAAGCGATACGCAGCAAATCCGACTGATTTATCATTGCTTACCCAATATGCTTCCATGCTGTCGGAACTGGAAAAGTACTCAGAAGCTGCGGACCGATACAGCGAAAAGGAATCCGAAATGTCCGCTGCGGATCTGGCTTATTATACCGCTGTAATGATAAGGATCAATAATAAATTGTTGTCAGTATATTGAGTGCACAAGGAATCGTTACGATTTACACGTCCGTCAATATTTCTTTTGATGCACATGGTGACAAACACGCTCATGTTGGCTTCGCAACATTTAGTATCAGTCACGCATGTGCTCTGTAAATAAAAAACAAGGAGTCGAAAAATGATCAATTATACGAACAACTCACAGATTTATAAAATGCGGGAGGTGGCTGTTAACACCTTTGACAACACCGTTTCCATGTTTTACGTGAACGGAGAAGAGACAATCGCCTGCTATCAGGCAGTACGTGATTACATGATTTTCACAAATAAACGGATGATTGTCGTAGATGTGCAAGGATTCACCGGGAAAAAGAAAGATTTCTCCTCATTCCCATACAGCAAAATTCAAGCCTTTTCGGTCAAAACAGCAGGTGTGTTAGACGTTGATACAGACGTTGATATCGTGTTCGCGGGTCTCGGAATGATACATCTTGAGTTTACAACCGAAACCAATGTTGCGAAGCTTCTAAGGTTGATCGGAGGATTTGTTCTGTAATATAATACGGGAGATTGCAATATGTATTGTTCATCCTGTGGGGCAAAGCTCCCGGACAACGCAAAGTTTTGTTACAATTGCGGTGCAAAATCCGGAGCTTTTGACCTTTCAAAAATACCGCACCCCCAACCGCAGACAAAATTCGTACCCGCGAAGTGTACCAATTGCGGCGCTTCATTGGAGGTTGATTCCGGTCAGAAAGCGGCTGTCTGTCCATACTGCAATTCCGCTTATATCGTTGAAAAAGCTATTCAGGAATATCAAATTAACGTCAGCGGAAATGTAATGGTAAACGGGACAACGATCAATATCAATGGAAAGAATATCACAAATCTGCTGGAACGGGCAAATCAATACGGAAAAGACGGTGATTTCGACAATGCAATGAAGTATTTCAATGAGGTGCTGGATTCAGATATCAACTCACAAGATGCTTTGCGAGGCATCCAGAAAATCAAAAATATTTTGAATAACTATGTCTATCTGAGCGAAAAGACAAACAAAGGTCTGCTGGAATTGAAAAAGGGCAGATTGGTTCTTTCCACAACTGTCAACCCACAGCTTTATGAATTGGAGAAAATATTTGGTCTGACCATCGCGAAAAAAGGACTTTTTTCTTCAGGAAAATCGCTGCAGTTTACTTACAGCGGTATTCCTGAACGACGAGTCGCTATGGACACATCCATGGCAGAAAAATGGTTCATCGCTATTGAGGACGCCAAGATGGGAAAGTATTCGCAAATGACGGGTCTTGGCAGGTTGTTTGAAGAATCTTAAGAAAACATTGATAAATTAGGTTTGAGTCAATGCAGCCTGTTTTCGTTGAATCTTTTGCTTTGAAATAGTGTTACTGTTCAAAACCAGAATGGCGCACATTGGGGACAGGCACACTGGTGCGGGCTGCGCCGCACAGGATGCCAGTCCCCAATGTGCTTCGTCCTGAATGATTACGAAATAGTTGTAAATCAGCCTTTCTTAAAATATTTTAAGATTCTTCGCTGTCCTCTTCGTCCTCATCTTCCCAATCTTCGTCTTCATCCCAATCCGGGTACTGCTCCACTGCGCCTTTT
>CADATZ010000014.1 GCA_902791025.1 uncultured Chloroflexota bacterium | reverse complement strand
ATAATCGCTGGTATAACAATTTTCCGATGCGTCCTTTAGGCTGGTTATCTCCCGCTTCTTTTTTAAAGAATTTTGTTACACATCATTGACAAACCTACACCATGCTTTTGTTGCGCTGATTGATGTGGTTTCTTCTTCTGTGGAATTTTTGAAAGTTACTACCGTGTATTTGCTGGCGGTCGCGCCTGTATAAGAAGTTCCGGAATGTGTTGATGTAACAGGCGTCTCATCGCTGTTGTCCGTAACATCTACAGTGACAGTGTAATCGGAAACCGCATATCCGGTTCCGTCAATTTCCTCAATTTTGTATCTGGTGCCGGCATTGAGCCCATAGAACTGCTTCTGATTATTGTTCTTAAGTGTGAATTCAGTTACACCATGGTCAAAAGTAGCTCCGCCGATTTTACCGTCTCTGGTAGTGTCAACTGCTCCATTTTCATCAAGAAGAGACAGTCGGAACCTGAATTCTTTATTCAGATCCTCTTCGTCTGAGCTGTTGACCTGTTTTCCAATGATCAGTCCTTCTAACTTCCAGTTTTTGATCTGGAAAGAGTCAAAGTAGAAATATTTGAAATTCTCATAATCCACATCACCCATGTCTTCAACAAGAGTGAATTCATAAGGATTCGGGTCGATGATAACATAACCATCCGGTGCTTCAACTTCTTCCACAAAATACTTTTCGTCGAAATAAATCTGAAGCTTATTTCCATCAATATGCAGCGTACCGACTTCTTCCGGCTTAACACAATCTGTCTGTTCAGGTGTTGTGCATAAGCAATCGGATCCCTCGTCCGGAGAGGAACACTCCCTGCCCGTTATTGTTGACAAATACACATAGTTATGACCATTTTTGTCCAGCTTGTCTTGCGGGTTGCTGCCGCCAAGATTTGGATTTTCAGGATAGATCTTAAACTGTACTCCGCCTAATTTGGTGTTCGCATCCGAGCCATCTACTTTGACGATCGTCAGGTCAGCCACTTTTCCGCTGCCTTCTCCGGATGCCTCAACGGTTTGCGATTGATCAAATGTCTCGGAGAATTTTTCAGTATATACCTCGTTCGCAGTGGGGACCGTGCCGTATCCAATTACAATGGCGTCATAGGTAATTACTACTTTTGTATTGTCAGGAACAGTAAACACCATGTCGGTACCGGTAGTATCTGCACCACCAATGGTATATGGAACTGAGCGGCCGGCCGGGTCTGTTTCAATTTGAACAGAATTATAACGGAGACTCAAAAATTCATTCAAACGGTCAGTAAGTTCATGCGGTTCACCGTTATTCAGTGTAGCTTTTTCGGGATTGTAGGTGATTTTGAAACTCACGTTACGGTCTGTAACAGTAGCTTGTTTGATCAGTTCCTTTTTGAGAGCTTCATAAGCTTCTGTATATTTTGATGTAATCGACAACCCATTCCATTCAGCTGAATTGTTGACGTAGAAATAACCGCCGTTTGCAAGAGCTAAATCATGTAGATTATAGCCATCCTTAACTTTGAGATAATATTGAATTCTGTAATATGGATAAAATGAACCATCGGTCTTAAGAGGAAATGTAGAGGAAGGATTGTCAGGATCTCCAACGACGAATACTATTGTATTGGTTTCAGAATTAAAATTATACGAAACTGGATGACTTAAATTTCCAATCCAACTAGGATCATTTGTATAGTTATCGCCGCCACCGATTTTTAAATCGTCCCAATTTCCAGTGTTTGCGACTTCAACTTTATCTGTATTGAGAACATCAGTGATCCTTACAGGAAGTGAATCTACTCCAGTAAGCATAATATATAAAAATCAGATACTCTGTATTACCTGATTTTTGATATTTGACATATTTCTCGATTTTTTTGTCGCTTAAATTGGCTGTAGCGGAATCTTTTATTCCGTTAACATCTATATTGTTTGTATGTTTCGTCCAATCTCCCCGATTAGACTGCCCGTAAGAAAGCCAGTCCTGGTCAACAGTTGTTGTCAATTTAATTGTAATTGTGTGTCCGCCATCCACAGCCTGTAAACCGGGAGTCGTTTTAGCGGTATCCTGATAGAAAGTGATTTTTACCTTGGTTAGATCAGTATAATCAGGTGTCCAGCTTTCACCGGAAAGGGTACCGGAAATTTGTAATGATGCATTTTTGTAGTAATCATAATGGTTGGCGTAAACAGAGCTGACAGGAAAATATGCAGTCGGCAAAGTATCTACTACTTCAGCCTTCGTGAGACCGCCTGCCGGAACCTTAATGGTTGAAATCCAGGTGATTTCTTTTTTGTCTTCCGAAATTGATTCTACTGCTTTCGACACTTCAACTTTTGAATCCGGATCAGGTTCAATGTTGATGCCGTCTGTATCTTCATTAGCGGTGTTCCGTAATTGGACTGCAGCACCATTTCCATTTACTTTATCCATATCCACAATTGTTTGATAATTGATGACATAGGAATATGGTGTTGTGTCTGAGGCCGGAATTGTATATGTCCACGCGGAATCGCTGGAAGATGTCATGTCACTCCATGAGACTGTACGCGGAGAACCCGAAATCTCTGTTCCGGAATTATCATAAACATGAACGGTGATCCCGGTTCCGTAATATTTCATATAATCAGTGGAATCATCTAAAATCCTGTCGTTGATCGTGTCCCCGGCTGCGTTTGTCAGAGCTCTTTCATTGTATTTGATGGTCCAGTCAACAATTTTATTACCGGTGTCTGAATCAGTCCCGGAGATACTTCCATTCAATTTATCAGTCCACTTATATCTGATGCCGCCCCAATAGGTGGTTTCAGCAGTTTTTTCATTGCCGTTTTCAGGCTTGACAATTACTTTGTTATGTAATTGATCCTGTGAAATTGATCCGTTTGTTCCTTTGCTGTAATCCACATCAGCGGTATATGTAATTGTAATCGTTTCTCCCCGCGTCATAGATGGGAAGGTAAAATCAAAACCACTTGATGAACTGCTGCCTGTATAGGTCTGGCTATTCCCTGTTACACTGACTAATTGGAAATTTGTGAGAGCGCTGTTTGCAGGAAAGCTGTCTTTCACATTCACGTTTTGGCATGAGCCGGATGCAACGACTGTAACCGTATAAGTGATTTTTCCAGTGCTTTCATCAAGCGTTGAATTCTGTTTTGATACACTTGCTTGCCCAGGTGTGTCAGGTATGAAATCAAGGTCTAAGGTTGTTGATTCCGAAAACTTGATACTTTTATATGAACTGTCAAATTGGGCTTCAAATGTGGCATCGAAAACCGCGTTTGGAGAAGATGTTAATTTATTATAATTGGGATCTTTGGGATCAAAAGTAACTTTCAAGTTGCCGTTTGCGTCAATTGTAAATGTTCCGGCAATTGTATACGTTACACCATGGTCAGTGATTCTGGCAGACAGAGAACCGGTCTGTTCTGAAAGAATCGTTATCCCGGTTGGCATTGTGTATGTCAGATTTCCATTGTGGTCGAATTGCCTTTGGTTCGTTTCCGTAAAAGATAATCTGACATTATACGGAGTTCCTTGAATAACTCTGTATTTACCGTCTTGTTGTTCAGCGCCGATAACGGATACACCGTTAATAAAATCTGTCAAATTTTGATCTGCATTCACAGGTAAAATTGACGCGAACAGCACGAAGGCTAATAACAACACAAACAGTTTTTTGAAATTAAACATAACTCTCTCCCCATATATCCCAACAATGGTTCTTTCTCTAAACTGTGGCACCGGCGGACTGGAGGTTTGTTAATCCGAACCAGACGGCGGCAAAAGAAAAGTTCTGAATAACCGCGATATCGGAGTTATTGCGCTTATTCAGAACTCAGCTTCTTCTTCTGGGCGGAAAGGGGCGAATTTGGATATAAAGAGCATATGTCTGCGCGAACAGACATTCGGTCTTCCGGAAATTGAAATGCCGGAAAAATCCGTTATGCTCCGTCATACCGGTTCTCCCTCTCTCCTCATTAATCAATTTTCAGGTATTATACACTAATTATGCGAAAATATTAAGAAAATTGATAAAAATCATAAAATTGGTATAAAAATTGCAAGAATAAATTATTTTATGTACCTGATTTGAAAGAGTAGTTATTGGATAGTGTTATAATTATTATCTTGGTAAACAGCAGTTATTTAATGCGGTTTTTAAAATATTAGAAACTAAGGATCTGGAGAATCACATGGATTTTTTGCGGGCTCATCAGCTGAGTATCATGCTTTTCGAAAGCGGCATGTGTGCTATGCTGGCTCTGTTGACTTTTGTGATCCGCACCCTTCCGAAAAAGCGAAGGATGATCCTCGCGTCTCTGGAACTCGGGGCGATGATTCTTCTGCTCGCAGATCAATTTGCTTATCAATACCGCGGTGTCACAGGTACAACTGGGTATTGGATGGTGCGGGTCAGTAATTTCCTCGTTTACTATATGACGCTCTACCTGCTGCATAGCTTCACGATATATTTGGCTGATATTTATAAATCCGACAAAATCAGGACAAAAGTACCAAAGAGACTGGTTGAGGCTGAAGCTCTGTTCCTTGTCGGGGAAATTTTGCTGGTCATTTCCCAATTTACCGGCTTGTATTACACATTTGATGAAAATAATCTCTATCATCGCAGTCCTGCGTTTCCGTTGTGTTATCTGATACCACTGATCATTACCGTACTTCAACTTACAACCATTCTGCAATATCGCAAACGTATGAGCAGGATCATGGCCGTTTCCCTTTTGCTTTTTACCATTATCCCGCTGGCGGCATCCGTGTTGCAGCTATTCGCATATGGCGTTTCTCTGACGAATATGACGATGGTCTTTATGGCCATTGTCGTTTTTGTTTTGGCGGTCATCGATGTAGACAACAAAGCCGAGCGGGCAAACCGGATGGAAGTTGAATTCCTGAAAGGTGAACAAATCAAGATCCAACGGCTTTTTGGACAAACCACTGAAGCTCTGGCTGATGCCATTGACGCCAAAGATGAATACACCCGCGGACATTCCGGGCGGGTTTCTGAATATGCGCTGAAGATTGCAAAACGAGCCGGTATGGATGATAAAACTTGTGATGAGGTTTATTTTGCCGCGCTCCTGCATGATGTCGGGAAAATCGGGATCCCGGATGAGATCATCCATAAACCCGGCAAATTAACAAGCGATGAGTATGATACGATCAAAGAACACCCGGTAATCGGCAGCCGCATCCTTTCTGTCATTACTGAATCTCCCTATCTGAGTATTGGTGCGCATTATCATCATGAACGATATGACGGAAAGGGATATCCTGACGGTCTTGCCGGTGAAGAAATTCCTGAAATTGCGAGAATCATTTCGGTTGCGGATGCTTATGATGCCATGACCTCTGAACGCAGTTATCGGAAGCCCTTCCAGCAGGAACGTGTGAGAGAAGAGCTGGTCAAAGGAATCGGAACACAGTTTGATCCACGGTTCGGACAAATCATGATCGATTTGGTGGACGAGGATGTGGACTTCAAAATGAAGGATGAAGAGGATTATTAATCAGGTGTTAGGTGTTAGCAGACAGTGAACTTTTTATTGAAGTCGCTGAAACATTGCTTTGTATGTAAACTTTCATGGATCTGTACCTGATTCGAAAGATAAATTACGATTATAATAAAAGCGATATAATAAGGTAAGGAGTGAATGGATGAATCAGAAAATCGATTATAAAGAGACAACCAACGACCTGCTGACGCGGATCGACATTCATAATAAATATGGCGGACGGGATATCGATCAATGGATGCTGGACGTGCTGAAGCTGCAGCCGGGGATGAAGATCCTCGATGTCGGGTGCGGCGGCGGTAAGCAGCTGATGTCCTACCATAAATATCTAAACGGTGATGCCGATATCACCGGCGGTGACGTCAATGAGGAGCTGTTGGAACAGGCCCGCTTCGAAAACACCAAGTTGGGTGAACCTTTCACGATCCTGCCGCTGGATTTCAATCGTCAGCTGCCCTTTGATGATAATACCTTTGACCTGGTGAGCTGCTGCTTCGCGATCTATTACGCCAGCGATATTCCTTACACCATCAGTGAGATGCACCGCGTGCTGAAGCCCGGCGGACGGCTGTTCACATCCGGACCAATGCCGGACAACAAAAAGGTCTTTTACGACGTGATCCGTGAAGCCAGCGGCAAAGAAATTCCGCCGATGCCGGGAAGCTCCCGTTACAGTACGGAAATCTATGGTGCCATGTCCAATACCTTCTCCAAAGTGGATACCGAAATCTTCGAAAATCCGCTGACTTTCGGGGATGCAGCTCCGTTTATCGCCTATACGCGTGCATCTCTCGATGAAGACCGACGTTTGTGGACTTCTTTATTCAATAGCAAGGAAGAATATGAGCAGCTCATTCAAGATATCACCCGAGTTGCTGATGGTATCGTGCAAAAAGATGGCAAACTGGTGATGACAAAGGTAGTTGGCGGATTTATCGGAACGAAATAATGGCAGGAATGCAGTTTTACGGAAAAAAAGTCTGTTTTATCGGAGCGCACCCGGACGATATTGAAATTGGCTGTGGTGCGCTGATCGCTCGAATCGCCGGGAAGACGGATGTACGCTGTGTGACGTTCTCTGATAATCAAAAAAATCCGCTGCTCGGTCATTTGACAGGGGAACATTATGCCTCTATGGAAACATTAGGCGTTCCGAGAGAACGGGTTGACTTGTTTGACTTTGAGACACGCCGGTTTCAGGAACATCGCCAGGAAATTCTGGAAGCCATGATCAATATTCTGCATGAAGATGATCCGGATATTGTCTTTGTTCATTCCAAATCCGATGTTCATCAGGATCACGGCGTTCTGACACAGGAGGCACTGCGGGCGTTCCGGGGAAGAACGGTGTTGGGTTTTGATGTGATCCGCAGCAGTTATGGCTTTTTCCCGGATTTTCTGGTGGGTGTGGATGAGGCTGATGTTCAGAAAAAGCTCGCCGCCCTTGCCTGTTACAAGACGTACGAAGGGAAATATTACTTTTCACCCGACGTAACCCGCGCTACATTAATTCGAAATGGCGCCATCTGTGAACGGCCTTATGCGGAAGGGTTCGATATTCTGCGAATTGTTGGTGACTTCGCAGTCAATGTAGAATAAAGAAGTAAGAAGTAAGAGTAAACACCGTATCCTTCTTACTTCTTCATTCTTTCAGCTTCATTCTATAACAGGTTGATACCTGCTTTCGTACATTCCTGTGTGGTTTCCTCATCCCACAGGCTGGCCTGGACTTCGCCGATATGGCAGCAGCCGAGGATCAACATGCAGAGACGAGATTGCCCGATACCGCCGCCGATTGTGAGCGGAAGTTCGCCGGCAAGGAGTTTCTTGTGAAAATCAAGTTCTCTGCGGTCATCGCAGTCAGCTTCGGTGAGCTGACGATCCAATGATTCCGGACTGACGCGAATTCCCATAGAGGAAATTTCCAGCGCCATGTCCAAAGTATCATGCCAGAAGAAAATATCTCCGTTTAAATCCCAGTCATCATAATCAGGTGCACGTCCGTCATGTTTTGTTCCGGACTTCAGCTTTCGTCCGATGCCCTGGATGAAGACGGTCTTATGTTCGCGGGTTATGGCATTTTCCCGTTCTTTGGGAGTAAGTTCCGGCCAGCGGTCTTCCAGTTCCTGTGAAGTGGTGAAATAGACATCACGGAAGAGATCGGTATGCAGCTGCGGGTATAAAGCGCGCAGCAGTTCATGGGTATTGCAGATGGCGTTGACGATGGCCTTTACGACAATGTGCAGATATTCTGTGGTGCGGGATTCGGCGGTGATTACCTTTTCCCAGTCCCACTGGTCAACGTAGACGGAGTGGATGTTATCGATGGCTTCATCACGGCGAATGGCGTTCATGTCGGTGTAAAGTCCATTACCGACTTCAAATTTATAACGGGCAAGCGCCATCCGCTTCCATTTGGCAAGGGATTGGACGATTTGTGCATCGCCGCCGATTGCCGGAATGTCAAAACTGACCGGGCGTTCCACGCCGTTCAGATTATCATTCAAGCCGGACTCTTTGGTGACAAACAGGGGAGCAGTGACACGCTTCAGATGCAGGCTTGCAGCGAACTGATTCTGGAAGGTGTCTTTAATGTAGGTGATGGCGCGCTGAACTTCGTAAATATCCAAAGTTGGCTTGTAACCATCCGGAATATATACTCGTGATTCCATATGAATTTTCCTTCCGTAGTATGAAAATTTTCAAAACATCATACTACAAATCAGACCGTGAGATTCGAATCACAGAAACTTTGGTGACAATTGGAGTTGTTAGGTGTTAGGATGTTAGGTGTGTTTTTTCTGGACGAATATGCATTTCGTGCTGTTATCGGGTTTTTGTTATAAATTATGTAAATATGGGTTAGAATTGTTTGTATATGAATAAAGAAATCGATCAGAACCATGCTCAGGAAAAACCGCCGAAGAGGAAGTTCTGGCAGAATCTGCTGATTATGGACAGCGGCGATTTGAAGCGGTTGCTTTCGCTCAGTTCTATGATGCTGAGTTTTGTTTTGATGCTGGTTTATCTGGTGTCTTACCTTTTACTGATGCCAGTGATCGACCATATTTTTGGGAGCGGTCCTGTTTTTCTCGCCACTCTGATGGAATCTTTGATCCCTGCCATTGTTGGAACCGGGGTTATCATGCTGACCTGGCCTCTTTTCCGGGACAAACGTGTGCTTCCTGCCGCATTCCTTTGGCTCACTCTTTTTGCCTTTTTGCTTTTTTTTGCTGTGCTTTTTGCTCTTCGGGATGACGAAGCGGCGATGGCTTCTTTTCTTTATATCTTTGTTTTGGACGTTCTGCCATCGCTGATCATTGGTAATCTTGCAGTCTGGCTGCGGTACCGAAAATTCATTTTTATGTAATTATTGTAATTCTGATACAGAGGAATTTTGTGACTTTTGTCATCAGGGGCAGGCGGAAAGTAATTTCTGCTCTAATTCCGTCTGGTTTCGAAAACGTTTTCTGCTGTTATCAGATATAATCGTTAATTATTTATAAAAAAGGCTGGTAAGGCCGTTTATCATACTGTCGTTTTGTATGTGTCCAAAACGCATGATTGTTTGTAAACCAAATAAATAAACCGGAGGAAGTAAATGCAGAATGACAAACCTAAATCACCATTTCGATGGAAACGTATAAAAAATGCTTTTCTGAACGTTTTCACGAACCCCTATAATATCATTGTTCTGGTTTCTCTGATCGTTCTGGTGTACTTTATCGTTGTTCCCCTTGGGGACATCATCGCGACAACGTTTAAAGTGCAGCAGCGCGATATCCGGCGTATTCCGGGAAGTTCCGAAGGCGACTTTACGTTGTATTACTGGAACCGTTTGCTTTTCAGTGATGTGAGTGCCTCTCTGTTATGGAAACCGCTGATGAACTCACTGCTGATCGGTATCTCGACTTCAGTCTTGAGCATCCTGATCGGTGGGCTGTTGGCATGGCTGGTTGTCCGTTCGGATATTCCATGGAAACGAGGCCTTTCCCTATTGATCATTATTCCATACATTTTGCCTTCCTGGAGTAAATCCATGGCATGGACGGCGGTATTTAAGAACGCGAGGGTCGGCGGTGTTCCCGGATTTTTGAACAGTATTGGGATCAATACACCCGACTGGCTGGCCTATGGTCCGGTACCGATCATTCTGGTGTTGACGATCCATTATTATGCGTATGCCTATCTCCTTGGCTCATCCGCGCTGCAGTCCATCAACAGTGAACTGGAGGAAATGGGGGAAATACAGGGTGCAAGCAAGGTAAAGATCCTGGCAAGAATTACTTTCCCGCTGGTACTCCCGGCTTTGCTTTCAGCGTTTATTCTGACTTTTTCCAAATCTATTGGGACGTTCTCCGTTCCGGCTTATCTTGGGTTCAAAGTTAACTATAACACGATCTCGACGATGATTTATTCTCAGTCGACCTCTTCCAACAAGGCGGTAGCTTATGCGATTGCGCTGATCCTCATCATGATCGCTTCCATCAATATTTTCCTGAATCAGCGTGCTATTGGTGCCCGCAAAAGTTATGCAACGATCGGTGGTAAGGGAGGACGATCCACATTACTGAAACTGGGATCCTGGCGGATGCCGATTTTCATCATCGTCATGATTTTCCTCACGATCGTTGTTATCCTGCCGCTGCTGATCCTGATCCTTCAAACCTTCATGATGGAACAGGGTAAGATTTCCCTGAGCAACTTCACGCTGCATTATTGGCTCGGAGAGGAATTCTCTAAACCGACGGTTTATGAAGGCGAAGCCGGTATTTTCAAGAACAAACTCTTCTGGAACAGTTTGTGGAATACGGTGAAGCTGGTTCTTTCTGTTTCAGTTATCGCGACGCTCATTGGGCAGATGATCGGGTATATTACTTCCCGCGGACGGGGAAAATTCTCCGGACGGCTTGTTGAGCAGCTTGTCTTTATCCCGTATCTGATCCCGTCGATTGCTTTTGGAGCGGTTTATATGTCAATGTTTGCGGTGAGGCGGGGTATTATGCCTGCTCTTTACGGGACGTTTGCATTGTTGATCCTTATCAGTACGGTGAAGAACCTCCCGTTTGCTGCACGGTCCGGTACATCTTCCATGATGCAAATCGGTATGGAGTTGGAAGAGGCAGCTCAGATCGAAGGCGCGAATTTTGTTACCCGCTTCGCACGGATCATTACGCCGCTTTCCAAAGGAGGCTTCTTCTCCGGGTTCATGTTGATTTTTATCGGCGTAATGAAGGAGTTGGATCTGCACATTTTGCTGCTTACGCCGAAAATGTCTACGCTTTCCTATCTGGCGTTTTCGTATAGTAATGATAACAAGGAGCCATATGAGTATGGCTGCGCGGTGGTTATTTTTGCATTGACTTATTTCTGCTACTGGGTCGCGGGTAAGATCGGTAAAGTCGATCTGGCTGGCAGTCTTGGAGGATAAAAGGGGAAAACTATGAGCAGAATTGAATTAAAAAACGTCGATAAATTTTACGGAAACAACCATGTTTTGAAGAATCTGAACCTCACGATAGAGGACGGTGAATTCATGACCTTATTAGGTCCCTCCGGCTGTGGGAAAACCACCACATTGCGTGTACTTTCTGGTCTCGAAAATCCACAGCATGGTGTGATCCTGATGGACGGAGCTGAAGTGGTCAATGCGGATGATCTCCATTTTCTTCCTCCAAGCAAACGCGGATTGAATCTTGTGTTCCAATCCTATGCGCTTTGGCCGCATATGACCGTTTTTGAAAATGTTGCTTTTGGGCTTTCTCTGAAGAAAATGCCGAAAGATGAAATAAAAAAACGTGTTCAGAATGCTCTGGATCGGATGCAGATTGGTGAATTCACGCAGCGGTATCCGTCGGAGCTTTCTGGCGGTCAGCAGCAGCGTGTCGCGATTGCGCGGGCAATTGTGTCTGAACCGAAGCTGCTTTTGCTTGATGAGCCGCTTTCCAATCTGGATGCCAAACTGCGTATGGATATGCGCACGGAGATCAAACGTCTGCATAAGGACCTGGGAACGACTGTGGTTTATGTGACACACGATCAAACGGAAGCGCTGACGATGAGTACCCGTATCGCTATCTTTTTCAATGGTATTTTGGAACAGGTCGATACGCCGATTCATATTTATACGAACCCGGTCAGTTTGAAGGTGGCAGATTTTATCGGCAACCCGAAGACGAATTTTGTTGATGCCATCGGTGAGGTGAAGAATAACCGATTATATGTGGAATCTCATATAGGGAATTTTGATTTCAATTCAAAATACTTTACTGATGAAGCGATGCCGTCCGGTAAATTCCCGGTGGTGTTGGGCGTTCGGCCTGAACAGATCGTATTGCATACTGACGGCAGCGGTTATGCGGAAGGTCATATTTACAGTGTTCAGCCTTCCGGTTCTGAAACGCTGGTGCAGGTGAAAGTGAATGATACGATCCTTTTGGTCAAGGAGATTGGACTGAAACGTTATCAGGAAGATCAGAAAGTTTCGATAACCGTTCATTCCCATCTGATGACAGTCTACAGTAAAGACACCGGCCGATTGATCAAATATGCGATTGAATTAGAAGATGATTTGAATCAGTAATTTTTATGGGTTGGGTATTAAGTGTTTGGTGGTATTAGATATAAGTCAATAAATTGAATTGTTGAAAATGTTCTCTAATCCTGGCACTTAGAACCTGATATGTAGATAAGTGGACCAACGTTCGTTTGAACGTAATAAATAAACGGAGGTAAAATGAAAAATTCAAAGTTTGTTGTCCTTGTCGTTTTGTCTTTGCTGATGAGTTTGATTGCCACGGCAGCAGTTCATGCAGATGAGGCCTGGAAAGCTGCCAATATCGATGATGGCTCCCAGACCACGGAAGAACTCTATGAACTGGCAAAGCAGGAAGGCAAAGTTGTTGTCTATTCCATTTCCAGCCGTATGGATAAAGCGCTTGCCGCATTCATGGAAGATTTCCCCGGCATTGAAGCTGAAGTTGTCAACATGAAAACTGACGTTGTGAAGGAAAAGGTCATGACGGAATACAAGAGCGGCATCAAAGGTGCAGACCTTGTTCATGTCTCCGATCTTGATGGTATGGTTTATAATGAATACGTCCTCGCAGGCGTTATGTATCCCTATTACCCGGATGATATCGTCGCGAAGATCGATACCGATACCTATTCACTGGATGCCGGTTTCCCGCTTTACTGGGAATTGACTCAATGGTTCTATAATGATGAACTGCTTCCTGATGGTCCGGACGTAGAATCCTGGTGGGATCTGACCAAGCCGGAATGGAATGGCAAGCTGATCATCAACAACCTGCTGACCAACCATGACTACATCGCTCAGTTTGCGGCATCTGTAGAATTTGCGGATGAACTTGAAGCTGATTACGAGCGTGTTTTCGGTGAAAAAATCAGCTACACCAATCCTGCCGGTAAGCAGAATGCGGCTTATGAACTGGTGTACCGTCTGCTTTCCAATGATGTTGTGTTCACACAGTCTTCAGATGAAGCAGTGGAATCTGTTGGCGCTGAAGGCGTGACGGAAGTTAAAATGGCCTGGGGACCTTCTTCCAAAATCCGCAATAATGTCAACAAAGGCTGGCACCTGCATGCCCTTAACATGACCCCCAAGGTTGGCGTCCCGAAACCGAACTTCCTCTATATTGTCGATAGCTGTGAACATCCGAACGCTGCCAAGCTGTTGGAACGCTATCTGCTTGGTGGCGATGATGGAAAATCTCGTGGAACCGAACAGTTCAATACGCTTGGCGGTTGGTATCTCCCGAACGACGTTATTCCGGCTGAAGGTTCTACGCCGCTTTCCGAAATTCCGCTCTGGCCGAATAATCCTGAATTTGTTTATGTCGAAGTTCTGGATATGGAAGACTTTATCCTGTCTCTGCTTGGCTGATAGAAGTCTATTTTCAGATGAAGAAAAACGGAGGGCAATGTGCTCTCCGTTTTTGCATCATTACCTTTGAAGAAGATTACAGTGTGAGCTTAAATGGCTCCAGTTCATTTTTCAACGCTGTGTGCAGTTCGGGATTTGCGATGATATAGTCGTAATATGGCCCTTTGAAAGCCTCTGAAACCCCATCCAGTGCTGTGATTTTTACACCTGCCTCTTTGGCAATTACGAATCCTGCTGCTACATCCCATGCGCAGAGCTTCAGTTCCCACATGCCGTCAAAGCGTCCACAGGAAACATAGCAGATTTCCAACGCAGCGACACCGGTACGGCGGACGCCGGCGGTAGTTCTCATAAAATGTTCAAAAGCAGGAAAGTTGCTGATGCCCCGTTCTTCAAGCACTTTCATGCTGAATCCGGTGACGAACAGCGAATTTTTCAGGTCAGATCGTTCAGAAGTGTGGATCGGTTTCCCATTGACCCAGGCTCCTTTGCTTTTTTCCGCATAAAAGCACTCATCACGCATTGGGTCATAAACAACGCCCATTGTCAGTTCACCCTTATAAGCGTACCCGATGGAAACCGCGAAAAGCGGTATGCCATGAGCATAATTCATCGTTCCGTCCAGCGGGTCGATGTACCATACGTGATCCGCGTTCCCGGTATGCTGACCGGTCTCTTCTGTGATGACCATATCTCCGGGATAAAGTGCATTGAGCCTGTCAAGGATGAAATTTTCCGATTTTTTGTCCATCTCCGTTACAAGATCATCCTGTCTGCCTTTGCTTTTAATATCATGATGCTTCTCATATCCTTCCCGTAAGATCAGCCCTGCCTGTTTGGCTATAATGCAAATATCATTGAGTTCCCGTTGTGACATAAGACCCCTTTCTGTTATTGTAATATGTATAATTTTACCGCATTATCATGGCTGATCCAATAGAAAAAACGAGGCATCTGAAAATGGATTCGGACGCCCCGTTTTTGTTACTGATATCTTATTTTGAGAAGGTCAGCTTTTCTCCGTTGGAATCCACCTTGACAGTATCACCCTCAACGAAGTTTCCTTCAAGAATTTCAAGCGCAAGCGGATCCTGCAGCTCATTCTGAATCGCACGCTTCAGCGGACGTGCACCGAAGTCGGTGTCTGCACCCTTGTCAACGATATAATCCTTGGCAGCCTGTGTGAGCTCGATCTTGATATCGCGCTGGGCAAGCAGATCCTTGACACGTTTCAGCTGGATATCTACGATGCGGTTCAGATCATCTTTCGTCAGACCGTGGAAGATCACGATCTCATCCAGACGGTTCAGGAACTCCGGCTTGAAGGTGGACTGCAGAACACGGTTGAGTTCATCACGGGTCACATTGTTCTTCTGGCTCAGCCACAGTTCAGACCCCGCATTGGATGTCATGATGATGACCGTATTGCGGAAGTCAACCGTTCGGCCCTGACCATCTGTCAGCCGACCGTCATCCAGCAGCTGCAGCATGACGTTGAAGACCTCCGGATGAGCCTTTTCGATCTCATCGAAGAGCACAACACTATATGGCTTCCGACGAACCGCTTCTGTCAGCTGACCGCCTTCTTCGTAACCGACATATCCCGGAGGCGCTCCGACCAGACGGGAGACCGTGTGCTTTTCCTGATATTCACTCATATCGATACGGACCATAGCCCGTTCGTCATCGAAGAGAAACTCTGCCAAAGCTCTTGCCAGTTCGGTTTTCCCGACGCCGGTAGGACCAAGGAAGATGAAGGAACCAATCGGACGGTTCGGATCCTGCAGGCCGGCACGGCTGCGGCGGACTGCATTGGAGACGACCTTTACCGCCTCATCCTGTCCAACGACCCGCTCGTGCAGACGGTCTTCCATATGGACCAGCTTCATCATTTCGCTTTCCAGCAGTCTGGAAACCGGGATACCGGTCCAACGGCCGACGATTTCCGCAATTTCCTCTGCATCCACGTTCTCTTTCAAAAGGGCGCCGTTTGTCTGAAGGGTCTTCAGCTTTTCTTCCGCCTCTTCCCGTTCCTTTGTCAGCGCAGGCAAATCACCATAACGCAGTTTTGCAGCCTTTTCAAAGTCATTGTAGCGTTCAGCCTGTTCAATACGGACGTTCAGGTCTTCGATCGCTTCTTTCGTCGTTCGCAATTTCGCAATGGCTTCCTTTTCAGTGTGCCACTGTGTCGTCAAAGCGGCAGATTTCTCGTTGAGATCTGAAAGCTCCTGTTTGATCCTTTCCAGACGTTCCAAAGAGCCTTTGTCCGTTTCTTTGAGCAGTGCCTGCCGTTCGATTTCCAGCTGCAGGATCTGGCGGTCCACATCATCCAAAGCCTGTGGTTTGGAGTCGATTTCGGTTCTCAAACGAGCAGCGGCTTCATCGATCAGGTCAATAGCCTTATCCGGCAGATGGCGATCCGCGATATAACGGTTGGAAAGTGTCGCTGCCGCAATCACTGCGCCATCTGTGATTCGGACGCCATGATGGACTTCATAGCGCTGTTTCAAACCACGCAGAATCGAAATCGTGTCCTCCACAGAAGGTTCTTCTACCAGGACAGTCTGGAAACGGCGCTCCAGTGCCGGGTCCTTTTCGATGTATTTCCGATATTCGTCCAGGGTCGTCGCACCGATCAGATGCAGCTCACCGCGTGCGAGCATCGGTTTGATCATATTACCGGCGTCCATGGAGCCTTCAGCGGCACCGGCTCCGACAATCGTGTGCATTTCATCGATAAAGAGGATGATGTCGCCATTGGATTCTGTGATTTCCTTCAGAACAGCTTTCAGACGTTCCTCAAATTCACCACGGTATTTCGCTCCCGCAACCAATGCGGACATATCCAGTTGTACCAGCCGCTTGTTCTTCAGGCCTTCCGGTACATCACCTTTGACGATACGCTGGGCAAGTCCCTCTACAACGGCGGTTTTCCCAACGCCAGGTTCACCGATCAATGCCGGATTGTTCTTGGTTCGGCGGCTCAGGATTTGGATGGTTCGGCGAATTTCATCATCACGGCCAATCACCGGGTCAAGCTTTCCCTGTCGGGCAACAGCGGTCAGGTCACGACCGTATTTTTCGAGAGCCTGATAGGTGTCTTCCGGATTTTGACCGGTTACACGCTGGTTGCCGCGGACTGCGGTCAGCGCGCGAAGGATCGAGTCTTTTGTGATCCCAAATTGTGAAAGTTTCTTCCCTTCAATACTGTCGCACAAAGCCAGCAGAAGATGTTCCGTGGAAACATATTCATCCTGCATTCCCTTCGCGATGCTTTCAGCATTGGTGAAAACATCGGAAGTTGTCCGTGCCAGTGTGAATGATGTTGAACTGCCTGAAATGCGCGGGCGGGACTCAAGATCCTTAGTGACGGCTTCAATGAGTCCGGCTGTGCTGCCGGAGATCCTTGTCACCAGAGCGGGCACAATACCGTCCTGCTGCCGCAAAAGCGCAAGCAGCAGATGTGCCGGTTCTACGGACTGATGGCTGAATTCCAGTGCCACCTGTTGGATCTGTGATATGGCTTCCTGTGCTTTTTGTGTATATTTATCAAAATTCATACTTCACCTCCTCCCCCTTTGCAGGGAAGATCATTGTCTTTTTCATTACGATTTATATTATGGATCAATAAAGAAAAGATTTCATATAAGAATTATAAAAGAATTATTAACAGTATTGACGAATAAAAAGAATTTCCTGCATTTTTGGGAAATTCTTTTTGAGCTTATTTATTTGTTTTTGTCCACAGATTCAATCTTTCAGACGTTTGTCACATTTACGGGCAAGCCAGGTGCCGAAGGACTGGATAAGCTGCGTGATGAGAACCAGGACGATCACCGCCAGGTAGAGCACCGCATAGCGATATCGCTGATACCCATAAGATAGTGCCAGTTTTCCCAGACCGCCGCCGCCCACAGCACCGGACATAGCTGTGTAACCCATGATGGTTGTGATCGCAAGGGTGAAGTTTGTGATGAGGGAAGGAACACTTTCCGGAAGCATCACATGCATAACGATCTGCATCGGTGTCGCCCCCATCGCCTGAGCGGTTTCAATAATATTCGGGTTAACTTCCCTCAGGCTGCTTTCGACAAGACGGGCAATGAAAGGAAACGCCGCGACTGTCAGCGGGACGATCGAGGCAACTGTGCCGACGGAAGTCCCGACGATGACGCGTGTCAGCGGGATGATCATCACCATCAAGATGATGAAGGGAACCGAACGGAGAAAATTGATAAAGACATTCAGAAAGCTCATAACCGGTTTGGGTAACGGACGGATGCCTTTTTGTTCACCTGTTACAAGCAGAACACCCAACGGCAAGCCTATTATGATAGCAAATAGTGTAGCCAGCAGCGTGGAATAAAGGGTTTCCCAGATAGCAAAGGGAAATTCGTTCAGCAGGCAAGTCCAGGCTTCCTGAAGCCGTTCCGGTGTAAATGCGTTCGCGAAATTCATGATTTGGCCTCCTTGTTCCCATATTCAGCTTCCACCTGCACAATAACGTCCGGCATGGAGCTCAGGTATTTCACTGCTCGTCCCAGCTCTTCCGGACCGCCGGGAATCTCCAGAAGGATATATCCATAGGCAAGGTCGCCAACCGAGCGGGTGGATGCACCAAGGATCGAACCGAGAATGCCGCAGTCTACCGCCATTTTGGCAATCATCGGCTCTCGTGAGGCAACAGCACCATTATAAATGATGCGGATTTTCTGCCCACCTTCGGACAAAACCGCCGCTCCGTCAGAAAGCTCGGGATAAATGAGGTTTTTGGTCGCATTCGCTTTCGGGTTCGAGAACACCTCACTGACTTCGCCCTCTTCCACTACTTCGCCATGTTCCAGGATCGCCACACGGCTGCAGATTTCCTGTACAACACTCATCTGATGGGTGATGACGATCACGGTGATGCCCAGTTTTCGGTTGATATCCCGGATCAGTTCCAGAATCGCATGTGTGGTTTTCGGGTCCAGAGCGGAAGTTGCCTCGTCACAAAGAAGAACCTCCGGATTCGTGGCAAGTGCACGGGCAATTGCGATACGCTGCTGCTGACCGCCGGAAAGCTGGGCGGGATAAGAATTCGCTTTGTCGGGTAAACCTACAAGATCGAGTAATTCCAAACCTCTTTTTTCAGCATCGGCTTTGTTCATACCGCTCAGGCGCAGCGGCAATGTGATATTTTTCAGACAAGTGCGCTGCATCAGCAGATTGAAACTTTGGAAGATCATCGTGATATGCCGTCTCATGGCTCTCAGTTCTTTATCAGACATTGCACCAAGATCCTTGCCATTCCAGATAACCGTACCCTCTGTCGGTCTTTCCAGCATATTGATGCAGCGTACCAATGTACTCTTTCCGGCGCCGCTCATGCCGATAATCCCGTAAATATCTCCATCCTGTACCGTGAGATTTATGTGCCGAAGCGCATCTACGGAACCATCCGCTGTTTCAAAGTGTTTGGACAGATTTTTCAGCTCAATCATGCACTTTCCTCCTGTTCAGAGTGAATTATATATCCCAAGTTTTGGGCTTCCAAAAGTACGTGACAAAAAACCTCCGCAAGCCGCGGAGGTTTTGTTCAATCAATCAGTCTCAGACTTATTTGTCCAGTCCCAGCGCAGCCAGATCAGTCTGTTTGCCTGCATAAAGTCCCATCGGTTCCACATGGACGCCGGCGATGGTGACAAGATCGGTACCGTTCTGAGCGTTGAAGTCTTCCTGATAAGGACTGTGAGCGAAGAAGTTTGCGAAAGCGTCTCCGTCATTGACGATGGTGTTCGGGGTCACGTAATCGTCCACGATAGTGATGTCAAGCTTGATGTCCTTTTCAGCCAGGATCTCTTTAGCGATCTCGAGAACGTAGGAATGAGGATCCAGGGTGCAGAGCACTTTGATGGTCTTGCCGGCCAGAGCTGCATAATCGACATCCGGATCAAAGCCATCGGTCGGTTCTTCCACGACGGAAATTGCCTGACCTTCGTAGTTCTTGAAATAATCAACGACTTTCTCGCTCAATACGGCGGCTGCCAAAGCCTTGGCTTCGTCGGAATCCTTGTTGGCTTCCTTGACGCTGACAACGTTCACATACGGGGATTCCGCATTTTCATAAAGCAGCGCTGCATCAAGTTCAGCGGCCAGTGCGTAGTTTCCGTTGATGATACCGTAATCCACATCAGCCAGCACATTCGGAACCATAGCGGCTTCCACTTCAACGAACTCGAGACCCAGCGGATTATCTTTGATATCGGCGACAGTGGCAGTAATACCGGCTTCGTCATCAACATCGATCACACCGTAAGCTTCAAGCAGCAGAAGGGCGCGGCCTTCATTGGTTGCATCGTTCGGAACAGCGATTGTGATACCCTTCGCAGAAACAGATGCTGCTGTGAGCACCAGAACTGCGGCTAAAATCAAAACGACTAACTTTTTCATGAGAATTAATTCCTTTCTGTTTCAATCCTTATAGAATTACGCGTCATTATAATCATCGTCTTTTTTTTTGTCCAATACTTGTATTCAATTATCAGAAATAGAGCAAAACTATAACTGTAATATTGAACTATCAGCACAGCATATAATCAATTTGAAGCTGATGAAATATTTATGCTGTACATTTCATCCATGATCGCATAAAGTTCCTGATAAGGGGCATCTACAGTTGCTATCTGTTCTCCGAATTCCAGCACCTTTGCATCCCCGTTTGAAGCATTCCAAACCGGCAAGCCTTCTCCGTTCGGGTCTCCGGTCGTGATGAAATTCCGGTAATATTTCAGCATTGAATCACTGAGCGCGCGGTCCTGTTCATCATACAGGTTTGAATCTGCTGGGATATTTCCATATAAATAGATTTCCTCACCGCTGTGCCAGGACCCAAGCCTGCCGTTATTTTTGGTGAAGTGATAAACATATGAGGGAATGCCATTGGCAAGAGCCTGACGTTCCCAAACGGAATGCCCATAGGTGAAGTAAAAGGCTGTGTAAATATCCGCCCAGTTTCGTTTCGCTTCATCATCCGTGGAAGCAGGATAAAGCTCCAACACACGTGAGGCATATGGCTCTTCAAACAGGATGTGGACATTTTTCTCGTAATTTTTCAGATTTGCCTGTGAGAAGAGAATGAATGGGGCAGATTCCTCCCGGTTGAACCCGTGCATCTGTGCTTCTTCATTATGAATGCCTTTTGCATAAGATTCATAGGGCGTTTCCGGAAGAACATAACCGTCTACAGTCATATGGTGATGGTAATTCATCTCTGAGGCCAGTTTTTCAGCGGGAATATTTCTCAGTTCCTCAACAGAAGCAGCCTTAAAGCGGGATTTTGTTTCTTCTCCGGTTTTATAGGCTTCTTCGAGCAGGCGGAAAGAATGAGCCGGTTTCGGCGCTGTGACCGTAGAACTTTCTCCAACAACACGGCGGAAGAGGCCTTTCGCTAAGGGTGATGCAGATAAGGCTGAAACACATGCGGAACCGGCAGATTCCCCGGCAATCGTGACATTGTCGGGATCTCCCCCAAATGCGGCAAGGTTATCCCGGACCCATTGAAGTGCCATGATCTGATCCAGCAAGCCATAGTTTCCGGTTGTACCGTTCGGCGATTCCGCGGCAAGTGCAGGGTCTGCGAAAAAGCCGAAGATACCGAGCCGATATCCCATGTTGACAACGATAATGCCTTCATGCGCGAGTCCCAGTCCGCTGTAGTCCTGATACCAGGGCTGACCGGTTTGAAGGGCGCCGCCATGAATATAGACGAGAACCGGCAGCTTAGAAACATCACCCGCGGGTTTCCAGATATTCAGGTACAGCGAATCTTCGCTCAAGGGTTCCAGATAATTGTCCTCAAATGTGAACTTGTAATCATGATAACCGACGATTTGTGCGACCGAGTTGTAAATGGTTGAACTGCGTGCCTGCATGGACATTGGTGCAAAGTGGTCAGCTGTCAAAACGCCGTTCCAGGGCTTTGCCGGCTGTGGTTCCTTCCATCTCAGGTCACCGACCGGCGGTTCGGCATAAGGAATACCGGCATAGACTTCCACTTTTCCATCTTCGGTCAAAACACCGGTAAGATCTCCCAGCTTTGTATGGATCACATCGGTTATACCGGCACTCTTCCCCCGAACTGCCGGAACAGCTTTGACCGGAGGTCTGGAAATGATCAGAGCGATGGCATACCATGCGATCAGCCCCGCCCAACCGATACAGCGTGCCCACCAGACGGAGCTGCTCAAAACTTTTGTCCAGACAAAAAAGAATCCGACCGTTACAATTGCTCCGAGGATCCAACCGGGGAGGGTGTGCTTTCCGAGTTCGAGGGTGGCAAAGAAAAGCAGAGCAATAATAATCAGTAAAATGATCCACATAATAACTCTTGTTTGTTTCTTTTCGGCTTTTCCATTCATAGGTTATCTCACAATCTATAATATTTTCATTTATGTGACATCAGCAGCTGATCAAAACCGGTCAGCTCAAATATTTCAAGTATCTCGGGACTGGCATTCATCAATATAAAGTTGTCCTTGTTTTTCAATGATTTATACATCATCAGCAGTACGCGCAGACCGGCTGAAGAAATGTATGTCATGTTTTTTGCATTCACCCGGATCGTCTCAAAGTTTTCTCCCGCGTTTTGAAAACAGAAGAGTAATTCAGGTGCTGTGATCGTATCCAGCCGGCCCTGGATCGAAACGGAGAAAATATTATCTTTGATGGATGTTTCAACGGAAAACGGCAGATCCCTTGGCACGGAGACCTCTTCTTTTTTCTCAGCCTTCATTGTCCAGATTTCCATCTGCTGATAAGCCTTGCGGAGCGCTGCCATTTCTTCCTGATTTACGTTTCTCAAATCCGGAAGGTAATTGCAAACCGATTCTGCTTTTACCGTAAATCCGCAGTCATTCAGGAAAGCTTTTGCACCGGCAGGACCATGCGTAAAAATGCTGTTTTTATAAAAGTCGACGTCTGCCATGCTGCTGGCCATTCCCTTCATTCTTGACAGAAAAGCGTTTTTGTCGCCTTTCAGCAATGTTTCAAAGGTAAGACCATAGATTTGGATGATGTTGGAATCAGAGGTGATCCAACAGCCACCGTATTCCGTCAGCAGCTGATGGATCGCGTCGCAGAAACTGTTCAGCTCCGGTTCACTGAAATACCCCAAAAGCCCTTCTGTGATAATACAAAGCTCTCCTTTGACATCTCTTAACGCAGCTTTCAAAGAATCGTAGTTTGTAGCGTCCGCTGCACGATATCGGGTATGAACAAGCTGTTCCGGTGTCATGATTTTGGAAACAGCTTCGTTCATCACATCAATAACGACAGGAAGATCTAAACCGAAATACTGCTTTCCCTTTGCGGCAGCGCGAAAACCGCGGGGGGAATAGCCGGATGGAAGATCAACGATGATGTCCGCTTGATTTCCAAGTGATGCACAATTATTGATCTCATACCGTGCTTCCTGCGCGATGACATAGCACCTTTGAATTTCCGGAGGAAGATTCTTTCGGTTCGTGTTCATCTCCTCTAACCCAATATATGGAAAAAGTGCCTGCGCATCCGCATCTCCGCCGGCAGCAAGCGTCAGTATCGTGCCTTTTGCGGTGGAGTAGATTGGATTAACGATCTCCTGTAATTCTTTTGTATCCATGACGTTTACTCCTATATATCTGATAAACAACAATTGCTTATCAGGAAAATTAGAAATTGCGCATAGGTTTTGCTTAGCATTATGATTACTCAAAAGCTCTAAGCGCTGCTGATACAGAACGTGTCATTTCTTTTGAAAAATCTGAATCATATTTCCGCTTGAAGAAAGCTGTCAGCCATTCTTTGTAATCGCGTTCTCCACATTTTGGTTCAAGCATCTGCTGCAGTTCTTCATCCGTGTGGATATGATATCTGTTTTCCTGTACGATCATATTTAATGGACTGCGTGCTGGTTTTGTTCGGCTTTTCTGTTGTTCTGTCGGATATCCGAAAACCAATAGCGCTGCGGGAAAAACATAATCGGGCAGGTTCAGGATCTCGCGCTGTGTTTCTCTTTTCTCCATAATATCCCCGATATAACAGGAACCAATTCCAAAGGATTCTGCTGCGATTACTGCGTTTTGCGCAGCAATCAGTGCATCATCTACAGCGAGCAGCAAATCGCCAACTCCCGGTTTCCGCGGTTCACAACCTATGGCTTTGTAGGCGTTGTACCATTTCAGGCAATCTGCGCAAAAAACCAGGACCAGCTTTCCTTCAGCGATAAATGGCTGATGGTCGCAAGATTCGGCAAGCTGTGTTAGAATTTGCGGATCGGTGATCTGTAGAATTGTATACAGCTGCTGATTCCCGGCAGTTGGAGCCATAACAGCGGCGTTCAATATCTCCTGTACGATTTCTTTGTCAATTTCCCTGTCTTCAAATACCCTGATGGTTTTTCTGTTATTCAGCTGCCTGATAATTTCATTCATGCTATTCTCCTGAAAGATTAGAATCAGATTAAATTTGCCTTTATTATTAATATATATCGGAACATATAATATCAAATTTTACGTTAAAGTGATAAGATTGAATTATATGTGGGTAAAAAATTATTATATATATTACATCGATTCGAAAGGGAAGAGGTGAGAAATGAAAAATAAAATCGTTGGTATCTCGATGCTGACACTTACCGGATTATTCGGTATGCTGGTTGCATTTCTTGTGTTCATCTTCTGGCTTGCGGATGTACCTGTGATTTATGCCCTGATTGGAGGAATTATCGGGTTGATCCTGCAGTTTCTGCTAAGTCCGTGGCTGACGGACCTGAACATGAAATGGTTTTACAAGGCAAAATTTGACACGCAGCTGCCGCAGTATCTGAATGATTTCATTGCGGATGTCTGTGCGAAGAATAACATGAAACTGCCGAGAATTGGGTATATTGATGACGGAGCTCCGAACGCCTTTACCTATGGCCATACGAAAAATGATGCTCGTGTGATTCTGACCCGTGGTATTTTTGACCTGCTGAGTGAAGAAGAAGTCAAAGCGGTCGTCGCCCATGAACTGGGACATGCTGTACATTATGATATGCTGGTGATGACAGTTGCGCAGCTTATTCCGATGGTTCTTTATGCCATCTATCAGGTATGCCTGAAATACAAATCATCATCCAGCAGCAACAAAGATGATTCCAAGGCTGAAGGAGCCATCAAGCTGATTGGTGTTATCGCTTATCTTCTCTATATCATTGCCAACTATATAGTTCTCTGGCTTTCCCGCTCTCGTGAATATTATGCGGATCAGTTTTCTGCCGAAGTCACCCACAACCCGAACGCCCTTGCATCTGCTCTGGTAGAAATCGGATTTGGTTTAAGTACAAAGCCAAAACAGGAAAAAGGACAATCTGTAGCCAATGCTACAACGCTTGGAATTTCCGATGCACCGAGCTCTAAAGCAATGGCAATCGGTGGTTTCGCCAATGGCTCTTATACAGAGGCCAGTATCAAGAACGCCATGAAATGGGATCTCTGGAACCCGTGGGCGACTGTTTATGAACTGAACTCCACACATCCTCTGATTTCCAAACGTCTGCTCAAACTGAGTGATCAATCGGGAACTTACGGACAAAAGCCTTATGTGGTCTTTGACCTCGTGAAGCCAGAGAGCTATATGGACGATTTTGCCAAGGATGTTGTGATCAACTTCCTGCCCTGGATCACATTTATTATTGCGCTGATCCTCTTCTTCGTTGTCAATCCGGGCAGAAACTGGCAATATGCGGGATTGTTGTTGGTAATTCCGTTGGCTTCTTCTTTGTTCAAATATGGGTACAGCCATCCGAAGAAGGAATTCAAAGCAGCAACTGTTCGTGATTTGCTTGGTGAAGTGAAGGTCTCCGGTGTGACTTCAATTCCCTGCGAAGTAACAGGCAAGGTAATCGGACGCGGCAATCCGGGATGTGTTTTCAATGAGGATTTCGTCGTACAGGATGAAACCGGTATCGTTTTCCTTGATTATGAACAGCCGTTGTTCCTGATCAATAAGATCTTTGCCATCTTCAAGTCGCCGGAATACTTTGACAAGGTCGTTGTTGCCCGCGGTTATTACCGCCGCGCTCCGGTTCCGTTCATCCAGCTGAAAGAACTCGTAATCGACGGTCAGGTGAAGAAATGTTATTCCGTCACCTTCGGTTGGATTTGGCGCTGGGTTTTGTTTGTACTGGCTGTGGTTGGTTCATTGTTTCTGCTGTTTTCAGGCATAACCGGCATGTAAAGATAATCTGCGGTTTTGATTCAGAAAGCGTAACATTTATAAACAGACTCTGAATGCTGCCAATGCAAGTTAATGAAAAACAAGCCTCTCATTTCGAGAGGCTTGTTTTTATCATTTGCTTTGCTAAGCGAAATGTCTTTATTTCGGCATTGCTGCTACAATACGACGATTGGCATAACCGCTTTCCACACGTTCATCTTCACATGTGATGAAGATGACAGCATTTTCGGCAGATTCAGCAATTTGATTCAGGGTGTCAAAATCTGTATCAGCTATTTTTTCGTTGGCATAGACCGTATAGATATCCATTGAATCGTCTTTTCTGATGAATGTAATGCTGTCCCCTTCGTTTACTAATTGGATCGGTTTATCGATGAAATGCAGACAACCACCTGTAATTTCTCTCAGATCAGCATTGTCTGTAACAAAAATAAGTATTTGAGAAAAAGTACCTTGAAAGGTTATCGCATTGATGTTTTCCAGAACTCTAACATCTGTCAAACCTGCTTGTTGAGCTTTGACGCTTTTCTGAATCTCTGTTCCCGGAACCACATTGGCAATCAATGAGAATCGGCGTTCACTCGCTGACGTGAAAGATTCACTGTCGAATTCATTCGTCAAAGCAAATTGATAGAAATTTCTGAAAATAAGGGAATTAATTTTTTGTAAATCCTCCGCAGAAAGTGCTGAAAAAACGAAATCGGATTCCCTGTCTGCAACTTTCATTTCTGCAGAACCATTTACGGTAATGCTGCATTCATCAAATTTGCTGCCATCCAAACTTTCAGCAAAAATCATAGCATTGCCTGGATTTACTGCGGTTACAGTGTTAGTATACGGGTTGATCTCAACGACAGATGATATAGTTTTTAATGAAGAATTATAAATGTTTATGATAAACCTTAAAAAATACGTATCTATTCAGAACTCGCAGTGCCGCACATGGTGACAGGCACCCTTGTGTCGGCTTCGCGACACAAGATGCCAGTCCCCAAGTGCTTTGTACTGAATAGATACAAAAATACAATTTATCAGCACACGAGATATTTATGCAATTAAATATTTTTTGATGATAGAGAAAGGAATAATCTTAAATTTTTTTAAAGGATGATTTGAAATAATTTCGAAAAAAATAATATTAGATGATTCGGAGGTTAATTCAGAATATGATAAAAACAGGTCTCCCAATTTGAGAGACCTGTTTGGCTGTTGGTTTTAGATTTATTTGAGTTTTTCTCTCAAAGCTGCGATATCTTCTGCGGACATTCCGTGAGAAGTCAGGTAAGTTTCAGCGGCTGCGGAAAGGTCAATTTCTCCGCTGACTAATTCTTCGATGGTGAGTCCGGTCACGGACTGGAGCATCTCGAAGATGTTCTTTATTGCAATCATGTCGTATTTCTCAGCATCTTTTTCCGGGTCGATGTGATAGTAATTTACATAGGACTGCATATAGTCTTCTACGATTTCATCATCAGATGCCCCGGCAAGAGCTTCCAGAATCATGGACGTAAATCCGGCGCGGTCTTTCCCTTCTGTACAGTGCACGAGATACGGGGTGTCATGCTGTGCGAGGAATGTGAGTCCTTTCACAATACCTTCGGCAAATTCGTCTGAAGTAAAGTTGATCGGGCTGGCGAGCAGGATCACATTACCGTCGTTATAGAGGGACATATAGTAATCAGAAGCGAATCCTTCTTCAGCAGCGTATGCAGCCAATTCCTCTTCGTTATTGGCGAGGTTCATAACGGTTTTGATGCCTGCGGCTTCCGCAAGAGCGTTAGCTGTCGCGGCACGGTTGAATGTATTGTCAACAGGAGAAGCGGAACGATAAAGCTTCCCGGCTCCGATGCCGGTGGTTGTGACTTCGCGGAAATTAGCGAACACTTCGTCACTCTCATAATCAGCTCTGTCATTGGTGTAAACCAGGGAATTCACTTCCTGCGTGAGCAGATATCTGCCTTTTTCACGAAGGGTAATGCGAACGGGGCTGCCGATTTCCAGGCCATAGGTTTCCGCAAATTTACCATAGTTGATGCAGACAGCAATGAACTCATGTCCCGGATAGGCGCGAACCATCTTATCACCGCGATCGACGTAATATCCATCAAAGAATGGAATGTCGTCGTTGAAACTCCCGGCTGTAACAGTGACTGCGTCGCCAAGTTCAAATCCGGCGGCTTTGAAGTCCTCGATGGAAATGTCAAGCAGCGCGTGACCGTATTTTTCGATTTCGGTGACGTGACCGGTTACCTGGATAGATTCTCCGCCGAGATTGGATTTGACCGCAGTGATAGTTTCTTCACTTACGCCAAGACCCTTCAGGTATTCTTCAGCTTCAGCCTGTAAATCCGCGTTTTCAATATCTTCTACACCCATATAAATGGTGAGATTTTTTTTGATATTGTTGGAAAGCTGTGCATACTGGTCCGTACCGGCAACAACACCATAGTAGTTGTAGAAGGTGACCATATAATCCTGAACGATTTCATCAAGAGAAGCGCCCATCAGGCATTCCAGGAGTGCGCTGACGTAACCGGCGCGATCCTGTCCTTCATTGCAATGGACGAGTACCGGTGTCGGAGCATCTGCCAGGAAGTTCATCATTTCAACTACGCCGGCCTTGTTCAGGTCGCTGCTGAAATCAACACCGAGGTTGAGGTAGAGCACGTTTTGGTCACTGTAATAGCTGTCTTCAAAACCTTCAAATTTTGCCGCGGATTCAGCGGAGTCGGAAAGGTTGATGAAGCTTTTCACCCCATCGATTCTGGCACAGATGTCAGCAAGAACATTACGGCCGATGTTAGGATTGACGGGAGAAGATGAGCGGAACAGCTTTCCCGCACCAACGCCATCTGTAGTGATCATGCGGTAGTTGGCAAATTGGGCAATAGACAAACCTTCATAGTCATCAAAATTATTGCTGCGTTCCAGATCAAAAATGGCATAAGTGTCTTTGTATCCGCCCTTTTCTGCCATTTCAATCTTTACAGCAACCGGAAATTCGATACCTTCCATGGCTTCATGATAGCGGCTGCCATCTTCCCGGGTGAAGCGTTCTGCCAGACCGTAGGTGGTGGCGAAGGATCCATTGAATACTTCCAGTTCAACCGGTTTGGATGTGTCATCATTGTACATCACTAATCCGGGAGCTTTGGCGCCGACATAGCGGTAGGCCGGAATGACCGGAACAGTGACGCTTTGGTCGAGAAAGCTGACGGTCACATAGTCCGCGTATTCAAAACCGAGATCAGCCAATTCTTTGGACGTGATTGCAAGCCGGATATCACCATACTTGTCGATTTCGTCAACCGAAGGGGCTTCGGTTTCGACAGACTGACTCATCACCGGCAGGCAAAACGCCAAGGCCAGGATCGAGACAAGCAACAAAACAACAAATTTCTTCATAATCTTTACTCCTATAAAATATTGTATATAGATTATACCGTAGATAAATACGTTTACTATATCTCCTCGATCTGCTTAAGCAGGATCATCGCCGCATAAGAGGTAGCCTTAGCGACAGCGCCATCCTCAAATGGTACCGCCAGATTGGCATGGCTCAGGGTTTCGAGGTAACTCATACTGCCGCCGACCTTACAGAGCTTAAGATAATCCGCCCAGGCTGCTTCGTGATTTTCTGCGTCCTTTTTCTTAAACTCCATGGCGCCCATGGTGGTCAGCGTGTAGTTGATGTAATAGAAAGGATAGAGGAAGATATGCAGCTTGTGATACCACCAGCCGCCGCGGGACATAAATTCATCGTTTTTATACGCCCGCCAGGGCATGTATTTCCGTTCCAGTTTGTGCCATTCTCGGGTCCGTTCTTTCGGTGTAAGTTCCGGATGTGCGTAGCAAATATGCTGGAATTCGTCAACTGCAACGCCGAAGGGAACAAAGGTGATGGCCTCCTGCAGATGGGCGAAGCGGAATTTATCAGCCTGATCACCGAAGAAATATTCCGCCCAGGGGTAGCAAAACTGCTCCATGGACATTGAATGGATCTCTGCGATATCTGTGGATTCCGAATAATAATCGGATATCGGCTGATTGCGCATTGCCATATAACCGGCAAAGGCATGTCCGAGCTCGTGCGTCAGCACCTGCACATCGCCGATAGTGCCATTGAAGCAGGAAAAGACAAACGGGGCCAGCAGATCCGGAAGGTCAGTCATGTACCCGGTGGATGCTTTACCCGGTTTGTTCTTCAGATCCATCAGTCCATGCTCGATCATGAAGTCGATGAACTCCCCTGTTTCCGGGCTAAGCTCATGGTACATTTTCTGCGCCTGAGGAACCAGAACCTCATCATCCCCTATGGGTTGGGCATTCCCATCCGGGAAAATGCGTTTTTCATCGTAAACCATGACACAGGGGATTCCCAGACGTTTTGCCTGTGCATCATAAAGTTTTTCGCATAGTGGAACCAAAACACGGCGGACCTGTTCTCGAAAGGATTCGACTTCTTTTACGCCATAATCGGTGCGTCCCTGCTGCATGTAACCAAGCGGGATAAAGTTTTCAAAGCCCAAATTGCGCCCCATTTCGTTGCGAATCGCAATCAATTCATCCCATATTTCTTCCAGACGCGGTTCATGCTCATGATAAAAGTTGGAATAAGCCCGGAAAGCTGCTTCACGGACCTTGCGGTCCTCATGTTCGAAATATTTTTGAATACCATAAAGATTCAAGGTTTTGCCATCAAATTCGATCTGGCAAGTTGCCATGATCTTCTGATATTCCATCGTGAGTTTGCTTTCGCGCTGCATCAGCGGGATATTTTTCTCACAGAAGCTTTTGCGCTGCAGGTCGATTTGATTGAAATATTGTTTTCCGTATTTCGCCTCAATTTCCGGGCGGTACGGACTGTCCGCAATAGCAGAAGACAGGGCTACCTGGTAGGGCGAAAGCTCCGGCAATTGTTCATTGAAAAATTCCTGCTCTTTTTCGTAATATTCATCAGTCGTATTGAGCGTATGACGGACGTACACAAGCGTATACTGCGTGGAAAGGTGTTTGCTTTCTTTGTCCAATTCGGACATTACCTCAAATATATCCTGTGCTGAGGCTGCGGAATCAACCTGTTTTTTCCATTCGGTAAGCTGTGCTTTCGCTGCTTCAAAATCCGGACGTGTATATTCTAATTCTGAAAATTTCCAATCACTCATGTTCTTTTCCTTCAATTACTTGTTATTCACCGGAATTATGAACCGGCATATATGCTACAATCTTACCATAAATACCCAGCAGCACCTGATTCAAATGCCTCAGGCGCTGCTGGCTTGAAAAGAAAGCTAAATATTATTAGAGCAGAGTTTTGATACAGCTCTCGACTTCGGCCATGTCTGCTGTCGGTTCAAAACGGGCGACGACGTTTCCTTCGCGGTCGATAATGAACTTGGTGAAGTTCCATTTGATATCCGGTTTGCTTGCCCAATCGGGGTCTGCCTTGGCAAACATTTCCTCGAGAAGTGCCTTATATTGATGCTCTCCGAAACCCTCGAATCCCTTCTCTGACTTGAGATAGGTATAAAGCGGCAGCTCATCCGGACCGTTGACACAAGCCTTCTTCATCTGGGGGAAGGTTGTGTTGAAGTGCATGGTGCAGAATTCATGGATTTCCTCATCGGTTCCGGGAGCCTGACCGCCGAACTGATTGCAGGGAATATCCAGAATTTCCAGACCCTGATCATGGTAGTCTTTATAGAGTTGTTCAATCGGCGCATACTGCGGTGTGAACCCACATCCGGTGGCTGTATTGACAACCATAATGACTTTCCCCCGATAGTCATTCAGGTTCAATTGTTCACCTTTTCCGGTTGTGATTGTGTAATCGTAAATCATAGGTACCTCCATTGATTGATTTGTATTTAAAGTTTACCATATTGGTAAAGACTGTTGTGCTCATCGTCACCTGTAGTGATAAGTATTTACATAATAACAAAATACAAGTCATATACAGGCTGTTTGTACTGTTTTTCAAATGAATCATTAAATATTTCAAATTCATTGTAAAATATTTCCATCGGAAATTATTTTTATCTTTCCCAATAGAACCCATATTGGTAAAGCAGTATGTGAAGATACTGCAAGACATTCTGCGGGATAAAGAAAGGAATTTATGAACAACTTCACATTTTATTCACCGACTTATTTCGTTTTTGGTAAGGATACCGAAAATGAAACCGGTAAAATGGTAAAAAGATTTGGCGGGACAAAGGTCCTGATCCATTATGGCGGCGGCAGTGTTGTACGCTCCGGATTGATCGACCGGGTAAAAGCTTCACTGGATGCGGAAAACATCCCTTACCTGGAACTGGGAGGCGTGAAACCAAATCCCCGCAGCGGTTTGGTTTATGAAGGAATTGACTTGTGCCGGAAGGAAGGAATTGACTTCATTCTTGCTGTTGGCGGCGGAAGCACCATCGACTCCTCGAAGGCTATTGCGGCCGGTACAGTTTATGATGGCGACTTCTGGGATTTCTATTGCGGGAAGTACATAGAAAACGCTCTCCCGATTGGTACTGTTCTGACCATCGCTGCCGCGGGATCTGAAGGCAGTCCGGACAGCGTGATCACCAAAGAAGAAGGTATGTATAAGCGCGGTGCTACCGGTGACGCGATTCGCCCGAAGTTCAGCATCCTGAACCCTGCACTTACCCAGACGCTCCCGCCCTATCAGACGGCTGCCGGGATCACGGATATCATGGCCCATCTTTATGAACGTTATCTGACTAACACCACGGAAGTGGAAGTGACTGACCGCTTGATTGAGGCCTTGATGATGACACTTATTCATGAAGGTCCCCGTGTGATTGAAAATCCGAACAACTATGATGCTCGTGCCAACATCATGTGGGCCGGTATGATGGCTCATAACAATGCTGTCGGTGTAGGCCGTACCCAGGACTGGAACAGTCACGACATTGAGCATGAGCTTTCCGCCCTTTATGACTGTGCGCACGGTGCAGGACTTGCAGTTGTGATGCCGGCTGTTTTCTCCTATGTGATGAACCATGATGTCACCCGTTTTGCTCAGGTAGCTGTACGGGTTTGGGGATGCAAGATGGACTTCTACCATCCGGAAGTAACAGCAAAAGCCGGAATTGAAGCACTGCGTTCCTTCCTGATTTCGCTCGGTATGCCAAAGAATTTCGCTGAAATTGGTGCGAAGGAAGAAGATATTCCGCAATTGGTGGATGTACTCTGCAACGGCAATGGCCGGACCGGAACACTCAACGGTTTTGTAACCCTCAATGAAGAAGACTGCACAGCTATTTATAAGTTGATGCTGTAAACTTGCAGGTGTCATTTGTCAGCAGTCAGCTTTCAACTGGCTGCTGATTTAAACAATAACAATTGGAATATATAGATGAAAACATTATATATCGACTGCGGAATGGGCGCTGCGGGTGATATGCTCACTGCCGCTCTGCTGGAGCTGCTGCCTGACTCCGATGCTTTTATTGCGAAATTGAACGGTCTTGGTATTCCCGGTGTCACTGTTAAGAAGGAAAGTACGGAAAAATGCGGGATCCTTGGAACTCATTTCAGCGTACTGGTCAACAATACGGAAGAGGATGACCATATGCATGACCATCCTCTTGATTCAAAACAGATCCTTGCGCGGCATCCTCTCCCTCTTCATACACATGAACATTCGCACGATCATGATCATATTCATTTTCATAGTCATATGGATGATCATCCCGTTTATGTTCACCATCATGATGAACCGGAACATCACCACCATCATCACAGCAGTATGGCAGAAATTGAATCGATCATTAACGGACTTCATCTGCCGGAAAAGGTTCAGACGGATGTCCTTTCCGTTTATAGGCTCATTGCGGAAGCGGAGAGCCATGTTCACGGTGTACCGATAACGGATATTCATTTTCATGAAGTTGGAACCATGGACGCGGTGACAGATATCACAGCTGTATGTCTGCTGATGAATGAGATTGCTCCGGATGAAGTGGTGGTTTCCCCAATACATGTCGGCAGCGGTCAGGTGAAATGTGCTCATGGTATTTTGCCGGTTCCTGCTCCCGCGACGCTCCATATTCTCAAAGACGTCCCAATCTATGGTGGTGAGGTCAAAGGCGAACTTTGTACACCAACCGGTGCTGCTCTGTTGAAGCATTTTGCCACTCGTTTTGGATCAATGCCGGTAATGAAACCACTTGCTGTCGGATACGGAATGGGAAAGAAGGATTTTCAATGGGCCAATTGTGTCCGAATGACGCTGGGCGAAACAGAAGATCATAAGGATACGATTCTTGAGCTTTCCTGCAATGTGGATGACATGACAGCTGAAAGAATAGGTTTTGCTTGTGAGCGTTTATTTGAAGCAGGCGCAAAGGATGTTTACACGATTCCGATCAATATGAAAAAGTCACGGCCTGCCACACGAATCTGCGTCATTTGTATGGATGAAGAAAAAGACAAGATCGTCAAAGCCCTTTTCAAGCATACTACGACCATCGGCATCCGGGAAGCGGTCATGAACCGTTACGTTTTGGATCGAAAGTTTGAAACAATCCAAACACCATACGGAGATATCCAGAAAAAGATTTCCTTTGGGTATGGGGTAACCCGGACAAAGTTTGAACATGATGATCTTGCGCGAATTGCCAGAGAGCAGAATCTTTCCATAGAGGAAGTGATAAATCTGATTTAACTATTCAGTACCAGGAGCGCTGCACACAGTACAGTTTTTTGAGCAGGCTTACCACATTCAAAAAACTGTACAGGTGTGTAGCATTTTGAATGGCTGCAACAGAAGAAAGAAAAATAAAATCCGTATAAATTATCTGACATATTTCACCATCCCATTCATGTGATTTGACTTAAAACCATGATAAAATAGGGTAAGTATATATGAAGAATCGTTTTTGCCGCCGCTGCCTTACGGTTTTATTGGTCTCGTTATTTTTTTGTGTTTCTTTTTACTTACCTGTAAAAGCTGAAGACGAAGAAGTTTACGCTGAGTATACGATTGAGGAAGGAGATTTTCTTTCAATCGTAGCTGCTATGTTTAACACCACAGTTGACGACATATTGTCGATCAATAATATCCCTGATGTCAATGCGATTTCAATCGGCACACGGATCAAAATTCCCACACTTGCAGGCGTGGAAGGGTCTATTGCTACCCGTTATATCAATATAGGAGATACGTTGGATACACTGAGTATCCTTTCCGGAATGGAACCGGAAAAGCTTGGTGAGATCAATACACTGATTTCACCGACAGAATTATATATCGGGAGCCTCCTGACAACGATCAGCAATGACCGGGCTAATTCCATCTCCGCAGTTTCCAATTTTGACAAAGGCGATACCCTTCTGCTGAAAAGTGCCAGACTTGGGCTTTCTCCTGCGGCATTGCAGAAAATCAACAGAGCTGAGGGCGTTTGGGATTTTGCGGATTCTCAGGTGCTTTTCGGAAAAACAAATGAAACTTCCGGAAAATTTGAAGCACATTCTGTAGCTCCTTTTGTCAGTACGATTGAAGTGAAACAGCTTCCGCTGACACAAGGCGAAACTCACGTTGTTCACGTTAACGCGGAGAACATAGAAAGTCTTGGCGGTTCAGTCGGCAATTACAATCTCCGCTTTTTCAGGGATGGTGACACTGATGACTGGTATGCGATGCTGGGAATTGACGCCATGGAAACCGTGGGATTGAACCAGTTGAACATCACCGGACGAAATCAGGCTCAGGAACATTTTGAACTGCATCAGCCAATCATTATCGCGGCTGGTATTTTTGCAAGCGAAGTGGTTGAAGGGGTTGACGCTTCCACGCTTGAAGAGGAAAACCAGGTATTGGATACCCAGACTGTGCAGAATTTAAACCAGACATCACCTGTCCGCAGATGGGGAACCATGATGTCTTTCCCGGTAGATGAACCTTATTTCGTTTCCGGATTCGGCAATCGCCGGACCTATAATAACGGTGTTTTCCACAATTACCATTCCGGTGTTGATTTCGGCGTTATGACAGCTGATAATATCAACATCTATGCTGCGGCGGATGGTACTGTGCTCTTTGCTGACTTGCTCCCGATTCATGGCAATTTTACTGTAATTGATCATGGCTGGGGTGTTTATACCTCTTATTCTCATCAATCACAATTATTAGTCTCTGCAGGTCAGGAAGTGAAACGAGGAGATCTGATCGGTTTGATCGGTAATACCGGCCGGTCTGTCGGTCCCCATTTGCATTGGGAAGTGATCATTAACTCAACCTATGTAAATCCGGTAACATGGCTGAGTACACAGTTCCCGTAGAAATTTCGGTAAAGGATATTTGATTATGAACACGCTTGATTGGTCATCGACAACAATTGATAATAATGATCTTGATTTGATATATAACCGCCTTTTGGAAGAGGAAACACCTATGACTCCGCTTCAATTGGCGGAGACATTGATAGAAAATCGAATCAAACAATACAAAAAATCCGGAGCTGAAGAACCTAAAAAGGACGACCATTATTATCGTCCGTCAAAATCTTACGCAGTGGGAGACGAAATTGAATTTCCTCTCCAAAATGGCATACGCGGCATCGTTGAATCCGTCCGTGATGGCATCAATCCCGCTTTGGGAAAATTTACAGTTATTACTGTTGCTTTTGATGATGGGAGCAAAAAGGATTACGCGTCCGGGCTTGAAGCTCATAAATTGAACAAGTATGATTATGACAATCCGGATCAGAATTTATTGGATCCTAAGTATGTCTCCAGAAAATACGGACGGCGGATCGCAAAGAATATTGCCTCAGTGCTTTCCGAAAACGACGATCTCGTACGAATCGGAAATTTCTGGTTTCCCCAGGCTCTTTTGACGGATGTAAACCCAGGTTATCTCAATCTTGCTGAAGCAGTTTTGGAAATGGCGGAAGGTCAGCCGATGCATACAGAAGAAATACTCGAACAGCTCGAATATCCGATGGACAGCAACCCGGAACTGACAGTTTTCTCCTTCAATTATGCCATGCAAAATGATGACCGTTTCGGCGAAGTAGGCCCGGCAAATGTTGTGCTGTGGACACTCAAGGAAATGCAGCCGGAAGATGTACGTAAAACTCCGATGACACTGAAATTCAATGACGATCTCCGAACATTTGGTGTTGAAACTATCGGTGATAATATTGCATTCTCAGGAATTCAGGATGAACTTGAAGAGGATCAGCTCATTGAACCAACGGAATCGGCTGATTCTTTCCGCGTAACCTTATCTTATCCTCATTGGAAGGCAGGCACGGTACCTTTAATTGGCTCTCTCCAATCCATTTTCCCAACCGCAAATGAAACCGATAGTGTTGTATTTAATTTCCGTGATAAGAAAACGGGAGAAACTTTTATCGGTTGGGTGATTCTATCCAAAAATTATGTCTGTGGATTGAAGCCCTGGTATCGCGCGAATGGCATCATACCTGGCAGCATTTTCAGAATCAATCGTACAGATGATCCCGGCATCATTGAATTGGAGCTGATTCCGCCGCGGTCTTCCAAAGATTGGATCCTTTCCTTCAATTTGGATGAAAAAAATCATTTCTCATTCGTTACCAATCAACATAAAGTAACGACCGAATTTGATGAACGCATGGCAATTTATGTCGAGAATTCTCCTCAGTTGGATACCTTCTGGGAAACGAATAACCGTAAAGAAGCGAACATTACCAGGCAGCTCGAGCTGGTCTTTAAAGAGTTGGCAAAAGATAACCCGCAGGGGATCATTCATTTCAATGAAATATATGCAGCAATGAACATGCTGCGCCGCATACCGCCGCGGCTGTTGTATTCAATCCTTTTGACGGAAAATTCTATCCAGCGGATCGACGATATGTATTTTAAATTGATTGATAAAGACGAGGAATAAAATGGCTGAAGCAGAAAAGAAACCCGCATATATGAAAGTTACAGTGGATACTCCGCTGTTTATTGACTTTGAATACTGGAAGACAAAAGAACAGAACTGGCGTACACTTCTCACCGGTTATCTTTGTGAAGAGCATTACACACAATTCAAGGAAACAGTTGATTCATCTGACTTGATTGATGTTGTAGATCCGGAAACCGGAGAGGTGGAACAAAAAGATGTTCTGATTGACTGTCTGTTTTCTCATTGTGCCCGTCAAAATGGATTTATTCAGGAAAACGGACCTCTTACTGACAGCATCTTTCGTGTTCTGTTGTCTCGCGGAAATCAACCGCTGAGTTCCGCTGAGCTGGGCGATATTTTGAATAAGAACGCTAATACGATATTGAAAACAGTCACCTCACGAAATTATCGCGGGATCCGTGCAATATGACCCTTTGAATTTTGCATATATGTTCCGGAAAATTCTATTTATTCTGTTGGGATCAATATTACTGGTCTTTCAAAATATATCGGCGAAAGCCGATTTTTTTACGATGGCGTATTATGAAGAGCCGGACATTTATGTATATTCGCCTGTTAATATTGATGAAGATTCCGTATATCCGGTTTTGTATCTGATCCATGGAAGATGGCAGCAGCCCACTGTATGGGAAGAGATGGGATTGCTGGATGTGCTGAATTCATTATATGAAACCGGAGAAATAATTCCATTTTTCGTTGTCCTTCCGCATGATGTTGCTTATATGGAGGACATTTATGAATCAAAATTCCACGACGAGTTTTTATTAAATGTGATGCCATTTGTAGAAGAAAACTTTCCGATTGATCCCTCGCCTGATAATACCGCGATTGGAGGTATTTCACGCGGAGCACAATGGGCTCAATATTTTGCTTTTGAACATTACGGTCGTTTTGGAAACGTTGGCGTCCACAGTCCCGCAAATGCTTTCTTTTCTCTGCCGAAAATTTACGGGATCATACGTGACCATCCGGATATTCCAAACCTGCGGATTCGTATAGATATTGGGAATCAGGATAATGCGATACGAATCGGCTCGGAATTTTCAGAACAATTGCTGGATCTGTTTTATCCACACGAATTGGTCATCGGAGACGGTGGGCATGATGTACAGTATTGGACCAGATATCTGCCTGATTATTTGAAATGGTACTCTGATGGGTTTCGAATAAAAACAAAATTGTAACTTTTCAGAAAGAAGCACTTGGGGACTGATACCTTGCTGTCGCGAAGCCAACACAAGCGTGTCTGTACCCATGTGCGGCGCTGCATGTTCGCATCAAAAAACTGCCGGATTTCCGGCAGTTTTTTTAGGTTTAAAGTTTAGATTGTTTAGCGAACAGCAACCGGGTTGTCGGCATCAAGTGACGGATCGAAGATATGGAAGTTGGTCATATCCATGGTCAGTTCGATTTCGTCGCCAACCTTGTAGCGGCTGCGGGGATCGACACGAGCAACAAACTGAGTGCTGCCGGAAAGGGCATAAACGAAGATTTCATTACCCATCAATTCGGTGACATCAACCTTGGCCTTGATCGGGGCTTTGATGATGTTGGCCGGGCAATATTCAGGATTATGAATATTTTCAGGGCGGATACCGAAGATGATGTCCTTCATGTGCATACCCATGTAGGCCTTCTTGCGGGATTCAGGAATTTCGACGCAGAAGTCATTGTTGAAGACGTAGGCTTTTTCACCTTCAACCTTGATCTTGGCATTGAAGAAGTTCATGGACGGGGAGCCGATGAAGCCGGCAACGAAGAGGTTGGCAGGATAATCGTAAAGTGTCTGCGGGGTATCCAGCTGCTGGACATAACCCTTGTTCATGACAGCAATGCGGTCAGCCATAGTCATAGCTTCAACCTGGTCATGGGTAACGTAAATGAATGTGGTCTGAACCTTCTGATGCAGTTTAGAAATTTCAGAACGGGTCTGAACTCTCAGTTTCGCATCCAGGTTGGAGAGCGGTTCATCGAAGAGGAAGACCTGAGGAGTACGGACGATTGCACGGCCGAGGGCAACACGCTGGCGCTGACCACCGGACAGTTCACGCGGGCGGCGCTGGAGCAGACGTTCGAGGCCCAAAGATTCAGCAGCGGCTTTCACCTTGCGGTCAATTTCTTCCTTCGGGGTCTTGCGAAGCTTCAAACCGAAGGCCATGTTATCATACACGGTCATGTGCGGATAAAGAGCGTAAGACTGGAATACCATGGCAATGTCACGATCTTTCGGTGCGACATCGTTCACGACACGGTCACCGATGCGGATTTCACCTTCGGTAACTTCTTCCAAACCGGCCAGGCAGCGCAGAGCGGTTGATTTACCGCAGCCGGACGGGCCAACCAATACCAAAAATTCCTTGTCTTTGATCGGGATATTGATGTCTTTCAAAACTTCAACATCACCAAATCGTTTTACAACATGATCATAAGTAACACTTGCCATTAAATATTCCTCCGTTTCGGTAGTGTATAGTGATTTGATTATAACAGCAAAATTGAAAGCTGTGAAGTCTGTAACGAAATAATTTTGTGAAGAAAATTTGCATTTTCTCGTAAAAATTGTGATTCTTAATAATTTATATGTATAATTATTACTATGAACATGACAAATATCAGGTTAATCGTATTTGATGTAGACGGCACTTTGGCAGAGACTGATGATTACTATGTAGAAAAAACTGCATCCATCGGGCATAAAATCATTCCATTTGTATCCGAAAAAAATTTAAAAAAAATCACCAGGCCGGTAGTAATGGCTGGTGAAACAGTCCTGCATGGTTTTTACAGGCTGCTTGATCTTGTACATTTGGACAAAATCATCAGTAAGGTCCACAGCAAATATTCAGTTGAAAAGGAATACAAATATAAAGAAGTTCCCGGAATGCGCAAAACACTGAAAAGGCTCAGTGAAAAATATATGCTTGGAATCATTACATCCGGCGGCAGACAAAGCACCGAGGCTTTCATAAAAAAATTCCATCTGGAGAAATACATTAAAATCGTTATTTCTTCAGAGGATTGTACCTATATCAAACCGCATCCGGCACCGATGCTGAAAATAGCCGAAGAGGCGGGTGTCAAACCGGAAAATTGTATATTGGTAGGTGATACGATATTTGATATACTTTGTGCCCATCGCGCAGGGGCATATGCCGTGGCTGTGAAGAGCGGATTTGATTCTTTACAGTTATTAAAGCTGCACAAACCGGATTTGATCCTGGATACAGTCAATGATTTGCCTAAACATTTAGAGAATTTGTAAAATAAATATTAGAAATTTTAGAAGACGGCAAAAACCTTAAAAAAATTTAAAAGTTTGGTATAATAAATCCAGAAGCTGTACAAATAGTCTTCAATCATATTTCGGAGTACGGTCTTGGCATTCAATCCATTAAACTGGCTTTTGGGTTTATTCTCACTGGATATCGGTATCGATCTCGGTACTGCGAATACCCTTGTGTACGTTCGCGGGAAGGGAATTGTTATCAATGAGCCGTCGTGGGTTGCTGTAGAAAAAAGAACGAAAAGACCTGTCGCGATTGGGATGCAGGCGAAAGAGATGGTTGGCAGAACACCTGCAAACCTGTCCGTGATAAGACCTCTGCGGGATGGCGTTATCTCTGAATTTGAAATCACGCAGGCAATGCTTGGTTATTTCATCGGCAGAGCACATCAGCAATCAATTGCACCTTTTCCTCGTCCCCGTGTTGTGATCGGCATACCCTGCGGCGCAACAGATGTTGAACGCCGTGCGGTTTATGACGCTGCAATGGCTGCCGGTGCGCGCGAAATTTATCTCATAGAAGAGCCGAAAGCTACCGCTATCGGGATTGGTTTGCCGATTAATGAGATACGCGGTACGATGGTGGTCGATATCGGCGGCGGTACAACAGAAGTCGCTATTCTTTCCCTGAATGAGATCGTTGTATTCCGCTCACTTCGTGTAGCGGGTGATGAACTGGAACAGGATATTATCACCTATGTCCGCAACCGCTATAATTTATTTATTGGTGAGCGGATGGCTGAACAGACAAAAATATCCATCGCATCTGCGTTCCCGCTTCCAACAGAAAAAACCATGATTATACGAGGCCGCAATCTTGTGACCGGTTTGCCGGAAGCTGTTGAAGTCTCTTCTGTTGAGATCCGTGAAGCGATTTCCGGTTCGATCCAGGTGATGGTTGACACGATCAAAGATGCTATTGATGAAGCTCCTCCGGAACTGGTTGCGGACCTGATTGAAACTGGTATCTGCCTTTCCGGCGGTGGTGCACAGATTTTGGGAATGGCTGACCGTTTGAATGATGAACTTGGGATTCGTGTCTGGGTGGCTGATGACCCGATGACGAGTGTAGCCCGTGGTGCCGGTGCTATTCTTGAGAGTGAAGAAGCATTGGAACAATTCCGGGCGAGTGTGGACCGTTTCAGTAATCCGCGCTGATTTGGTGCGCTGATCACGCGAAAATATGCGGAAACGAATTAATTTCAAAAACTGGAAAAAAATCGTATTAGTCCTGTTTGTTCTGGGAATTGCTTTCTTTGCCCTGAGCGGATATATGGCGAAGGTCATCGACCGGATTATGACCCCGGTCGTGCAGGCACAGTCAACGTTGATGGAACGGTTGAATTTTATTATCAATCTGTTTTCTATCTCTCAGGATCAGGTTGCTTTGGTTGCGGAAAATGAAGAGCTGCGAAATCAGGTAGCGGAGCTTCAGAACCGTATCATTCAGCTGCAGCAGAACCTGAATGAAGCGGATATTCTATACGCGCTTCTGGGGTTTGCACGGTCCAGTCCGGATGAACAGTATGTTCCCGCGAAGGTGATCGGGAAAGATCCGAGCCCTTTTCTAAAATATATCCTGATCGATCAGGGGTCTGACGCCGGCGTACGTTCTGGAATGCCGGTCGTGACGAATAAGGGACTTGTCGGCAGGATCGATGCGGTTACCGCTTCGGCGGCACGAGTAAAACTGATTACTGATTCCACATCTATGATCAATGCGGTTGTGGTTGACGTGGATGCGGAATGCGTTGTTCAGGGATCCATTACGGGCGATATAACGATTGAGATGGTTTCACAGGATGTGAACCTGGAACCGGGGCAAATCGTGCAGACGTCAGGCCTTGGCGGCGAATTTCCGGCGGACTTTATTGTCGGACAGGTTTTGAACGTTAACCAGATCAATAATGAAATTTTCCAATCTGCCTCAATTCTCCCCGCGGAAGACTTCAACTCCTTGCAGGCGGTTTTGGTGGTTTCCAACTTCTCGCCTGCCAATACAGCACCGCTGGAATAAAGAATATGTGGGAAATTTTTATTGGCTTACCGATTCTTGCAGCTGCAGCTTTTATTCAGGTCGGATTTTTCGGTCAAATCCGATTAATGAATGGGACTACTGACCTGATTCTGTTATGCCTGATCGCATGGACGATCAATGAGAAATCGAAGAATTCCTGGATATTGGTGATTGCCGGCGGTTTGATCATGTCCTATATCAGCGCGATGCCCATGAACGGATATATTTGGATGTACCTCGTGATATGGCTGATAATTCGATTTATCAAAATGCGAGTATGGCAGATGCCGCTGATATTAATGTTATTCGTAACCATTCTGGGAACATTATTGATTTCTGTCGGGACACTGGGTTTGCTTTTTTTGCAGAATGCTTCTGTGAATTATATGGATGCTTTGCGGATGATCATCATCCCCTCTTTGGTAATGAATTTGCTTTTGGCAATACCGGTTTACGCGTTTTTGAACGATGTGATCAATACAATTTATGTCAATGAGGAAACTGAATGAACACTGGACAAACTGAAAATAAGCTGGCCGGACGCAGTCCGCGCCTGATTGGATTCCTGATCGTTTTTTTCGGTGTTATGCTGTTCTATGTGTACCGCCTGTTCACGATTCAAATAATTGACGGGGATTATTACCTTGAGCTTGCAGATGAAAACCGGATTACGATCGTAAGGGAACAAACCAAGCGGGGAATCATCTTTGACAGGAACGGTGTTGTTCTCGCCAGAAATACGGCAACCTATGATATTACCATCACACCCGCTGATCTGCCTGATGATGACGGGGATACACAGGAAGTCTATCGAAAGCTTTCTCAATTGATCGATGTTCCGGTCAATAATGGGGAAATCAATGATGAAACGGTCCGTATGTACAGTGAATGCGGGACAGATTTCGGAATTTCCCAGGTCGTTTATATTGCCAGCTCTCTTTCGCCTTATGACGCTACCGGAATTGTTTGTGATGTCAGCAAGGAGCTTGCCATGGTGGTACAGGAGCGTGCCGCGGAAATGCCTGGTGTGGGGGTCCGTGTGAATTCGATTCGTGAATATCCGACGGGGTATTCAACCGCTGAAATCGTGGGATTTCTCGGACCGATCCCGGAGATGATGCAGGATGAAATGCGGGAAAAGGGCTTTTTGGTTGAATCCGACCAATACGGATATGCCGGTGTAGAATCTTCTCTTCAGGATATTCTTTCCGGGAAAAACGGACGCCGTGTCGTTGAGATTGACGTCGGTGGTTTGCAGACCCGTGACCTGGAAACACCCCGTGACCCGGTACCGGGATATAACATTATGCTGACAATCGATATCAGGCTGCAGAATGTCATGCGTGCGGCAATGATTGATACGATGAATTTTTATAACCGTGTTTCCCTGACCGGTATTATTACGGAAGATGCAGCCGGCATTGCCATGAACCCGAAAACAGGGGAAGTTCTGGCGATGGTCAGTGAGCCTTCCTACGAAAATAACCGCATGACGCGGTATATTCCGGCTTATTATTATCAGCAGCTTTCAGTGGATCAATCCAGACCTTTGATGAATCACGCGACACAGGTCGCGCAGCCGCCGGGATCTGTATTTAAAATCGTTACCGGAATTGGCGCGATCAATGAAAGAGTTGTCGCTCCGGATCAGTATGTGTTTGACCCGGGCAGCATTTTTATGGAACAGCGATATTCAGAAAATGATCCGGGGTCTACGCAGGAATATGTCTGTCACTTGCGTACCGGACATGGCAATGTGGATTACCAACACGCCTTAGCCTGGTCCTGTAATATTTATTTCAACAAAGTCGGCGGCGGCTATGGGACAGAAGTGCCGGTCGGTTTGGGCATTGAGCGTCTCGGTCAATATGCCAGGGCGCTTGGATATGACCAATATTCCGGTATTGAACTGGATGGTGAAGAAGACGGGCTGATACCGACAACGACATGGAAACGCGTGAATCAGGGGGAATCCTGGGCGACGGGTGATACCTATCTGGCTTCCATGGGACAGGGGTATGTTACCGCGACGCCAATTCAGGTGCTCGGTTCTTTTGTGACCGTAGCGAACGGCGGAATCCATGTGAAGCCAACAATTATCCGCGAAATTCTTGACGAGCGCGGTAATACAGTCCTTCCCTTTACACCGCAGATGCATTGGGACATTACAAAAGATCCGAGAATTATGATCTATGATGAAAACGGGTTGGAAACGGGTGAATATAAAACGGTTGAGCCCTGGGTTATTGATCAAACCCGCCGCGGCTTACGCCTTGTCCCACAGCCCGGCGGTACGGCAGAGGAGGCCTTTGCCAATGAGACTCATGAGTCATCTGCTAAAACAGGTACGGCGGAATATTGTGACGATATCGCAAACGCGAAAGGATTATGTCAATTCGGTTCCTGGCCGGCCCATGCCTGGACAGCCGGATATGCTCCATTCAGTGATCCTGAAATTGCTGTTGTCGTTTTCGTTTATAATGGACGTGAAGGTGCGTATTTGGCAGCGTATCCGGTGAGACGTGTCATCGACAATTATTTTCTGCTAAAAGAATATGACGCGGAAGTCGCGGGAACGAATCTTTGATTCGAAATATAATTGGGAAATTCTGAATAAAAATGAAACAAAATCGAATCTCAAAGGTTATTCTAATTCTTCCGTTTATCTTATTGATGAGCGCCTGTTCTGTTATTGAAGAAAAAATCTCGCAAGTCATGTGGGAAAAATCCGGTGTGACTGATGAACTGCAATATATCCAATATGAACAAATGAAATCTGCGGGTGCTTTGGATAAAGATGGATTGTATCATTCGAAACAACTGGAAGAAATTCAGGCAGCGGAATCCGCGCAGCCTGATGGCCCGATCCATGTGAGTTTTGCACGCAACGAATTCATGCAGATTACGTATTATCGTGATGAAGCTTTGACAGAAGTTTTGGAACCTTACAACAGCCGGTTAAATCCGGGAGATACCATTTATGCTTCATCACCCGTATTGAAAGATACCGTCAATGAGCTGTATCATTTTTCTGAAATCCGTCTTTATGAAATTGACTCAAACGGCAATATTCTGAAGATATTGAACTCAGTTCACGATCTTCCCGGGATGGTTTACCAGATACCGGATGATTTTACCGGAACTGAAATCAGTATCGTTCCTTTAGGCGAATACAGTAACAGACATGTAAATCTGAACGCAATTCAGGTTCATCCTGACGGTACAGAATTAGTTCTTGAAAATGGCGTCTGGTATGTTAATGGTAAGGCTCATGGTAACGGAGAGCTGGAATTAAATCCATTGAACTCTTATCGTATTGTTTATGATTACAGTGCCTATAAGGATAATTGGTATCTTGACAGTTCCTCACCGGATTCATATTGGGATAAGAGCAGTGATGCTACAATAACTTTTCTGGCAGATCCTTCCAATATCAAAACAACTGACTTTGTTGTTCAGCTGCATCCATATGGAAAAATGACCATCAGCAATGGCGTCGGATATCAAAATGTTGTAGATTCCTTATTGGATGGCGCGGCGAATATATTTGGTAATAAGAGTATAATTGAAACACAAAATATTATCGATTTGCTGCAGGTAAATGGAATCACACAGATCAATAATTTCAGTGATACTGAGGTCAAAATTGACAAAATCAGGGCAGGAGATAAAATTTTGCTGAGAGTACCCGGAAACCTGAAAGTGATTTCTGAAGGTTTGGATATGCCAGCATCAATTATGAAAGACGAAAGCCGTGAATATCATATTTCTATTCCAGACACTGAAAATATGAATTTCAATCTGACTGTCAGCAATCGGAACAGTGATCCTGACGGGATATTTCATGAAACCAACGTGGAACACGGCGTCTTGGAGGTTTTCAGCAGCTCCGGAATACGCTATCGCGAAGGCAGCGAACTTCCGGCAGATAATGAGCGGATCACAGTAGTGATAACGCCGGATCCTGATTATTGTATATATGGCAGAAATGTAAAAAACAATGTGTACCGGGAAGAAATGAAGTATTCGGATTACCTGTCTTCTCTATCTTCAAAAATAGCTGATCATCCGATAAAACCCGGGATATTTGTCACATTGGATACAGAGGATGATCTCGGTAGTTGTGTTTTCTGGTCAGGGCAGGAAATGGTCAGCGGTACAGTCCTATTACGGGAAGGTCAGGACTTGCAATTTGATTACCTGCTGAATGATTATGAAAAATATGAAATATACCTCACAACTGAAGAAAAGGCTCTGACTGCTGATGTCTGGAGTCCGTATAATGTGTCAAGATTTATTGAGGTTGATGAATCCCTCCAGGGAAAAACTCTGCGCTGCAGGGACTATATCACGTTGAGAGAAAGGAGTAAAGCAGATGATTTTGCGGATACTTACTAAACCTCCGGTTTTGCTGCTCATCGCATTTATACTTGCTGTCGGAGCGTTTTTCTTCTGGCTTCATGCAGACCAAATTGGGAATGGAATTGGTTCCGGAGCCGGTACCATGACCGGTCTTGCGGTGGGATCCTTTAAAGGTGTAACGGAAGGTCTGGAAGAAGGTGCCCTTGCCGGGAAAGAAGCCGGACTGAATTCTGAAGATATGACAATGGAAATTGGCCGGGCTGTAAAAGAAGTAGGAAATCTCGAAGTACTGGTGGCAAATGTTGAGATCCCTGATTATCATGAGGTCGGGAAAAAATACGCAGCTCTTTATCTCTTCCGCGGAAGTGCTGTTTTTTCTGTTGACTTGATGAAGGCATCCATCAGCAAAACCTCTGACGGAGAGGTGATTATCGTTTTACCGGAACCCACAGCAGTGGTAAATATCAATGATTCTGAGACAGAACTGCTCGCGGAATACCAGCGTAAATTTTTCAATGGCAGTGCGGATGATGGTTTTCAGGCCTATTTGAATTCGCTGCGGCTGATCGATCAAATTGCACTGGAAAAGGTATCGAATTATCAGATGCTGATGGATATGGCAAAAGCATCTGCGCGAAAACAGGTGGAGATGCTTTCCAAAAATGTATGTGTAAATTGCAGCCGCATTACTGTGTTATTCAGAACAGAATCATGAGTGTATCATTATGGAAAACAAAGAAAACTTACAATTAGATCAGCCTCATGTTTCAGAACACAATCATGAGGACATCATTATGAAAAACGAAGGAAGCTTACAATCAGATAAGCGGCGTGATTCTATGATTAAAAAAGCTGTGCGGAAAGAAAGGTGGAGAGTTCTATTTTTAGCAGCCGCGGTTATCGCTGTAATAGCAGCTGCCTGGTTTGGTTTTTCCGGATTTGCAAGGGGAGCACAAGCCGTTAAGCAAGCTTTTGACCGGGAAAAAGAGAAAGCCGAGGCGTCAGTGTATCACAGTTTTTATGAACAGGGTTTTGCCGCCGGAGAAAAAGAGTATCACGTGAAAAATCGTGCTGTTATTTCACTTGGTAATATACGGGAAACGGCAAACCTGGAAGTTCTGAGCGTAAGTGATGTCACATTTATGATCGAAAATCCGGAAAATGAAAATAAAAACATCCAATCCTGGATCGAGGTTCCCGGTACAGGAGTTTATACGGTGAACCTGGCAGCCGGGGAATTTTTGGTTGATGATGAAAGGATGATGGTTTTTGTCCGTGTTCCGAAACCTGAACTTTTGCCGGAAAACATTAGTATTGATCATGCCAATGTACAGGTTCTCCGGTTTTCTTCGAATGCCTGGCTGAGTTCTGTTCGTGACGGTGAACAATTGGCAGGGAAACAGCTGAATGAGGCACGAACAAAAATACAGGAAGACATCAGTACCAACCTGCAATACTATGAATTTGCTGAAAAATCTGCAAGGTCACTTCTGGAAAACCTAATCAGATCAATTAATAGTGAAATTCCTGAGCTAAAGGTTGAAATTGAATTTTTCTGATCATAATTGTTGTGTATAATTAGAGATAGTTGTTTTGTATTCTTATTTTATGATAAATAAAAGCAGGATTGTGATATGCGTTTTTTGACTTGTCAGTTTACAGATCCGGGTGGCCGTTCCCCTAATGAAGACTCAGTAGGTTCCTTTACCGCGGGAGCGTTTTCAGCGTGGATCGCTGCAGATGGGCTTGGTGGTCATTCCAGTGGAGAAGTCGCTTCAGCGGAAGCAGTAAAAACCATGGAAATTGTAATAAACGAGTGCAATGAGATGGATCGATCCTTTATGGAAGAGGCATTTCATAAATTGAATGATTCGATTCTTTCTTTAGGCGGTCCGCTGACAACTGCAGTTTGCGCTTTTTCTGATGGAAAAAGACTCTGGTATGGAAACAATGGGGACTCACGCTTTTTCTTTATGCGGGATCAAAAGATGCTGTATCATACAAATGACCACAGTATCGCATTTGTCGCCTATTTGACCGGAAATATTACTTATAAAGAAATTCCCACTCATCCGGCACAGAATAGATTATTCCATTCTCTTGGAAATGAGACTGATTTCTATGGGGAATTCTATCCTGAAATTGAGCTAAAATCCGGGGATGCCTTTTTGCTCGCTACGGACGGGTTTTGGGAATTGATTACCGATGAGGAAATTCTCCGGACATTGAATATATCACAAACACCACAGGAATGGTTGTCTACAATGATTGATATTATTCAATCCAGACTGAAGAGTAATTCTGATAATTATTCAGCTGTCTGCGTAATGGTTAAAGGAGATTAGATGTATCTATTCAGAACGAAGCACGTGGGGACTGGCATTTTGTGAGGCGCAGCCCGCACAAATGTGCCTGTCACCATGTGCTTCGCTGCAGGTTCTGAACAGTTACGATTAGATTATTAAAACCAGCTTTGGCTGAACCATATGAAATATTTATCTAACATGGACATCCAATAGTCGATGTCATGTCTGCCGGGTTGGATTTTGAATTCATAAGGGTAACCGATATAAGTCAGCTGTTCGGCAGCTTTGTTTGCTTCATGTCTGTAACTGTCTTGAGTTCCGGTATCCATTCGTACACGGAGCAGCGGTTTGTCTTTGTGTCGGTCTGCAAGGTAATAAAGACTCTGGTCATCGATGAAAGTTCCCGGCATACTGAGCAATCCAACAGCTCCGAAAGTGTCAGGATGTTCAAAAGCAATTTTTTCTGCCCAGAGTGCTCCGCGGGAAAGGCCTGCCAGCGAACGGCAGCTGCGATCGGTGCAGGTGTTATAATGTTCATCGATCCAGGGTATCAGGTCGTGGAGGATAGCTTCTTCAAAGCCGGAAAGAGAAAAACTAAGCAGATATTGATCCTCCTGCGGTACGACGGTCAGGAAAAGAGGAATATTCCACAGGTTGATCGTATCATGGATAATACTGTCCATATTCATTTCCTGCCAAACCTCGATTCCCATGTCCTGTCCATGGAGTAAATAAACGACAGGATAACCGCCAAGGATTCGTTCGTCCATGCATGGCGGAACATACACATCAAAGAGCAATTCACCGTGAAGTGCTTCGACAGGAATCGCGTGATGCTCTATTTTGACCGGAAGATCGGAACAGCTTTGTGCCGAAACATTAATTGTTTGGATATAAGTAAAAACAATAAGACAAAGTGCAAACCAAATTCTACGCATATTATGATTTTAAAGCAAAGTTTTAGGTTTTACCGCTAAAATATTATGAAATATGAACCGTTCATCGGTTATTGAAATTCGGAGGATAGAATGGGTCATTGGACACGTGCCAGATATCAGGTGAATTTACCGCTTTACGCGGATCGTGAAAAGGTTACTGCAGGCAAAGAGCATCTTGAACTTGCAAGACGAGCTGCACGGGAGGGTATGGTCCTTCTGAAGAATGAAACCGGGCTGCTCCCTCTGAAAAGCGGGAGCAAAGTAGCTTTGTTCGGAAAAGGAACCATTGATTATGTGAAAGGCGGCGGTGGAAGCGGTGATGTCACCTGTGCGTACACGATCAATTTGTATGAAGGATTGAAACAGCAGGAAAACGCACCTGAGATTTATGAACCGCTTTGTGATTTCTATCGTGAAAATGTACATGAACAACTGACCTCAGGCGCCCAGCCGGGGTTGACTGTAGAACCGGAAATTCCTGGTAATCTTTTGAAAGGAGCTGCTGATTTTACAGACACTGCTATTATCTCCATTTGCAGATTTTCCGGGGAAGCCTGGGATCGGAAAAGTGTGGAATATCCAAATCAGGAACGATTTGAATATGAAGTTTCGCAGTTATCACAGAAGCTTTTCCCTGACAGTGATTTTTACCTGACAGCCGAAGAAAAGAAAATGGTACATTCAGTATGTGAGAATTTCGATAAAGTGATTGTTGTACTGAATGTAGGCGGCTTGACTGATGCGAAGTGGTATGCAGATAATGACCGGATCCAGTCAGTTCTTTTGGCATGGCAGGGCGGAATGACTGGTGGATTGGCTGCGGGTGATCTGCTGATGGGGAACGATACGCCTTCAGGAAAATTACCGGACACAATTGCACGTGATCTTGACGACTATCCTTCCACAGCAGGTTTCCATGAGTCTCCGGATTATGTGGATTACAGTGAAGATATTTATGTCGGATATCGTTATTTCGAAACGATTCCCGGAGCTTGTGAAAAAGTAGTTTATCCTTTTGGATATGGACTTTCTTACACGAAATTCAATATTGAACCATTGTCTGCGGCTGTGACTGATGGAGCGGTTCAGGTTTCGGTTCGAGTGAAAAATGAAGGCAGCTATCCGGGAAAAGAAGTCATTCAGCTTTATTATCAAGCGCCGCGAGGACTGCTTGGTAAACCGCTGAAGGTTTTGGGTGCATTCGCAAAAACAAGATTGCTTGCTCCCGGTGAATCACAGGATATCATGCTTGACATTCGTATAGATGATATGGCGTCCTTTGATGATACCGGAAAAGTTGCAAAGTCGGCTTATGTTCTTGAAAAGGGCGATTATCTCTTTTTTGTCGGGAATAACGTTCGGGATGCAAAACAGCTTGATTTCGTATATACAAATAAAGATAACAAGATCACACAGCAGCTTAGCTCACAGCTTGCTCCTTCTCAATTGAAAGAAAGACTTGTCTGTGACGGTACTTATGAGACTCTGCCTGCCGGTAAACCCTTTGATACGGAAGAAAATGGATTGAGCGGAGAGGAACCTGTTGCCGGTGTATGTATGGCGCCTGCTGTACGCTATGTCCCGCCCGTCAATTTCTTTGAGATGCCTGACAACATTCCCTTTGACGATGTTGCTGATGGAAAAGCCAGCCTTGAGCAATTTATGGCTCAACTCTCAATTGATGAGAAAATCCATCTTCTGGGTGGACAACCGAATACCGGTGCTGCCAATACCTTTGGATTTGGCAATCTCCCTGAGTATAGCGTTCCTTCCGTTATGACTGCAGATGGTCCTGCGGGATTGCGGATCAGGCCTGAATGCGGTGTGTTCACGACTTCATTTCCGTGTGCGACACAGCTGGCTTCTACCTGGGATCCGGAATTGGTGGAAAAGGTAGGTTTTGCGGCCGGTGAGGAAGTGAAGGAAAACAATATATCTGTATGGCTTACGCCGGCTGTAAACATCCACCGCAGTCCACTGTGCGGTCGGAATTTTGAATATTATTCTGAAGATCCCATGCTGGCCGGTGTGCTTTCCGGAGCCATGATCAAGGGGATACAGGCAAATAAAGTCGCTGCGGAAATCAAGCACTTCTGCTGTAATAACAAGGAAACGAACCGCAGATATTCCGATTCACGGCTTTCTGAACGTGCCTTGCGGGAAATTTATCTGAAGCCTTTTGAGATTGCCATAAAAACCGGCCATCCATGGGCATTAATGACTTCCTATAATATCGTCAATGGCAGACGTTGCTCTGAGAGCGAGGAACTGCTTCAGGGCATCTTGAGAAATGAATGGGGCTTTGACGGACTTGTCACCACAGACTGGTGGAATGCCGGTGAGCAGTATAAAGAAATTATCGCAGGGAATGATGTGAAAATGGGCTGTGGTTTCCCGGACCGTGTGAAATTGGCTTTGGAAAAAGGTTTGATTTCTGAGAGCGATATTGACCGTTCCGTTGAGAGAGTCCTGAAATTGATCTTGCGGGTAGATTAGCAATTGTTTATTTGTCTCAGACAATGCAATATATGTCAAAAATCAATTGTGACTGAAATTTATTGTATTTTCCTGAGGCAACAATTATAATAGAATATTGAATTAATTATTCAGAACGGATCATAACCGGACTGAAATCTTGTTTTCGACAGATTAGTGAGGAATCATGAAATTTGGCTGCTTTGATGATGAAAAACGGGAGTATGTGATCACTACCCCAAAAACGCCTTTGCCCTGGATCAATTATCTTGGTAATGAAGGATTTTTCACAATTTTATCCAATACTGCTGGCGGTTACAGTTTTTACCAGGACGCACGGCTGCGCCGTATTACACGCTACCGCTATAACAATTCTCCTTTGGACAGTGAAGGATATCACTTTTATATTCGTGATGGAGAAACTGTCTGGAATCCGGGATGGCAGCCGGTCAAATGCAAATTGGATTCATATTCCTGCCGACATGGACTTGGCTATACCGTAATCGAATCCGCTAAAAATGGCATTAATGCGCAGCAGGAAATGTTCGTCCCGCTGGGAGAAAACTGTCTGCTCATGCGATTGAAGGTGACGAACGAAACCGAAGCAGAGAAAGAAATTGATGTGTTCCCCTATATGGAATTTTGTCTCTGGGACGCGAATGATGACGCAACGAACTTCCAGCGGAATTACAGTATCGGCGAAGTTGAAATTACGGAAAAAGCAATCTATCACAAGACGGAATATCGGGAACGCCGCAATCACTATGCCGTATTCTGGACGGATCAAAAACCGGATGCCTATGATACCTCACGCGATGCTTTTGTCGGTGTCTACGGCAGTCCCGCTCACCCGCAAGCTGTATTCGAGGGAAACTGCACAAACAGTGAAGCTCATGGTTGGGCACCGGTTGGTGCGATGCAGTTCCATGTGAAGCTGGCAGCCGGTGAAAGTCATGAGTACCTGTTCGGCCTTGGCTATATTGAAAACCCTGTCGCTGAAAAGTTTTCTGCACCGGGAGTGATCAACAAAACTCGTGCGGAAGCGATGATTTCGCGATTCTCAACTGCGGCTCAATATGATACCGCACGTAAAGCACTTGCTGAATTCTGGGAGAATCTGCTCAGCGGGTATGTTCTGCATTCCGATGATGAGAAGATGAACCGCATGGTGAATATCTGGAACCAGTATCAGTGCATGGTGACCTTCAATATGTCCCGCTCTGCAAGTTATTATGAAAGCGGTATGGGGCGTGGTATGGGCTTCCGCGATTCCTGTCAGGATCTGCTTGGGTTTGTCCATATGATCCCGGAACGTGCACGTGAGAGGATTTTGGATATCGCTGCTACACAATTCCCTGATGGAAGCGCTTATCATCAATATCAACCGCTGACCAAGAAAGGCAATCTTGCTGTCGGTTCCGGATTCAATGATGATCCGCTTTGGCTGATTGCGGGAACTGACGCTTATTTACGGGAAACAGGTGACTGGTCGATTTTGGACGAATCTGTAGACTTTGATAATGACCCGAAGCTTGCGCAGCCGCTTCTCGAGCATTTACGCCGCAGCTTTAATTATATCGTTGATCACCGCGGACCTCACGGACTGCCGCTGATCGGAAGAGCTGACTGGAATGACTGTCTGAACCTGAATTGTTTTTCCGAACATCCGGGAGAAAGCTTCCAGACAACCGGGCCCAGTGAAGGTCCTGTAGCGGAATCGGTGTTCATCGCCGGAATGTTTGTGAAATACGGAAAAGCCTGGGCATCTATTCTTCGCCATGTTGGGTTAGTTGAAGAGGCAGAAGCGGCGGAACAGGCTGTCGCGGACATGGAAAAAGTTACCCTCACAGCCGGTTGGGATGGAGATTGGTTCCGCAGAGCTTATGACGCGAATGGTGACCCGGTTGGTTCTAAAGAATGTGAAGAAGGTCAAATCTTTATTGAACCGCAGGGGATGTGCGTTATGGCCGAAATCGGTAAAGAGACCGGTGAAGCTGCCAAAGCGCTTGAAAGCGTGAAACAACGTCTTGATACAAAATACGGTATCGTTCTACTGCAGCCTGCTTATACGCGTTATTATCTGAATCTGGGTGAAATCTCCAGTTATCCGCCGGGATATAAGGAAAATGCCGGTATTTTCTGTCACAACAATCCCTGGATCGTATGTGCGGAAGCTGTACTGGGACATGGCAACCGGGCTTTTGAGGTATATAAGCGTACAGCTCCTGCTTATATCGAAGATATCAGTGAGATCCATCGTACAGAACCCTACGTCTACTCACAAATGATTGCGGGAATTGATGCGCCAACCTTCGGTGAAGCGAAAAACAGCTGGCTCACAGGTACAGCCGCATGGACATTCCTGAGTATCTCTCAGGCGATTCTTGGCGTACAGCCGACATTGGACGGTTTGATGATCGATCCATGTATTCCGTCTGATATGAAAGAGTTCTCTGTAGATCGGAGCTATCGCGGAGCGAAATATCATATCCACGTAGATAACGCAAAGGGAATTGAAAAAGGTGTTGCCGAGATATTCGTCAATGGGAATGCCATTGAAGGAAATGTAATTCCGATTCAGCCAGAGGGAACAGAAGTTGACGTAAAAGTCATAATGGGATAGTATTATTAATTCAGACACAAAAAAAGACACCGGAAATTGCTCCGGTGTCTTTTTTTATATCAATTGTAAACCTTCACTATTGATTTAGTTAACAATAAAAAACAAGTCGTATATAATTTTATCAGGTTGGAATTGATGATGAAAACGAAGGAAAAACTGCTGCATTTATTGGATGAAAATAAAAATAATTGGGTTTCCGGAGAAACCTCTGCACAAAAATTATCAATTTCCCGTGCGGCAGTCTGGAAAGCAATCAAAAGCCTGCGTAATGATGGATATCTGATCGATGCAGTTCGGAACAGAGGCTATCGACTCGTTTCCGATGCTGATGTTTTATCAGAACTTGGAATCTGGAAATATTTGCAGAGTGAATATTCATCTTTGGATATACAGGTTATGTCAGAAGTCGGATCAACGAATGATTCCCTTCGGGAAAAAGCGATCGCCGGATATCCGGAGGGTACAGTTCTGGTCGCCGGAATGCAGACCGATGGGAAAGGCCGCCTGGGACGCCGCTTTTATTCTCCGGCTGATACCGGTGTGTATATGAGTATTTTGCTCCGTCCTACTGATATTCCACCTTCAAAAGCACTGCGATTAACAACAGCCGCTGCCGTAGCTGTATGCAGGGCGATTGAATCAGTTTCAGGAAAAGATCCAAAAATCAAATGGGTAAATGATGTTTATCTTGATAGCCGAAAGGTTTGCGGAATCCTGACGGAAGGCACGGTCAGTTTGGAATCGGGAAGTCTCGATTATGTTGTTCTTGGCGTGGGTATTAATGTCTATCGTCCGGAAAAAGGTTTCCCTGCTGATATCGAAGACATTGCCGGTTATATTTTTGAGGAAAAAACGAGTGATGGAAAAAATATGATCGCGGCTGCTTTTCTGAACAATTTTATGAAAATCTATCAAAGCGGTGATTTCGAAAGCTATATCGATGAATATCGAAAGCGAAGTTTTGTAATCAAAAAAAATATTAATGTGATAAACGACGGCGGTATCCGGAAAGCTTTTGCGTTGGATATTGATGATAACTGTCGGCTAATCGTCTGTTTCGAGGATGGAACGATGGAACATCTCGATGCGGGAGAAATCAGTATCAGGCTATAAATAAGGAGTGAAAATGAATAGAAGTTATACGAAAAACCTGGTTCTTTGTGCAATGTTTGTGGCATTGATAGCTGTAGGTGCTTTTGTGACGATCCATATCCCTCTTGTCCCCCTTTCCCTGCAGGATATGTTTGTTCTTCTTGCAGCTGTGTTATTGGGACCGAAATGGGGGTGTCTTTCGGTATGTATTTACCTGGTAATGGGTCTCGCGGGACTGCCGATTTTCACACAAGGCGGGGGAATCGGTTATTTCCTGCGGCCAACCTTCGGTTATCTGCTTGGATATATTCCGGCGTCTTATCTTGTCGGGAAGATGACCGAAACAAAAGAACCACCTTCGTTTAAGAAAATTCTTTTTGCCTGTTTTGCGGGAATTGCTGTAATTTATTTCTTTGGAACGGTTTATCTGTTCCTGCTGAATAAATTTTATCTTGGAAATACGATCGCATTGGGACCGATGCTCCTGGCTTGTGATGTTCAGCCGCTGCCGGGAGATATTATCAAGTGTTTTCTTGTGGCTGCTATCGGTCAGCGATTGATACCATTGATTCGTCAGAATATGATATAAAAAATGAGCCGGGATTTTCACCCGGCTTTATTTTTATTCTCCTGCCAAACCAATTTTGTCGGCACATTCTCTCATGCCCAGGATGGTTTCACGAATTAAATCATCCAAAGACATTCCCAGACGTTCGGCGCCTTCCTGAATGACCTGTCTATTGACATTTGCCGCAAAGTTGGCTGTTTTGAACTTCTTTTTGACCGATTTCAGTTCAAGATCCATCACGCTCTTCGATGGACGCATCAATGCACAGGCATAAATCAATCCTGTCAATTCATCAACAGCAAAAAGGACTTTCTCTGCATTGGAAACGGGTTCTGTATCAGAGCATATCCCATATCCATGTGAGACGACGGAGTGGATAAAATCCTCATCAAAGCCTTCCTCACGCAGAATTTGCGGTGCATGATCCAGGTGTTCTTCAGGATACAGTTCAAAATCGATATCGTGAAGCATGCCGAGTATTCCCCAGGCTTCTTCATCTTCATTATACAGGCGGGCAAAATGGCGCATAACGCCTTCGACCATCAGCACATGACGCTGCAGATGGTCAGTCGTTACATATTTTGTAAGAATATTCCAGGCTTCATCTCTGGTTGGAAGTTGGTTCATGATCAAATACCTCTTGCTGTTATTTTACATCATGTTCATTACCAGCATCATGATTTGCAGAAAAATTTGAGAAGCGATTTGATCATAATCTTCCTGATTCAATTGAGATGCGGGAATCGCATTTACTGCTTCAAAACTATATATAGGTTCATTTGTTTTCGTTTCACTGCTGATATCAATGGAAAAAACTGGCTTATCATTCGTGATTTGCGTATAGGATATTTTAGAGGAACCGTCTTCAGACCCAAATTGATTCGGAGTCAGGTTTGTTTTTATCTCAGCATTCCCTTTTTGCCCTTTCCAATCAAATTCCAGCGTAATATCTGAAACTTTCTTAATCTCTGATGTTTCAGAGTGATCAACTGAATATCTGAATACAAATTGTAGATCCTCATCATCGTCAAAGCGAAAGTTTATAGATTTTAATTGTGGCTCGATCCCTTCATCCTTTATCCCAAGTGTGCGGCAGATTGGCTGGCTTCCGTTTCTGTTGACTGAATCCAAAGAAAGTTCAAAAACAGAAGAGATTTCATTATTTGCCTTTTGATAGGTGAAAATAAGACCTTCTGATTGGGAATCATCGTTAGCCGCCGATTTGATCGTGAAACGAATCAGGTTTCCATCTTCATCCAGGTCTATTGTGATTTGGAAATGTTTATTCTGCATTTCGGTCTGAACAGTTTCCTGCAGTCCATAAATTATTTCCGTAAGATAATCAATATTTTCCTGTGCAGCAAGCTCCGGATTGGAGCGAATCAATCCCGCTCTGATTTGTTCATTCATCAGAGCAGCAAACTCAGGATTGTCAGCAAAAAACTGAGGAAAAGCATTGATGAATAACAGTATATCTTCAGCGGTAAATGTGCCGGAAATAGATGCATCAATTATACTGTAGGTGGGTAAGGAAGATACCTCCGGCCATTTATATTCGCGCTTGAATGAAGGAAAGTCCGTAAAGAGGTATGAAATTTCTGACGAAGGGGAAGTTTCATGTAATTTCATGATCGCACTGAGCATAGGGATCTCAAATGCTCTTACATCTAATTCCTGTGTAAGAGAGATATCTGTGCCTGATGAGATAAAAGCACCGGTATTACTGCTTTCACGAAATGCCTGGATCATAGTGTGTACAGATTCCAGGTCAGGAAGGTTTGCGCTGCTGTCTGTCATTTGTTCCAATATTGCATAAATTGAAGTGGCAACCTTTTCTTCAAACTGATCCTCTCGATGAATCAGGTAAGTATCTTTACCAAGTAAATTGCTGTTTACAAGATACGGCTCTGTAATTTGTCCAATATAGGATAAAATAACAGTATTATCTTTGCTGAGCTCAAATGCCTGTATGGGAGTAACACCTGTTTGTGAGGAGAAAAATAATGTCAATCCCGTAAGAGTATTGACAATTGGTGTTGGATTTTCATTTGTATTTCCAAAATACTGAACAGAATCAACAGATATTGTGGTGTCTGTTCTTGTATCAGGAATATTGTTTAAAATACCGATCGATTGTGTATTTAGAACTTTTTCGATATCTGACCTGTCAGACTGACGATCTGATCCATTTGTCAGTCCCATTTTTATAGATATTATTTCATTTTCTGGTGCTGTAGATTCATTCGTTTTATCCCATAAGGATTGATATGCATAGGCATTAGGTTTAACAAAAAGAATAGTAATTATAAGAAGAAATAGGATATTTCTTTTTTTCATCGTAAACCTCCAATATGAGTCTTTCTTTATAAAACGATTATATATTATAAAAAGTTTAAACAAAAAAGACAGGTACCTTTTGCCGAATGGCAAATAGAACCTGTCTTTTTTATTAATCTTTTGTGTTGATCAGACGTCAAGATTTCTGACTTCTGCCGCGTGTGTCTGAATAAAACGGCTGCGGGGAGGAACTTCAGAGCCCATCAGCATCGTGAAAGTCTTATCCGCTGCCATGGAATCAGCAAGATGAACCTGCAGAAGCGTACGTTTTTCCGGGTCCATCGTCGTTTCCCAAAGCTGTTCCGGATTCATTTCACCCAGACCTTTATATCGCTGTATGTTGGCTTTTTCAGCGGCTGCGGTACCAAGCTTTTTGAGTACATCATCCCGCTCATCATCACTGTAAGCGTATTGTACCTTCTTCCCGGACTGGATCTTATAGAGCGGCGGCTGAGCAATGTAAACATGACCTTCCGTAATAAGTTCAGGCATATAGCGGAAGAAGAACGTCAGCAAAAGGGTGCGGATATGGCTTCCATCGACATCCGCATCGGTCATGATAATAATGTGATGATAACGCAGATTTTTCAGGTTGAAATTCTCGTTGATTCCGGTACCGATTGCGGAGATCATTGCCTTGACTTCGTTATTGGCAAAAATCTTGTCGGCGCTGGCACGTTCCGTATTGAGAATCTTACCGCGAAGCGGAAGGATCGCCTGGAAAGTACGGTCACGTCCCTGTTTTGCTGAACCACCTGCGGAATCACCTTCCACGATGTAAAGTTCTGCTTTTGTGGAATCGCGGCCGGAGCAGTCTGCAAGCTTCCCCGGCAGGGTCATGCTTTCGAGTGCGGATTTGCGGAACACAAGGTCACGTGCATGCTGCGCAGCATCACGGGCACGAGCAGAAGTTTTACAGCGCTCAACGATTGCTTTCCCTGCACTGGGAGTGTTTTCGAGAAATTCCTTGAAACATTCACCGACAACCTGTTGAACGTATGTTGAAACCTCTGTGTTCATCAGCTTGACTTTTGTCTGGCTCTCGAACTGTGGATCCGGATGTTTGATGGAAACGATAGCTGTAATACCTTCACGGGTATCATCACCGGAGAAGTTTTTGTCATTTTCCTTCAAGAGGTTTGCCTTATGCGCATAGTCATTAATGACGCGCGTTACTGCTGTACGCAAGCCGGTCATGTGCGTACCGCCATCAATGGTGTTGATGGTGTTCGCAAAGGAATAGACGGTTTCGTTATACGCATCTGTATATTGGATGGCTACCTCAATGCCGATATTATCGATTTCTTTTTCGCCGTAAACAACAGCATGCAGCGGTTTACGACCCTGGTTGAGGTAATGAACAAAAGAGGTGATGCCGCCCTGGAAGTAGAAGGAGATTTCTTTCCCGCTGCGTTCGTCAACAAGATGGATCATTGTCTTGCGGGTCACAAAAGCCATTTCGCGGAAGCGATTGACGAGTGTATTGTAGTGAAGGCCTTCTGTTTCTTCTTTGAAAATAGTCGGATCGAAACGGAAAGTGATTTCTGTCCCCGTTTTTTCTTTGGGACATTCACCGATCACTTTTACAGGTTCATCCGGATGTCCCTGATGATAACGCTGAAAATAAATCTTTCCGTCGCGATAAACACGAGCTTCCATCCATTCAGAAAGAGCGTTGACAGCGGAAGACCCGACGCCATGAAGACCACCGGAAACTTTATATCCGCCGCCGCCGAATTTACCGCCCGCGTGAAGTGTTGTCAATACAACTTCAAGAGCGGAAATCTTCTTTGTCGGGTGGATATCTACCGGAATACCACGGCCGTTATCGGAAACAGTAACGCTTTGGTCTTCATGAATGGTTACTTCAATGTCAGTACAATACCCGGCTAATGCCTCGTCGATAGCGTTGTCGACAACTTCATAAACGAGGTGATGGAGTGCTTTTGCATCCGTACCGCCGACATACATACCGGGGCGGCGGCGGACGGCTTCAAGACCTTCCAGAACCTGGATCTTACTGGCATCATAATTGGTGTTTACTTGTGTTGCTTCAGTCATGTGTTTCTGGTTCCTTTTTAAAAATCTGCTTGAAACGGAGATTGGCCTTACGCCATTCAAGAAAACTCCGGTTTTCTTTTTGCCATTTGTCAAGCTCGCGATAAAGGATGAATGAGCTTGCAATCAGTGCTGTTGTAATAAAAGCATGTCCGAAAATGCTGAATAGAATCAGCCATGAGGATTGTGCGGGGATCGTCCAGATCATATCCAGACCAAATGAGAAAATGAGCGATAACAAAATAAACCGAATCGTTATCGGACTGCTCCAGGAAGCCATTTTGAAGCTTTCCTTGATCGCATTAGGAAAATCGAGATTTTTCATAAAAATTCCGTGAGGAATATAAAAGAGCGGAATCATGATCCAACAGCCGATCATGACTATCAAGATAAGCATCAATTGGTAGAGAAGCGGTACCGTCATGAAAATGAGAGTCATAAGGCAGCTGATCGGTACCGCTATTATAGCAATCAGAATAATCAGGGCTATATAAAATAATATAGTATTCAGAAGCTGAGAACCGAAGACTTTCCAACTGAATTTCCCATTATCTTTAGCCGCTGCACCTGTGATTGAGAAATATACAGTTCCGAGAACTACTCCAAGGATTATAAACAAAGCTACGAGTGCTATGATCAAAAGAGCGGAAGTTACCTGTATTTCCGGAGCGGTGCCAAGTGGTGTGGAATTGCCTGCGGAGGCAAAAATCACACTGACTCCGACAGGATAAGTTTGCAGAAAGCCAAAGAGATTCACTGTGGAAAGGGCTTGACTCAAAACATCCTTAATCAATTCTATCTGACGTGAAGGTGCATTTGCTGCTGACTTCATCAACTGATTAATAAATGAATCAAAAACCGGTCTGGAAAATGATTCGACGCGAAGTTTAGGCCCGAAGAGTAAAAACAAATCAAGTAAGACAGGACAAAGCAGAAGAAAAGCTTTGTTTGCAACCAGATTACAGCCTTCAACAAGACATTTGATTACTCCGGGTACCGGTGTAGAAGTGGGTATTTGCCGATTTTCCATAACCATTAAATTATACCATTTTCAGTGTACTCAAAGTGAAAAAACAGTATAAATGTGTATTCATATTCCTCAGATTTTTTATTTGAACACCATATTCTTACTAATTGGTGACCCATTCAGAACGATGCACGGCTGGACTGCTTTCTTGTTTCAGAGAAGCCAACATAAGAAAACTGTACTGTGTCCTGCTCTGACGGGTTATGAATAAAAGCGATTCATATTTTGTAGACTTTCGTATATCTATCTAAAAATATACTTTTGTTATTCTTTGTTAAAAAGGCTTATAATAACAATTATGAAAGATCAAACGCCGGGACTTTACTTTTCCACACTGACAGGAATCATCATAATGGTGTTTATGATGGCGTCAATTACCGATCGTGAGCTGTTTCGATTCAATTTCGATCTTTTTGGCTTTTCGATTGGCTTTGGACTGAATGCCATGGAGACTGTAATACCTTTAGCGGCATTTGTTACTGATCTTGGAATGTTTTATGCGCTTCACTCACGACTGTTGATTGAAAAAGAACAAATTGCCCTGCATTTATTCCTGCCCTTTGCTGTGACTCTGACTATCGGTTTTACATTAAGAAATTTTCAGAAAGACATAACCGGATGGCTGCTTCTGTTTATTACCGGCGGCCTTTTGTATCTTGTACTGCAATTTGAGTACATTAACTGCGATCCGGCATCCTCCCGAAAATCGACATCGATCATAGTTTTAGACAGCCTTTGTTATGCAGTTTTTCTGTTATTTATTATTGCTCTTCGCGCTAATATTTCCCGTCTGGTCGTAACGCTGCCGGCAGTTTTTATTCTTTGTTTTGTTGTCAGTTTAAAAATCTTTTCTTCTCATGTGATCAGTTGGAATGTTTTTATGCTATCAGCTATGACAAGCGTTGTAATGAGTTTTGCGGATGCAGGGCTTCACTATTGGCCAATAAACATTATTTCTTACGGTTCTCTAATGTTTCTCTGGTATTATACATTTACAAGTCTGGTCATCGGTTCAGATCGGAATGAACCGGTGAGACGTACCTTACAAAGAATATTACCGGCTCAAATTCCGGCACTTTTGATAGTGGCTTATTATTTGATAAAAAAATAAGTTATAGCAGGAGGTTTCAGTATGAGTATTACAGCTTCACACTTTTTATATTGGCTGACAGCTTATCTTGTCGGGGCCATTCCTTTCGGATGGATCATCGTAAAACTCACAAAAAATAAAGATATCCGGTATATTGCCTCAGGCAGAATGGGTATGTCTAATGTTATGCGCGTTTCCGGAACCTTTTGGGGAATTCTGACGGCAGTCCTTGATATATTGAAAGGTGTTGCTGCAGTAAGAATAGCAAAACTTTTTGTACCTGCCCCTGAACCATGGATGACCTCGATTGGAGGCATCCTTGCCGTTCTCGGACATATATATTCAATATTTCTTATTGAACGCAGAAGAGATGGAAAGTTTTATTTCCGCGGTGGTGCCGGCGGGTTGACCTCAGCCGGCGCGGCTGTTGCCTTGTGGGAAGGTTTTTGGCTTGCCATGCCTCTTCCCTGTTTGCTCATTTACCTCATTACCGGATATGCTTCCGTAACGGTTGCATGTTTTAATATTTTCGGATTGATCGGATTCATTATCGGAGCGATTCTCGGAAAATGTTCCTGGTGGTATTGTCTTTATGCAGTTGCTGCTGAGATATTGGTTCTCATTTCCCTGAAGCCGAATTTTAAAAGACTTCGCCGCGGGGATGAGCGAAAATCTCCTCTCCGTATCCGCTGGAGAAAAGAAGACAAGAAATAAGTTGGCAGCAAGACCAATAAAATACCGCCAAACTTCACCTGGCGGTATTTTTATTGGTCTTGCTGCTGACCGGTAACTGCAAAAACTGCTGATCACCAACTACCAACTATAGAGATAAATATCCTTCCAATTACAGCGCGTTCCGAATTGATAATTTGTTCCTGAAAGTGTAGCAAAACCGATTGCATCCCCGTAGTATGCAAGAGCGTTGCGGGTACCAAGACGTTCTCCATTGATATATGTTGAAGCCTTATCCCCATTTACGACAAGCACAAAATTTACCTCACCCTGGATTGTTGGATATCCAAAGAAATATTCCATAAATTTCAGCTGATTTCCGCCGCTGATACCGGAAAGATAAACATGACCATCCATTCGAACGGAAGCCATAAGGTGATCTTTTCCACTTGGGTCAGAGCCAAAAACAAATCCACATCCTGCCAATGAGCCGTTTGTTGCCGGCAAAGAGGACAGCCACGAGATATTGGCGGACAGGACAAAATTTTCGGCATTCATGATTGGGAACCACTGATAGTGCCCCATTATCCCGAATTCATCTTCAAATTCGCCGAAAGATATTACCTTTCCTCGTTCACGGGGAATCATTTCATTATTCTTTAATTGTTCCAATAAATCATTGAATGCCAGGGTATCAGCTGAAGCGGATATCAAACCCCCTGAAAGGAAAAATATTACGATAGTAGTAAGATAAACGATCTTTTTTAAGTTCAGATTCATATATTGCATGACCTGCCTCCTGTTATACATCTAATGTTAATAATTGATTCCGGTTTCGCTGATTATTTGAGAAATAAAATTTATATCGTTTTCATGTGAAAACCTCTCTGCATAGCTGTTTTTCTTACCGGCAATCGTTACATTTTTCCCTTCTAAAATTGAAAAATTGATTTCTTCAACACTTGATGGTACAAAAAGAATAAGTGGATTATCTGTTTCCGGTACCATCTCCGCTGTAATTATTTTGACTCCATCAGGTATCCTGATAAGTTCTATATTTTCAGCTTTAACATTGATGACCCTTGGAGAAGTTGTCGTTATCGCTTCTGAAGATTGAATCATAGTTCCTGCAGACAGTGTTTCCGCTGCCCATTTTTCTGCTGGTGTTATCTCTTCAGAACAGGATTCGGGGGTGAGGACCCAATATCCATTATCGAGAAGTATTTGTTCTGCAGGAGAACCTGGAACTGTACATAAACGTGTTGCAGCAGATGTATCAATGAAATCCTTTCCAATGAATTTCACCCCTTGAGGAATATTGATTTCCAATAAAGCATTTGAGCCGGAAAAGACATGAGAGCCTAATTTCTCCAGCCCAAAGGAAAGTGATATTTCTTCGAGATTCGGCATATTGGAGAACGCATAGTCACCAATAGTTTTGACAGTAAAGGGGATAGAGACAGTTTTGACTAAAGTATTATCCTGAAAAGCCGCATCTCCGATAGATGTAACCGGAAGACCACCGATTTGCGCAGGTATTTCAATAAATTTTTTATCTCCATTGTAACGAACGATTTTTATTTCAGTTCCATTATTACTTAAGGAATAGTCTTCTGTTGAAGCCTGGTAGTAAACATATGGGGTTTCATATTCTTTTAAAATATCTTCTGCCGGTGACCCGGGAATGATTTTGATTTGGAGATTATCTGATCCGGTAAAGGCATTTACATTGATCGTTGTGACAGCATCCGGAATTTTTATGCTCACCAGATTCGGACAATCACCTGCGACTCGAGATCCCAGAGATTTCACCTTCTCCGGTATATCAAGTTTTGTCAGCCGGTCGCAGTAACGGAAAGCAGAGCTTCCAAGAGAAGTAACGGTTGAAGGCAGATTGATTTCTGTCAGGTTGCGGCATCCTTCGAAAGCACTTGCGCCAATTGTAGTTACAAAATCAGGAATATTGATTGTCTTCAGATTTGCAGCATCACGGAATGCATTTTGAGTAATTCTCAGTACAGTTTGCGGCAGTACAACAGATTCAATTCGAACATTTCCCTGAAAAGCGTTGGAAATGGAAACTGTTCCATAAGGTACTTCAACATTTTTCTCGTCGCCATTGTATTTCAAGAGAATACCCCGGCCAATAAAAACAAATTTATCACTCTGCTGATCAAACCAGGATGTATCCAGAAACGCATTGGCATTGACAGTTGTAAGTTTTCGGGGAACTTTGATATTTTCAAGGTTTTCACAATAAGCAAATGCGGTTTCACCGATCGTTGTAACATTTGGCGGAATCGAAATTTCCCGAAGCGCAAGACAGTCACTGAAAGCATCCTTGCCGATGGATGTCAAAATGTAAGGCAACTCAACATTTTCAAGTGATAAGCAATAACGGAAGCAGCCTTCCGGAATCGTTTTGACTTGTTCTGGAATCTTTACTTCTTTCAAAGCTGTACAGCCAAGAAAGGCATTCTTGCCAATGGTTGTGACGCTGTCAGGAATTTGAATGGATTCGAGTTTGGAGTTATTCATAAAAAGTTCAGCGCCAAGCTGTGTCACGGGAATATCATTAATCTCTGCTGGAATTTCAAGATTTATTTTATCACCGGAATATGAACTGACAGTCCAGCCGGTTTCATTGCTGAAATAAGACCAGTTATTTGAAGAAAGTATTTGGGGTTCATCCTGAGCCTCAACAGGCTGTGAAATAAACACACAAATCAGGCTCAGAAGAAAGAAAAAAATTTTTATCATAAATCATCTCCTAATCATATTCTAAGATATGACAGATACTTTCAATAGTTAATACTATTTTACTTTATAAATTTTTCAGTACAGTACATTTCAGTCTTTTTATATGGATAAAGTGGTGTAACGACAGTAAAAAAAGGAATAAAAAGGTTTGTTTTTTAAATTTTCTTAATAAAAATATCCCAAAAAAATAGATTTGGTGCTAAAATAATGTTGTTATTTTATAAAGGATAAATAGGCTGTTTCAGCCTGTTCATTCATCAAGATCAATTTTAGGAGTTTATCGTGAACAAAGAAGCTTTAAACGGTCTTTTCAGACCGAAGGGCGTTGCAGTTATCGGCGCTTCCAACAAAGCCGGTAAAATTGGTTATTCTGTAGTTGAAGCATTGAAAAACGGCAAATACGAAGGGGATATCTTCCCGATCAACCCGAAAGAACCTGAAATTCAGGGCCTGAAAGCCTATACCAGTGTTCTTGAATTGAAGAACAAAATCGATCTGGCTGTCGTTACTGTTCCCGCTCACCTGGTTTTAGGCGCTATCGAACAGTGCGGTGAAGCCGGCGTTAAAGGCGTTTCTGTCATTACATCCGGTTTTGGTGAAGTCGGTGATCATGAAACCGAAAATAAACTCGTCGAAACCTGCCGCAAATACGGTATGCGCCTGCTCGGACCGAACATCATCGGTTCTCTGTCTAACTCCGATAAATTGAACGCTTCCTTTGCCCCGGTTCTTCCGCTCCCCGGCAACGGCGCTCTGATTTCCCAATCCGGCGCTCTGCTGATTGCTCTGGATGCAGGTACCTACCTCCGCGGTGTCGGTTTTGATAAACTGTTCTCCCTTGGCAACATGGCTGATGTTGACTTCGCTGACATCATCGAATGGCTGGAAGACGATCCTGCTACCCGCTGCACAGCCCTTTACATCGAAGGTTTGAAAGACGGCCGCCGCTTCATGGAAGTCTGCAAGAACTCCAAGAAGCCTGTTATCGCTCTGAAGTCCGGTGTTTCTGCTCACGGTGCAGCAGCTGCTGCTTCCCATACCGGTTCCCTGGCTGGTGCCGCAAAAGTTTATGGCTCTGCTTTTGAACAGGCAGGTGTTATCCAGGCCACAGATCTGGATAACCTCTTCGATGTCACTCAGGCATTCGAACTGCAGCCCCCGATGGAAGGCGACAACCTCGTGATCGTTACCAATGGCGGCGGCGTTGGCGTTCTGGCTACAGACTCTGCTGAAAAATTCGGCGTACCGCTTCAGTTCCTGCCCAAAGAAATGCAGGAAGAAATGAAGCACTATATGCCGGAATTCGGTTCTGCAAAGAACCCTGTTGATATCACCGGCGGCGCAGGCCTCGAAGGCTACAAAAAGTGCATCGCTTTCGGTTTGAAGCATGACTGGACTGATGGTATGGCAGTTCTTTACTGCGAAACTGCTGTTACCAACCCGCAGGAAATCGCTGAAGGTATCTATGGTGCAATCGAAGAAGCCGGTCCTGAAATCCTGGCTCACAAACCGATCACCGTTTCCTTCGTTGGCGGCGAACGCTGCGCCACTGCTATGCGCTGGCTGTCCGATCATGGCATCCCGGCTTATGATGACCCCGCCCGCGCCATCAGCGCCATTGCTGCTCTGCGCCAGTATGCTCGCCTGCAGGAAGCCAAGGCTTCTGACAGCGCTGAAACTTATGAAGTGGACCGCGAAAAGGCTCTGTCCATCATCAACGCAGCTCGTGCAGATGGCCGTGACGCCCTGACGGAAGTCGAAGCGAAACAGGTCTTCAAGGCTTATGGACTTGATGCAACCACAACGCTCCTGGCCAAGACAGAAGACGAAGCCGTAGAACTTGCTCACCAGGCCGGCTATCCTGTCGTTATGAAGATCGTCTCCCCTGACATCCTCCACAAGTCCGATGCCGGCGGCGTAAAAGTCAACGTCAAGGACGATGAAATGGTCCGCGAATGGTTCCGCAAGATCATGGAAAATGCGAAGAACTACAAAGCTGATGCCAACATCCACGGTATCGCTATTCAGGAAATGGCTCCGCTGGGGACTGAAATCATCCTCGGTTCCATCAATGATGCAGCTTTCGGCCCGACTGTCATGTTTGGTCTTGGCGGTATCTTCGTCGAAGTTCTGAAGGACGTAACCTTCCGTGTTGCCCCGGTCTCCAAGGCTCAGGGTATGAAGATGCAGGAAGAGATCCGCGCTGCGAAGATCCTTGCAGGTGCCCGCGGTGAAGCTCCGAGAGATCGCGAAGCCATGGCTGAAACGATTGCAAAATACTCCCAGATGATTTGGGATCTGCGCGATGAGGTCAAGGAATCCGACGCCAATCCGGTCATGCTCTATGAACAGGGCAAAGGTCTGAAGGTTGTTGATGCCCGCATCATCCTCAAAGCAAAATAAGACTTATCTTAACCTGAAATGAAACACAGGACGGCAAATTTGCCGTCCTGTTGCTTTAAATTTCAGGACAAATATGACAATATGTGTCAAATGTCATCATTGACGTTCTTTTTTTTATCCTGTAAAATTTTTAATCAACAAGCCATTGATTAAATGGTTTTCAACTAATACAAAGGAGTTATAAATGAAGAAGTCTGTTGTAGTCCTTAGTTTGCTCATGGCGCTTTTCATCGTCATGACCGCCTACGCTTCACAGGATACCATCACGATCGGTGTTGCGAATGATATCACGACACTTGATCCGCAGGCATCCAACACCGACGCGAACATGATGGCTTTCACGCTCACCCATGAAACGCTTGTCCAGATCGATCCGGAAACCGGTAACATCATTCCTGGATTGGCAGACTCCTGGGAAATCAGCGAAGATGGCAAGGTTTTCACCTTCCACATTCCGGATGGAGTAACCTTCACTGATGGCACTCCCTGCACTGCTCATGATGTGGAATTCACCTACACCATCGCCAAAGATTCCTCCTTCGCCAATGCGAAAGTGAGTGATATTGTCGATATTCAGGTTCCGGATGACAACACTGTCGTCATCACACTCTCCCGCGCGAATCAGGAATTCCTGCTGCTGATGGCTCACCGTGGTATGTCCATCATGTCAGAAGCGCTGGTCACTGCTGACAAGACTGAAGGCCCGTGGGTCGGTACCGGTATGTTCTCTGTTGAAAACTGGGTACCCGGTGACTATATCTCCTTTGTCCGCAATGAGAATTATCGCGGCGGAGCAGCTCCCACCCGCAGAATCGTCTTCAAGCTCTATAAAGAAGCTTCTACCCGCCTGATTGCCCTGCAGACCGGTGAAATCGACGTTTGTGTCGATCCCGCCAGCACTGACCTTGCCTACATCAGGGATGATGAGAATCTTAACCTTATTCAGGTCCCGAATGTGGTCATGATCTATATCGCCATGCAGAATGAAAAACCGGGCCTTGACAATGTTCATGTCCGCAAGGCTATTGCCTACGCTACCAACAAGGAAGACATGATCTTCGCCGCGCTGAATGACGAAGGCACTGTCCACAATAACTACATCAACGCCGGTCAGTTTGGTCTGAATCCTGATATCCATGTTTATGAATATGACCTGGAAAAAGCCGCGGAAGAACTGGAACTTTCCGGTTACAAACCCGGCGACCTGAACTTCAAAGTTATGGTCGACAAGGAATTCAAGAAAGTCGCTGCCCTGATCCTGATGGAAGACCTGGAAGAAATCGGTATCGGGCTTGAACTCGAAGAGCTTGAAACTGCCGCGCTGAAAGGCCGTCTGAACGATGCAGCCCTGGATTATGAGCTCTGCATCTACCAGTGGACAGATGCTGATGGTACAGACTTCACAGTCCGCAATATGTATGGTTCCTTCGAACAGGAAGACGGTACCCTGAAGAAGAACGGTTCCAACCGTGCCAATCTCAAAGATCCTGTACTCAACGCTATGATCGATGAAGCCCTGGTTGAAATCGACACTGAAAAACGTGAACAGGAATACTTTGAAATCGAAAACTATCTCGATGAAATCGTTCCGATCGTCCCGCTGTGGACCTCCTTCGTCAACATTGGCACCAAAGCTGATGTTGAAGGTGCTGTCTGGATGCCGACCGCGAAGCACGACTATCGCCTGATCCAGATTCCGTAATCACTGTAGTTTTTACAATATGCCGGGCAGTATGATAAAAGCCATATTGCCCGGCTTTTCTGATAGAAAGTTGGGGATTCATGTGGCGATATATTCTTAAACGATTATTAATGCTGATTCCCGTTCTGCTCGCAGTGGCTTTTGTGATTTACGCTATTATGAATGTCGCGGAAGGGGACCCGGTTTATTCCGTTGCCGGTGCTGACGCGACTGAAGAACAATTGGCTGCACTGCGTGAAGAAATGGGCCTGAACGGCTCTTTGATTGAACGGTATTTCCGCTATATCGGAAATTTGCTGAAAGGCGACCTGGGAATTTCATACGTCTCGAAACAGGACGTGATGAAGATTTACCTCCAGCGTCTGCCAAACACATTAAAACTGGCATCGATGACTATGATCTTCGCGACGTTGATCGCCTTGCCATTGGGGATCATTGCAGCAGTCAACCAAAACTCCTGGATCGACACACTTTCCATGGTGCTGGCACTCATCGGTCTTTCAATGCCGAACTTCTGGCTGGGGCTGCTGCTGATCATTCTGTTCTCGCTGAAGCTCGGCTGGTTCCCTTCCGGCGGTAATGAAGGATTCAAGAGCATTATCCTGCCGGCCTTCACGGTCGGTGCCGGATTGGCTGCGCTGCTGACCCGTACCACACGCTCTTCCATGCTGGATGTGATCCGACAGGACTATCTGCGCACAGCCCGGGCGAAGGGTGTACCGGAAAAGACCATCATTCGCAAACATGCTCTTCGCAATGCCTTGATCCCGATTATCACGATTTTTGGTGTTCAGTTCTCCAATGTATTGGGCGGCTCCGTATTGGCGGAAACAGTCTTTGCCTGGCCGGGAGTCGGACGTTTGGTGGTTGACGCTATTGACCAGCGCGACATTCCTACAGTGACCGGTGCGCTGGTGATGACGACCATGCTGGTAACGGTCGTAAATCTGCTCATCGACATAGTCTATGCCTTTGTCGATCCGCGTATTAAAGCGAAATATACAAAGTAAGGAGGGATCATGGCTCAGGAAAAAGAACTGCGTGCTCATCAAAAGTACAAGAAACGAAGTTCATTGGGCATGGTCTGGCACCAGCTCAAAAAGAATAAAGGCGCAATTATCGGCCTCGTGTTGATTTTGCTGGTCATCATCCTTGCTCTTTGTGCTCCGCTGATTTATGATTATAAATCCGATATTGTCAAGAATCATGTCCGTGAAAGAATGCTCTTCCCGAGCAGGGAGCATCCCTTTGGAACGGATGACCTCGGACGTGACATTCTGGCCCGTGTGATCTGGGGTGCCCGCTACTCACTGGCTGTCGGTGTCGTTGCGGTCATGTTCGCGTTGGTTGTCGGGGTGAGTCTTGGCGCTGTTGCCGGATATGTGGGAGGGGTGTTTGAAGACATTGTGATGCGTATCTGCGACATATTCTCATCCATTCCATCCGTATTGCTGGCAATTGCGGTGGTCTCGGCGATGGGGAAAAGCACCATCAACCTGATGATCGCGGTTGGTCTGGCAAGTTCCGCCCCGTTTACACGGGTTGCACGGGCGGCTGTTCTGGTTGTCCGTGACGAAGAATATGTCGAAGCTGCAAAAGCAATCGGCATGCGCGATATTCAGATCATTTTTGAACACATCCTGCCGAACTGTGTTTCGCAGATCATCGTGCAGGCTACATTGCGTGTAGGTTCAGCTATTATCTCTGCGGCACAGCTGAGTTTCCTGGGGCTGGGTGTTCCGGCTCCTGCTCCGGAATGGGGTGCTATGCTTTCCTCCGGGCGTCAGTTTATTCGTGATTACAGTTATATGACGTTATTCCCGGGACTTGCCATCATGCTCTGTGTGCTTTCCCTGAACCTTTTGGGGGACGGGCTTCGCGATGCACTGGATCCGAAATTGAAGCGATAAGGATGGGATTATGAACGAAAAAGAAATCAACAATAACGATAAGATTCTCGACGTGAAGAACCTGTCCGTTCGTTTTGAGACCGAAGACGGTATTGTGAGAGCAGTAAATGGGATCGACCTTGAACTTGGCTACAAGCGGACTCTGGGCCTGGTTGGCGAAACCGGTGCCGGGAAAACGACAACCGCTTTAGCACTGCTGCGTCTGGTGCAGATACCGCCCGGTGTGGTTGAATGTGATAAACTGGAAATCGGTGGTCGGGATATACGCGAACTCTCTACAGAGCATATGGAGCAGATCAGAGGGAAAGATATTTCTATGATCTTCCAGGACCCGATGACCGCGCTGAACCCGGTGTTCACTGTAGGAGACCAAATCGCTGAAAGTCTGGAGCTCCATGAGCATCTGAGCCATGAGCAGGCTCTGGAACGTGCCGGTGATATGCTGGAGATGGTTGGTATTCCGCGTGCACGAGGTAAGGAGTATCCACATCAGTTTTCCGGCGGAATGAAGCAGCGTGTCGTGATCGCGATTGCTTTGGCGTGCAACCCGAAGCTGCTGATCGCGGATGAACCGACAACCGCGCTGGATGTGACCATTCAGGCACAGGTGCTGGAACTGATGAACGATCTGAAAACAAAATATGATACGTCCATGATCATGATCACCCATGACCTGGGGATCGTTGCCGAAGTCTGCGATGAAGTGGCTGTGATGTATGCCGGCCGAATCATTGAACAGGGAACGCTGGAGGATGTATTCAAAGAAACCATGCATCCCTATACCGAAGGTCTATTCAACTCCCTGCCGAACATCAAGAACCGAACTGCCCGGCTGAAGCCGATCATGGGGCTGATGCCGGACCCGACGGATCTTCCGGCAGGCTGCGCTTTTGCCCCGCGCTGCAATTATGCCACCGAAGAGTGCACAAAGAAGGTTCCGGAATTAAAAGCTGTGAGTGCTACGCACAAATGCGCCTGCAGTGCCTATGAACGGGAAGGTTTCCACATCGAAAGGAGAGCGAAGAAATGAGCGATACCATTCTTGATGTAAGACATTTGAAGAAGTATTTCAAAACCGGGAAAGGCATGCTGCATGCGGTCGATGACATTTCCTTCACGATTGATCGCGGAAAAACGCTGGGTCTGGTGGGAGAATCCGGGTGCGGAAAATCCACGACAGGCCGCGCGATCCTTCGCTTGATCGAACCGACCTCCGGTGAGGTTTTCTTTGAAGGCAAGGATATCGTCAAGCTCAGCGGCGGGGAGATGCGCAAAAAGCGCAAGGATATGCAGATCATTTTTCAGGACCCGTTTTCTTCACTGGATCCCAAGAAGACTGTCAGTCAGGCGATTTCTGAACCGATCCGTATCGCGAAGATCCTGAAGAACAAACGCGATATTGAAGATCGTGTGATGGAATTGATGGATACCGTTGGGCTTGCGGAGCGTCTGGTCAACACTTATCCGCACGAGTTAGACGGCGGGAGACGTCAGCGTATCGGAATTGCCCGGGCTCTTGCAATGGAGCCGAAACTGATCATCTGTGATGAACCGGTTTCCGCTTTGGATGTCTCAATTCAGGCGCAAATCCTGAACCTGATGGACGACCTGCAGGAAAAACTGAACCTGACCTACATCTTCATCACCCATGACCTGGCAGTTGTGAACCATTTCGCTGATGAGATCGCGGTGATGTATCTTGGTTCGATCGTAGAAAAGGCACCCTCCGAGGAATTATTCACCAATCCGATCCATCCTTATACCAGGGCGCTGCTTTCCGCGATTCCGATCCCGGATCTGGATCACAAGCGGGAACGGATCTCCCTGAAGGGTGAGATCACCTCTCCGGTGAACCTGCCGGATGAATGCCGGTTCGCGAACCGCTGTTATGAGTGTCAGGATAAGATCTGCCGGGCAGGAATTCCGCCGCTCGTGGAGGTATCACCGAACCATTTTGTTGCCTGTTTTCTGCATAAATAGTCAGAAACTATTTAGAACTGTGGCGCACATGAGGACGGGCACGCTTGTGCTGGCTATGCTGCACGAGGTGCCGATCCCCATGTGCTCCGTTTTGAATAGGTTGTAGTGATCTAAAAAATGAAACGTTTTATTTTGCTTCTGAATCATGATGATGCATCTTTAAGTGCATATCTGGAAAACTGTCTCCGGAAAGGAGAGCAGCTTGTAAAAACCTCCGGGAACATTTTTACATTCAAAAAAACAAAGCCATCCGATGATCGCATATGTGTGGTGACGTATGTGAATAAAGATCCTGATCTGAAAATGAAATTTCAGATGGAAGATTATTCTGCACTGATGAAAAAACGCGGCTGGAAAGTGCTCTATATCGGCAAACCTGAAGATATATTTGATTCAAAACGGCATATATTTCTCCAGACAGACCAGACGGATGCACAGGAACCAGTGATTGATCCGGAGCTAGGCAGAAAAGCAAACAGACGTGAAAAACGTTCTCTGATCCGATGCCTGGCTATGCTGCTTATGCTGTTAGGTTTTGCGATATTTTTCCTTGGACATGATCCGGATGTCTTTCTGAGTTCAAACCATATTTTCTTTCCCGGGATAGCCGGATTTATTTTCTGGCTCATTTCTCTTATCTATTGTTTCCATGGAATTGCAGCGGCAAAAAATAAAAATCAGTGTAAAAAAGATTTTAGAAATTATCTGCATGTTGACAAAGCCGTTCTTAACTGCATGATTTCAATTGGCGCTTTATTTACCGCGTTGATATTTGACCTGTTTCTTTATCCGGATACAGGCAGGATCATTGTCAGGGGGGAAGAGCGCATAAAAGTATATCAGGATGTTTTACCGCTCACGATGGACGATTTGCGTATTCCTAAAGAAGGCTTATACCAGAGCAGCCGATTGACAGAACGGAACGGTATATTGATGAAAAGTCTTTATGCTTCGGAACAAAGCTTTAATTCTCCTGAAAGTACAGAAAATTTGAGCCTGATTTCATATTCGGTTTATCGCAGTGACTGGAAAGCAGCACTTGATTGGGTCGAGTCAAAAAAAGGATTTCAAAACCTGCCTGTTAATGAGGATTTAAGAATAAGGTGGAATTCGGACAGTGTACGTACAGATGGCGTTCATCGTATGTCTGTCCGTTTCCGTGATAAGCTTCTGGTATTTCTTACTTCAGCGGAAATATCTGAAATTGATTTCTCTGTGGTTCTGGATAAATTGATATCGAATCAATAAATTATGTGCGTTGAACCGGTATGCATTACCACAAAATTTCACATTTGTCAACCGCCAATATTGGCGGTTTTCTTTTTAAATTTTTTGTATATACTTTGATTAACAATTGAAACGGGGACGGTTAACCCGTACGCGAAGCGGTACGGGGAACCGTCACCTTAAGGAGGACCGTCAGCGAGAGGGGAACGAGGCTTCTGAGGGAAAAGGAAACTTAGCCTCACGAGCTTACTTCCGAAGA
>CADATZ010000013.1 GCA_902791025.1 uncultured Chloroflexota bacterium | reverse complement strand
ATGCAGCGAAACCATGCAGTACAGCTCATGGATAGACATATCACCCAGGTTGGAAAATTCCGTTCCGGATTTTTCCAGCACCGCGCGGGTGATGCAGTAGGAGCCCATCTGTTTGATGTTTTTTTCCAGTTCTTTGAGAAGGGTGTAGTAGACAGGCGAATGACGGTTGTAACGGGTGGCGGCATAATGAAGATTATTGAGAAAATACCATAAAAAGCCGGCCGTTTCCTCAAACTCCAGCGGGGCACTGTTGTAGTAACCTTCCGGATCGAAGGGCAGGCCGTATTCATCGACGATGTCCTTTTGATCGAAGCGCGGCAGATCTTCCGGTCCCGCATCATTTTGCGGATCGTTGCTTGCGCCATTTTGTCCAACGCTTTGCGCGCGTTCGATGAGCTGCTGCAATTCCTGATCTGTCAGTTCGGTCTTCAGCGCCGTGCCTTCCATCCCGTTCTTTCGTCCTTTCAATTCAGAGTTCAGAGTTCAGTGTTCAGTGTTCGGATCAACTTAACACTGTCTTATAGATGATAGATTCTCCAACTATTAGAACCTTTATTTTGATATATATTCTAACTATATTCACTATTTTGTCAAGATATTGAATATATAAATTTCTATAATAGTGACATTTATCATTAATATTCATTAAAAGTAACTATTCAGAACCCGCAGCGACGCACATGGTGACAGGCATGTTCGTGTCGGCTTTGCGACACAAGCTGCCAGTCCCCAAGTGCTCCGTCCTGAACAGTTACCAATAAAATATAAAACAGCCGGGTGTTTTTTATTTCCCCGGCTGTTTCATTTGATATTATATCCTTCCAAGGTTCAGGTTCAGTGATTCCCTATCATATTCTAAAACCTGACACCTACATTCTGCATCCTGCAGCCTACTTCTTCTTGATGTACTTGCGGATGTCGAGGGCAACGGCGACGACGATGACAACACCCTGGACAACATAGTTGTAGTAAGGGTTGACACCCAGGAACTGAAGGATGATCTTCAGAAGTTCGAACACCAGGACACCAACCAGAATACCGGAGACAGTACCGATACCGCCAGTGGTGGAGACGCCGCCGATGGTACAGCCGGCAATGGCTTCCAGTTCATACCCCATACCCATGGACGCGGAGGAACCGCCGGACTTTGCAGCCAACAGGTAACCGGCGATAGCGTACATGATACCGGCGATGGTGTAAATGCTGGTCAGGGAGCGGGTGGTATTGACACCGGAAACTTCCGCGGCGACTTCGTTACCACCGATGGCGTACATATATTTACCATGGGTCGTGTGGTTGTACATAAACCAGAACAGCAGCCCGAAAATCACAGCAACAATCAACAGGTACGGGATGTTGAAGCTCCGCACCGAACCAATACGACCGGTGATGAGGCTGGTATAGATCTTCTGGAAACCGCCGATCGGCTGAGCATCGGTGAGCACCAGGCAGAGGCCGTAAATAATGGTCTGAGTACCCAGGGTGGCAATAAACGGAGGAACGTGCAGACGGGTGATGATCAGCCCGTTGATGATACCCCACAGCGCACCGGCAATGATGACGATGATCAAAACCAGACCGATGTTCATTTCCGGAATGGCTTTGAACACACGGTTAGCGTAATCACCGCGCTGGCAGAGAATACCGGCAAGGCAGGCGGCAAAACCAACCTGACGCCCCGCGGAAAGGTCTGTACCTTTGGTGATCAAACAGCCGGAAACACCCAGCGCAATCAGAAAACGAACAGCGGTGTTGGAGGCCAGATTACCGAAGTTGCCCCATGAGAAAAAGTTATTGACAGTGAAACACATGATGACCGTCGCAACCAAAAGGAGCAAAACGATCGGGTTGGACGTGAGATATCCAACGAATTTTGATAACGGATTTGAATTTTTCTTTTCCATTTTTCTCGGACCTTCCTATTCAAACTGCGTGGCAAGCGCCATAATATTTTCCTGTGTAGCCTCAGCGCCTTCAACGAATCCGGTCACACGCCCATCGCACATGACCATGATCCGGTCAGACATACCGATCAATTCACCCATTTCAGAAGAGATCATGATGATGCTCTTTCCCTCACGGGCCAGTTCTTCGATAATACAATAGATCTCATATTTTGCACCGACGTCAATACCGCGGGTCGGTTCATCAAGGATCAAAACATCCGGGTTGTTGGCCAACCAACGTCCGACCAGCACCTTCTGCTGGTTACCGCCGGAAAGTGACTGGATCTGCGTCTTCTGACTCGGGGTCTTGATCTCCATCTTCTGGATCATTTCATTCACAACCGCCTGAACCTTTTTCCCGTCAATGGCATCACCGAAGGAAAGGTAATGATTCAGGGAAGCGATGGCGACGTTATCCGCAACGCTCAGCACACCCATGATCCCGGAACCGCGGCGGTCTTCCGTCAGCATGGCAACACCCTGATCAATTGCATCCTTTGGACGGTCGATTTTTAGCTCTTTGCCCTTATAGGTGATCTTGCCGGAAGTATGAGAACGAGTACCGAAAAGACCTTCCATCAGTTCCGTACGCTGAGCACCGACCAATCCGCCAACGCCGAGAATTTCGCCCTTGCGGAGTTCAAAAGATACATGTCGGAAGCTGCGCGGATTGATGGAGGTAAAATCCTCCACTTTGAAAACAACTTCACCGGGAACGTTGTGCTTTTCCGGATAGAGGTTGGTCAATTCACGACCAACCATCTTCGTGATGATAGAGTCGGTCGTCAGCTCATCCGCCGGCCAGGTTCCGATATACTGTCCGTCGCGCATGATCGTGACATCATCTGCGATGCGCAAGATCTCATCCATTTTATGGGAGATATAAACGACCGCAACGCCTTCCGCTGTCAGGTCATTGACAATACGGAACAAGGCTTCCACCTCATTATCCGTCAAAGAAGAGGTCGGTTCATCAAGGATCAGCACACGGCAGTTTGCGGAAACCGCCTTGGCAATTTCGACCGACTGCATCTGGGAAACGCTCAGATTCCCGACCTTTTCCTTCGGATCAAAGCTCATGCGAACCTTTTTCAGAAGGGCTTCCGTATCCTCATACATTTTTTTATGATCGACCGCAGGGATAAAACCAAGGTATTTTTTCATCGGATAGCGTCCGAGGAAGATGTTCTCACCGATGGTCCGTGCCGGAATCGGCTGAAGCTCCTGGTGCACCATAGCGATACCCTGACGCAGCGCGTCCATCGGGTCCTTGATCACAGCCGGCTGTCCATTAATGTAGATCTGTCCTTCATCCATCTTGTAAATGCCGAACATGCATTTCATCAGTGTGGACTTTCCGGCACCGTTTTCACCCATCAAAGCGTGGACTTTTCCGGGACGCAGCTTCAACTGAACATGATCCAGCGCTTTGACACCCGGGAAAGATTTGCTTACATCACGCATCTCAAGGAGATATTCTGACATATTGCTTGTCTCCTTTCCTGAAATTCAATTTCAAGGGTTTATGTAATGATTCATATTTCCATAAACTATTACATAAACCTTTGAATATCTCAAAAGCGGGCAGGTCCATAAGACCCGCCCGCATTCATTCAACCAAATAAAATTATTTGGCGGTGACCTTTACATAGTCGACCCAGTAGTAGTTCTGGAGTTCTTCGCCGTTCAGGGCAGCAACAGCAGCGTCAACGGCAGCGTGGGACTGACCGACATGGTCGTTCAGAACGGTACCGGTCATTTCGCCGTTGTTGACCATTTCAACACATTCGGCAAGGGCGTCGACACCAAGCAGGTAGATGTCTTCACCGACTTTGCGGCCGGCAGCCTGGATGGCAGCGGCAGCGCCGAGGGCCATAGCGTCGTTGTTGCAGAAGACAACTTCAACTGCATCGCCGTACTTGGACAGAGCATTTGCGCAGAGTTCCTGACCCTTTGCCTGTGCCCAGTTACCGACCTGGTCATCCAGGCATTCAACTTCGTAACCGGCATCGGTCAGAGCTTTGACGGAGAATTCAGTGCGGTACTGTGCATCGATGTTTTCCGGATCGCCTTCGATCATGATGTAGCTGATCTTGCCATCGCCATTGATATCGCCATGGTTGTCGAGTTCGGCAACGATTTCGCCCTGGAAAGTACCGGACTGACGGGCATCAGCACCAACGTAGCAGACACCAGGGTTGTCAAGAATACCGGCATAGGATTCATCGCCGTCGTCGCCCAGAGGTTCGCGGTTGATGAGGATGCAGGGGATTTCAGCAGCAACGATCTTGTCGATGATGGCATCGGCGGAGGAGGTCTGGACCAGGTTCAGAATGATAACATCAACACCCTGGGTGATGAAGTTGTCGATCTGGTTGGACTGTTCAGCCATATCGTTTTTGCCGTCGACGATGGTGACATCGTACTTGTCTTCGCCTTCAGCGCTGAGGGTATCGAAATAATCCTTCAGCTCATTGCGGTAAAGGGTCATGAAGTTATCATCGAACTGATAAATTGCGACACCGACTTTATAGTCTTTCGCTGCGGCCGGCAGAGCACAGGCCAGAACAAAGACCATAGCCAAAACAAACAGCATTGATTTTTTCATATTTAACTCCTGAAAAATTTCTTTGCCCTTCAAAACCTTGAAGGGATTCTATACGACACTATTTTACCTGTATTTCCGAAATCAGGCCTTAAATTCTCTTATTTTAAAATAGAACTTTCTGGAGTTTATTCGTTTATTTTACGACAATAAATAAATATTCATGCCGTTAATCACATAAATCAATGACATTTGTAACCGATTAGACACAGAAGCGCCGCACATGGTGATGATTTCCACGTGAGCCGTCCTGCTGTTTTCGTGAGACGGGTCCAGGCCCGCAAGCGGTCCAGTCCCCGGAGCTGCCGTGGACTGTTGACTGATACGCTCAATCAATCATTGAACTGATAATCAAGCGTTGATCCCTCCGGGCTGAAACAACACGCAGTACATTAATCATTTTGTCTTCGTCATCAATAACATAATACAAAATATAGTTATTAACGGGAAGCCATCTGACATCATCCCTGCGATTCAGTTCATTATCAACAATATGTCCAATTTTTGGCATATCACATAAATTCTGAAGTTTCTTCATCAACTCATCATATATGGATTTTGCTGCAACGGAATTTTTCAATTTCAGGGCAATGTACCCAACGATTTCATCAATATCTGATTCAGCTGTTACTGAAAGACGATATGTAAAACTGTTAGAAACCATATTTAGTCCTTATTCTTTCCATCGCTGCCGGGCCATCCACCATTCTACCTTCTTCTAAATCGCTTATACCTTGATTGATAAGCCGTGCTTCTTCCATCTTCCGCATTGTTTCATCGTAATAGTCAATATCCATCACGACCAAACTTCCGTACCCGTTTTTTGTCACAAACACCGGTTCGTGAGACTCCTTACATCTCCGCTCGATTTCAACAGTATCCTTTAAATCTTTCATCGGTATGATCTGCATAACAAACTCCTTTTCTTATGCCTGAATTATATCATATATTTGGATATAATATAGACTAAATATAAGGCATAAGATAGTAGAAATCAGGTCGCTTTTTACGAGATTGCCAATTTTGCCATGACACAACTCGAGGCGAAGCTCCCGTTCAAAATCCAACGGGCGAAGCCAACTCCATACTGAACAGGTGAAAGCTGTGCGGACGTTGCTATAAACAGTGCTTCGATCAAAAAAAAACAGCAGAATAAGTCTGCTGCTTTTTTACCATAATAAATTAGTTCGGGAGAAGGCCCTCAATCCGGCCTACCTTCAGGTCCCTGACTCCTGAATCCTGACCCTGACTACTCAATATCATCCAGCGGGAGCTTGTCGGTGATCTCGTCGATGAATTCGGGGGTAAGACGATCCTGTTTTGCGTAATCCGCAATCGTCTTTTTCAGCTGTCCGAGCGGAATCGTATCATACTTGAAGTTCTGACCATCAAGGATCTTCGTCTGCGGGTTGATGAAGACCAGAACCGGATGGATCTTTTCTTCCGGGAAATCAATTTCTTTGCTGATGAAGTAATCACGAACCGCGGCAATATTTGCGCTGCATTCCTGATCCGGACGGCCGATATTTTCCTGACCGAAGAGCTTCATAAGGAAGTTGGCTTTTTTCTGCGTCCAACGCTGTTTGCTCTCATCGTAACCGATCTCACCGCCCTGGAAATAAGGCATCAGAATAAAGGCACCGGCAGTACCGACCAGCAGATGATCGACCGGGTCCATATAATGATAAATAGAGAAGTTGTCGCTCAAGCCTTTCAGCTTGACGTTGAAAATAGCGTCGTTGCTCGGTTCACGTCCCCACTTGGAAGTGAAAGAAATAGAAACCTGAGACATAATGAACCCGAGGATCAGCGCGATGAAAGACAACGTGATATATTTCGGAGAAAAAGCAGCCACTGCACCGGCGATCAGAATCACAAAAGCTGCAATGGTTGTCCACTTTGAAATATTCTTGTTCTTTTTCTTCTTGGCTTCATTGGTGTAAATATACATGGGGCAAATCCTTTATTCTGAGAGTTGAGTTTGAACAGCATCACGGATGAGGGCAATCAGGTCCATATCCGCGGCGGTTTTTGCGAGTTTCATCCCATTGATCAGGGCTGTACTGTTGGAACGGCCATGCCCGACGAAGGAAAGGCCGTCAATACCCAGCAGCGGTGCAGCGCCGATCTCGTTGGGATCCAGCTTGGATTTTAATTCTTTGAAAACCGGTTTGGCAAGTAAACCGGCGATTTTTCCGGGAAACGAGCTCATCAATCCTTCTTTCAGGATGGAGGTCATCAGCTTTGCCGTGGCTTCTGAGCTTTTCAGCAGCATGTTGCCGGTAAACCCGTCGGTCACGACGACATCAGCCTTTTCCGCAAACACGTCCTTGGCTTCCACGTTTCCAACAAAATTGATGCCGCAGCTTTCCAACAGCGGGTAGGTATTCTTCATCAATTCGTTGCCCTTCCCCGGCTCTTCCCCGTTATTCAGCAGGCCGACCCGCGGATTTTTGATGCCGCGCATCTTTTCAGCATAAACCGATCCCATGATGGCGAATTGCTGCAGATATTCCGGTCGGCAGTCAGCATTGGCACCGATATCCAACACAATGCAATGGCCGTTTTTTGTCGGGAATAGCGTTGTGAGTGCAGGACGGGCTACACCTTTAATGCGGCCCAGTTTGCGCAGGCTGTTGAACATGGCAGCCCCGGTATTGCCGGCCGTGACAAAGGCCTTCGCGGTTCCGTCCTTCACCAGCCCTAAACCGATTGCCATTGAATTATTGGGCTTTGCCTGTGTGGATTTCACAGCCTTTTCACCCATTTCCAGAATATCCTCGGCATGGACGATTTCAATCGGCAGCCCGCTGAAATCACTTTCGGAACAATGCTGGAAAATTACATCTTTGTTTCCGACGAAATAAACCTTTTCGCCGGTAGTTTTTGCAAATTCGATAGCAGCCGCGATCTCCGGTACCGGATGATCATCACTGCCCATGGCATCCAAAACAATTGGCATGTGTTACTCCTCAAAAACAGTTTATAACCAAAATAATTATAAGCGAAAAAGCGATTCGTTGGTAGTTATTCGTCATTAGTTGTTAGGATTTAGTCATTAGGCAATGGGCAATAGGCATTAGGCAATTGGCATTAGGCATCAGACATTAGAGACCAAACACCAAACACCCAATACCTAACACCCAATACCCAATTAACTAACAACTAATGACGAAAATATACACAAATTTAAAAAATCTATTATCATTATGAATGTCAGGTTGATCAGATGATCGCGGCACGGCGTGGCCGGGCCGAGGAAAGTCCGCACTCCTTAGAGCAAGATGCCGGATAACGTCCGGGGCGGGGCAACTTGCCGGAAAAGGGCCACAGAAAATAGACCGCCTCGCAAGAGGTAAGGGTGAAAAGGTGGTGTAAGAGACTACCGGCGTAAGTGGTAACACTGCGGCCAGGTAACCCCCATCTGGAGCAAGGCCAAGCAGGAGCGAAGCATGTCGCGTACGTGCGGGGATCTGCTCGATCCCATTGAGTTCCGGGTAGGCTGCTAGAGTCGTACGGTAACGTGCGTCCAAGAGAGATGGTCATCTCAGACGGGAGACTCGAGTTACTTCCTCTGAACAGAATGCGGCTTATAGATCAGCCTGATTTTTTTTGATTATTAGGGAATAGAATATTTATTAGGGAATAGGATATAGGATATAGGATATAGGGGATAGTGCAATACCGGTTGATATTGAGATACTCCGATTGCTGATTTGGGAAATTAATGTATACATAATTCATCTGCAAATACTCCCTTGACTTACAGATCAATAAATTCCCTGAATATTACAAACAATGTAATGAAGCGGTGAGTCAAAAGATTTATGAAAAACAAAAGGAGACCGAAACCATGGATCTGTCCGTAATCATTCCGGTTTATAACGAGGTAAAAACCATCGAAGAAGTAATTGCCCGTGTTCAGGACACCGGGTATGCCAGCGAAATCGTCCTGGTTGATGACGGTTCAAAGGATGGTTCTACTGAAATTTTAAAGAAATACAAGGGAAAAGACGGCTTTCAGGTCATCATTTGCGAACAGAACCGCGGAAAAGGCGCCGCAGTCCGGGAAGGGATCAAGGCAGCAAAGTCTACCTATGCCATTATTCAGGACGCTGATTTTGAATATGATCCCAAGGATTACGCCAAACTGATGCCGGTCATCCTTTCCGGCAAAGCTGATGTGGTTTACGGGTCCCGCTTTATGGAAAACACAAAATACTTCTATTTCCGCAGCCTGGCGGCCAACAAACTACTGACCTTCCTGACAAATGTACTCTACCACACCAAGCTCACTGACATGGAAACCTGCTACAAGCTTTTCAAGGTAGCAGACGTCCGTGAGATCCCGCTGCATTCCCGCCGTTTTGAATTCGAGCCGGAACTCACCACCAAGCTGCTCAAACGCGGATACAAGATCGTGGAAGTTCCCATCAGCTACAACGGCCGTTCCTATGACGAAGGAAAGAAGATCAAACCGCAGGACGGCCTCATCGCCCTCTGGACCCTCTTCAAATACAGGTTCGTAGACTGAAATAGTGAAGAATGAATAGTGAATAGTGAATAGTGAATAATAAGTAATTGATATTGATTACCATACAGAGAAATAAAATGAGCACATTATCGAAAAAAATCTTCATACTTCATTCTTCACTATTCACCATTCACTATTCACTATTCACTAATTAAAGCTATGCGCGCTGCAGTTATTTCTGATACACATGATGCGATTTTCAGTACACAGGATGTGCTGAAAATGATCGCGTCTGAAGGCGTTGACACGATCATCCACTGCGGAGACATGACAACGGCTTATACCGCGGAGCTCTTCAAGGATTTCTGTGTTTATCACGCCTGGGGAAACAATGATTTCGACACGGTCGGAATCAAATTTGCTCTGCAAGGGTGTAAACCGGGCTCCTGCTCGGACCGCTGGATCAAAGGAGTGTTCGACGGAAAGTTGTTTGCCGCGGTGCATGAAGAGTATTCCCGAGAGTTTGCCAGCCTGATGGATTCAGAACTGTTTGATTATATTTTCGTCGGTCACACACACCGCAAATCTGACCGGACAGAGGGCAGGACCCGCATCATCAATCCCGGAGCTATTGGTGGTGCACCCCGTGGACCAAGGGGCTTTATCATCATCGATTTCGCGACAGGAGAAATCACGGATTTCATCACTGAGTAAGGAGTTAGGAGTTAAAAGTTAAAAGTTAGAAGTTGGAAATCAGCAGGTAATAGTCATAGATTAATAAATAAACAGAAATTATCATTTAGAAAACTATCTAACTCCTAATTCCTAACTCCTGATTTCTAAATTCAGCCCATTGACCATGGAAATTATTCTCACACATGAACAGGCAGATTTTGACGCGGCGGGATCCGTATTGGCAGCATGGCTGCTGGACCCTTCCCGTATACCGGTTTTGCCGAAACGACGAAATCGGAATCTTGCCGCGTTTCTTGACGACTACAAAACCCGGCTGCCCTTTTTCACCTGGAAAACGCTGCCGAAAGGCTCGATCAGCCGCATTTTCATTACAGACACACAAAACGTAGAAAATCATCCCCGAATGTCCGGTGTTCATGACATAATCGTATGGGATCATCACCCGCACCGCCATATTTTTCCTGACCGGGAAGAGAACATTTATGAAAACACCGGCGCCTGCACTACCTTCCTGGTGGAACAGCTCATGGAGAAACCGGACCTTCACCCGGGTCGTATTTATGCGACGCTGATGCTGATGGGCATTTATGAAGATACCGGTTCATTGAGCTACGGCTCCACCACAGCAAGAGATATCCTGGCTGCTGCCTGGCTGGTGGAAAAAGGGGCTGATCTGGACCTGATGCGGCGCTATATACTCCAGCCTATGACGGACCATCAGCAGCAGGGATTCGACCTGCTGATGCAGACCATGAAAACGCATGAAATCAAAGGGAAACGAGTCATCACTGCCGCGGCGGACATCCGGGAGATCAGTGATGAATTTTCCGCTGTTGCCCATCATATGCGGGATATGCTGAACCCGGACGGGCTGGTTCTGCTGCTGGCAGTCAAAACCGGCATCCGCCTGATCTGCCGCGGAACAACGGATGATATCGATTTTGGCGCCCTGATGCGCTCCATGAACGGGGGTGGGCACGTTCGCGCAGCCTCCGGCACAATTCCGATTGATTACATGGAAAGCGCTGATATTAAAGATATTCTGGAAGACGCCCGTGAGCGTGTTTTGGATGCGCTGCCCGGTTTCATTCTCACGACAAATCTGAACCTTAAAGAAAAGTTGGAAGCACAAATACCCGCAGCACAGCTGGAACTGATCCGCCGCATTGCTGAAACCGCGGAACAGCTGGATATGCCGCTTTATATCGTCGGCGGTGTAGTGCGCGACCTGCTGCAGGATCAGCCCGTGATGGATTTTGATATTGTCTTGGAGGGAGATGCTACCCGGCTCGGTAAAGAGCTGGCCTTACGTCACGGAGGGAAATTAACCCTTCATCCACAGTTTTTCACAGCCAAATGGGAAACAAAAGACGGGATTTCGCTTGACCTCATCAGCGCCCGTTCGGAAACGTATGCCGCACCCGCGGCGCTGCCGACTGTGGAAATGTCCGGCATCGAAGCGGACCTGCACCGCCGGGATTTCACCGTCAATACCCTTGCCATCCGGCTTGACGGCGAACATTACGGGGACCTCCTGGACCTCTGCAACGGGCTTCCCGACCTTCGAAACGAACTGATCCGCACGCTGCATGATCGGTCTTTTATCGATGACCCGACCAGGCTTTTCCGGGCGGTTCGATTTGAACAGCGTTTAAATTTCGATCTGGAACCCGACACACTCCGCCAGCTGCGGGAACAATTAGCCGGTATTTCAAACCTCACCGGACAGCGCATCTGGCATGAATTGCGGCTGTATTGTGATGAAGAAGCTCCGGAATTGGATTTTTCCCGCATTGTTCAGCTTGGCATCGCCGGACAGGTCCACGGAGCATTGGACTGGAACGAGGATATTACAAAAGAGTGCGTCCGTTTTCGTGAAACACTGCCGGAAATCTACTGGCAGGATCAGCGTTTTATCGATTTTGAATTTGTTGAATCAGAAGGTCCCCTGTGGATCTGGCTGAGCAGGTACTCTCCGGAAATTATTGACAGTCTTGGGGACCGTCTGCTGATATCCAAAAGAACTCTGCACTGCATCCGGGGTCTGGCACAGCTTCGCGGAAAATTACCGGCGATCAGCCACCTGGCCCCATCTGAGATCACCTTCTTTCTGGAAAGTCTGCCTTTTGAATCGATCTACTGTTACGCGCTTTTTTGTTCCAAAGAAGAAAGAAAAATCATCAAAAACTTTATGACCCACTGGCATCAGATCAAACCGCACATAACAGGGGAAAACCTGATCCAAATGGACATCAAGCCCGGTCCGCAGATGAAAGAACTGCTGACTTCTCTGCGGGCTGCCTGTATCGATTCCGGACTGCCGGAAACGGATGAAATGGAATGGATAAAATCTAAGTGGGCAATGATCAGCAGACAGGGATCGGATAAATAATATGGAAAACTGGCTGAAGACGGTCAATATCCGGCTGCTCCGGGAAGAGGATCTGCCGGAACTGGAATGGGGAGGAGAATACAAGCGTTACCGCCGAATCTACCGCGAAATCTACCGCAATTCTCAAAAGGGGCTTTCGATCCCGCTGATTGCGGAAACAGCCGCAGAGGGTATCGTCGGACAGGTTTTTCTCTCACAAAAAGAACCGAACCTGAATTACGGGATCCGTACACGTTATTATTTTCTCAGTTCGTTCCGTGTCAGGGCTGAATTCCGTGATCATGGGGTGGGCAGTCTGCTTTTACAGGAGTGTGAAAAGCAGGCAAGGCTTCACCGTATCCGTGACATCTACCTGAACTGCGAACGAACCAATAACCGTGCCCGCTGGTTCTATCAGGAACACGGGTTTAAAGTTGTCAGGATCGATGAAGGGACCTGGACTTATGTAAATGATGAGGGATTTGTAGTGACAGAGCCGGAGAATGCTTATCTGATGAAAAAAACTCTTTCGTGGATCTTGTTTAAGTAAGTTTTAGGTGTTAGGTGTCAGGTGTTATGAATCAGAATACGCTTCTTGCCATCTATGAAGATCAATTAAAAACGTCTCAGCCCGGGAAGACTTTGCTGACTGTTGTCGATTCCCGGCTGAATTCCGTATCCTACGATTTGCAGACTCTGGATGGGAAATCTTCCCGGGCAGCAGAATGTCTGAGGAACTGCGGCTGTGAAAAGGGTGACCGTGTGCTGATCTCTCTGCGGGAAACTGAACCGCTCTGGTCCTTTTTCTGGGGAGCTCTGAAGCTCGGTGCCGTCCCCTGCATACTCTTTCCGGGACTTGGCGCCGGCGGGCTGGAAGTTCGTCTAAAGGCAGCTGACACCAATATATTGGTAACCGATATCGATCCGGAAAGAACCTTAAAATTTGTTAATCTTCCGAAAACCTTAAAGAAAGTTATTCTCGCAGGAAAGGTTTATACAGACCCTCTGTATCTCACCTGGGATGAAGAGGCAGAACTCCCTCTCACGCAAACCGCAGAAATCGAACCGGATGACGATGCCTTTATCGTCTTCACCTCCGGGACAACCGGAACACCGAAGCCGGTTCTGCATCGCCATGGCATCGCTGATGCTCTCGTCCGCAGCATGAAGGATGTGCTGCATGCCAGGCAGGATGATATTTACTGGTGCACCGCTCATCCTGCCTGGATCACAGGGACTGTCTACGGGCTCCTCGGACCGATGCTCTGCGGTATTCCATCCATCCAATATGAGGGAAATTTCCACGCCAAACGCTGGATGCCGATCCTGCAGGATCAAAAGGTCAGCCTGTGGTACACCGCACCGACCGCGCTGCGTGCGCTGATGCGGGAAGAATCTGCCTTTTTTGAAGGATTTGACTTTTCCGCATTGAATCAGATCTACAGCATCGGTGAACCGTTGGGAGCAACCGTTTATCATTGGGGGGAGGAAACTTTCTCACAGCCCGTTTATGACACCTGGTTCCAGACAGAATGCGGGACGATCCGCATTGCCAACCAGCCGGAGCAGAAGATCATCCCGGGCTGGATGGGAAAAGCTGTTGATGACACGGAAATCATCCAATCTGACACTAACAAGCTCCTTCTGAAAGCCGGTTTTTCTTCCATGTTCAAAGGATATTACAATATGCCGGAGGCTTCCGATCAGAAAATCAAGAACGGGATCTATGAGACCGGTGACCTCACAGAAATCAATGAAGAGGGATATCTGCATTTTGAAGGCCGGGAGGATGACGTGATCAATACATCCGGGCATCTGGTGGGACCGGTGGAAGTTGAACAGGTCCTGACGGCCAATCCGGCGGTCGCGGAAGCTGCAGTTGTCGCTGAACCGGATGAACTGAGCTTTGAAGTCCCGGCAGCCTATCTTGTGCTCTCGGAAGGGCAGGAATGGTCCCGTCAGCTGGAGTCCACACTTAAATCTGCTGTCAACAGCGGTGTCTCCTCCTATGCCATTCCCAAGCATTTTTACATCGTCAATACCATCCCGCACACAGAAAGCGGAAAGATCAATCGGAGTATTTTAAGAGGGAATAGGAGATAGGAAATAGGAGATAGATTTATCTAACACCAACACCTAATACCTAATACCTAATACCTAACACCTAACACCCAAAACCTAATACCTGACACCTAACATCTAACACCCAAAACCAATCACCTGAATTAAAAAAATCTGTTATGATTAAGTCAGATTCAGAACTTAGGAGAATCAGATCGTGAAATGTTTCGTCACCGGGGCTGCCGGATTTTTAGGGACAGCATTGTCCAACAGATTGATAGAGGAAGGTCATGAAGTCATCGGGCTGGATGACTGCTCCGGCGGTGAGCCGCAGCGGTTGCTGCCCGAGGTTCAATTTGTCCGCAATGACCTGAACTCCAAGGAATCCCTCTGGCGGCTTTTGAAAAACGTTGATATCATCTACCACCTGGCAGCTAAGGTCATCGTTCCGGATTCATTGCTGTATCCCGGCGAATACGAAAAAACAAACGTCGGCGGAACCGTCACACTTCTGGAAGCCATGCATGACGTGGGCAACCAGAAGATGATCTTTGCATCCTCTGGCGCGATTTACGGCAACCAGCCGGTGATGCCGCTGCGTGAAGACATGAACCCCCGTCCGGAATCTCCCTATGCCGTTTCAAAGCTTGCCGGTGAGTTTTACATCCGCACCATCGGGCAGCTTTGGGGACTGCAGGCGGTCTGCCTGCGTATTTTCAACTGCTACGGGCCTTACCAGGGCTTCTCCTTCGCTCATTCACCGGTCATCCCGACCTTCCTGCGGCAATCCGCCTTGAAGGGAACGGTCGTGATCCATGGAGATGGTTCAAAGACCAGGGACTTTGTCTATGTAGATGATGTCGTGGATGCATTTGTTGCGGCTGCAGACCTTAAGAAAAATGACGAGATCGTCATCAACATCGGTTCCGGGCAGGAAACCTCTGTAAATGAGGTGTTGGAGCTGGCACAAAAGATCACCGGAATCGAACCGCAGGTGGTTCACAATCCACGGCGCGTAGGTGGTGCCAACCGCATGTGCGCCGATCTTACGATTGCAGAAAAAGAATTGAATTATCATCCAAAAATCATGCTGGAAGAAGGCATGCGCCGAACTTTTGAGGCGGATGAAAACTTGAAACAATAAGGAATTGAAAAATGAGTGAAAATTTGACTGTCGGAAAAGACGTTGTTGTCGGGTTGGCTTATACCCTTTATGTTGAAAACGCCGTGGAAGATTCCGCTTCCACTTCCAATCCGCTGGAATATATTCACGGACATGGGAATCTGATCTCCGGTCTGGAAAAGGAACTGGAAGGAATGACCGTTGGCGACAAGAAAAACGTCACGATTGAACCGGAAGAAGCATATGGCGAATACGATCCGGAAGCTGTTATCGAACTGGAACGCAGCCTGTTCCCGGCTGATTTTCCGATCGAAAAAGGCCGGATGGTTCCCCTGGAAGATGATCAGGGTAATCACCTGCACAGCTACATTCAGGACTGGAATGACGAGACCGTCACTGTTGATTTGAATCACCCGATGGCCGGAAAGACACTGACCTTCAACTGTGAAATCGTCTCCCTGCGTCCCGGAACGGCAGAAGAAATTGAAGCCGGATCCATCTACCTGGATGACGGCTGCGGTTGTGATGACTGCAGCTCCTGTGGACACCATTGCCATTAATTATTAGTGGTTAGTGATTAGTGGTTAGCGGTTAGCAGGAATAGCTATACTTCATCTATTTTGCCAGCCGCTAACCGCTAAAGGCTATCCGCTAAAACTATGAAAAACAATAACGTACTGATCATCGGAGCGGGAATCGGCGGCTTAGCTGTAGGCATACGATTAGCCGCGGAAGGGTTTCGGGTCCGTATCATTGAAAAGAACATGAAACCCGGCGGCTGGCTGCAGCCCACCCGCATCGGTGAGATCACCTTTCCCAATGCGGGCAGTCTAGTCACCATGCCCCAACAGCTGGATAGTCTGTTCAATGCCACCGGACGAAATCTTGACGAGTATCTTTCGCTCGAAGAAATATCACCGATTTTTCGCTTTATCTTCTCCGAAGAAAATGAATACACGCTTTACCGGGAGCCCGCGGACACTTTAATGAAAAACGACCTGTTCGGGCTGCAGGACCAGCAGGGATATACAGCTTACGGCAAACGGTCTGACAGAATTTTGGATGAATTTTTGCCGAAATTCTTTACAAAGCCCTACCGACGCAGCCGGAACCCTTTCGCTCCCGAATTTGGTTTTCGCAGTCTGCGGCCTCGACGAAGCGGCCGCAGAGTCAGTGAACGTCTGTTCACATCAGAGGAATTGCGCAGCGTTCATTCCTTCTGGTCCATGTTCTGCGGTGGTGCCCCTTCCCTTAGTTCCCATTTTTACCGAATGATTCCATCAGTTATGCAGCGTTGGGGAGTTTTTCTGGTCAAAGGCGGATCGGAATCCCTGGTCAATGCACTGGTAAAGCTTTTTCTGGAGTGCGGTGGGGAAATTCAATATAATTCCGAGGCAGAAGCTATCCAGGTTTATAACGGCTCCGTCACAGGTGTTCGACTGACAGATAACAGCATCCGCATGGCAGACTATGTCATCTCGGACGCAGATACTGCTTACACCTGCCGCACATTGATCGATTCCGACCGGTTCCGCTACGCCACTGTTACAGCAGCACAGCAGCGAAAACCGGGAATTTCTTTATTTATTTACCATATGGCCTTCCAAACCCAGCCAAGGGCCAAACGACCGCTGATTGGTTTTAACGTGATCATGCCTCCTGATATAAAACAATGGGAACAGGAACTTTTTTCAGAAAATCGTCTTCCATCCCATCCGCTTTTCTATCTGAACGTACCTTCGATGATCGAACCGGATTTTGTACCAAACGATAGAGGAGCTCTCTCTGTGATTTGCCCGGTACCGAATTTGAATTCTGAAGTGAACTGGCCGCAGGAATCATATCGATTCCGTGACAGGATCCTAACTGAACTTCAACAGTATTTTGAAGATGACTTGCGTTCCGGCCTTGCAGGAGAACGGTACATTACACCTGTTATGCTGGAAAATTCATTCAACGGCTTCATGGGAGCAGCCTGGGGATTTGATCCCAATCAGGAAAAAACAGAGATTCCCCATCTGCCAAACCGCTGCGCTGATATAGAAAACCTTTACCTGGTCGGGAACGGCGCTCACCCGGGACCGTTTCTCCCCGGAGTATTGCAAAGCGCGGAAATCGTTCACCAGGAAATCATCAACAGCAGAAAAGATATGTAGTTTAGGTTTTTAAGCAAGCAATGAAACAAGCGCCACGCTACAAGCCTCAGGGACACCAAACCCGCGGAAAAACTGCCCGGAATCGTTTGCGCCGATCGGATATATTCATGCTGCTGACTGAAGGAAGCTTGATCCGTATGCAGGACCCGCCTGATCAGCGTTCTTTTTATATTGACCTCGGCTACGGATTTGAACCCTTCACTACACTGGAATCCGCACAGCGCCTGAGAAAACAGAATCCGAATCTTCCGGTTCTGGGCGTCGAAATTGATCCGGAACGTGTCGCGATGGGAAAGCCCTTTGAAGATGAGAACACATTCTTCCGTCTCGGAGGTTTTAACCTGCCGCTGCAGCAAGGTGAATCTGCCAGGCTTATCCGGGCATTTAATGTACTGAGACAATATGAAGAAAGCGAATGGGCAGCTCCCATAGAGCAGCTGGGTCAGCAGATGATCCCCGGCGGAATGCTGCTGGAAGGGACCTCCAATCCCTATGGTTCCGTCTGGACAGCAAACGTCATTCGCCGCTCTGCCATACCGCCTTATCCGGTCATACGGGAAGGATTTCTGTTCAGTACCAATTTTCACACCGGATTTGAACCGGATCTTTTTCAGCCTGTACTGACAAAGAATTATATTCACCGCATGGTTCCCGGAGAAGAAATATATAGCTTCATGGAACGATGGAAAGCCGCCTGTCGAAATCAAGCGCCCATGCGCAGCTTTGGCCTCCGTTCACTGTTCGTCGCGTCTGCCAAAGAATTGCGCAATGCTGGTTATAAGATCGACCTGCGGCCCCAGCTTCTCCGACGGGGATATCTGTACTGGCGCTTTGCATAAATCTCAAAAATACACATTATCCTGATTCATTTTTTTAGGAAATTTATAATTTAATCCGGGAAAATTTGCAAGAAAAAAGCATTGTCGTTTATAATGCAGAGAATAGTAGACAAATGAGGAGATAGAAAAATGAAAGCCGTCAAAAAACTTATCTTCATATTACTGACCGCAAGTTTGTTCAGTGCGTGCACTAACGTTCCGGTGTCACCTACCAAAACACCTACAATGAGCCCGGAAGAGATGATGCAGGCCGCACAGGAAACCGCAGAAGCCCTGAGGAGAGAGACTGAAACACAGTGGGCAATTGAAAACCCATCGCCCACACCAACAACCACACCTACACCTACACCGCTCTATACACCCACCAGCAGAATTCCGTTGATTCCTCCTACGGCGACTGAAGAACCACGTCCTTATTTGCGGGTCGGTTACTCAAACCACACAATTTATGAAGTCGGTAACCCTTCTAACTGGAATAGTTTTGTACCGTTGTCTAATATTTACATTGAAGTGTGTTATACAAATGAAGGCTCTGGAACCTGGAATGAGAATTATTTTGCCATGTGTACCAACAAAGGTGGATCCATCATTATGCCTGACGATAGAGTGTATCTTGGTAAAACAGTTTCAACCGGGCAAAAGGCTTGCTTCAGCTTCCAGCGTGTCGGCAGTCCGAATACTGCCCTGACAACCTACTGCCCGGTATTCCAGATATTCACAGATACCGGCAATCCTCTAACAAATGGATATGAATCAGCATGCTTCACAATTCACTGATGCACATCATACAGTGTATTGGCAGCAGAGACAGTCAAAATTATATTGAAAAGATTTTAACAGGAGTTAAAACAAGTGAAACGAACAGAAATCAGAGAATTATTTGCAGCTCCCGAAGCTTTCAGCGGGCAGGAAATCACGGTATGTGGTTGGGTCAAATCCATCCGTGACCAGAAAAAGATGGCATTCATTCAATTATCCGATGGCGGCACACATCTGCCGCTTCAGGTCGTCATGTTTGACAGCATTGATAATTACAAAGAAATCGCCGGACAGAATGTTGGCGCTGCCCTGATCGTTCATGGTCTTTTCAAGCTTACCCCAGAAGCCAAACAGCCTTTCGAAGTTGAAGCAAAGTCCATCGAGGTAGAAGGCACTTCTACACCGGATTACCCGCTGCAAAAGAAGCGCCACACGCTTGAATATCTGCGAACACTGCCTCATCTGCGTATGCGCACCAATACGTTGAGCGCTACCTTTCGTGTCCGCAGCGTAACAGCATATGCGATCCACAAGTTCTTTAACGACCGTGGTTTTGTCTATGCGCACACTCCGATCATCACCACCAGCGATTGTGAAGGTGCAGGAGAAATGTTCCGTGTAACCACATTGGATCTGAACAATCTGCCGAAACTGGAAGATGGCTCCATCGACTATTCCCAGGATTTCTTCGGTGCGTCCACCGCGCTCACGGTTTCCGGACAGCTGCAGGGAGAAACCATGGCTCAGGCTTTTGGAAAGATCTACACTTTCGGCCCGACCTTCCGTGCGGAAGAATCCTACACCGCCCGCCATGCATCCGAATTCTGGATGATCGAGCCGGAAATTGCTTTCGCAGACCTTCAGGACGATATGGATCTGGCCCGCGACATGGTCAAATTCATACTGTCCTACGTCATGGAACACTGTCCGCAGGAAATGCAGTTCTTCAACGACTTCTTCGATAAGGGACTGCTCGAACGCATTCAGCACGTCATCGATTCCGACTTTGCTACGGTGACCTACACGGAAGCCATTGAACAGCTGGAAAAGGTCAAGGATCAGTTCCAGTATCCGGTATTCTGGGGTGCGGATCTGCAGACAGAGCACGAACGCTACCTGACCGAAGTGGTCTACAAAAAACCGCTCTTCGTCATCAATTACCCGAAGGAACTGAAAGCCTTCTATATGCGTGTCAATGATGACGGGAAGACCGTCGCCGCAGTCGATCTGCTGGTGCCGGGTGTTGGTGAGATCATCGGCGGCTCCCAGCGTGAAGAACGTCTGGACGTTCTGGAACAGCGTATTGAAGAATGCGGTCTGAACAAAGCCGACTATGAATGGTACCTGGACCTGCGCCGCTTTGGCACGACCCACCACGCCGGTTTCGGTCTGGGATTTGAACGGATGATCATGTATATGACCGGCATGGCTAACATCCGTGACATCCTGCCCTTCCCGCGCACACCGAAGAACGCGATGCTGTAATCAGGTGTAAGTTGGAAGTTGGAAGTTATAAGTTATAAGTCATAAGTTATAAGTTAGAAGTTAGAAAGTAAAACGGCGGATCAGATTTATCCGCCGTTTTGCTGTTATATATCCGCCCTGCGGTGTATTTTTTCCCGCTTTTTTCGCGTACTCACGACAACATAGGTCATCATGATGATGGTGATGGCGTAGGGAATGATACTTGTCAGGTCAGAGCTGATATAAGCCTGCAGGCGCAGACCGATAGCATCAAAGAAGCCAAACATCAGCGCAGCCAGATAAGCCTTCGCCGGATTAGACGCGGCAAAGATCACACAGGCAAATGCGATATAGCCGCGGGAGTTACTCATCTTTTCAGCAAAGGTTCCGTTCAGGTAGCCCAGCGAAAGGTGAGCGCCGGCAATACAACACAGCACGCCGCAGAGGATACTCGCAGTCCATTTCATACGTTCCGGAGCGATACCGGCTGTCCGCAGTGTCTGCGGCTTCTCACCGGAGGCACGAAGCCAGAAGCCCTGCGGCGTCCGGTAAATATAGAGGTAAAACAGCAGCACCAGCAGCCAGGTAAGATACACGAATAACGAATGACCGTTCAGGATCGCTCCCAGCACCGGCACTTTGTCGAACCCCGGAATTGTGACATTCGGCAAAGAAGGATATCCCTTTGCACCCTGTGTTCCAAATATAGAGCGGGAAAGGAAAGATGTCAATCCCACCGCAAAAGTATTCAGTGCCGTCCCGATGATGAACTCATCCGATTTGAACTTCACAACAAACAAACCGAAGAACAGCCCCACCAGCACACCGACCAGAACTGCCAGCCCAAGTCCTGCCCAGGCGGAACCGAAAATCGAACTGCCGAGCACCCCGAAGAAAGCACCCATCAGGATCATCCCATCCATCCCGATGTTCATGATCCCTGCATGCTGGGTCAACGCACCGCCGATAGCGGCAATGGCAACCGGTGTAGCCCGGCGCAGCATTTCATTGAACAGACCGGTTGAGAAAACCGTATTGAAGAGGAGACCGAAATCATTCATGGCTCACACCTCCCTTCATACGGGCTATCGCCGCCTGTTTGGCACGGCGAGCCTGAAGTGATTTTTGAATCGACTCGGAAATACCCTTCTCCGCTGCCATGAAGAAGATGATGACCGTCTGCATGATCAGGTAAATCTGTGACGGAACTCCGATAAGCTCAATACCCTGCGCACCGATCTTCAGCACCGCAAAGAAAAGTGAAAGGTAGATCGTTGTCACCGGATTATACTGAGCGATCATCGCTACCGTCAGCCCTTCAAAATAATAATCGTTGCTGATGGAAGCCCGGTACAAATGCTCGACGCCATAAACACGGAACATACCGACCAGACCGCACATCATACCGGAAACAACCATACCCAGAATGACGATCTTATCCGTCTTCAGACCGGAGAAGAACGCGAAACGCGGGTTGGAACCGGTGATGCGCATCTCATAACCGGTGGCTGTTTTCTGCATCACATACCACACCGCGAAGGCAATGATAGCTGCCGCGATAATGGCAGTCGTCAAATTGGACCGGGGGATCAGGTTCCCGAACCAATAATCCGCGTTCAGACGGGCAGTTGCCGCCACCATGTTTTTATTGGCGTTTTTCCATGGACCTTTGGCCAGATATTGACAGAGAAACGCCGCAATAGAGTTCATCATGATGGTCGTGATCACTTCATCGACCTTTTGTTTGACCTTCAGCCAGCCCGGAATAAAAGCGTAAAGCCCACCGGCGACCATCGCTCCAACCGCCGCGAGCGGAATGACGATCCAGGCCGTCGTCCCCTGCAGCCAGATACCGATCTGGCAAGCAAAAATCGCGCCCAACAGCAGCTGTCCTTCACCGCCAACATTGAAGATGCCGACCCGGGCACCAAGCACACAGGCCAGACCGCAGATGCACAGCACCATGGCATATTCCAGGAAATCACCCACATGCCGCAGGGAGTCAAAAGCCCCGTTCCACATCGCCCCATAGGTTGCGATGGGATCGTAACCCGCCACAGCAAGGATCACTGCGCAGATCAGAAAAGCCAGCAGCACGCTCAACACCAGAGAGCCGATGTAGCGCAGGTTCAGCTTCTCCGCAAGGTTCGCAAAGAAACCGTTTTGTTTCTCATTCATGAGCAGCCTCCGTTTCCCGTTTTCCGGTCATGAAATAACCGATTTCCTCCTTCGTAATCTCTGACGCCTTGAATTCACCCGTTACTTTTCCTTCATAGAGAGTGATAATACGGTCTGAAAGGCGGAAAACCTCATCCAGATCCGCGGAACTGAGCAGGATCGCCGCGCCTTCATTGCGCTGTTGAATGATCTGTTCATGAATAAATTCAATCGCACCCACATCAACGCCGCGGGTCGGCTGAGAGATGATCAGCACCGGCGCGTCAAAGCTGAATTCCCGAGCCACCACCACCTTCTGCATGTTTCCACCGGACATGGAGCCGACGTTCACATCGATCCCGGCGCCGCGGATATCAAACTTTTCATAGATCTCCGAGGCATATTTGCGGATCGCGGCATTGTTCTGAGCAATTCCCAGCGTATTAAATTCAGGGTTCCGCTCCTTGCCCATCAGCAGATTATCACTCACCGAAGCATCCGCACAGACACCGGTTGAAATTCTGTCTTCCGGAATATGAGCCAAACCAATTCCGCGAATCGCACCGGGATCCATACCGTTGATTTGTCTGCCGCGGATGGTAACGGAGCCACTTTCGATTTTCCGCATTCCCGTGATGGCTTCCAGCAGTTCACTCTGTCCGTTGCCCTCTACAGCAGCGATACCGAGGATTTCACCGGAACGGACAGAGAGGCTCACGCCATCCACTGCGACCAGTCCGCGGTTATCGCCGACGACGAGATCATCTACCCGGATCTGCTCATCTCCGATATCATCCTCTTTATCAAGGTTTTCATACAGCACCGGACGCCCAACCATCAGGGATGCAAGCTTGCGCTCATCCATATCGGAAGTGTTTTCAACGCCAACCAGTTTGCCCTTCCGCATCACACCGACACGATCGGAAATCTGCATGACTTCATAAAGCTTATGCGTAATGATAATGACCGTCATGCCATGTTCCCGAACGATTTTACGGATCACTGCGAATAGCTCGTCGGTTTCCTGCGGCGTCAGCACTGCCGTCGGTTCGTCGAGGATCAGAATGTCTGCCCCGCGGTAAAGCGTCTTGAGAATTTCCACCCGCTGCTGCAAACCAACACTGATCTCCTGCACCACAGCCGAAGGCTCGACCGTCAAACCATAGGTCTTAACCAGTTTTTCCGTTTCCTTTTCCGCGCCTTTGTTATCGAAAAAGACGCCCATCTTTTTCGGTTCCCGGCTGAGCACGATATTCTGCGCAACAGTGAAGGAAGGAACCAGCATAAAATGCTGATGGACCATCCCGACGCCTAAAGAGATTGCTACGCCCGGGTCAAAGTGTTCCACCTTTTTTCCACGGATAAAAACTTCTCCGTTTGTTGGTGTATTGATCCCATACAGAATGTTCATCAGGGTACTTTTCCCCGCACCGTTTTCGCCAACCAGTGCGAAAACTTCCCCCTTGCGAATGTCGAGAGTAATATCGTCATTTGCAAGAACTCCGGGAAATTCCATACTGATATGTTTGAATTGAACCGCAATTTCTCCCAAGGAGACCTCCGTTTTCAGGGTTCAGGATCCAGGGGCCAGGGGCCGGCAGCTCACCCAACCGATAATGTTCCTTTCCCAAATAAGTTTCATTATAACTATCATTTTGATCTGATACAGAGGCAGATCAATGCAGCAAGTTCTTATCAGATACGACTCATTTGACAATCAGCGGGACATTCATTCGGAACGTCCCGCTGATTTCCGTTAACATATTCACATACAGAGGCGGATTATCCTGTTACTCGTATATCACTGGATCCTGGCCCCTGAATCCTGACCCCTTACGATCGGGTCGTTTCCACAACGATTTCGCCATCGATGATCTTCTGCGCGATACCGGAAATAGCGTCCTTGACCTCATCCGGGACCTGCTGCGGCATATCGTCGTCACCATAGCCAATGCCGATGTAACCGGTGGCCATATCGGCGACCCAGGTGGTGCCCAGCTGAGAGTCATCGCCATCAACGAATTTGGAAACAGCATCGAAAATGGAGGTGCCGACTTCCTTTTTCATGGAAGCGATGATGACATCCGGGGCAATATATTTCTGATCGCTGTCAACACCGATAGCATAGAAACCGCGTTCTGCACCGGCTTCGAAGATGCCGTCACCGGCTGCGGAAGCGATGTTGAAGATCACGTCGGCGCCTTTGTCGTTCAGCGCAATTGCGCAGTCCTTACCGAGAGCGGGATCATCATAGCTGTTGGCATAGTTGACTTCCACGGTGATGTCCTTGCCGTTTTCAGTACCGTAATATTCCGCACCCTGTCTGTAACCGGCAATGAAGTCATTAATCGTATCGGCATCTTCACCACCGACCGCACCGACCACCCCGGTCTTGGAAACGGCAGCAGCGATATAACCGGCGAGGAAGGAACCTTCATTCTGAGCATAGGTGATGTTCAGCAGGTTGTCGATCGGTTCATAGGTAGCGTTGTCGATCCAGATGAATTTGACTTCCGGATAATCCGGAGCGATTTCTTCCACATTGTAGAATTCCCAGCCGACTGCCACAACAACATCAGCTTTTTCTGCCGCATTGCGCAGCTGAATGTCATGATTTTCGTTGTTACATTCGATTGTTACACCATCGATGCCCTTTTCCTTGATCAGGCGATCAAGACCGGCCTTGGAGCTGTCATAAAAGGAGCGATCGCCAAAAGCACCGGCGACAACCAATGCCACTTTCAAATCATCAGCCTGGACGGAAACCAGTCCCAGGGACAGCAGCATTACAGCAGTAAGCAGAAAAATCAAAAATTTCTTCATTTTAACTTCACCTTTCTTCTTTCGGATTACCATCGGTGTTCCGATGTTCAACAATACTATTATAACGGCACCCTGTCTGATTTTCAAGGGTTGGATTTTTATGAAAAAAATATGGTAAAAATAATATAAACAATTAATCACATTTGCAAAGGCGGGCAGTATGCAGCGGGAGAATATCAGTTTTTTTGTCAGCAGTACCTTTAATGACATGCACCTGGAACGGGACACGCTCCATTTGGAAGTGATGCCGCGCATCGCACCATTGGCAGCCGAAAAATTCTGTTCCATTCAGCTTCTGGATCTGCGCTGGGGCGTGGATACATCCAACCTGAGTGAGAAGGAAAGTGCTGAAAGGGTCCTGACGGTCTGCCTTGACGGGATCGACAAATGCCATCCCTACATGCTCATCCTCATCGGTGACCGCTACGGTTGGATCCCCCCGGAGGAAAATATTGCGGATGTATTGATGGAACACAGTATATCCGCTGAACTCTTTGAAAAAAGTGTCACAGAGCTGGAGATCCAGTATGGCTTGCTGATGAACAGCAACACGGACTGTTTCATCTATTTCAGGGAAATCGACTACAGCAAACTGAATGACCGGTACCTGACTGTTTTCCGAGACAGCAGTGAACGCTCCCGAATTAAACTGGAACAATTGAAAGCCAAACTGCGGGAAAGATATCCGGACCGCATCCGCACCTACAAACCAGAGCTCGATTCCCAAACCGGCGAAATACTCAACACCGGCGATTTTGCGGATTTGGCTATCAAAGATATACGAAGTATCCTGTCAGAGATTGGGACAGAAGAACCGGCTGTCTGGCAGGAAAAAGAGAAGGCAGCCATTGAAATGCGCCTGCATCAGCAGGAAAACAACCTGGTACAGCGCAGCACACAGCTCCGCAAACTGCAATGGTCCCTCAGCAGCAGCCCGCTGGTAATCTTAACAGGAGAACCCGGCAGCGGCAAGACATCCATTCTCTGCCAGCTGGTCCCGGCACTCGAGGAACAATACCACGTCATCCCGTTTTTCTGCGGCAATTCGCAAACATCCGGTTCAACGCTTTTCATGCTGCAATATTTCGTCTATGCGCTGGAAGAAACGCTGAATCGAAATCACGATACAGGACCGGACCGCTCTTCAAACCAGACAGAAAGCGAATACTGGCAGGAAATACTGACTGCATTATGCAGAGAATGGTCGATGAAACACAATAAAAAAGTCCTGTTCCTCATCGACGCTCTGGATCAGCTCCCATCAAATGAAGATGTCTCCCGATTCAGCTGGGCACCGGAAGGTCTCGGGAGCACCTGGATCTGTATCGCATCCGCTCAACCTGATACCCGTATTCTGCGGGAACATGCAGATGTACAAATCGGTTCTCTTACGAAAGAAGAACAGGTTAGGATCATCAACGGTCAGTTCGCACGGTACGGTAAGAGCCTGGATGGATCTGTCATACAGGGAATCATCGGAATGCCCGGCAGCGAAAACCCGCTTTACTTACGGCTGGTACTGGCACGCCTGCTGATGATCTATCGCACCGATTTTGAACAGATCAACCGGGATGCCTCCCGTTACGGCGGAGCGATGGAATCCATCAACCATCATCTGCGCGAGATCATCGCTTCCCTTCCGGAAAAAACGCAGGATCTGAGCGCTCAGATCCTGACCCATGCGGTAAAACTCTCCTCGCAGGTCGTTAAGGGAGATCCGGAAACTCTGCTGAAGTCGCTGGACCTGATTGCGCTCTCACGTTATGGAATCCGCCTAAGTGATCTGGAACATGCCGCAAATCTCGCAGGAGACTCATGGAACACGCTGCAGTTTGAGTGGCTGCGTTATTTTCTGGATTTCTGCTTCACGGAGCAATCGGATGGCAGGATCAATTTCTCCCACCAAAGTCTGCGGAAAGGTCTGCTGAACAGCCGAAATATTGATTCTCCGCAAAATCATGAACTCCTGATGAAAACACTTTCAATAAGCCAAAGCGAAGCAGCCGTTGGAGACTCATTTTATCATATGTTTTGTCTGGGACCAAAGGCATCCTCGCATCTGGAAAGGATGTTTTTCCGGATCGTTGACAGCATGAACAACACCCTCCGCTTCCGCTGGCAGCAGGAAATGTTCGAAGCCGCTGACCGGGACAGTGGGAAAACATACCTTTCGATCCTGAACGAATTCACACCGCAGGGACTTTGGTACGCCGCGGAGATGGCTGAGGTTTTTGTAGACAACAGACCCGAGTCAAGGCAAAGGCAGTGCATGCTCCGCGATATTTCTGACCGAATGGTCGAATTTCTGGAAACTCCTCTTTCCCTGGAAACCATTTCCGGATATATGGGGAAGAACGCACCGGAATATGGCGCTTATCTGCGGGAATTTAACAATGAAGAACAATTCTCCCTGGAAAACTATGTTTTGAAGGCACAGTCTCTGTTCATCCACTGCACCGCTATTGATTTGCTGGAAGGGCAGAAGGCAGCGCTGCCTGTCTGCCGGCAAGCAGTTCGAGCGGCAAATTACGCTTACGATTTCAGAACTCAGACAAAAGATTTTCCGTTTGTCTTTCCGCCTCTTTATGCGGTGTACCTGCTCATGTCGGAACTGTGCATGAACCGGGAAAACGCACGGGAGGGATTCACAGTCTGCATGGAGGGGATCAAACGGATCCGGGCTCTTGGCAGACAAACTTATTCTCTGGTTCTGGACAACCTTTCCGCCCCGGACGCGCTGCTGCGGAGCCAGGCGGTCCGTCTGATGCAGTTCATCGATGATCCATCACTGAAAAAACAGATGCTGCCATTAATGGAATCAGCTTATTATGACGCTAAACTGAATTATGAGCATTCCAATAACTCCATGGAATCACTGAACGCCCTGTTCCACACAGAAGCCGCATATGCCGACCTGCTGGATGAGTCAGGAGAGCATGACAAAGCATTGGATTTCTATGTGTTAGCCCAGGAGCACATCAATACGATCTGCTCCCGGGATTACGGTCTGGAGAGCCTGATGAATCGCTGCAGTTTGCTCGCAGATCTCAGCCTGCACTTACTGAAGACCGGAAACCAACATGCCGCGGAGTATGCGGAAAAGGCAGAAAAGGCAGCACAGGAAGCGGTTCTGACCGCACCGGAAGATCCCGCGCCGCGTATTCTGTGCGCTCACGCCAGGATGATCCAGGCGGTGATTCTGCAGCAGCATTCGCTCGATATGCAATCAGCCGATCTCTGTTATCAGCTGCTGGATGATCTGGAGCCCTGGCTGGACATTCCCTGCAAAATGCAGTCTACCCGGCTGAAATGCGTGATCATGGATGTATGCGGGAATTTACTGGAAAAATTTGACGAACCGGATACCGCCGCGCTCTGTTATGGGTACGGCATCCGGTTCGCGGAAGAAATCGGAGATGAGACAAGCTCCGCCGGCATGAGAGAATCACTGCGAAAAATAAAATAATATGTAATGATTCAAAATCCGCGGCGATGCACATGGGAACAGACACACTCGTGTCGGCTTTACGACACAAGCTGCCAGTCCCCAAGTGCTCCGTCCTGAAGATTTTTCACATTTTTGTATTATATTTCAACCCGATTTCCACGTGGAGCAGGACGATGTTTGAATCGGGGATCAATATCGCTTCCGGCTGGACCCTTCTGGTACCGAGTTCATAACCGGTTACCTTAACATCCTCCTCCAATGCATCATTTTCCACCAGGATTTTCTGCAGCTCGGAAGCTGCTTTTTTGAAAACACTCATGATCAGACCAAACTCGTTTTTCAAATCATTTTTGTTCAGCGTTTTGATCCCGGTCCTTTCCGGAGAAATGTACATGACGCCGGTAAAACCGGCCGCATCCTTCCCCTCTTCGTCGACCTCAAAATAATCGGGAAGCAGATTTTCGGAAAGTTCCTCCAGGTTATCAACCGGATCATTTTCCGAAAGCCATGTCAGTGGCCAGGCACCATCTTTATCCCGATTCTGGTAATAAGCACCCAGCACACACTCATAAGAACTCATAACCTGCATGACCATTTCATCGTCAGCATCGTCTTCCTGTTTGGACTTGTTCTTTTTGAAGAGATCCAACAAACCCATCTTCAGCCACCTTTCTTAAAACCAAGGCAAAATGCTTTACTTTTTCGTATGTGTTCAGAACACAGGGCTCCGTCTGTTCCAATGTACTCTGTTCCGAACACATACATCAATTACACCAACACGCAAAAAACAAGACAGTGCTCACCTTCTATGCGCAGCAGCAACGTTCGCTTTTCTCTGACGGATGGTTCATTTTCAAGGAGATATTTCCGGACTTCCGGAGCAACAGCCGCTTCATTGGCATCAGGACCAAATGCTTCGGGATGCCAGTTTTTGCTGGTGATGATCTCCATGCAATCCTCGTCCGGCAGCGGATACCTGCTTTGCGGCAGGACCTTCAGGATACTTTCAAACAAATCGGAAATGATCCCGGGATTAAATTTGAGTTTTCTTTCGTAATTTGCGAAGAACCGGGAAATCACGCCTCCTTCTCCGTAAGGAGCGGTGAAAACGATCATCCGGCTGATGGGGAAATCCTCAGCAGAATCACCCTGCTCCTGTCGGACAGGTTCAAACTTCGCCGTGTTCAGCGAAAAATTCCATGATGCATGCCGCCGGGTATCAGAAAATTTTCCCATAATACTCCCAATAAAAGGAAACACTGCTTATTTCAGATTGAGTCAAAATGCCCCGTTTTCATTGACTCTTTTTGGGTAAACAGAACAGGCTGCATTGACTCATGCAAGATTCGTACGAATCATTATATCATTATTAATCTGATTATCTGTATTTAACTTTTTTGTTTTTTGGTGAACTTTATCGATTGGTGTTTTTTATGGTATATTAATCCTGATACAATAGAGAAATATGAACAAAGAAGAAATTTTCACAAAATTGAACAGCATTTTCCGGGACATTTTTGACGATGATACAATTGTGCTGAGCGAAGGCACCACAGCCACAGATATCGAGGGCTGGGATTCGCTCACCCACATTTCACTGATCGCTGCGATCGAGGATGAATTCGGGATCCGTTTTGACATGAAGGACGTCCTGAAAATGAAAAATGTCGGCGAGATAGCTGACAGAATCGCTGCTCTTGCCGGATAGTCCGCTCATGACGCTCACCTCTTTTTCTTTCTTCGTTTTCTTTGCCTCAAGTGTCCTGTGCTATTACCTGCTCCCGCTGAAGTTCCGCTGGATTACCCTGCTCGTCTTCAGCGCAGTTTTTTTCGCTTTATCCAGTTCACCGTTCACCGGACTGTACCCGATCATCTGCATCCTCGTCACACACTTCTGCAGCATAAAAATCCATCAAAACAGCCCCATGAACCCCGGAAGAGCCAGACGGTATCTGACCTGCGGCATCATTATCATCCTGGGTATGCTTGCCGTGCTGAAATACAACGGCTTTTTTCTCCTACACTGGAATGTCCTTGCTGCCCGAATCGGACTAAAAGGAACAGGGCACGAACTGAACTGGCTGCTGCCGCTGGGCATCAGTTATTACTCCCTGCTGGCAATCGGACAAATGACTGATGTGTACAGAGGAATGACTGAACCGGAGACAAATCTTTTCAAAACAGCCCTTTTCATAGCCTTTTACCCTCAGCTCACCGCGGGACCGATCACACGATATGGGGAAATGAGAGAAGAACTCTTTACCGGGCACCCCTTTTCCTGGACCAACTTCACCCATGGGCTGCAGCGCATGCTCTGGGGTCTTTTCAAAAAACTGGTCCTTTCCACCCGGCTGGCTCTTATCGTTGACGGGGTCTACGGGGATGTTGAAGTCTATAACGGTTTTTACATCTGGATAGCCGCGGGATTATTTATGCTGCAGCTTTATACTGATTTTTCGGGATATATGGACATCATCCTCGGAGCTTCGGAGGTTTACGGGATAAAGCTGCCGGAAAACTTCCGCACACCCTTTTTCTCACGCTCCGTACAGGAGTTCTGGCAGCGCTGGCACATCACACTGGGTGCTTTCATGCGGGATTATGTTTTTTACCCGCTTGAACGATCTCGCTTTATGACTCACATGCGCAGGTTTTTTACAAAGGCTTTTGGACGAAAAACCGCGGGCAAACTCACAACCAATCTTGCCCTGTTATGCCTCTGGCTCCTTATCGGTCTGTGGCACGGCGGAGCTTACAAATATATCTTCGGCTGGGGACTCTGGTTCTGGCTCTGCCTCGTCCTCGGACAGGCAGGAGAACCTTGCTGGAAAAAACTGAGAGTTTTCTTTAAGGTTCGGACTGATTCCTTCAGCTGGCATCTGTTTCAATCCCTGCGGACCTTTCTTTTGGTTTCTATTGGAAACATCTTTTTCCGTACCGGCAGCTTGAAGGCAGCCTTCCGTGCGATTCGTCTCGGACTGACCACCGCGGTCAATCCCTGGGTCCTGTTCGATGGTTCATACACACGCTTCGGACTCAGCGAAAAGGAAGCCGTTCTCATCGCTGTGGGCTTGCTGGTTCTCCTGCTCGTCTCCGTGCTTCAGCGCAGCGGCAGTGTCCGTGAAAAAATTGACCGGCAGGGAATTGTCTTCCGCTGGGCACTATATTTTCTGCTGATTTTTGCCGTGATCGTTTTCGGGAAATACGGTCCGGATTATGATCCGGCTGATTTTATTTACAGAGGCTTTTAATGAAGAAACATCACTTTCCACTCATCCTGAAGTCTCTGGCCTTTCTCCTGATTTTCTTCGGGCTGCTGTTTCACATCTCCAACGTACTGCGGCCGGAAGTCACCATTCAGGGGAACAACGAACGGCTTGGAATGCTCGGGATTTATGCCGAACCGAAAAACACCATTGACGTGCTGTACTTCGGCAGCAGTGACGCAACCGCCTTCTGGAGTCCCTTCACTGCCTATGAACAAACCGGTTTCACCTCCTATACCTATGGGAAAAGCATGATGAGGGCTTCCATGTTTGAAGATATGCTGAACGAAGCGCTCAAAACGCAATCCCCCTCACTGGTGATCGTGAGTCTCCGCACGATCCTGCAAAGCGGCGATACCGTTGAAGAAGCAGCGCTGCGCTCCGTGACAGATTCTCTGCCGTATTCGACCCTGAACCGCTGGAAGATGATCTTTCGGAACCACGGGAAAATTGTCCTGAGTGACAATGCCATAGAAAATGAAGGAACCGGAGAACCCACGAAAAGCTTGTTTGCGGAGATCCCCTTTTATTTTGACATCATGAAATATCATGACAACTGGCAGCACATCTGGGAAGGCTCCTATCATTACCGCGGGCTTGGCAGATTCAGCAGCAGCACCAAAGGCTATTTTGTCGGAACCGGCTGCGTTCAGCAAAAACGGGATCCTTCTGTGTCCCAAATCAGCAAATCCATGGAACTCAGTGAAAGCGCTGAGAATGCGCTTCACGCTCTGATGCAGCGGGCAGATCGGGATGGATTTAGTATATTATTTGTGATGCCGCCTTACTGTGAAAGCACTGAAGACCGCATGCGCTTCAATCGGGCGGCGGAACTTATTTCGGAAGCCGGACATATGGCGATCGACTTCAATGATTTTTGGAATGAGATCGGGATGGATGCGGAAAATGATTTCTACGATCCCGGACACGCCAACATCCTCGGAGCCCGGAAATTCACAGCGTTTCTCACGGATTACCTCTCAACCCATTACGACCTGCCCGACCGCCGTACCGACCCGCGATACGCTGCCTGGCAGGAGGGTCTTGAAAATTGGCACAAAACCGAGTCCGACGCCCTCCGCAATACCATAAGCAAACGAAAATTTGTATTCGAGGATGATTCTTTCGCCGGAAAGGAATGATACTTAAATAAAAACTGGCTCTTTCAAAGTGAGAAAAGAGTCAGTCTATATCAGAAAATACGATAATGACCACGATGTAAACTATTCAATCGGAATAATATGGGTAAAACCTGTAACGTCAAAAACCTGCATTACGATGTCATTGGCATTGATAACTTTTATCGACGCACTGTTTTTTCGTGCAAACAACAGCACGCGAAGGCCTGCGGATGAGACATAATCCAGTTGTTTCATGTCGAAAATCACATTCATCTCAGGCTTCAACTCAGCCTTCATCATATTCTCCAATTCAGGAGCAGAAGCTGTATCTAATCTGCCTTCCAGGGCAATCGTCAGGACATTTCCATCCAATGTTTTATTAATCGTCATATACAACCTCACTGCCTAAAAATTTTTGACAACACATATTTCGACATTTCCGCCCTTGATGCTGACTTTTACTTCATCAGCTGTTTTCAATAACACAGAGCGCTCATAACCATCCCATTCTTTATCTGCCAAAACTTCCGGGGGCAAATCACTCATCATATCCTGCGAAAAACTGTATTCATGACTGAAATCCGGTTTGGCTTGAAAGGATTCTTCAATTATATTTCTCAATTTTCCCAAAAAAGTATTCGCAGCTTCATTCTTTTTGGTACTGCTTGATGAAATGAGCAAACTGCGTTTTTCGGCATCCATTTTTGTATGAGTTGTCATATGGAGTTCATAATGATTATTATCATTCTCGATCCAAAAATTTGCCGTCATTTCACCGGTTATACTCATCGCAAGGGACATCATCTCCTCGGTCAGCAGCTGCAATTGAAGCTTGTCATGCCGAGTGAGATTGTTATTAGCAGCAGTTTTTTCGACCAACTCTACTGCTTCCTGATAACCATTACCAGCATTGTTAATTTCTATCACATTTGTCTTCATAGGAAATAACCTCCTGTCAGACAATTATAATATATTTCTGTAAATAATAATAAATCTCAATCGTAATCTTTGTTGATCGACTCAGGAGATTCGCCTTTTTCCAGACGGGTGAGGGCTTCATTCGTATCGGGAGGCAGTTCACGGCCCGATTGCTGTTGGATCGTCCGCATCACTTTTCCCAGCATCTGGGAGCTGTCATTCCCGGCTGCCTCTTCGCTCAGCTGCTGCAGCCGCGCCTTTTCCCCAACAGCGACACGGATCGGACGGATCTTCCGCCGGACATTCGCCGCGCCGCAAGCAGGGCAATTCACCACTGCCGCATCATAATCCGCATAGCTCATAAACAAACTGAATGCTTTCCCGCATCCATCGCAAATATATTCATATACCGGCATGATTCAACACCTGATACCTAACACCTGACACCTAAAAATAAACTGAAATAAATCTCACCGAACCGTGTTTCCTTTTTTTCCAATCTCTATTATAATCAAGGAAAGGGGATAAAAACATGAAAACAGAAGCATCCGGATACATCATTGAAGACCCAAAACCGCTGATCCTGATCATCTCGGGATTGTCCGGTGCCGGCAAGGATACTGTCATCAACCGGCTGAAAGAAATTTCACCCGTTGATTTCCATTTCGTTGTCACCTGCAACACCCGCAAAAAAAGGGAAGGAGAAATCGACGGAAAGGATTACCATTTCATCACCAGGGAAAAGTTTCTGGATATGATTAAAAAGGGTGAAATGCTGGAGCACTCCGTCGTCTACGATGACCTGAAAGGCGTACCGCGTTTCGAGATCGAAAAGGCCATGGAGAAAGGGAAGGATATAATCCTGCGCCTGGATTACCAGGGAATGCGCAAGGTTAAAGCCATTTATCCGGAAGCGGTTTCCATCTTCATCATTCCTCCGGATGCGGAAGCCTGGATCGCCCGACTGCGTGCACGCAACACCGACAGTGAAGAGTCTCTGCAGCTGCGCATCCAAACCGCTGTGGAAGAACTGAAAAACATTGATAATTTTGACTATGTCCTGATCAACGGAGATATCGGCCATGCCGCTATGGATCTGCTCACCATCCTGCGCGCCGAACATATGCGTACCGGGAACAGAGAAGTCAGGATTGAATAAGTTGTAAGTTTTTAGGTAACTATTCAGAACAAAGCACGTGGGGACTGGCATCTTGTGCGGCACAGCCCGCGCAAGCGTGCCTGTCCTCATGTGCGCCCCTCCAGGTTCTGAACAGTTACGTTATACGTTATAAGTTAGAAGCATATGAGTGAAAATTATAATCCGGAAGAAACAATTGAAACCGAGCAGAAATCGGAAGAAAAAGAACAGCAGCAGCGCGTCACCTTTCAGATAATCCAGGGAAGGCCGATCGTCACTTATATTCTGATCGGTCTTACAGCCTGCGTTTATCTCGCACAAGCGCTGACGAAATGGAAGACCGGGGTGGATATTCCCCTGGCTGTCGGAGCCAAGCACAATGGTTTTATTATTTACCGCCATCAATACTGGCGGCTGATCACACCGGTTTTCATCCATGGGTCCATCACGCATATTCTTTTCAATATGTACGCGCTCTTTACCCTGGGTCCCTCACTGGAAAACTATTACGGTCACTGGGACTTCCTGCGCTTTTACCTGATCAGCGGGTTCTGCGGCAATGTGTTTTCCTTTGTCTTTGCCCCGCAGGTACTTTCAGTCGGTGCTTCCACCGCACTTTTCGGGCTCATCGGCGCACAGGCGATGTTCCTTTATAAAAACCGCCGCATCCTGCGGAACTACAAAGCCGCACTGCGTAATATTGCCTTTGTCCTGATCGTCAATCTCGCCATCGGACTGAGCGGCGGTATCGACAATTGGGGACATCTCGGCGGACTGGCAGGCGGACTGCTGCTTGCCTGGATGTGTGGGCCGGAAATTGGATTTATCATTGACGCGAACGATAAGAAACCGCGGATGATCAACATGGTTCCCCGCAAAAGAATCGAGATCTCCTGCCTGCTGGTCACCGTTTTCTTTGCGGCATTTGCTTTCGCATTTGCGGGAAGATGAGAGCCTCACGTTACATCATTATTCACAAACACCGGGAGGCTGCGCAAAAAGCCTCCCGTCCCATGGCTTTGCTGCGAGGCATCGGGCTGACGATATTGGGAACAATTCTCATTATATTTGCCGCAGCCGGATTATCTTACGCATTTTTCACTCAATCTCTACCCTCCCTGAGTCTTTTTAAACAAGCCTATAACGACAAACCAGATCCAACCCGCTTTTATGCCCGGGACGGGAAAACGCTGCTTTTCACACTTGCCTATGACAATTTTTCTTCACAAGATTTACAACTATGCGCAACGAATAATCAGGGATGTTTTCCTCAAACATTCGTAAGTGCAGCCCGTATTGCCCGTGAAGAAGCCGTAAAAAAAGGCGAGAAGATTCCTCTGACGGAAGAAATGGTTCGTGAGGTCTACAAAGACTATCTCAGCAATTCTCAATATCCGGATTTTGCCGCGAAACTGCTCAGTTTTCAGGTCCGGCAGACCTACGGAACAGAGCAGATCGAAAGCTGGTATTATAACCGGGCATGGTTCGGACAGATGGCTTTCGGACTGGATGCCGCGTCTCATCTGTATCTGGACAAATCCGCTGAAGAACTGAACGACGCCGAATGCGTTTTGATGAGTGCTATCATCAACGCCCCAATGCTCAACCCAATCGACTCCAAAGGGGCCTTAAGGGATTTCTATCTCAGCCGGCTTGAGGAACTTCGGGCAGCGGGATTATTCAGTAACGAACAGGCAGATGAACTGGCCCACAGCAATTTCGTCATTTTTGAACCGCCGCAATATATCGATGGCGCGAAACCGGATATTATCACCCACAAAGCGTTGAACACGGCCATAAACATCTACGGCAGGGAAAAGGTTGAACGGGGCGGCATGAAGATCATCACATCCGAAGATGTTTCTCTGCAATCCTATCTGAACTGTATCACTTCACAGGATAATGATGGAGAAGAAACGTCCTGCCCGCTCAGCCCACGCTATTCTGAAGACGAAGCAGCCTCAGCCGCAGAAACCCTGCGCACCGCACCGATCAGTCTCGCCATACTGGATGTAAACAGCGGGGAGATCCTTGCGGAATTGGAAGCGAACAAAGATGAAGGAAACACCCGCGTGTATGATTCGGAACTCCGCTCATATCCGGTCGGAAGCAGTATGAACTATTTTGCCGCACTCGCCGCCTTCAGGAGCGGGAGTTCCCCTTCAACGCTTTTATGGGATATCGAAGCATCTTACCCGCCGAACATATCTACCGATAGCGGAGAACCCTTTCACGGCCCGATCCAACTCCGGGAAGCTCTTTCATCAGACTATCAAAGAGCGTTGGAAGCTCATCTGCAGCACTTCGGCAGCGGCTCTGTACGGCGAAACGCTGCACTCTTCGGTCTTTCCGGCAGTGGAAACATCTCAGAGGCAAACCTGCTGACTATCGGGGAAAGCTATACAGCTGAAGCCATGGCATATTCGCTGAGCCCTTTCGCCGCACAGGGACATCAAACCGGATCCAACAGCAGTGGTTCCATGCAGCCAATCAGTATTCTGCGAATTGAGACGGAAGAAGGAGAAACAGAGATTCCCCAAGAGGAAATCCGGAAAGCACTGATTGCAGACAACCTTGCCTACCTGGTCCATAATGTTTTCACACAGCAGAGCGGAGATTTAAGCCTGCCAGACCGGCCATCTGCCGCAAAAATCGGCAGGATCAAGGGGGATTCCGCACTCTGGATCAGCGGATATACCACTGAAATCAGCTGCGCCATGCGTGTCGGTGATCCAAAGACAGCATCAGCCTTTGTGGTCGATGGAGACAAAGTTCTGAACACAGCAGAAATTCTCTGGCAATCCGTCATGGAAAAAGCCAACGAAGGACGCCCCATTTCCGGCTGGGAAGTTCCGGAGGGCATTTCGCAGGTACGGATCTGCCTGCCATCCGGGAAATTACCGACTTCAGCCTGCCGGGAAACTATGACCGATATCTTTTTGACCGGGAATGAGCCTTATGAGTACGATGAGTACTATGTCGAAGTCCCGATCAACCGCGAAAACCGTATGCTTGCCACCCGATATACAGATCCACAAAATGTGGTCAATGAGGTTTTTCTGAATTTACCCGATGAAGCAGCAGATTGGGCAGCTGCCAACGGCATTGAAGAAATGCCGAATTCCTATGATCCAATCCGGAATGAATTGATAAATGATCCGGGGATCCTTATCGAATCTCCGGCTGCTTTTCAGAACTTTCCACAAAATGAGAAGGTTGACATTATCGTACGACTTTCTCTTCCAACAGGGACAGAATCCATGCAGGTCAGTCTGGGTACGGGGATGTACCCCACCGAATGGGAGGAAGTTTGCAGCGGCGGTTCACTCGAAAACGGACAATGGCTGCTCTGTTCGCTGGACACATCCAAATTCGATCCCGGTCTCTATGCTCTCCGTACCGCATTCATCCTTCCGGACCAAAGCTACCGCTCCGCCGAAACCTATCTGCAAATAACAGACTAAATGTCCAAAGTATAAAGTTCAAAGGTATCTATTCAGAACGGAGCACACCTGGACAGCTTTTTTCTGGCGCTGTTATAGCTCTGAATCTATAAGCGTAAGCTCGTTCCTTACAGAGCAACAGTCCGCACAAAAAACTTTACTCCTGGACACCCTGTCTGTTTTTACGGCAGATTCATCCAGGTATCCATGTTCAGATAAACTGCCGGGAGGATGCCGCCGTCATTGGCAGTTACGTTGTCTCCATGTTCTGTCTCTCCATTGGACCAGATGTTATAGGCAATTCCTTTCGATAAATAACTTCGGGTCCACCAGCAGGCCAGTCCATTATTTCCAAGAAATACTTTTCGACTGATAGCGTAGCTGCTCGCTTCAAACTGCCGGTCTGACTGATAGGGCAAATACTTTTGGATTTCTCCAAGGCTCAAGATAAAAACAGTATCATTGTCCGGATAGGGGTCCTGAGCTTTGACTTTATGTGATACTGTTTCTATTGCTCCTCTTTCTGAATTACTGAATGCATCATAATAGAAAGAATTCTGCAGCCATCTGCGCAGTGAAGAATCCTCCCAGCTGTTTGTTCCGCCGGTGTTAAAAGCCATGGCATCCAATACCTTTGTGCTCAGAAGCAGCATGACAGGATCATCGTTTCGTATTTCTAATTCTGAATTACTGCCATAGCCCAAAATCTTCCATTCGATGGGTTCAGGTCCGTTTCTCAGATTGTTATCCTGTTCATAGTGTCCAAAAGTGATGATATCTCCTATAGCCGGCATGGTTTTCTTTACAGGTTCAATCATCGTATTGACAAAAGCCGGGCTATCGTCTGAACGCATTCCGGTTTCTGCGGAAAGGGGTTCTGTCATGGCCAGTTCAACCACCAATCCATCCATGTCAAGAGTGATGTTCCCGGTTCTGTTTTGTCCCCGGTATTCAAAAGGAGAGCTTTGGTCAGTATTCCTGATCGTCAAATCGGTTCCGTTCAATTCATAAGTAAAAAAGTAAGCTTTACCGAATAAGGTTAATGAGCCTGTACCATCCGCCAGAAGTTTTATTGTAATAGCGTCCGGGAGCTGCTCCAAACTCGTGGAAAAAACTGCTGCCGCCACCTCAGGAGTGAATCCGGAGATGTTCTTCAGTTTATATGTTCCGAAATATGTCAGGTTATCGCTATTGTTCCCGTGCATCTCAATCTTGTTGCTGCGTATGGTAATCATCAACTCAAACGGATCGAGAAGTGTGTATGCCCTGCCGGTGTTATCATCATCCCACCAATAAACGATTTGTCCGGCTTTTATTCCTTCAAGAACATAGCTTTGCACCTCCGCAGATCTAAAGAAAACTGTGGAAGCAAACTCATTATTTTCATTGTAAAACCGCATGAGAAAGCTTGATCTGGAGAGATAAGGTGTCCGAACAGAGAATACATAGTCTCCATCTTCAGGTGCTTCGAACAGGAACCATCCTCCTGTCTGATCTTTTACTGACAGGACGATTCCGAAATCTTCAGCAGATAACACTGTTCCTCTTTGTCTTACGGTGTTTCCTGTTGACCAAACTGTCTTGACCGGAGCAGTCCATCTTTCTTCATAGCTTTCCGATTCGTTTTTCACGGGCATTTCCGTGATTGGGGCCTCAGTCGGCTTCGGATGTTCTGTCTTGTGAAATTCAGGTATCAAGGAATCCGTCATTAATGGAAAGAATATGATTTCCGATGGGGTATGCCGGGTATTATCGGCCGTTCGGTGAAGTTCTCCGTTTTTATAGATATAGTATTCGGTTCTTGAAGAGAAGGCACTGACGAGGTAGTCTACGGTGAAGGTATTGTCGTTGTTTAATATAATGGTTTTCTTATACTCACCGTGCAGAACATCGATGATTCGGTTATCTGCGATTGTGTAAACATCACGCAATATTTTATATTTCTCATCCCCGATCAGCAGCTCTTCCCTTCCGTCACCGTCAATATCCCAAAACAAATAACCCGGATTATCAGTATTAAAGTTAAAACTGTCATACAGGTAGCATCCTAAACTCTTATAAGGCTCAACTGGTTCTTTTTCTCCATTGCGCACAAAGCTTTTCAGATAAGACAGAAAATCAAGGTACAGCGGATCAATGGAGGTGTTTTTATTGATACCGGCGTTATCGTCTTTTTGTTTTACAGGACTGATTACTGCATCCGGTATTGCTGTGGAATCCGGCTCTGTTGTAAGAGAAATCTGATCAGCACCATCGTTAATGAGAGATGTTATGTCGCTGCCGCCTTCAGAATCGTTGTCAAAGTTCGGATCAGAACTCGATCCAGCTGTATATTTCTTTTCAAGCACGATTTCTATGCCTTCAACAAGCAGCGTCAGTTTCGTGTTGCTCAGAGTTCCGGAAATTTCTTCTCCTTCAGCATAAAATGTAATATTTTCTCCGTGACGTTCATAACGCATTACACTTGATCCATCTTCATCTGTTACGAATAAAGCCGTCCCATTTGGATAGACCGTTATGACCATCGAATCCTCATCATATCCAAACCAACTGATATCAACTCCCATAACACTTACAACTTTATATACATCCGAACCATCGGAAAAGGCTGACACGGATGCAGGTTTTATTTTGACAGTGATGACAGCCAAAACCAGAAATAAAATGAAGAACGCAGTTTTTTTCATTTTGCCCCTTTATATGTTTTGATCGAAATTGAGTCAACAGAAACAGCAGGCTGACATTTGTAAATTATAATAATATTATTATATCCTTGAACTAACAATTCATTTGCGATTTTGCAGTCTCTGCTCCGGAAACAAGGTAAATATATTGATAACTCTCTTCACTTGCAATTTTCTGGAAAATGTGGAAAAATATAAATATGAAGATAATCCTGTTTTGAATCTTTTCAGAACGGAGCCCTTGGAGACTGGCATCCTGTGCCGCGCAGCCGACAATAGCGTGCCAGTTCGTCGCTGCGGGTTCTGAAATGTAACACTGATTTTATAATTGGGAGGGGAGAATGAAAATAAGATCTTTGTATTTTCTGTTGATCCTGTTGTTTTTGCTGCATTTCCCGGCTGCCTTTGCCGAAGGACAGACCGGTGGTGCCGGTTCTATCGAAAATAATGATCAAGACAATTCGACTCCGTCCCCTTTCTCTCAATTCCTTTCTTCTATCCAATCGCTGTTGACTCCGGCTAAAGAAGAACCAGAATCGTCTGCTCAGTCTTCATCGGTTATTCCGCTGAGCGATTATCATGTCGGGGATATTATCACCCTTGGACATTATGAACAGGATGGAAATCGGGCCAACGGTCGGGAAGTTATCGAGTGGCGGATCCTGAAATTGGAAGGCGACCGGGCACTGGTGATCAGTCAATACGGACTTGCAAACAGACCATATATACTTAACGGACAAAATCGTAATGATACATGGGAAGACAGTGTCCTCAGAGAATGGCTGAACGGAGAGTTCTTTTCTGATGCTTTCAGTGCAGAAGAACAGCAGTTGATCCCGACCGTGATGGTCAATACCAAAAATCCTCCCAAATCTACGAGACGAAGCAAATCAACACAGGATCGTATATTTCTTCTCAGTGAGACTGAAGCGAAAGACTACTTCTCTTCCGATGCGGACCGCAAGCTCAGTCCAACTGCATATGTGGAAGATGTATATGGCTCATATTTATCATCCTGGTTTCTGCGTTCAAGCGGAGAAGAATCGTGGGGATATATATTGTTTACAGGAGTTGATTCTGACGGTGAAATTTCGAAAGGTTTTTATGGCTTTCACGGAGCACTCGTTCGCCCTGCTTTCTGGCTGAGCCTCAGCGGATATTCCGGCCCGGCTGAAGATGACAGCGTGGTCGATGCCGTAAAACCAGATGACCGCACAGGAAAATATATCCTCTTCGGTTCATATGAACAGGATAATAACAAAGGCAACGGCCCGGAACCCATCATCTGGCAGGTTCTGACAGTTGAAAACGGGATGGCTCTGGTGATCAGTAAGTATTCTCTGGATTTCATGACTTTTTCTGAGAACATGTTTAATGAATATACATGGGAAACGAGTTCTGTACGGGAATGGCTGAATAACAGGTTTTATAGACATGCCTTTGATATTCATAATGAAAACGGCCGGATCGGACTGTATACGAATGAAAACCCGGATAACCCGGACTACGGAACAGATTGCGGTAATCCGACAAAAGACTATGTTTTTCTGTTGAGTCTGGATGAGGTCCTGAAGTATATGCCGACCGCAAATGACCGGTTGTCCGGAGCGACGAAATATGCTGACTCGGTCAGTGTTTCTTTTTATTCTTATATCTTTAACCCGGGCGTAACACACTGGATGCTTCGTACGTTGGGTGAGAGGTTAGTTATCAGTAAAGTGAATAATAAAACCGGTAATATTCTAATGACTGCCGGAAATGGCGGCGATCTGCCGACTGGGATCCGGCCTGCCATGTGGCTTAATATTGATGGTTTGGAGCTTTACGATGAACTGCCGGATCTGGAAAAGCAGGTTCTGGATGATAGTGTGCTAGTTGATACCTGCCCGATGAGGAGCTATCTGAAACCCGGTGATCACGCGGAAGTAGCGATCAATGCGGGGCTGAAAATCCGTAAAAAACCGGCAGGAGCCGAAACCGGCATCCAGGCCTTTTCAGGTAAAGACGTAAAGATCCTGGACGGACCGGTCTGTGAAAATGGTGCTGTATGGTTTGAAATCGATTTTCTCGGACATCGGGGCTGGTCCATGGAAGGGAAGGATGGAACTTATTACCTCCAAAAGACTTCCGGAGCTGCTGCTTCGGCTGCTGTCCCTGACAATTCAGCTGCATCACAACAGTCCGGCAGCGGCAGCCAAAACAGCGGAGGACCTGCCTATCCCACCCTGCGGCCGGGAGACACGGTTGACATCATCAATATTGCCTCCCTGCGGATGTTCACGACGCCAAACCGGAATCCGATGGAAGGTATTGTCGCATTTCCGGGAAAGACAGCGAAAATTACGGATGGTCCAAAGCTTGAAAACAGTGTGTACTGGTATGAGATTGATTTTCTTGGTTATCGCGGCTGGGTGATGGGAATGACCACAGGCGGAACCTATTATCTGGAAAAAGTTAATTAAAAGGCCGGAAATAAACAGTTATCTGCTGCATACGTGTGGGTCTCAAAGAGATCTGCGCAAAGGAAACAGATCTGTCACACCTCACCAACACAAAACCTTACTTCATGGTGCGTCACTGTAAATCCAGCTGCCTCATGAATAGTAACCATTTTAAAGGAATAAATCAGGAAATTTGTGATAATAATTGATTTTTTAAATCGAATAAGCTAAAATTAATCATGGAGATAAATTATGTTAGTAAGGTTATCTGAACATGTATGGTATATGCCAAGAGAGGAAGAGCACTACCGCCCTGCGTTAGGCTATGTTTGCAGCGGGCCGATGAGTATGGTCATCGACACCGGCAATTCCCCTGAACATATTTCCGACATGTACGGACATATCCGCGCACAGGGCATGCCGGATCCTTCCTTCTCCATGGTAACTCACTGGCATTGGGATCATGTGTTCGGCATGGGCAGCTCTCCCGCGAAATCTCTCGCAAACACCCTGACCAACGAACGGCTCATCAACATGCAGCACTGGGACTGGTCGGACAGCGCACTGAACTCTCGTGTCGCCGCGGGTCTGGAAATTCCTGCCTTCGCGGAAAGCATCCGCAAGGAAGTGCCGATGCGTCATTCCTTCAAGGTGACCTCCACCGATATCGCCTTTGACACCCGCATCAACATCCGTCTGGAAAATGTTCCGATTGAGCTGCATCATGTAGGCGGTCCGCACAGTGAGGATTCCACCGTGGCTTTCATTCCCACAGACAAAATACTCTTCCTGGGCGATTGTTATCGTGAAGACATCTACACCGGCGGCGGTGCCATCCGTCTTGGTGAGCTCAAGCTCCTGCTCAAACGGTTGGAAACCTTTGACGCGGAATGGTTTGTTCCCTCCCATGAAGATCCTTACAAAAAAGCGGATTTCATGAAAAAGATGAAGGAAGTGGTAAAAATCGGTGAATATGTCGGCAATATTGACGAACTCAGCGAAGGGAAAGCTGCGCTCAAGAAAGCACTGAAACGGGAACTTACCGAAGAGGAAGTTTACTATGTCGAGCGCTTCGTCACCGGCAACCGCTACGCCTTCATCCACACCAGATTCGTCCCGCCCGCTGAAGATATCCCCGCCGCGTGATCTTTCCAATCACGGCTGAAATCTGATACCTGAAATCTGAAACCTGATTAGAAATTCCAACATATTTCTAACAATTAATATGTATTATTTAATAGGCAAGTAAAAAACTGCTTATAATATCTCGTATGCTTTGGTGCAGAAAAGAGGGTAAATATGGAATATCAAGATTACTATCAGACATTGGGTGTTTCAAAAAACGCGACCGAAGCTGAAATTAAAAGCGCCTACAGAAAACTCGCGAAAGAATATCATCCGGATCACAACCGGGGAAACAAAGACGCGGAAGAGAAATTTAAAGCTATTAACGAGGCTTATGAAGTATTAAAGGATAAAGAAAAGCGTGCCCGCTATGATCAGCTGGGCTCCTCATACAAACAGTGGGAACAGAACGGCGGAAATGCTGCCAACTATAACTGGAGCGAATGGTTCTCCGGCACTCCCGGCGGCGGCCGTACCTCTTATACATCAAGCGGAAATTTCGGCGGATTCTCCGATTTCTTCTCTCAGATTTTCGGCGGAATGGGCGGAATGGACGGAATGGGAGGCTTTGGCGGATTTGGCGGCGGTGCAGCCGGTACACAGCGAACTTATACACGTCCGCGTTCCCGTGTCCGCACGGTTGAATACGACTCACCGGTTTCTCAGCCAAAAGCTCAGGAGATCACCGCGCAGATCACACTGGATGAGGCCTTCCATGGCTGCAAACGTCAGATCAGCATGGGAGACCAGAAAATTGAAGCGAATATTCCCGCCGGGGTGAAAGACGGGACAAAGATCCGCCTTTCCAAAGCGTTCAATTCCAACGGCATTATGGTGGACCTCATCGTCACCGTCAATGTCCCGAACAAGGAAGGTGCCTTTGAACGGATCGATGACAATCTCTATGTCGATGTACCGGTCGATCTCTACACAGCCGTCCTGGGTGGAGAAGCAATCGTCCATTCCAAGGATGGAAACTACGCGCTGAAGATCCCGGCCGGTACACAGCCGGACCAGCTGATGCGTCTGACCGGCAAGGGAATGCCGAAACTGAATCAAAACGGAGCAAGAGGGGATCTCTTTGCACGGATACGCGTTTCTTTACCTCGCAATCTGAACGCTCACCAAACCGAGCTGTTCAAGAAATTGAGAGATAATGAGTAATAAAAAGGATGAAAACAAAATAAAAATCATACCGTTGGGCGGTCTGGGGGAAATTGGCCGCAACATGACGGTTTTCGAATATCAGGGGAGCTATCTGATTGTCGACTGCGGGATCCTTTTCCCGGACAACAACATGATCGGGGTGGACTACATCATTCCGGATTTTCAGTTTTTGAACGGGAAAAGTGACCAGGTCGCAGGTGTCATTCTCACACACGGGCACGAAGATCACATCGGCGGAGTGCCCTATCTTTTTGATATTCTCGAAAATGTACCGATTTACGCCACGCCACTGACAGCCGCAATGACGGAGGTCAAGCTGGCAAAAGGCGGACGAATTTCCAAAACTTCCATTGAAGTGAAACAGGCGGGCGACTGCTTTGAAGTCGGTCCGTTTCATATTGAACTGATCCATATGTCCCACTCCATCCCCGACAGTGTCGGTGTGGCAATCGAAACTCCAGCAGGATTAATCGTGATGAGCGGGGACTATAAATTCGACCAGACGCCCATCGACCACTGGCCTTCCGATTTTGCCAAGCTGGCGGAACTGGGAAAGCGCGGAGTATTAGCGCTGCTCAGTGACTCCACCAACGCGGAGCTTGCCGGGAACACGCCATCAGAGATGGAGATCAACCGCAACTTCGAGGAGGTTTTCTCCACTGCCAAGGGACGGATCATCATTTCCAGTTTCGCTTCCCTGATCTCGCGCCTGCAGCAGGTTTCCACCATCGCACACCACCATAAGCGCAAGATCTGCATTGTGGGAACCAGTATGGTGGACAATGTCAATCTCGCGCAGAAACTGGGCTATATCGAAATTCCGGAAGAAGACCTGATCCCGCTGGACCGTGCACTGAGTCTGCCGGACAAAGAGGTGCTGATCCTCTGCACCGGTTCCCAGGGAGAGGAATCCTCCATCCTCGGCCGTCTTTCCCGCGGGAAATACAACGCTTTTTCCATCAAGAAGGGCGACACCATCGTTATGTCTTCCTCCCCGATTCCGGGCAATGAGGAAAATATCTCGGCAGTGATCAACCGACTGTACCGGCTGGGTGCTGACGTCATCATCAACTCGGTTCTTTCCGTGCATGTCTCGGGACACGCCTGTCAGGAGGAGATGAAGCTGCTGATGAACCTGGTTCGGCCCAAATACCTGATCCCGGTGCATGGAGAGATGCGTCACCTGGTCGCTCAGGCGAAGGTCGCAAAGAGCGTCGGTATTCCGGAATCCAACATCGTTGTCACCGAAGACGGGCAGACCTTGATTTTCAAGGATGGAGAGCTGAAGATGGGCGATAAGGTCCCGGCTTCATATGTCTTTGTGGACGGCAAAGGCGTCGGCGATGTCACCGCCGATGTGATGCGGCAGCGCGAAAACTTGTCCGAATCGGGGATCGTAATCGTCACTGTGCTGCTGGACAAAAAGACAAACGGGCTGCTCAAGGAACCGCAGTTCGTCTTCTCCGGTGTCACCAATGAAGAGGATCTGGTCCAGGCAGAAGAGCAGATCAAGCGTCAGGTCATCGAACACTGCGCCAAAAACATGCACAACCGCACCGAAGAACAGCTGCAAAAGGACATCATGCAGATCGTCCGCAAAAACTTCTTCGACACCATCGACCGCGCCCCCTGGACGTTCGTCAATATTTACAGTATATGAAAACAACAGACATTAGATATCAGACATCAGAGGAATTTATCGCTATGGTGCTAAGAGAAAAATTGGACTACACAAAATGGCGTGAAACATACTATGATGCATTTGCACCGGATGAATTTCATCAAAAAGCGGTCGCTTACGCAAAAGAACATCCTTATACCGGAACCGCAGAAAGATTATAAACGACTCAGCTATACAGGACTGACCTGTCAAAAAAAGCAGACTGCTTGAACAGTCTGCTTTTTTTGCTGTTTTTCGAAATTACAGGCTCATTATCATCCGGACCGCACTCATCAGGGTACCGGTTTCAGCCTGTTCGATCCGTCCCTCATCGCTCAGCACTGCCAGCGCAGGATCCAGCGGGAGCCGGTCAAGCAGCGGAATGCCATTTTCAACAGCGGCTTCCGCGGTGTGGCTCTTGCCAAACAACGCGATATCCTCTCCGCAGTGCGGGCACTTCAGATAGCTCATGTTTTCGATGATGCCGATGATCGGTACATTCATCATCTTCGCCATGTTGATTGCCTTTGTAACGATCATTGAGACCAGATCCTGCGGCGTCGTGGCGATAATGATACCGTCCAGCTTGATGGATTGGAAGACGGTCAGCGGCACGTCACCGGTTCCCGGGGGCATATCGATGAACATGAAGTCCACATCGCCCCATTTGACATCCTTCCAGAACTGCTGGATCAACCCCGCAACTACGGGACCGCGCCAGATCACCGGATCAGTCTGATTTTCCACCAGCAGGTTCAGGGACATCACCTTGATACCGCCGGTAGTTTCCGCCGGATACATATACTTATCATCCGCCACAGCCCGTTCGTTCAGACCAAACATCTTCGGGATCGAAGGTCCGGTAATATCCGCATCCATCACGGCAACCTTTTTTCCGGCCCGGTTCATGGCACAAGCCAGCAGGGAAGTCACCATGGACTTTCCGACACCGCCTTTACCGGAGACGATCCCGATCACCTTCTTGATGTGGGAAGCTTCATTCTGCGGAACCAGCAGGCTCTGCGGTTCCGTCCGTGAACCGCAGCTCTTGGCGCAGTTCGAACAATCATGATTGCAATCGCTCATAAATCCTTATTTCACTATAAATAGTTTCTAATCAAAATCAGATTGACGCACATGGGGACAGGCACACCGGTGCGGGCTGCGCCGCACAGAGTGCTAGTCCCCATGTGCTCCATTTTTAAGCCAGTGATAAGGCCATCTTCATCATATCCGTGAATTTGGTTTCACGTTCTTCCGCGGTGGTTTCCACCGGAGTGCCGCCCAGGACGATATCGGAGATCGTCAGGATGGCGAGGGCTTTCTTCCCCGCCTGGATCGCGTTGGTATAAAGAGCAGCCGCTTCCATTTCAACAGCCAGGATGCCCATCTGCTTCCATTTCGGTGCAGCGTCCGGATCACCGTAGAAAACATCGGAGGAAAGGATCGGGCCAACACGGTAACGAAGGTTATTTGCCTTTGCGTATGCAACGCTCTTTTCGATCAGCTCATAATCGCCGCAGAGAGCAGGTGTGCCCGGAACCTTCAGATAATTGAAATAACTGGAGTTGGTCGCGGCAGCCTGACCGATCACGATGTCATAAAGCTGCAATCCATCAGCATATCCGCCTGCGGAACCAATGCGGATGATCTGGTCCACATCGTAGAAATTATACAGTTCATAGCTGTAAAGCCCTATGGACGGCATGCCCATTCCGGAGCCCATCACGGAGACTTCTTTCCCTTCATAGGTACCGGTGTAGCAATACATATTGCGGATTTTGTTGACAAGCTTCGGATTTTCGAGAAAATTTTCAGCAATAAATTTCGCGCGCAGCGGATCGCCCGGCATCAGGACAGTCTTCGCGATTTCGCCCAATTTTGCGCCATTATGCGGGGTCGGTGTGTTAGCCATGATTTTACTCCTCTTTTCGATTTCATAACGTGCCGGCGGATGTTGATTTCCTGAAAAAGTGCGCTGACAGGAAAATTCACCCTTTGCACTACAGCAATGATTATAACCCATTTGAAGCAAAGTAACCGAAACTCACTTCAAACGATAATTCCTTTGATAAGTATCCATTCAGGACGAAGCACCTTGGGATTGATACCTTGCTGTCCCGAAACCGACATGATCGTGGATGAATTTCTGCAAAAAAAATGACTATCGCATAAATCACAGCTGACACCTGATCAGAACGGAAAATCCGTCAAAAGAGCAGATTAACACGGATATCATGACAAACATATCCGGAATATCCACGTTAATCTGCTTTTTTATAACCGTTCATAGCTTAAAGCTGCGCATCACGGAGTACTTTTTTTCGTACAAACTGTGCAGCAATAAAACTTTTTCACCCATATCAGAAATGGGAACTGTCCCCACAAACATGACCGCCACATGACTAACGAATCTAATCAAATCGTCTTTCAGCTTTGATGAACTCCATCAGATTCTCGTGCTTAATACCGTTTCGTTTTTGCAGCAGATAATCCATGGTCAGCACATATTTTGGATAATTATCCCGTATTGCCTCCAGTGTGCGGTACTCTCTTTCTTCAGTTTCGCGATTGGAAAGAATGGTATAGGAAACTTGAAGATAAGCATAGTTCATCTGACTGTCACGGACAATAAAATCACATTCCAGTTTGCCGATTTTTCCGATGCTCACCGCATATTTCCTGCTGAGGGCATAATTATATACAATGTTTTCCAACACAGGACCATAGTTGATGCGGTTGTCTGTGTTTTGTATAAAATAAAGGCTCAAATCAGCCAGATAATATTTCTGTTCTCCTCTGAGCGAAGTTCTGGATTTCAAATCAAAACGGGAACATTTTCGGATCAGTTTTGCATCTTCCATAATTCTGACATAACGGGCTACTGTATCTTCCGTAATGCTGATCCTTTCCTGTTCCTTAAAATATTTCTGTATACGGTGAATATTGATGGACGATCCAAAATTATTGATGACAAAGGTCATAACTCTCTCAAAGACCGATAAATGTCTCACTTTGACCATCCGGACAACATCCTTTTGTATGATCTCACGGATCACATTTTCAACATAAGTTCGTTTGGCTTCAGGGTCATCGAGCCGCACCGTATAAGGGAACCCTCCATACAGGATATAATTATCAAATTCAACCGCTGTATTGGAATTGATCGGTTTTTGATACAAGTCTTTCATCGCAAGGTATTCGCCAAAATCAAGCGTCTCGATTTGAAACTCCAGATAGCGTCCGGTCAATTTTGTGATCAGTTCCCCGCTGAGAAGATATGAATTGGATCCGGTGATAAAAATAGAGTAATTTTCCTCTTCGCGAAAAGCATTGATGACCTCTTCAAAATTTCTGACATTTTGGATCTCATCGATAAAAAGATAGTTCAGCTCCGCATCAGCGGTCATATCGAGAATGATTTTTTCCAAATCATCGGGCGTTTTGATTTTTTTATACGCCATTTTATCGAGATTAATGTCAATGATTTGTTCTTTTCTTACTCCGCTTTCCAGGAGCTCATCTTTTATGATGTTCAGAATCGTACTTTTCCCACAGCGTCTGATGCCGGTAAAAACCTTGATCATTTCACACTCATGGTAAAAAGGCCTCACCTGTTTCAGATAATTTTCACGTTTATAATACTGCATGATCGATGGCTCCTCTTTCTGATAAGTATAGCATAAAACATAAGTTAACGCGGATTTAATTGAAATAAATTTGATTAAATCCGCGTTAACTTAGGTTTTTGTTAAGATTAGAATACGAAGCATCTATAAATATGTACATCCTGGACTGTACCTTCATGGAACTGTCCCGAACATTCCATAGTCATAACAGAAATGGGGATTATTCCATAAAGGGATAGTTTTCCAAATTATCCTGTATTTGTTATCCGGCTGTGGGCTCCGGCTCCGGTTCTGAGATCAACTTTTTTACCTGCTCCACGGGAACCCCCGCGCTGAGAGCAATTGCTTCAAGGTCAATGCCTGATTTGAAAAGACCTCGGGCCATGCTTTTCTTTCCTTCAGCACGTCCTTCAGCTTGGGCTTCTTCTCTCATCCACATATTTGAAATTTCCAACAGTCTTTCTCGATCCATAAGTCCAAACATAATGGTTGATACCTCCTCTTTTGCAAGGTATTCTTTTAAAACATTCCTATTTTTGCAGATCCTAATCGTTTCCCTGACAGCTTTTTCCGTCCGTCCATACAGCTTTACCTGCTCGTCAAAAACCCGGCAGAAAATGATATACTGATTGATGATATCTCCCTGCTTGCTGTCAAAAATCACTTTCACACGCACATCAACAAAAGCCTTATAAACACACTTTCCTTGGAATTCCGATTGCCCTGAGAATCCAAAGGAGTCAATATTGCTTCCGCCATTTGTTTTGGCGTTTTTTTTGTTGATTTCTTTCCCGTCATCCCAAACTCCTGCAGATAAAAATGAACCTGTTTAAATAATAAGTTAAAATCAATTCACAATCAAATCCCGTAAATCGATAACCACTTGGTGTGAAAGTTTTTCCGTTAATATTCACACATCATACGGGAACATCCCTGAAAACCTGTTCTACACGTTACAGACATTGGCCAATTCTAAATCAAAGCATGAGCTTTGATATATTTAAGCCGACATATCAGGTCGTACCTTCTGCTCAACACAGAACATCAGCTGCTAGCATAACTTCAGCAAATCAAAACAGCACCTAAAAAATTTTTCTATTTTTTGAGTTTTTTATAATTTAGGTGCTGTTAATTCAAAGTAGATTAAAATATTACATGTGTTACACCATTTGAATCTACAGGCCAACGTTGAGGAACCGTTATAACTTTATAAAGTCCAGCCCAAAATTCATTATATGGCATAGCTCTCATCACTTCACTTAATTCTATCACCCCATCGCCATCATAATCATATTCATTTTCATTCAAGTAAAAACGTCTATATAAATCATGTGTAAAAATAGGATAGTGAACAAAAAGATCATCAGCATATCGGGATCCAGTAGAATTATCTGTAGCTGTAATAACAGATATTTGATCACGACGATTGGATAAATTCTTCGAGACAAAATCAATCAACTGACCTGAATAACAAGCATCCAGAATAATTATTACACTGCCTTTGATATTATCAATTTGTAATGTAATTGTACTGTAAGGATAAGCGACGAATTTACCATCTTCTAAAACAACCAAGCCTTTTAATTCTTCATCTTTTGTTTCATTGCCATGCGAAAAAATATATATTAATGTTTGATCATTAAAATCAGCTTTAGATTTTGCCGAGGCAAACAATTTCTCAAATCCTTCTGAATCAATATCATAATAAGAAAAAACATCATATCCATAACTTCTGAAAAGAGTAGACATTTCATAAAAAGCATTTGCAGAAACATCTCCAGTGTCAATGAATCCTAAATATTTTTTACCGCTTGCCATACTATTACTTACAGCAATAAATGCTCTTTTTTCAATAGGATTTATTTTTGTGTCAGTAAGACTTTTCCAAACAAATCCATCATGAGTTTTATTGTTCTCATCATTCCATTGAACATAATAATATTTATCATCAAAATAACTATCCATTGAACCTAATAATCTCAAAGGAGAATTCCAACTAACAACATCCCCATCAGACTCTCCGGGAAATGTAATGGAACTTGCAGATTCCACATTAAGATACAGGGTTTCATTATTACCACGTAATAAACTAAATACAGATTCGTCGATATTTTTATGTGTCAATTCATTTCCACTGACTGTTTTAGGAATAAACTCAATATTATAACGTCCATTCTGATTAAATTTTGTTGAAAACTTGAATTGGTTTTCAGTTCCATTTACTATCGGTTCACATTTTTTAGCTTTCTGAATCATTGCATCTGTATTTTGATTACCGTATTCTGTTCCTGGAATATAGGAAACAACTGCACTGATTTCAGTCACACCTTCATCAGCAGTTATCGTATATGTCAAAGATTGTGTAGTATACACAACTCTACCATCAAAATCCGATTCAATTTTCAAAATACCATTTCCACCAAAAATCTGAGTTTCTGATAGCAAATTATCTTTTTCAGTAAAATAATTCACGCCCTGATAAATAATCATTACTAAGTTATTATAAATACCATCTCCAATAGTAACATTTGCAAAATCAGTGGGCTTTTCCGTACTCTGCCTCTCCGGGGTTTTATACAAAACTGCACCTGGTTTAAGATACCCTGTTTTTCCTTTATCCGGATTGCTTTCCATACAATAAACAGGAATCATTTTTTCATACTCGTTACCTGCCACATCAATAATTCTAAAGTTAACAGTTTCCTTGTTATTAATATTCTCCAAGAGCAAAGAATATTTAAAAACATGAGCAGAAGATAATTCATTTTTTACATTTGGGTTTGAACAATCAATATTTTCAGGCGTAAAATTTGTTTTGATTTCATAATTGATCTTTTTACCAACAATCTGCCAGCGACTATTAGGATAACCATCAACAGTAAACAATTGAATTTCCGGACTTAGGACAGTCAGTGTAATATGGTTATCACTACTATATAGTGTGTCACCAATCCTGCCTGAAGCTGAAATTGTGTAGCTTCCAGGCGTTGTGAAATAAACAATATTCCCATCGATTTCTGCTCCTGTTTGTGGTTCACAGATAATTTCATAATTATCCAATGTATTCGCAGACATAATATTTACTGTTACTTTGTCACCAATTCCAATAAACCCATTGTGTACTTCGGCTTGTAATTCGCCAGCATAAGCATTTACATTTATTTGTATACCTTTTTCTGTTTCTACTACCTCAACTTTGGAAATACCTGTAGCTGAATCAAAGCCTTTCCCTGTTGCTACCACCTGTACGGAATATTCACCTTTATTGTCAAACACACCGGATATTTTACGGCTAAGGGCAGGATTATTCATTTCTTCTTCCATATTCCGCCAATTGGGATATACCTGTGTCCCGCTCGGGCCATAAATATATACTGCATAATATTGTGCGTTTTCTACTTGGTTCCATGATATAGTAAGATCGTCGTCAATTAAGATTTTCTCTTTATTTTTCACAATAGGAACGAGCAAGTCGTCCTTTTTTGTTATATTCAGAGTCTTTTCAGCACTGATCTCTACTTTATCGTCATTATAATTAAAACTTTGGATTTGGATTTTGCGATGTCCTGCTTTTGAAAACAGTCTTGTAAAAGTGACCATTTCATTTGTTACTTGATGGCCATCATACAAAATACCGTCGGCTACTAAACGAACATAGTCTGAATTTGGTGCCACTACAGAAATTTCTACTGTTGTACCAACTTCGATTTCATTTACCTCAATACCGTTTTGTTTTATTTTAAATTCGATATTTGGATTAATATTTCCTTCGAAATTTGCATTGGCTGAAAGGAACAAACCTTCTGATGCAATAAAAGTATCCTCTGAACCAGAAATTAAATATTCCCTATTTATATAATAGATTTTGTATGTCATATCTTTTTTCAAAGTCATACTCCATTTTCCCAGGGAATCTGTCACATCAATCCCATAATCAGAAGTATTACCAACATTAACAACGCTTATCTGAACATTCTCTAACGGTGTAACACCATCCGCAGCAGTAACTATACCGGAGATCGACACTTCATCCGGTTTTGTGGGGTCGATGCCGTCCCAGGGGACTACTCTTCCGGTTTCGATCCATTGGGGATGCTCTTCGGCTACAAAGTTCCAGAAAGGGCTGTTCTCTACCGCATGGATGATGGGTTTATCATCGCTGAAATATGGTTCGAAAGGTTTTACAGAAGCCGGGACGTAGATATCTGTCAGGCCAGCTCCATGCCATCCATAAATAATATTGAACGCGCGATCTCCGATCGTTTCAAGATTTGGCGGGAGCACAAGACTGCCTTTCAGATCGCTGTCTTCAAAGGCAGACTCGCCGATGGATATCAAAGAATCGGGAAGTGAGACAGTTTCCACATTCGCGTAATGGAACATATTGTCCGGAATGGAAGTCACGCCTTCCGGTATGACTATTGATTTAAAATTATTGCAGGAATGATTTTCACCCTCCTCACACCAATACACATAATTAGAATTCGGGAAAGGAGAAATCACTCCGTATTCATCATCACCGCCGGGAAGAAGATTCTTCAGATTCACAGGGTAATTGATCTCCTCTGTATAAGGCGCATTGCGGAACGCTCCGGAACCTATGGACACCAGACTTTCCGGGAGAATGATTTTTCTCGCATTAATTAAAGCGAACGCATAGGGCTCGATAACTTCAACGCCTTCCGGTATTACGAATTCATCCAGATCTATGGAGCTTCCTTCAAATGCTTTTTCCCTGATCACTTTAACTGTAGGCGGAATGATAGGGTTGGATATTCTATATGAGTAACATTCACCACCGGAATCAGGATCCAGACACTCTGTTTTATCTTTTCCTCCGAGCAGACCGATTTCTGTCACAACACAGCCGTCCGGACCGGCAGCGGGAATGTTCAGCGGTTGAGCATAAAAACCGGTGTAATCAGAGATTCGGCAGGTACCGGGTTCACTGAGCGGTGTGAAGGTAAAATCATCAAGGATCGAACCGGAAACCGTTACCTGGCAGGTATCGGTTTTTCCATCCGGTGTAGCTGCGGTGATCACCGCGAAGCCTTCAGCTTTGGCGATGACAAGGCCTTTGGTATCGACCGTAGCGACAGATCCATTACTGCTGGTCCAGGTGATGCCGTTTCCGGATGCGCTTTCCGGCGTTACGGTGGCCGTCAGCTGCAGGGCATCTCCAACCTTCATCGTATATCTTTCCGGCATTACGACGATTGATTCAGTCGTTACCGCACAGGCCGATAATTCAACATTCTCACCGTTCAGATAGCGGCGCATCTGTGCCAGATCCTGAGCGTTCAGTTTCCCGTCACAGTTGAGGTCTCCGGAGATTTTGAGGGTAACATTTTCACCGCCCAAATAACGTCTGAGGGTAATAAGGTCCTGTTCATCGACCTTCCCGTCACCGTTCATATCACCGGGATTCAGCGCTCCCTGTGCGGATACGCCAAGGAAGCTCAGCAGAAATATCATCCAAAAGAAACAGAGGGTTCTGTGTAAGTTTTTCATATTGTCTCCTGTTTTAATAGTGGTCAGTATACAGTGGTCAGTGATCAGTGGTCAGAGTTTGCCGGACTATTTAAGCTTCTGCTTTGCATCGGCAGATCCTGCTCCGAACGATACGGTCATTGTCCGATTTTCATTCGGAGCAGGAGCCTCAACCACATATGTTTCGAAATGCTTATTTGCCGTAAGGCTTCGCGGCAACGATACGGCGGTTGGCATAGCCGCCTGTGATCATTTCGTCTTCGCAGGTAATCATCGTGATCGAGTTGTCAAACATTCCGGCAATGCGTTCCACCGCGGCAAGGTCGCTCTGACTGATCTTTTCGTTGGCATAAACCACATAGGTCTGCAGGTTGTCATGTGCATCACGAATAAAGATACGGTCGTTTTCATTCAGGGAAGAAAGGTAGACAAACGGACCGGCTTCCATGGTGTTGAGGTGATTGTGCCCTGTCAGGATCGTGTACCCTTCACCGGGGAGCGCAGAGCCATCCAGCATACCGACGGAACTGCCGAGCCAGGTGATCGGATATTCGCCTTCCACAAACGGAACATTCACGATATCCGCGTACACGGAAAGGGACGGGATCTCCAGCGTTTTCCGGATCGGCTTGTAGTTCAGGTCCAACGGTTTGGCGGCAAGGCTCAGCGGAGAGCGTGCAGAGAAACCGGTTCCCGGCAGTAAGCCGTTTTCGATTCGGTTCAGGATAAAGAAGGGGAATCCATGGTCGCCGTGCTCAGGCTGCGGCTGCGGAGGCTGCGGACCGGGTTCATCCCTGCCGCCCGTTATCTCTACAGGCTCCGGGTCCACGACCGCCGGGACAGGACGCGCCTCAGCATTCGCGACGTCGCCATCTTTGATGTTGATCGTGACAGGCGCCTCGCCATTATAGGCATCACTCTTCACCAGGTATTTCAGTTTCAGAACTTCCCCGTTGAAATTCGTAGAAGTTTTCCCGACCCAGGCGGCTTTGCGGGCAGTGACGCTCCATCCCTTGAATTCGGATTCCTCAAAGCCGATAAAACTGAGCCTGTTTTCATCCACGTTGATGTCAAGGGTCAAAGCAAGGATGCCCTCATTTTCGCTGATCTTTACGGAAAAGATCACCTCCTCACCCGGTGAAGCTGTTTCTTTATCGGGCATCAGGGTGAACTCCACCGCCTTTGCCGCTTCCACAGAGAAAAAGAGAAGTGCAAAGAGCATCAGATTCAACAAAATGATTGATTTTTTACGATTCGTCATAGCGGTCTCCTTCCTTTTGACCAGGCTTTTTTATTGCACCGGAGCGGTTTTCTGCTTCAAAATCATCATAAACAACTGGCCGGACTGCGTTTTTCGTTAAAAAAAAATGCATCTATTCAGTACCCGGCAGCGCAACACGCAGTGCAGTCTTTTTGTGTCGGAAGAGCGACAGCAAAAAGGCAGACCTGGTGTGCTCCGTTCTGAACAGATATAAAATTAAAACTTCCGCATAAGGATAACCAAGTCAATATCATCGTTATGGGTACCGAATTTTTTATTGCTGTGCTGTGCTGTACTGTACTGTACTGTAAACAGCATAGTTTTTTCAGACAGTCCTGCCAAGATTTCTCCTGATTTTTCCCTATTCAGCATAGCAGCTAATGCACCTTTCTCTAAATAATCGTTATCTATAAACAATTAATCGGTTTTTCGTATTAAAAAAATGCATGAATAATGCCAATTAACAGTTAGAAGTTAGAAGTTAGAAGTTGAAAGTTGAGAGTTGGCAGCCAGGCAGTTAGGTTACAGTTCACGCCTTTGCCAAAGCACTGAGGTGGAAACGGGGACGTATCTCATGTGACCCGTCGCGAAGCAGGGGCACTGAGATACGTCCCCCATAATACCTTGCCGAATCAAGTGAAGGGCGACTATCAAACAAACTGTCTTCGCGAGTAAGGGTAAAGTTTTCAGGGTACGTATTCTGTCTGCACAGTAAGGTGCGAGCTTCGCTCGATTGGATTCAGAGCAGGAGTTTCGCCTGCTTCGCATCGAGACATACAAGATACTTTCCCAGTGTTCTGGCGAGTCCCTGAACAGTAACACGGTCTGAAATCAACCTCGAACCTTAGAGCGTGAACTCTTCGCAAGAAACATCAGGATATGGTAGAATAATCATATCAGGAAAGGAAATCGATATGGCTGCAGATAACATCCGTTACAAAGACAGATTGTTCACATTTCTCTTCGGTTCAGAAGAAAATAAAGCCTGGACACTCAGCCTTTATAATGCTGTCAACAATTCCGATTACAAGAACCCTTCGATCATCGAGATTACGACGATTAAAGAGATCATGTACATGGGGATGAAAAATGATGTATCGATTCTGGTCACTGTCGAGATGCACCTGTGGGAACAACAGTCTACTTTCAACCCAAACACACCACTCCGAATGATGCAGTATTTAGGGAACTTATATGAAAAATACATCAAACAGAGGAGATTGAACAAATACAGCAGCAAACGGATGGAACTTCCGGCGCCAAGACTGATCGTCTTTTTCAACGGCACTGCTGACCAGCCGGATGAAGTTATCTTAAAGCTCTCCGATTCTTTTCCAAAAGGATCCATATCGGATGTCGAAGTTCAGGTTCGGATGCTGAATATCAATTATGGGAAAAACCAAAAACTTCTGGATGCCTGCAAGCCGCTGATGGAATATTCCTGGCTGGTTGCGAAAATCCGAAGCATCAAGAAATCCAATGATGAAAACGCAGTGACCAGTGCGATCGATCAGGCAATCACCGCAATGCCGGATGATTTCATCATCAAACCGTTTCTGGTCGCTCACAAAGCGGAGGTAAAAGGTATGTTACTCGAAGAATATAACGAAACAGAGGTCATGGAACTCTTCAAAGAAGAAGGTCGCGAAGAAGGCCGTGAAGAAGGTCGTGAAGAAGGTGAATTTAACATGCTGGTTAATCTCGCCGGGAAAAAGATGATCACAATTGAACAGGCTGCGAAAGAAGCCGGCATGAGTGTGGATGAGTTTCTGCAGAAAATGACTGTTATAAAGAATAACAGCTGACATCTGATCAGAAGTGTGAATTCGTCAAAAATGCAGCTTAACAAAGGCAAAGGCTGCTGGGAAAGGCTATACGGGTTTTCTGAGCCGCCTGCTTGACAATGCCATCAACGATCCGCAGATGGTTGCAAAAAACCTGTAACGGAAAAGGAGCCCTTCGAAAAGAGCTCCTTTTACATAATAAATCCTTCCGGATAACTGACCTTTTTAGTCTTTACAGGGACAATCCCATAAAGGGACAGTCCCCAATTTAACCGGAATATTAATGCGACTTGTCGGACTCGAACTCGGCATTGGCGGCGCGGTTGGCTTCGGCTTCGGCAATCAGGGCGTCGTAGTCAGCCAGATTATAGCTCTTCGCATACGGCGTCGGCAGCAGACCCTCGTTGATGAGGCCGATGATTTCAGCGCGGCGCGGGTCGTCCTTGCTGAGGTCAACACCGGTGATCTTCCAGTTGTTGTCAACAGTCGGTTCCACCGGGGAATTTTCGCCGAAGTAGGCGACAATCATGTCACGGATGGAGTTGGAGGATTCCCATTCGCGCTTGCCTTCAGCCAGGTTCTTGGCCTTGATGCCGGAGGAATAGCGGTAATTATTGACAGCCAGTGTCAGGATCTGATCATCGCTCAGCGGTTCACCATGGAACATCACGTTCTCGATACGTTCACCCTTCGGCTTGGAGAGGTTGATCTCATAATCCACACCCTGGAACATATCATAGAGGTAGCCCGGATATTCGGGGTCAAAGGAGATGTTAATGTCGCCCGGCTGCCACTGGTTGTAGCATTCCGCTGCCCATTCCATGTATCCCTTCAGTTCCTTACCGGTAACGGTCATGCGGTACAGGGTGTTGTCGAACTTGTAGATGTCGAAGATGTTCCCGTAGTTGATGTTGCCCTCCGGCAGGTCGGAAGTATCTTTGAACAGAGCGCAGGCAGTCACATCCGCACCGGACTCAGCCAGCTGGATGTTCAGAATCAGGTCCATGACCGCTGTATCCTGCAGCTTGCCTTCCGGCAGACCAAGAATCTCGTCTTCCGGCTGGAATTTCGCGGTAGTCACACCGAGCGGTTCATAATCTTCGCCCTCTTCACCGCTGCCACCGCCAAAAATGTAGGCGATGGTATCTTCATGCAGCTTCTTGACTTCCGGGATCTCGCGGATTTCTTCGCTGGGTTCGTAGTCGACCATATCAACGATGGAAGTCGCGATATCTTTGATATTGTGATCTTTGTCGAGAGTCACATCAATGCGGGCAATCTCACGGCCGGAGTTGCGGACACCGACGACCGGCGTGCCTTCATATTCTTCATTGACCGTGATGTGCATGTGCGCAACCTGCAGAATGTCGACTTCCGGGTTATCATCGATGATCTTGTACCCTGCGTCAGAGCCGTTATCCTCGTCGAATTCAGCGAACTGACCCATGTGAGCGGAAACAAGAATGATGTCAGCCTGATCACCGATCTCTTCAATGGCTTTCTTCACAGCGGTGTTGGCAGCTTCGAAGACGGTTTCATCAATACCCTGCTTATTGCCATCCCAGATCGGGATATCCGGGGTGCAGACACCGATGACAGCCAGCTTAACGCCGCCGCGTTCGATGATAGCCCAGCCTGCGCCGGTCACGTAACTGCCGTCAGCATTGAGAACATTCTGACCCAGAACCGGGAATTCAGCCTGACCCAGGATCTTTTTCATGGTGTCGATACCCCAGTTGAACTCATGGTTGCCCAGAGCCATGGAGTCGAAACCCATATAATTCATCGCAACCATCACCGGATGGGGCTCATCCGGAGCCTTGTTTGCAAGGTCGTCGGTCATGATGGTACCCTGGATGTCATCACCGGCATCCACGAGGAAAACGGTCGGATTTTCTTCTCGGACCTGCTTGATGTAGGTATACAGGCGAGCCATACCGTTGTTGGCAGTTTCAGCATTGTCCTCGTAAGAGTAACTCCAGACGTTCCCGTGCATATCGGAAGTCGCGAGAATCACCACATGGATGTCCTCATCCTGAGCACCGGCAACAGCCGGAATCATTGCGGCCAGCATAACAACAGCCAGCAGCAGAGAAAAAAACTTTTGAATACGATTCATAAACCACATCTCCTTTCAAAAAAGTGAATAAAAAATCCCACAAATGGGATTGACAATCTATAATATTATTATAACCCTGTTATTATGCAAAACGGGAACAAGTTCCTTTAACCTGCTAATCAAGAAGAGTTACTGTTCAGTAGTTAGCCAAATCAGTAACGCAACTCGGTAGCCAGTCACCTGTGCGGGCTGCGCCGCAACAGGTAACTGGTCCGGTGCTCCGGAAAGAGCGTGAACAGTATCAGGAGAATTTCTATGAATAAATATTTGGAATTTATATTGTTGATTCTTATCCTATCTTACGGCGCCACGGTCAGTGCGCAAACGCTCACCGCACCGATGCTTGAGGAAGGAGACGTGTTGGAAATCGATCAGTTGAAGGATTACCGTGAGATGACATGGGAGCAATGGGAAGAAACCATACTTGAGAGTGAAGAACTGCAATTCGAGACTGAAAATTTTGCGATGACCTTCGGAGATGCAACTATGCGCTACACCGTCGAGGTCTTCGGAGCAATGCCTGATGAAGGCTACCCTCTATATATCGCCATGCATGGAGGCGGCTCTGATGACACGGGAGACTTCAACGATTCCCAATGGGAAGCCATGCAAAATTACTATACCGACCATCTGGATTGCGAGGTTTATGCAGCGGTTCGGGGCGTGCGGGACACCTGGGACACCCACTTCAACCCGGAATCCTACCCGCTTTATGACCGGCTGATCGAATATATGATCCTCACTGAATACGTGGATCCCAACCGCGTTTACCTGACCGGCTTCTCCGCAGGGGGCGACGGCGCTTATGCCATTGGAGCACGTATGTCTGACCGCTTTGCTGCGGTCAACATGTCCTCCGGGCATCCGAACGGTATCAGCATGATCAACTACTGCAATCTTCCTATCGAACTGCAGGTCGGTGAATATGATACCGATTACGACCGCCACATCGTCACAGCCCAATATGGACAGCTGCTGGATGAACTGCAATCGGAATATCCGGATGGTTACGAACACCGAACGCTCATCCATGTGGACCGTGGACACAATTATGAGGATTACTCAAACGAAGAAGTTGAAGTCTATGCGAATGTCGACGGCTATCTTTCCGGTGAAGACCGCAGTACGGAATGGGTAAACAGCTACGCACCGGACTGGCTGGATGATCATGTACGGAATCCGCTGCCGGAATCCATCCGCTGGGACCTTTCCACCCGGGCTGAAATGCGGGAAACAGATGCTTTTTATTATCTTTCCGCAGATAAAGACACGAAAGGCACCATTCAGGTCTATCGTGACGGAAACTATATGCTGCTTTCACCGGAAGATCTGGAAGGAGATTTCATCATCTATTTCAACGAGGACATGATCGATTTTTCCGAACCGGTCCATTTTGAGATCGCTGATAAGGGCGAAGTGGATGTGATGCTGATTCCGGAAGAGTCCTGGCTGAACTACACCACTTTCGACCGGGGTGATAAAAACTACCAGTTCGAAGCCGCGGTCTCCTATAACTGGCTTCTGGAAAATTTATAGAAATATTCCTGTCAGTTGATTAGGCCCCACAGCGGAGCACATAGGGACTGGCATCTTGTGCTGCGCATAAGTCAGCACAAGTGTGCCTGCCCCCATGTGCTCCGTTCTTAGTGATCGGGACAGCTCCCGATAATCCGACACAAACAATGAATCATCCCGGCAGACTTTGGAAACCGAAACACAATCAGTCACCAATCAACAGAAAACGGAAACCAAAACACAGCCGGACATCGATCAACCGGAACCGAAAACCGGCCACCGATCACCGGAAGATCAAGAGCGATCAAGAATCCCACTCATTACAGAACCTCCGGCTTACCCAAAAGGCTTTGCTGCGGAGTGATCCGGACCCAACCGAGGATTCCGAAGAAACTCTTCTCACCTTCATGATCGATGAGATCACAGCACTTGCAAAGGACCAGGATTTTGCCAGGGCATTTCCGGATATTGCCGCACAGGTTCAGACGCAGTATAAAAAGATATATCCCTATATGTAACGCAGCTCGGGAGCCGAGAAGCTGTGCTGACGTTTGATATTATTCAAGGAAGGCCTGCATCATCGCTTTGTTCCCTTTATCATCACGGATGAACTGAAATGGTTTTATTCCCTTAGGCTCCAACTCTGGAAGGATTCACCCGGATATCTGAGAGACACCTGTCTCACAGCGCAGGTTCAATTTAAAATCATTCTGGATTACTTCAAAATCGTTTTTTGAGATGATTTATCAAAATATATTTATAAGAAAAACCAACAATTTTTGCTTATAATTTAATCTTATTAAACACATAACATATATACTACCGTCAAGGAGTACGTATTATGTTCATATTATTTAATCGTACAATTAAAAGAAATGATTTATTAAAAATAAAAAGTAATCTTTTACTCAAAACCGGTATCGTAATCAGTTTTATTGTTTTCATCATCGCCGTACTGCGCGGTGCCGCAACAGGTATCACGTATGATGAAGCTTACACGTACATCGTGATTACATCCGGAAACATGCTCGATCCTCATTTTCTCAAGCAATTGTTCAATGGAAGTTGGGCAATCGCCAATAATCATTGGCTGAACTCTTATCTGATCTATTTTATCGACCGTTTTGCCAATGACTATTATAACGAATTTATAATCAGGATTCCATCCCTGTTTTTTTACGCTGTTTATCTTATTTTTGTGTGTAAATATTATAAAAAGGGATACTATACGTTTCCTGTGTTGGTGGTTTTTACAGGAAATTATTATCTCAATGAGTTTTATGGATTAGCAAGAGGATACGGAATGGCAAATACTTTTGTCTTCCTGCTTTGTATGCATCTGATCGCATGGAAAAAAAGCGATTACTGTGAAATGAAACACCTGAATTGGGCCATGCTTTGTGCGATGTTCGGTATCTTTTCCAACACAGTTGTCCTTCTTCTTTATCCTGCCGTTGGCTTTTTATGCCTTTATCGTTTGATTGAAAACAGGCGATTTCAGAACTTTATAAGAAGGAGCGGTATCGTTTTTCTCATTTTCCTAATATTTTCAGTTGTAATGTCATACTATCATCTATGCATTACGGCTGATGGGAAGCCTCTTGTTACAGGATACGACGCTGGTTTTTTTGATTGTTTTGTCAAAGGATATCTGGGCATGTTTATCACAAAGGAAAAATATTTAAATATTCTTTCCATTGCCTTCGCAGTTTTTATTCCGCTCGCATTGATCATATCCCGGAAAAAATTGAAAACTGCAGATTTCACCCTGATGATGATTATTTTTGTCATCACAAATCTTGTCATGCAGGCATTTTTTCAAAAAGGGTACATCGCAAACAGAAGTCTCCTCCCTTTTTATACCTTCACGGTCCTGGCTATCGCAGAAATAATTGGGGCAGCTGTATCATGTCTGAATGAAAAATGTAAAAACATTCTATTTGATTTCGTGAAAATGGCTCTCTCAATAATACTCTGCCTGAGCTGCCTGTTCTTATTTTCAAAAAAAATCAATGTACACAAAACACGGGATTGGAGTGATAATTACCGGTACAGATATGCAGAAGTCGGAGAACTCATCACAGGAAAACCTTACACAAAAGGGCTTGGCCCCCATCAGGTTTTTTATGAAGAAAAATATGATATGATCCGAAAGGACTATTTACTGATGCAATTACAAGAGACACCCGCTTCTATTCGGGAAACAGATTCAGCTAATACAGATAATATAAATTTACCACGATAAACTCTTAAAGCAGGACTCATGATCCACACACTTTATCGTTGGAGAAACACAATGTTTATTTCACATAGAATGAGTCAATAACCACCTGTTATATGACTCAAGTCCGCGTTATATAACAGGTCTATTATGATTCAGAAAGGGATTAATCAGTCCTTCCTTAAATGAAAATTGTAAAGACTGTTTTAGAATGCTATTTTATAGTAAAATAATAAAGCGTAATCCAATTCGCTCTATAATGAGTCTGAAGGATTTGGTTAAAATTATTTATTAAGACATATTGACAAAAGGGAATTTCTTCATGAAACCGAAAATTCAAATCGTTATCCTTACCGCCGGTTACGGCTCCCGTCTGCGCCCGCTGACCTGGTCCAAACCGAAACCGCTCGTCGCCATTGCCGGGCGCACCTCCCTCGATTATCTGCTGGATGAATTCAAAGATCTCGGCAATGACTGGGAACCCGAATACATTTTCGTGATCTCCCCGAACGGCTGGTCCATCAAGACCTACATGGAAGAAAACTATCCGAATCTGAACTGCAAATACGTTGTCCAGGAAGAGATGAAGGGACAATCTCACGCGATTTACTGCGCAAAAGATATGATCGACAGCCCGATGATCATGACCTTCGCCGACACCCTGATCCACGTAGACCTTTCCGTCCTCAAGAACGAAGAGCGTGACGGTCTTGCCTGGTGCCAGTACACCGAGGATCCCCGCCGCTTCGGCGCCGCTGTTCTGGATGAGACCGGACGTGTGAAGCATTTCATCGAAAAACCGCCCACGATGGAACACAAAATGGTCATCGTCGGCTTCTACTACTTCAAAGACGGCCGCAAGCTCATCAGCGCCATTGAAGAGCAGATCGAAAAGAACATCTCCCTGAAGAACGAATTCTACATCGCCGACGGCATCAACATTATGCTGGACCGCGGCGACACCTTCGGCATTCAGGAAACCAACGCCTGGGTCGATGCCGGTGTCCCGGGGACTGTGATCTCCACGAACCGCTTCTTCCTTGACCAGGGCAATGACAATTCCGCCGAAGCCGCCAAACGCGAAGGCGTCGTCATCATCCCGCCGGTTTATGTCGATCCCACCGCTGTTGTGGAACGCTCCGTGATCGGACCGTATGTTTCTATCGCAGCCGGCTGTAAGGTCACCAACTGCGTGCTGCAGGATACCATTCTTGACAAGCGCACAACCATCTCCGGTCTCGTCGCTCATGAGACCATGCTGGGTGCCGACGTGGATGTGACCGCCACCGACCGCAAGCTGTTCCTCGGCGACAACTGCAAAGCGGAACTATAGAAATCAGTGGACAGTGGTCAGGGATCAGTGAGTTCGTTGACCATCTGATTTTTATTGAAGATTATGTTATATTATCACAGGGAGGGGACATATACCCTCCTTGTTTGATAGGTTAAACGCAACAATTCAGGACTGAGCACGTGGGGACTGGCACCTTGTGTCGAGAAACCGACAAAAGCGTGCCTGTCCCCATGTGCGTCGCCCAAGTTTTGAACAGTTACGGTAAGACGAAAACCACTGTCCACTGACAACGGAGGAAATTATGAAAGCATTATTCATCGGAGGAACGGGAACGATCAGCATGGCGATCGTCCGGAAACTTGCGGCAGACCCGCTCTGGGAGGTCTGGCTCCTCAACCGAGGCAACCGCTCCGAAGACGTTCCGGAGAACGTATATCAAATGGTCGCGGACATCAACGATGAAAAAGCTGTTCTGGAAAGTATCGGAGATACCGTCTTTGACGTCATCGGCGAATTCATCGGTTTCACCGTCGACCAGGTAGAACGGGACTATCGCCTCTTCAAAGACCGTACCCGTCAGTATATCTACATCAGCTCCGCCTCCGCCTATCACAAACCGGCGGCGAGCTACATCATCACCGAAGGCACCACGCTTGCCAACCCGCACTGGGAATACTCCCGCAACAAGATCGCCTGTGAAGAATTCCTGATGAAAAAATATAGCGAGGAAGGCTTCCCGGTCACGATCGTCCGTCCCAGCCATACCTATGACGAACGCAGCATCCCATTGGGTGTCCATGGGAAGAATGGTTCCTGGCAGGTCATCAAACGCATGATGGAAGGCAAACCGGTCATCATTCAGGGTGACGGCAGCAGCCTGTGGCACCTGACCTTCAACGAAGATTTCGCTGTGGGTTACACTGCGCTGATGGGCAACCGTCACGCCATCGGGGAAGCATTCCAGATCACCGGTGACGAAGTGCTGACCTGGAACCAAATCTACCAGACCATCGCCGATGCGCTCGGTGTCGAGCTTCATGCCTATCATGTCGCCAGTGATTACCTCGCAGCCGTCGGTGAGAAATACGGTTACGATCTGGAAGGCGGCCTGGTCGGAGACAAGTCAGTCTGCGTGGTTTTTGACAACAGCAAGATCAAACGGCTCGCCAACACCATGTGCACGACGATCCCATTCCATAAGGGCGTCCGTATCGCGCTGGATTACATTCTTTCTCATCCCGAATGTCAGCGGGACGATCCGGAATTCGACGAATGGTGCGACCGCGTGATCGATGCACTGGAACAGTCGAAGAAGTTGATATAATAGGGATTAGTTTTTTCTGATCCCTCACCACCGGTCACTGAATAAAAAATGGAGGAAAACATATGGCAAATATTCAGGGAAAAAACGTACTCATCACCGGCGGCGCCGGGTTCATCGGTTCACATCTCACAGATACACTGCTCGCGGCCGGAGCGGAGAAAGTCGTCATCGTCGATAACTTCTTTCTCGGCAAGGACCGCAACATCGCAGAAGCACGTGCCAACTATCCGGGGCGCGTGATCGTTTATCGTGACGATGCCCGGGACCTGGGTACGATGAAAGCGGTGATGAAGAAGGAAGATGTGGAAGTTGTCTTTAACCTCGCCACCATCGCCCTGAATTATTCGTTTTTCAACCCCTTCACCGCCTACAAGGTCAATGTGGATATCGCCGAGACCCTGATGCACCTCATGGAGGACGGCGTGTTCAAGACACTGATCCATTCTTCCTCCTCCGAGGCTTACGGAACCGCGGAATATTCGCCGATGGACGAGGAGCATCCCATGCACCCCACCACGCCCTATGCTGCCGGAAAAGCTGCCGCGGACCTGATGATCATGTCCTTTTACAACGTCTGGCATTATGACATTTCCATCATCCGTCCCTTCAATAACTACGGTCCGCGGCAGAATGACCTTGCCCTGGCCGCCATTATCCCGCTGACCGCACGCCGCATTCTGCACGGCGAAAAACCGGTCCTCGAAGGCACCGGTCTGCAGACCCGCGACTTCATCAACGTTCATGACACTGCTCGTGCCTTCCGCCTGGCCTATGAAAACGAAAAATCCCGCGGCCACATCGTCAATTTAGGCTCCGGCATTGAGATCTCCATGAAGGCCGTCGTGGAAGAGATCTGCGCCTATTTCGACTATCAGGGCGAAATCGAATACCGCCCCGGCCGTCCCGCCGACGTCCAGCGCCTCTGCGCAGATGCAAAATTAGCGAAGGAATTGTTAGGCTTCGAACCGGAAGTCAATTTTAAGGATGGTCTGAAGGAAACATTGGACTGGTACAAAGTCAATCAACAGGAATAAATAATAACCTGTTAAAATCCAGAGATACACATGGGCAAGCACACTTATATCGTCTTTCGCGATAAAAGGTGCCAATTTCCATGTGTTTTGTTTAATCAGATACAAACCTACAAACAAATCGCCATGTAAGGCGGAATGCAGAGGATGTCCTCTTTGTATGTGAGATTTCGAGGATGGATGATGTAACATTCCCCGATGCGGTTTTTGAATTTCTCTTTGAAACGCAGCAGCGATTTCACGGAATAATTTGTTCCGGATTTCACCTCAATTGGATAGATCTTATAACGTAATTTGCTGTTATTGGAGATGATAAAATCGATTTCAATATCGTTCCTGTGCAGAGCCGCATTATACTGTGTGTAAAAATAAAGCTTATGCCCGTTCGCGGTAAGAATCTGCGCAATGATATTCTCATAAAGCATTCCCTCATTCAGAGACAGTTTACCGCCAAGGATTTGTTTATACACTTCATTTTCCAGTAATTCATTTTCATCAAAAGCGTGACTGACAAGCAGTCCCGTATCGCCCAGGTAGCATTTAATAAAAGCATCATCTTCATTAAGAGACAAACCGACATTGGGATCATTCGCTTTCCGGCATTCATTGGTGATCATCGAATCCGCTAGCCAGAAAAAGGTCTCTCCATATTGTTCCACAGCAGAGCCCTCTGCGATTCGACTGAATACCACCCGCTTCTCATGCTGCGAGAGCAAACCGGGAATCTGGTCAAAAATAGCGGAAACCTTTGCCCGATATTGCGCCTTGATCTTTTTGATATCATCCCTATAGAGCTCCAAAATATCGCGTTTTTCAACATCAGCTTTTCCAAAATCCTTATGATTTTCAAGATAAGCCGAAACTGCCTGCGGCATGCCACCCACCAACATATATTCTTTGAATAAAAGCATCGCCTTATTGTGAAGCCCTCTTTCAAGCGGGATTTTCTTTTCGAAACAGACACGGATATATTCAATGATCTGCTTCGAATTTGACGCCCAACAGAATTCTTCAAAATCCATCGGATACATTTTCAGCTTTCTTTCTTCCGAGGGAATCAGGATTTTTTCAATATTTTCTTTGATCGATATCAGTGAACCGGTTTCGATATAATCATACCTGCCATCCTGAACCAGATATTTTATCGCCTCTCTTGCCTTAGGGAACAACTGAACCTCATCAAAAATGATCAGGCTCTTTCTTTCAACCAGATCAATATTGTAATAAGACTGAAGCAGCATAAAAAATGTATCAAGATCATTCAGGTGCTGAAGGAAATAGCCTTTGACCTCTTCGGCAGCTCTGGCGAAATCGATCAGAATATAGTTCTCGTATTCTTGTTTCGCAAATTCTTCAACGATCGTCGATTTACCGATACGGCGTGCACCTTCCACAAGGATGGCACGTTTTCCTTGCGTTTCGTTTTTCCAGGAAAGGAGTTTCTGATAAATTTTCCGTTCGAATATCATTTTGACCTCGTACATCTAATTTTACGGCAAAAACCAAAAAAGCGCAATATTGGAAATAGTATAAATTCTGATATTACGCAATATTAGATAAGGCTTAAAATCCAACATTGCGCAATATTACAAAAGGGATATTTTCCGGTATTGCGCAATATTATCAGCCATATTGGAATGTATTCATGGTCTCTCCAACGGGCATAAGATGTACCGGTGATGCATCGTTATGTACTGAACGGCTATCATTCACCCTTTTCAAATAATTTAAGGCATATTTTCAGGACGAAGCACTTGGGGACTGGCATCTTGTGCGGCGCAGCCCGAACAAGCGTGCCTGTCCCCATGTGCGTCGCCCAAATTCTGAATTGTTACATTTAAGGTATCTATTCAGGAAGAAGCACTTGGGGACTGGCACCTTGCTGTCGCGAAGCCGACACAAGGGTGCCTGTCCTCATGTGCGCCTTCAGGTACTGAACAGTTACCATTTAAGAATATAATTACCTGAAACTACGAAGAGGAGACCATCTATGAAAATCACCGAAGGGACAATCCCGTTTATGGGATATCAGACATATTACCGCATTGTGGGTGAAGCTAATCCGGAGAAGGCACCGCTCCTCATGCTGCATGGCGGGCCGGGATCGACACATAATTATTTTGAAGTGCTGGATTTCCTCGCGGAGGAAGATCAGCGGCAGCTCATCACATATGACCAGATCGGCTGCGGCAACTCTTATCTGGATGGACACCCGGAGCTGTGGACCCGCGAGACCTGGGTGCAGGAGCTCATCACACTGCGTGAGGCACTGAACCTTTCTGAAATCCATCTGCTTGGTCAATCCTGGGGCGGTATGCTGGCGTTGGAATACGTCTGCAATTACAAGCACGAAGGCATCAAAAGTCTGATTCTCTCTTCCACCCTGCCATCCTCACAGCTATGGGGAGCCGAACAAGCCCGCATGATCAAAGAACTGCCGCACGAAATGCAGGACGCCATCCAAAGAGCCACAGAAACCGGTGATTACGACGCGGAAGAAGTCAAAGCAGCTGAAGCGGAGTACATGCGGCGCCATTGCTCCGGTCCTTATGGAGAAGATGCCCCGGAATGCCTGACCCGAGAGAAGCGAACCGGACGGGAAGCTTATGTCGTTGGCTGGGGGCCGAATGAGTTCACTCCACTCGGAACCTTAAAAGATTATGATGTCACTGACAAACTGGGAACCATCCGCGAACCCGCACTCATTATCAGCGGCGGTAATGACCTCTGCACACCCTACATCGCAAAAACCATGGCCGACGGCATCCCCAACTCCCGCTGGGAACTCTTCCGCACCTGCCGCCATTCCTGCTACGTGGAGGACACCCCCCGCTACGCCTCACTTCTCAAAGAGTGGCTGAACAAGAACGATTAGTAACTGTTCAAAAATTAAGCGGACGCACATGAGGAGATGTTTCCGTTACATATATACAACGTACTGGTCCAAAAGACCAGTTTTTTCTTTCACTGATTGGGAAATGTGCTCCAATTCTTCCAGCTGACATATTCCGTGCCATTGATCGTTAAATTGAAATCACCGAGATAAAAAACGGCATTTTTGGCATTTTCGTCATTTCTCAGTTCAAGATATTTCCGCGTGTTTGCAGACAATCGAAATTTACCATCAGGATAATCCAAAGTCAAGGGCCAGGAAATTCTTAAGTTTAGAACCAGATAATCAAAAGTCTGCTTAGACAGGCTTGCAGCGATATCATTTGTCATCTTTTTCACAAATTCCACACAAAACAAAGTTTCATCTAAGGTTCAGGAATTAAGATCATTTACATAGAAAGGGGAAAAAATATGGACATTCATTATCGGCACGAGTGGAAACATGAGATCAGCTACACGGATCTGCTCTCCATTCGGGCACGGCTGAGGGCTGTAGCACAGCCGGACAGCCATGCCATCGGCGGCAAATACCTGATCCGCAGCCTCTACTTCGACAACATGAATGATAAGGCATTGCGGGAAAAGATCGACGGGGTCAACATGCGGGAAAAGTTCCGCATCCGCTATTACAACGGCGACCCCTCCAAAATCATTCATCTGGAAAAAAAGAGCAAGCTGAACGGGCTCGGCACCAAATATTCCGCCCCGCTCACGATGGCGGAAGCACAATCTATCGTTGATGGAAACATCGACTGGATGCTGAACGCTCCGTACTCCCTGATCCAGGAGCTTTACTGCAAGATGCGCTATCAGGGAATGGCGCCGAAAACTATTGTGGACTACACCCGCGAGCCTTTTATTTACGCTCCGGGCAACGTCCGTGTGACTTTTGATTATGACATCCGCACCGGACTGGGATGCACGGATTTTCTGAATCCGAACTGTGTCACCGTTCCCGCGGGCGACGCGCCGATCATTCTGGAAGTGAAATGGGACGCCTTTCTGCCCTCCATCATCCGGGATGCGGTTCAGACCCCAGGCCGTCGTGTCGGCGCATTCTCGAAATATGCGCAGTGTCGGATATATGGATAAATAGGGGATAGGATATAGGATATAGGTGATAGTGTCTGCAAAATCAGATCAGGCGCCAATTCCTATTCCCTAACCCCAACCTCTAACACCTAAAATTAAGGAGAACTACAATGACATTTAATGATATTTTCAAATCAAGTTTTTTGGACAACGTGACTTCTGTCAGCGTATTGGACATGGTTCTGACCATGGTATTGGCGTTTGCTCTGGGAATGTTTATCTTTCTCATTTATAAAAAGACCTATACAGGCGTGATGTACAGCTCTTCCTTCGGTGTGACGCTCGTCGCCCTGACCATGATCACATCCCTTGTGATCCTTGCGGTGACCTCCAACGTCGTCCTTTCACTCGGTATGGTCGGTGCGCTTTCCATCGTCCGCTTCCGTACCGCGATCAAGGAACCGCTGGATATCGCGTTCCTATTCTGGGCTATCGCCGTCGGTATCGTGCTGGCTGCCGGCTTGATCCCGCTGGCCGTCTTCGGTTCCGTCGTTATCGGCATCATCCTGCTGGTCTTCGCCAACCGCAAGGACAGTTCCAACCCCTATATCGTCGTGCTGAACTGCGCTGACCACGCCAGTGAAACAAAAGCGCTCGAATACCTGCAGTCCAACACCAAAAAGTGCATCGTCAAATCCAAGACAGCCCGTCAGGGAAACGTTGAAGTGAACATGGAAGTCCGCCTCAAGGATGACAACACCGATTTCATCAACACTCTCTCCGAAATCGTTGGTGTCTCCAGCGCGGTCCTGGTCTCTTACAACGGGGACTACATGGGATAAAAGGAGCCTGACGTGTCTACCGATAAACATATCGACCGCATCTGCATCATCATCACGCTCGCTGCCCTGCTGGTGACTGTGCTCTTCATGAATGGTGAGAAGCTCGGTATTGAACGGATCGTCGATGAGGACGCGGAAAAGTATTCCGACCTGGACCAGTTCACCGCTAACGATCAGAATGGTGAATGGGATACAGAAGGCGCGACCGTCATCACACTGAATGGAGACAGTGCCACAGTTTCCGGGAACGGTGCTTACGCGAACAAAGGCTCCGTCGTCATCACCAATGCGGGCAAATACGTTCTCTCCGGAACATTGACCGACGGGACCATCAGCGTGGATGCCTATATCTCCTCGAAGGTTTGGCTGCTGCTGGATGGGGTGGACATCACCTCATCCAACAACGCCGCCATCCGGGTGGAGGAAGCAGACAAGGTCTTCATAACGCTGGCAGAAGGCAGCGAGAACTTCCTGACAAGCGGGGAAACCTTCAGCGACGCAGCCATTGCGGACGGAACCAACGGCGCAATTTTCGCCCATGATGACTTGACAATAAACGGTACCGGAACGCTCACTATCGTCAGCGGATATAAGCACGGTATTGACGCAAACGATGACCTCATCATCACCGGCGGCACAATCAATATCACCGCACCGCTGGACGGGCTGCATGCCAATGACAGTCTGCGCATCATGAACGCGAATCTCACGATCGATGCAGGGGATGACGGGCTGATGGTTTCCAAAGAAGGCGGCTACCTGCACATCGAATCCGGCACGCTCAATATCAAAGCCACCGGGGACGCCATCCACACAGCCGGTGATATCACCATCGATGACGGCTCCATCACCCTGACAGCCGGCGACGACGGGATCCATTCCGATACCAACGTGCTCATCAACGGCGGAACGGTACTCATCAGTGAATGTTACGAAGGCATTGAAGCCGTGACCATCGATATTGCCGGCGGTGACGTCACCATCTACCCGAGCGATGACGGTCTCAACGCCAACGGCGGCAGCGGCGACATGTTCGGCATGATGGGCGGATTTGGCCCGGGAAGAATGGAACAAATGACGGAAACTGTCACCGCAGAACCAACCACCACGGCTGAAGAAGATGACTCCACCTGGGTCCGCATCAGCGGCGGTTCGCTCACCATCATCAATGAAACCGGACGCGACGCGGACGGTATCGACACCAATGGTGATCTGATCATCACCGGCGGAACGATCCGGGTCAGTCTGCCCGGCGGTGGGACCAACAATGCCATTGACTACGGTTCTGAATCCGGCGGTAAGGCCACCATCAGCGGCGGAACGCTTGCTGCATCCGGCGGTGCTCAGATGGCAGAGAATTTTGACGCGAGTTCCGAACAGCCGGTCATTATGTACAACCTTACGGAGACTGTGGAAGGCGGTACGGAGGTTCTGGTTCTGGACGCGGATGGAAATGAGATCCTCAGCTACACCCCGACGCAGAGTTTTAACTCCATTTTCCTGAGCTGTCCGGAAATGAAAGTCGGCGAAACTTACACGGTCGTCATCGGTGAAACGGAAGAGGAACTGACGCTTGATTCAGATGCTGTCACCCTCGGCAGTGCCGGCATGGGCTCCATGGGCGGCGGATTCTTCCGCGGCGGCGGCAGAGGCAGAGGAATGAACTGGGGCACAGCCACAGTAACTGCTGACGGAACTGCCACGGATGGAACCGCTGAACCGGGTGACATGCCACAGGGCAGACCCGGTGGCATGATGCCTCCGGATGGGCAGATGCCTGCCTTTGACGGAACTATAGCCCCCGAAGCAAATATGCCCACTGGAGAAGGCAGAATGGGCGGTCCCATGGAATCAGGTTTTGCCCACCATCAAGCCGCTGAAGAAACGGAGGAAACAGTTGTGGTCTCCACAGCCAAATCACTTTCCGAATTTTCATCCGAAACCTGGATCCTTCTGGGAACATCCTTCCTCGTCCTCCTGGCAGCCATCCTCCTGGCACTGAAATTCAAAAGGTATTAAAATCATAGTACAGATCCACGCATATACCACATTTTTGAACATTTGTCAACCGCCAATATTGGCGGTTTTTTTTTATGAAATTGTGTGTATACTGTTTATCAGGGTTCAGGATTCAGAAGTCAGGGGCCGGGGGGCAGGAACAAGGAGCATGGGACAAGTTTGTGTTAGTATCCTACCACCTAACACCTAATACCTAAGGAAGGAGAGAAAATGGCATACGAAAGACATCAGCAGATGCTTGCGGAAGTGAAAGAAACAGTAGCCAACATCAAAAAAGATGCCGGTCTGTCTTCCAAAGCTTCTGTTCGCGCTGATTTTCTGAAGGAAGATCCGAAGTCATTCGAGACCGAAAGTATGTCATATG